>JACNLA010000028.1 GCA_014381745.1 Actinomycetota bacterium | reverse complement strand
CCAAAGACCCATCACCCAGATGCTCACCAACCGTGGAAACCTCCACAGGAGCAGCAGGCGGAGCCGTCACAGGCGCAGCCGTCGTAGCAGCCGCAGCCGGAGCCGCAGTCGTAGCAACCATTGCCACCGTGGTGGCGGGTGCCGTCTCCGCGGCATCGTCTGAGCCGCAGGCTCCCGCAATCAGCGTGAATGCCAGCAGGAAAGCCAGCCTCTTTGACCATCGATTCATCTTCGTATCCCTCCGGTAGCTGAATACGCCCAAGGCTGGTCGCGCCAGGACGTGGCAGACCTCAAGTCAAGCAGTCAACGGCGGTCCTGTGAATCAAAGGAGGATGAATGGCGGGGAAACTTCCTAAACAGAACATAAACAGCTTTTCGGGGGAAACAGGGGCGCTGCTATTCGCCGAACCGGTATCCGAGGCCGTGCTCGGTATGCAGATAGGTCGGGTTTCTGGCGTCATCACCCAGCTTGTTGCGGAGTCGGCCAACGTAGACGCGTAGGTATTCGGCCTCGTCGCCGTAGTCGGGGCCCCAGACCGTTCGGAGGAGGTCCTCGTGTGGAAGAACCTTTCCGCGGTTCGCCATGAAGAAGTCCAAGAGGCGGTACTCGATGCTCGTGAGCCTCATCGGTTCGTTCCTGAAGGTAACCCTTGTCGCCTCGGGGTCAAGGGTTACATCCAAGAACGTGACCGCCGGTCGGGTGGAACGCTCGTCGGCCCAGGAAGCCCGACGCAGTACCGCCCCCACCCGGGCAAGCAACTCCTCCACGCCGAACGGCTTGACCAGGCAGTCGTCGGCTCCCGCGTTCAGTGCACGCACCCGGTCGCGCTCCTCGCCAAGTGCCGTGACCACCAGAATGGGCACGATTGAGCGTTCTCTCAGCCGCTCACACGTCTCAAGACCGTCCATGGACGGCATCATCAGGTCCAGGATCACCAGGTCCGGCTCACGTTGTTGAAACAGGGCCAGAGCCTCAAAGCCGGTTGCGGCGCCCACAGCCTCGTACCCACGTGCTTCGAGGTTGCGGACGATGAAGGCCCGCATTGGCTGTTCGTCATCGACGACGAGAACAAGTCCACCCGGCATGTTCAGGCGTCCCTACCGAGGCTGACGGTCAGCTTCTCCACTGCCGGCAACCGCACATCAAAGGAGACCCCGACAGGGAGACGGCTGGCCACGATCGACCCACCGTGCGCCTCAATGATGCCCCGCGAGATCGCCAAGCCCAGACCGACTCCACCGGAGGTCTGGGAGAGGTGTCCCTCCAGTCGTGTAAAGCGGTCGAAAACGGACTCCTCGGTTCCCGGTGGCAGCCCCGGCCCGTTGTCGACCACAGAGATCACGACGGTCTCATCGGCGCAATCGACGTTGATCTGAATTGCGGATGCGGGCGCGTACCTGGCCGAGTTCTCCACCAGGTTTCTGAGCACAGTTCCGAGACGGATTCTGTCGCCGCTGAGCACCGCCGTCTGCTCTGGGAGCGACACCTCGACCCTCGACCTGATATCGGCTGGAAACGATGCCACGGTCTCATCGAGCAGGTCGCTGACGTTCACCTCCTTGGCATTCAGTTCAAGCATTCCGCCCTCGATTCGCGACAGGTCGAGCAGGTTGGCCACGAGATTGGTCAGTCGGTCGGTTTCGCTGTCGATGACCTGGATGAACTCGCGCTCCGTGGCTGGATCCCAGGCGACATCGTCAGCCAGAAGCGTGCTGGCATAGGCCTTGATGTTGGCGAGCGGGGCCTTCAACTCATGTGACACGGTTGCAAGCAGCGCCTCTTTGGCCCGATGCAACTCCCTGTCTGAGGTGATGTCTCTCCACAGATGGCAACGTCCGATCTCCTCGCCGTGTTCATCGGTCACCTCGAAACATGTGATCCACAGGTCACGGACGCGGCCGTTTCCCATGTCGACAACAACCTCCCTTCCAGAATCCGAATCGTCAGAGGGCAGCGCATCGTGGGCCTTTGGACCGGATTGCACGATCCTGGCCTCGAGGTGGGAGAGCACCGAGCCCTCGTGTTGACCCACGATCTCTTCCATTGAGATCCCGGCGATCATGGCCGCCGCCGAGTTGGCGTAGTAGATGTTGCCCTCAGTGCCGCTCAGGACCAGCCCTTCGTCGAGGCTTCCGACAACGGCCTCCAGTTGGCGTCTCGCCTCGACGAGCTGCTTGTCAGTCTGGGCGAAGAGGGCTGCGTTCTCCATGGCCATTGAGACGTAGCGGCCAAATGCTGTGGCCAACTCCATTTCGCTGAAGGAGGCAACGTAGGGGTCAGCCTTCTGGATGAGGAGGGCAGCGGGCCTGGCGTGGATTGTCTGCAGCGGAACCACGAGGACATACCGGTAGCCCTCTCTTTCCGCACGCTCCCTGAAACCGGTGTAGAGGAGATCGGCACGGGTGTCGGTCACCTGAACGGGTTCACCGGTGCGAATTGCCCTTGCCGAAGGCGAGTTGGGTGACTGGGGGTCGATCCGGAGGTCCTCCACGAAATCGTCGCTCATTCCACGGCTTGCTTCGATCCGAAACACGCCGGCGCGTTCGTCGAGGGTCACCACAGCGCACCTGTCGACCCCGAACACCTCCTGAACCTGTTCCAGGATCCGTGATAGGACAGATCGTTCGACCAGCGATGACCCCACGGAACGGCTGGCTTCGAGAAGGGCGTTCAGGCGGCTGAGCCGTTCACGGATCTGTTCCTCGGCCCCGATGAGGGCCTGGGCCAACTCGCCGAAGTGGTCTTCTCTGCGCGCCATTCTGGCCACTGCCACCAGGTGGGATGCACGAATGTCGCTGCGCCACCTGAGGTCCTGACCGGCTTCAATCAGGGACCGCATCCGATTCCTGAGAGATCGGTCACGACGTCGCCAGAGAAGCAGGACGCCGGCGGCGCTGAAGGCTGCCATCAGGACCCCGGCAGCCGTAATGGGGCGAACGGAAGCGAAGGCCTCGTCGGTGGGTCGCGCTGTGACGGTGACAGACCCGTCTGGAGAGAGGTGGCGAGCCAGTAACCAGGTCTCGCCTCTCGGATCTCTTGAGGTTGTCCAGTCAGCAGGCCAGCCCAGCGCCCTGCCGGACACGTATGTCAGCCAGGGCTTCAGGTCATCTCTTGCTCCGGCGAGCACCCGGCTCGAGCCGTCCGTCCGGGATACGGCGCTGTAGCCGTCAGGGCTGATTCCCGTCTTCGCGACCTGTTCCGCCAGCACCGCATCGTTCCGCCCGACAGCACCCTGGAGTTGGTGGGTGGCCAGCCATGCAGAGCTCAGGAACAGGAAGATAAGGAGGACGGCGAGCAGGCCTGCCACGGCGAGGTCGTTTCGGCCCGAGAGGGCAGTTGCCAATGGTCGCTGCTTCACGGCTACAGACTATTGAGCGCGAGGTGGTCAGGCCATGGGGGACCTGGCGGCCGGGTCACACGTGGGGTGTTCGACCGCTTCAATGAGCGCCCGTAGGATCGGTGGCGTGCCTGACATCCCCGTCTCTCAAAATCGGAGCGATTGCCTTCGGCGTCTCCGGGGAGCCGTTGACTTCGGCTCTTGTTCCCGGGGTGATCTGCTGGGTTCATCCGTCCGGAGACCGGTGGTCGACGTGTTCACTGATCCGACAACGACGGCCAGGGTGTTCGGACTCCGTGGCGCCGACGTTCAGGAGCGCTGGTCACGCCTCATCCGGGCTGCTGCCCTCAGCCCTACCTCCCTCGGCTTCGTCCAGTCCGATGGTTCGATGCGTTCCCTCGCAGCCGAACTAGAGGTTGACGGCGATGCATTCCTCCGGAATCTTCGAACGTGGGGAGCCAAGCGGCCACCGATTGTGGCCACGGCCGAGTCAAAGGGCAGGAAGGCCACCTCGATCGTGCAGGTGCCGCTGTTGACGGCGTGGCTGCTATGGGTGGCAGATGCCCGCTCGGTTACCTACCGGGGCATGCAGGGCTTCATTGGACCCGACCGGATCCGACAGGTGGCGGTAACCCTCATTGCCAGCGGCAAGCCGCCTCCCCCCGAGAAGGCCCTGCTGCCGGTCGATGCCGACAGGTTGATACGCCTGGCTTCCTCAGGCTGAGGGAACTTCGGGTTTCAGGAACGCCTGTACTCGAAGGGAGATGAGAAGGCGAGGCTTCCGGAGCAACTACCGGTCTGACGTTCGATCCTGAGGGTGTCGTCGTCAACGACCTCAATGAGGAAACGGTCGCTTGAGGCCTGGACTCCGCTGGATTCGACGGTGAAGGAGCTGTAGCAGTGGATGCCGGATCCGGCCTGGACCTGTGCGAAGTCGCGGTTGACCGTGCCGCTGGACGCTGCCACGAACAGCCAGAAGCCAGGGTCGGCCACCGTCGAGGCGACCGAGATTGCTTGGCGGTCAGAGCGGGTGTTGTCATCCACGAGGGCCAGCTGGTCCTGCCAGGTTTCACCGGCTTCGGTTGCTGAATACCAGAGGCCTTTGGCGGTTCCGGCGACATCGTTCAAGGTCTTTCCACATCCGACGGCGCTGTCAGCAGGAAACGGAGCCCCGAGGTGTGTCTCACGGCGAATTCCGTAGAGGAACTGGCTCAGGTCCTCGGTGAACCAGTCCAATGGGCACACAACCTGCTTCGCATCGCTGGGTTGCGCAGCTGAGTTGATGAATGCGAGCGGTGCCATCTCGTTGTCGTAGGCCCACATGTCGAGTTGGGTGTTGGTCGTGTCGAGGCCGCCGACGGTTCCCAACAGGTCACCGGCAACTACGTCAACGGAGACGTCAGCGGAGCAGTACTGGTACTGGTTGGTTCCGTACCCGTAGGTATCGCAGCGCCCCGTGCGGCTCGCGTTGGAGGCCTCCTGTATTGCCGACGAGACCGTCGACACGTGGCCGTAGCGGATCTCTCTGCCATCACAGACGCCGATGGTCAGGTTCCAGTCGGACCAGGTGTTGCCATCCTGGTCGTAGTCGGTGCGTGATACCCGAGTCACCCGACCGTTGCCAGCGGAGTAGAGGTTCACGCTTGGCGCAAGAAGTTGCAGGTAGCCGGGTATGGAGAGGTAGATGTGATCTGTCGGCTGGGTGTGCTCGGGAGGCTTGAGGTGACCAAGCGGTACAACACCCAGAATCTTCTCCTGAGTCAGCGGCAGCACGGTCAGGGGTCTGTCGGTGCAGGCCGGAAGAGGGGTTGAAGGCGACATCATCCCCATCATCATCCCCATCATTCCGGACATTCCGGAGGGCATGGAGTCGGCCATCTCCTCGGCAATGTCCTGGGCTGCCTCGGCCATGGAGTCGGGCATGGATTCCATCATTTCGCCGGCGGTCTCGGCGGCTTCTTCCATGGAGTCAGGCATTGCTTCGGCCATCTCGCCCATGTCGTCGGGCATGGATTCCATCATTTCGCCGGCGGTCTCGGCGGCTTCTTCCATGGAGTCAGGCATTGCTTCGGCCATCTCGCCCATGTCGTCGGGCATGGATTCGATCATTTCGCCGGCGGCCTGGGCGGCTTCCTCCATGGAGTCAGGCATTGCTTCGGCCATGTCGGCCATGGAGTCGGGCATGGATTCCATCATCTCTTCGGCCATTTCGGCCATGGAGTCGGGCATGGATTCCATCATTTCTTCGGCCATTTCGGCCATTTCGCCCACGTTGGCCGCTTCCTCGGCGTGCCCGGCCGACTCATGTTCCTCAACCTCTGAGCTGGTTGTTGGGATGGTCGTCGTAACTGGTGTCGGTGAGCTGGTCGTCAGAGGCTGTCCAGTTGTCGTGGGCGTTGATGGTGAGGTTTTCGTTGTTGCCGATGGTGGAGCAGCAGTGTTGGTCTGCGCGGGAGTCGACGTGGTTCCGCCGAGTTCGTCGGTCGTGCCGCCAGCGCAGGCCGCAGCGACAAGCCCAAGCGTCAGGCCGATTGCCGGTAAGCGAAGCTTCCTTATGTTCCCCACTACGGGGCGACTCTAGGACATGAGCGAGGGTCCGATCTAGTGGATCGATCAGGGTGCGATCACCAGGAGGGTTCCGGTGGAAACGGTGATTGCCGCCGGCGAAGCCGACACCTCGTTGCTGAGACCCCGGCCTGCCCCCGGTTCGAGAAGCCCATCTAACAGGGGCCAGTACAGGCCCGAGGTGGTAATGCCGGCAACTGGCCCACCAACAGCCATGAGGCTGACGATCGAGCCGGCGGGAAGGTAAAGGTTGAGTTGGTCGCGGAGCACCCATGCTCTGGAGGAGTCCAGGATGAAGTCGATTCTGAGATCCTTCCAGCGGTCCGAAGCGGCGGTCAACAGGTTCGCAAGTGCATGGTCGGGCCTGCCTGCCGCGGTTGCGACGACCGTCACAGATGTTGCGCCCATTTCGGCGGCGGCTGTCAGGGCCAACTCAAGGTCGGTCTCGTTCTTGTCGGCTGGGTGTCGTTCGACACGGATGCCCGATGCCTCCAGCGAAGCAAGAACTGAAGGGTCGCCGGAATCCATGTCGCCGACCACCAGATCCGGAACCAGGCCCAGCAATGAGGCGTGATCGGCCCCGCGGTCGGCGGCGACCACAATGTCAGATGTCGGCAGTGGCCCGGTTCCGCTTGGCGGCGGACCGCCCGTGAGCAGCAGGGCGTGGTAGCCGGTCACGGTGTGGAACCTTCCAGTTGGATCGACCACCGGCCCGACTGGCTGGTCAGCCTGAGACCCAGGTCGAAGCAGGAAGAAACGGCGTCGTCCGTCAGGACCTCGTCAATGGGACCGGCTCCGACATTCCTGCCCTCTTTCATGAGGAGGGCGTGGGTGAATCCCGGCGGGATCTCCTCGACATGGTGGGTGACCAGCACGATCGGCGGGGTGGCGGTATCGGCTGCCAGGTCGGCCAGGGCTGCCACCAGTTCCTCACGGCCTGGAATGTCCAGAGCGGCCGTCGGTTCATCAAGGAGCAACAACTCCGGATCGGTCATGAGGGTCCGGGCCAGCAGGACACGCTGTCGTTCTCCCGACGACAGGGTGCCGAAGGCGTGGTCGGCCCGGTCGGCGCACCCGATCCGTTCCAGTTGCTGCAGGGCCTGCTCCCGCTCGGCGTCACCGTAGGTGTGCCACCAGGGCTCAAGGGCACCATTCAGCGCGGTCATGACCACATCCACAGACCTGATTCCGGGCCGGAACGAGTCAGCCAGTGCCGCTGACGTGTAGCCGATCCGCTTTCGCAACTCTCTCGCATCGGTGGACCCGAGTTGTTCGCCGAGCACCCTGACCGAGCCAGAGGATGGGTGGAGGTGGAGATCGGCGATCCGTAGGAGTGAGCTCTTGCCAGAGCCGTTCGGGCCGAGCACCACCCAGTTCTGGCCGCGGTCCACCCTCCAGTCCACGTTGTTGAGCAACACGGTTCCGTCGACGGTCCGGGTGACGGATATGAGTTCCAGCATCGGCTCTGCCACACCGGGACAATAGATGCCTTGGGCGAGACTCCCTGTCCGTGGATCTACATGAGAGAGCGGATCAGCAGGGTTACAGCGCCGGCGGATGACAGGGCGTATACAGCCGGAGCGATCCAGCCCTTGTCGACCGCACCCCGGAGAGGGTGAGAGATGGCTGCACCAACCAGGAGGGCCGGCACCAGCCATGCGGCGATCACCAGGTCGCCGGTACCGAATCGACCTGCCAGAGCCAGTGCCCCGATCGCCAGTGGGGTACCTATGAGAAAGTAGGGGGACAGGGTCGCACGCATGACCGCGCCCGGGACGTCGTGGTAGAGGAGAGCGATCGGAGGCCCACCGACGGCCACGGTCGTCCCCATGAAGCCGCTCAGCCCACCGGCTATGAGGAGGGAGCGGCGGTTTCGGGCGGGGTGGAAGCCACTCACCTTCATGCCGACAGCAAGGAGCACCAGCACCCCGAAAAGGGTTCCGAGGCGCTCTTCGGCCACCATCGTGAGGGCCAGCACCCCGACAAGCATTCCGGGCATTCGTCCGATCAGGGCCCAGGTGAGACCGTGTCGGTCGACGTCGCCGCGCTCGCGCAGGGTGTAGATGGCGTTCATCAGGGGATTCAAGAGAAGAACCGGTCCAGGGACGAAGTCGGGGTTGATGAGAGCGAGGATCGGAACGGCGAGCATGTTGGCCCCAAAGCCGATCGTTCCCTGCACGGCGCTTGCGACAGCGTAGACAGCCATCCCCACGAGGGCCTCCAGAATCGTCACGGGGAAACCTCGGTGCCTGTGGGCGCGGGGTAGGCGTCGGTCACACCATCCTGCCTGAGCGACGTTCGGCCCGGAGGGCTTCACCGAAGAGGTCAAGGCCCCGGGCGACGGTTTCGGCCTCCTCGGGCGTGAGAAATGTCCCGATCTCGGCCAGACGCTCAACGAGGGCGGTATCGGCGACCCGTAGAGCTGCGTGGCCGGCTTCGGTCAGATGGTGGGTCACCCGTCGTCCGTCATCCGGGTCGGGTCGGCGTTCCACGAGATCTCGACACACGAGGCCGTCCATCAGGGCTGTGACCGATGGTCTGGTCACATCGAGCCTGCCGGCCAGGTCTGACGGGGCGAGACCCTCCTCCGACAAGAAGACCAGCACCCGGTACTGGGAGAGGCCCAACTCCGTTTTCGAGAGCGGTGCCACTACCTGGCGGGCGAGACGTGAGGCGGCACGGGCGGCAGATAGGGCGAGTGGGTCCGGACCACTGGCGGTCGCGGCGGCGCGCCCCGAAGCGTTCTCCATAGGTGACTGAACGTAATCACGCGACGGGATGAGGAACGCATCGGGCCTCAGACGGGACGGATCAGTAGGGTTGTGGGCCAGATGTCGATAACCATGGGAGTCTTGGCCGTCGTAGCCCTGCTGACGGCAAATGCCTTCTTCGTGGCGGCCGAGTTCAGCCTTGTGGCGGTGGATCGAGCCGGGATCGAGGCGGCAGCCGGTAGCGGGAGTGTCGGGGACAGGCGTGTTCTCAACCTGCTTACGAGGCTGACCTCCCACCTCTCGGGTGCACAGTTAGGCATTACGTCGTCTGCCCTGATGTTGGGATTTGTGGCCGAGCCGACGGTTGCGCGGTTGCTTACCGGTGAGGATCATTCCAGCGGTTTGAGCGTGCTGTTGGCTGTCGCGGTGGCGACAGCCATGCACCTTGTGCTTGGCGAGCAGGTGCCGAAGTATCTGGCAATAGCGTCACCCGAACGGACAGCGCGTCGCCTGGCCCCGCTGGTCGCCATCTACGGGGTTGTCACCCGTCCGCTCGTCGTCGTGTTGAACAGCGCGGCCAACTGGATCGTTCGGCATCTGGGAGTGTCACCCAGGGAGGAACTGGGGGTTTCACACACACTCGAGCAGTTCGAGGCGGTGGTGTTTTCGTCCTCCAGCGATGGAGACATCGCCTCAGCTGAGGCCGCCCTCCTGAAGCGATCAATCCGTTTTGGCGATAAGACCGCTGCCGATGCACTCGTTCCCCGGGTCGAGGTGGAGGCTCTGTCGGTTGATGACCCGGCGTCGGTCCTCGTTCGGAGATGCGTGGAGACCGGAATCTCGAGGTTTCCGGTCTTCGCCGAAGACCTTGATGACATCGTCGGTGTGGTCCACGTCAAGTCCATCTACACGGTGCCGTTGGCAGAACGCCCGGTTGTGCCGGTCGGGGTGCTGATGCATGAGGCGCTGGCGGTGCCCGAGACCCGCTCTCTCGAGCTATTGCTCGACGACATGCGCCTGGCCAGAAAGCAGATGGCCGTGGTGGTCGACGAACACGGCGGGACAGCAGGGGTAATCACCATGGAGGACCTTCTTGAGGAGATCGTCGGCGAAATCGACGACGAGCACGACCCGAAGGTGGTCAGAACAAGCGTCGAGGAGGCTGGTACCACGGTCATCCCGGGAGGGTTCCACCTGGACGAGGTTGAGGAGGCCAGCGGGTTCCTGGTGCCAGAGGGACCCTACGAGACGCTGGCGGGGTTTGTTCTGGCACGGCTGGGTCACATTCCCGAGCCAAGCGAGATGGTCCATGAGGACGGCTGGTGCATTGAGGTCGTGGCGGTTGAAGGGCGGCGCATTGCGACCCTTCGGGTGGTGGCACCTTCGGCCGGTACCGCTGAGCCCGGCGATGACACGGGGTTGGAGATCCAGTGATCGTTCTTGCGCTTCTGGCTGTGGCCGTCCTGGTGGTAGTCAACGGCCTGTTTGTCGCCATCGAGTTCGCAGTTGTCGCCAGCAGGAGGGTGATTCTGGACGAGGGCATCCGAGACGGCCTTCTTGGAGCCGAGTCGGCTCGCCGGGCCCGAGGCGATCTACGCCGGCAACTTTCCGGCGCACAGATACTGATTACCGTCAGCAGCATCCTGCTCGGGATTATCGCCGAGCCGGCTATCGGAGGACTCATCCGACCCGTTCTGGATGGCATGGGTCTACCGGGTGGCGTCGTAGACATCGCTGGTTGGGTGGTCGCAATAGGTTTAGCGGCGGCGCTGCAGATGCTGCTGGGGGAGTTGGTTCCCAAGAACATCGCTGTTGCGGAACCCGAAAGGACCCTCCGGCGTCTGGCGCCGATGCACGGTGTGGTGGTTCGTCTGATCGGCCCGGCAATCTGGCTGCTGGACGGTTTGGCGAGCCTTGCTGTCAGGTCGGTCGGGAATGAACCTGTTGACGAGATCGAACAGGCAATAGGTATGCCTGAGATGGCAGCGATTCTGGAGGCATCGCGCCGGGACGGATTGATCGAGGAGTTTGATCACGGTCTGTTGGCCGGAGCGCTCGACATGGGTAGTAGAAGCGTTGTGTCAGTAATGATTCCGGGAGATCAGGTCATTTCGGTGGACCGTTCAATGACCGTTGCGGAGATCGAGGGAGTCGTGTTCGAGAGTGGACACTCGCGACTGCCGGTAGTCGCTTCTGGTGGAGACTCGATTCTCGGTGTGATCCACGTCAAGGATCTTCTTCGGCTGCCGGATGCAGCCCAGGAGGAGAGCGTTCCCCTTGAGAGCATTCGCCGGATGCTCGTCGTGGGACCTGAGCAGTCCCTCGTGGCGACCCTCAGGGACATGCGGTCCTCCAGAAACCATCTGGCCGCTGTCTACGGCCCAGGCGGAGATGTTCTTGGAATCGTCTCCATGGAGGACGTCGTGGAGGAACTTGTCGGCGACATCCGCGACGAGTCGGATACCCAGCATTCCTGAGGTCATTCCGCTGCCGTCCTGAGGCAACTGGATAGAATCCAGACGTGCGACGCTTCCCTGCGCTGATAGGCGCGCTCGTCACCCTGCTGGCCCTCTCCCTTACCGGTGTCGTGGGTGCCACGGAGTCTGATGCCGGGCAGTCGGTTCTGGAACTGGATGGACCGGTCGACTCTCTCGTGGTCGCACGCTCGACTGGTTTGGCGCCGTTGGTGGCCACCGCCGGGCGGATCGGCCTGGTGGCCGACGACGCAATTGCCGAGGCCCGTAGCCGTCTGGGTTTCCTGACAGCGATGGTGGCTGATCTGGGGTCGCGCACCCGTGCTGTGTCTGAAGCCATGGACGGAGCCAACCGACTGTTTGCCGAACAACTCCACGGAGCAGCCGAGGTCCGGAGCGCCTATCAGGCGGTCGTGGACAGTCTTGACGAAGCTGACCGGAAGCGTCTCGAGGACGCGACCCGAACCAGGCGAAACACGTCGGCAGTAGTACGCGTGGTGAACTCGACCGACTGGCTATGCCCGGTAATTGGTGAGACCAGGTTCACAGACACCTGGGGTGAGGCCAGGTCAGGCGGCCGAACCCATGAAGGAGTCGACATTGCAGCTCCCAGCAACACACCGATCGTGGCTCCGGTTTCGGGAAGGGTCACCTACCGGTGGGACTCAATCGGCGGACGGTCATTTGATCTGGATGCTGACAACGGTGACTACTACTTTGGTACGCACCTTCGTCGCTTCGGAATCGAGGGTCGCGTTAAGGCTGGCGACAACATTGGCTTTGTCGGCTCCGACGGAAACGCTGACGCCAACCTTCTGCATCTCGAGTATCACCCGGGCGGAAGGGACAACCCCGTCAACCCGTATCCGCTGGCAAGTGCCCACTGCAAGAGGGCTTCTGGCTGATCATCTGGTTTGGACGACGTCGGGACTTGACCAGGCGTCATTGTCGGGCGTCGTCAGGCACCGATGGCGTGGTAGCCACCGTCAACGTGAATCATTTCGCCTGTCGTGGCGGGGAACCAGTCGGACATGAGGGCGACGCACGCACGCGCCGTGGGGGCGGGGTCGTTGACATCCCAGCCGAGGGGAGAGCGACCCTCCCATGCGTCCTCGAACTCTGAGAAGCCGGGAATACTCCGGGCTGCCATGGTCCTGATTGGGCCTGCTGCGACGAGGTTCACCCTGACTCCGTCTGGGCCTAGGGTTCGAGCCAGGTAGCGGGAGGCCGACTCGAGGGCGGCCTTGGCGACCCCCATCCAGTTGTAGGCCGGCCATGCATAGCGGGCATCGAAGTCCAACCCGACGATCGAGCCACCGTTGGTCATCAAAGGTGCCACCACCTCGGCCAGGGTCTTGAGGGAGTAGGCGGAGATCTGCATGGCTACAGCCACGTCATCCCAGTCGGGTGCCATGAAATCTTCGCCGAGGCAGATCTCGGGAGCGAACCCGATGGCGTGAAGGGCCCCGTCGACCGTTCCCCACTTGGCGGAAAGATGTGCGCGGAGAGCATCGGCCTGTTCCCGCGAGGTGACATCAAACTCCAGAACCTCGGGTTCGGTGGCTAGTTTTCGGGCAGTACGGCGGGTCAGGCTGAGACCTCGTCCCGCTCCTGTCAGAATTAGCTCGGCTCCCTCGTCCTGAGCCAACCTGGCCACGGCGAACGCTATAGAGGCATCGGTGAGCACACCGGTAACTAGTAGCCGCTTGCCATCCAGAATTCCCATGACGTCTCCTCCAACCACAAGCACGGTCGTACACGAGACCGTTGCTGGTTGAACCGTATCGTCCGGGGTCGTTGCTGAGCGAGATGCCAGATGCCCCACATCTCCTAGGCTGGCCGGATGGAGATCGGGATTCTGGGCGGAACTGGTCCGGCAGGAAGGGCGATCGCCGCTCGTCTGGCGTCGGTTGGGTTTGACGTGCTGCTCGGCTCGCGGAACCGGTACAGGGCCATGGAAGCCGCTGACGGCCTGCTCCTGAAATGGCCCGATAAGAGCCTCTCCATCAGGTCCGCTGACAACGCAGGTGCGGCGGGAGCCGGGGTTGTCGTTATCGCCACTCCATGGGATGCCGCCGCTGAGACCGCCAGATCGGTAGCGGAGCACCTGTGCGGCAAGGTTGTCGTCTGCATGTCGAACGCAATTGCACGGGTGGCTGGAGAGTTCCAGCCGCTGGTTCCACCGCGTGGTTCTGTTGCTGCGAGCGTGCAGGCCGAGATTCCAGATGCATACGTGGCGGCAGCCTTCCACCATGTTCCCGCAACCGAGTTGGGAAACCTGGAACACGAGATCGTCAGCGACATCTTGATCTGTTCTGACCACGAGGTGGCCACCGGAACCGTGTCTGAGATCGTCTCCCGCTTTCCCGGTTCACGGCCCCTCGATGCTGGTGGCCTTTCAAACGCCATGGCGATCGAGGCCTTCACAGCAGTCCTGTTGCAGTTGAACAGCCGTTACTCAACCCGGGTAGCTGTGGGCCTGACCGGCATCGGAGATGCCTGAGTCGAGCGCCCGGGCCGAACCGGTCGATCCGGGCGCAATCTCACCGATGGAGTTGCATGACACGGCACGCGAGACGGTTGTCCCGTTCCGCCCCGATCGCCTTGTTCGTCTCTACACGTGCGGGATAACCCCCTATGACGCAACCCATCTGGGACATGCCTGCACCTACATCACCTTCGATATTTTCCAACGACGCCTGATCGACCGTGGCCACCTGGTCCGGTACGTCCGCAACATCACCGACGTGGACGACGACATGCTCAGGGCAGCGCGGGAGCGGGGCATCCACCACCTGGATCTTGCGTTCGGCGTTACCCGTCGCTTTGAGGAGGACATGGAGGCTCTGGGAAACATGCCTCCGTGGTCGGAACCCAGGGCAAGTGGGGCAATTCCGGCGATCCGTCGGCTCATCCATGAGCTGCTGGAGAGGGGTCAGGCCTATCGGTCCGGTGACGCTGTGTTCTTCGACGTCAGCACTTCTGTCGTGTTTGGATCATTGAGCCATCTGTCGGCTGCAGAGATGCGTGACCGCGGTGTGGAAATGGGGGAGGAGCCCGATGATTCCCGCAGGCGCAGCCCCCTCGACACAATCCTGTGGAAGTCCTCTGCGGTGGATGAGCCGGCGTGGGATTCACCGTGGGGAAGGGGGCGACCCGGATGGCATGTCGAGTGTGCGGCGATGGCTGTCAGCCAACTCGGCCCCACCGTGGACCTTCATGGCGGAGGAACGGATCTGATTCACCCACACCACGAGTGCTCGGCGGCCCTGGCGAGCGCCTTCACCGGAGAGCCACTTTCACGACACTGGATGCACCAGGCGATGGTCCACCACCGGGGACAGAAGATGTCCAAGTCTCTCGGAAACCTGGTTTTCGTCTCGGATCTCCTGAACGGAACGGAGCCGATGGCCGTTCGGTTGAGCCTCCTGATGAACCACTACAGACGTTCATGGGAGTGGGGGCCAGACCTGCTGCCTGCCGCCCTGGAACGGTTGGAGCGCTGGAGATCCGCCTCAGCCGGACGCGAGTCCGACCATGTCCTGGATACCGTCAGAGACGCCCTTGACGCGGACCTTGATGTCCCGGCTGCTGTCGAGGCGATCGACGCTGCTGTAGGAACAGGTCGAGGCGTGGAAAAGGCAGCCGCTCTGTTGGGTGTCGACCTTGAGGTCCGGGGTGTCAATGCGTCGGGTCATGGTGGCAGGGATCGCTAGCCTCTGACCGATATGACTGACATCACCCTTTCGCTTCCAGACGGCTCCGAGCGCACCCTGCCCGCCGGCGCCACAGGCGCTGATCTGGCACTCGACATCGGTCCAGGTCTCGCCAAGGCGGCTCTGCTGGTTTCGGTCGACGGTACAGAACAGGATCTGTCGGACTCTCTGCTCGATGGTGCCTCGGTCTCGATCATCACAGCAGACAGCGACGAGGGCCTCTACGCGATTCGTCATTCCACGGCCCATGTTCTTGCCCAGGCCGTGCTCGACATGTGGCCCGGGGCGACCTACGCGATCGGGCCTCCGATAGAGCATGGCTTCTACTACGACTTCATGCTTCCTGGGGGTGAAACCTTCAGCCCCGAGGACCTTGAGGCGATCGATTCCAGGATGCGCGAGATCATTGAGCTGGACCAGTCGTTTGAGCGGCATGAGACCGATGCTGCCGGGGCAATGGAGTTGTTCGCCGACCATCCCTACAAGCGCGAGATAATCGCAAAGGTCAGCGCCGGTGAGGCAGGTGTCGAGCTGAGCGGTGAGGCCGGTGCCTCCGGGGTGTTGAGCTACTACCGAAACGGTGACGGTTTCGTTGACCTGTGCATGGGTCCGCACGTGCCGTCCACCGGCCGGCTGGGCCACTTTGCCCTTCAAAAGGTCGCCGGCGCCTACTGGCGGGGCGATGAGAGTCAGCCGATGCTTCAACGTATCTACGGAACAGCGTGGGCATCCAAGAAGGAACTTTCGGGTCACCTTCACCGCCTGGTTGAGGCCGAGAAACGAGATCATCGCAGGCTCGCAGTTGAACTGGACCTGGTTTCATGGCCAGAGTCTCTGGGGCCGGGCCTTGCGGTCTGGCACCCCCGGGGTGCATTGGTTCGCAAGCTCATCGAGGACTACAGCCGTGAGAGGCACGAGACGGGCGGCTACGACTTCGTGTTCAGCCCCCATATCGCCAAGTCGGTCCTCTGGGAGACCAGCGGCCACCTCGACTTCTATGCCGACGGCATGTATCCACCCATGGAGATGGACGGGGCCACCTACTACCCGAAGCCCATGAACTGCCCGTTCCATGTGACGGTCTTCGATAGTGGCCAGCGAAGTTACCGGGACCTTCCGGTGCGTTACTTCGAGTTGGGGGCCGTATACCGCTACGAACTGTCCGGCGCCATTCACGGCCTGATGCGCAGCCGCGGCTTCACCCAGGACGATTCCCATATCTTCTGCACACGCGAGCAGGTTCCGGGCGAGTTGGCCTCACTCTTGGAGTTCACGCTCTCGGTCCTTCGTGCGTTCGGGTTTGACGACTTCCAGGCCAAGCTGTCGACCCGTCCCGATGAGAAGTCAGTGGGCGAGGACGATCTCTGGGAGATGGCCACCGACGGCCTCAGGAATGCGTTGGAGACAGCGGGCCTCTCCTATGTGGTTGACGAGGGTGGTGGCGCCTTCTACGGGCCCAAGATCGATGTTGATGTGACAGACGCAATCGGGCGCCCGTGGCAGCTGTCGACTATCCAGTTGGACTTCACCCTGCCTGAACGGTTTGGCCTCGAGTACGTGGGGTCAGATGGTGGGCGGCACCGACCGGTGATGATCCACCGTGCCCTGATGGGTTCGATTGAGCGGTTCTTCGGGGTTCTCCTGGAGCACTTTGCGGGTGCCTTCCCGACGTGGCTGGCGCCGGAGCAGGTACGTGTTCTTCCCGTGGCTGCCGAGCACCAGGAGTACGCCGAGTCGATCCTTGCCAGCCTCGAGGAGCGTGGTTTCCGCTCGTTGG
Organism: Actinomycetota bacterium; assembly: GCA_014381745.1. Lineage (GTDB taxonomy): Bacteria > Actinomycetota > Acidimicrobiia > Acidimicrobiales > MedAcidi-G1 > UBA3125. The sequence goes on along the minus strand of JACNLA010000028.1, from coordinate 335,674 downwards.
TTGTTGCGGCTGATGAACCCCTGGGCAAGCGGGTGCGGGCGGGCAAGGTTGCCAAGGTGCCCCACATTCTGGTGGTCGGCGACGATGACGTCGCCAACGGCACGGTGGGGGAGAACAAGCGGGGTGCGGACTCTCCCGAGAGAGATCTTCCCCTTGCCGACTTCCTGGCACGTCTTGACGACGAGGTCGACTCCCGCACATGAGTGGGCTTGAACACCTCTGGGCTGGATGGCGCCAGTCGTATGTGGAGGGGCTGGCGGTAGGTGGGTCTGGTGGCGATTCCGGCGACCTGTCGCTGTTCGAGTCGATCGAGCAGTCCGGGGCTCCAGACGATGAGTCGTTCATAGTGGCCCGCGGCGATACCTGCTTCGTGCTGATGAATGCCTACCCGTATTCGAGTGGTCACATGCTGGTTCTGCCCAGGCGGGCGGTGGCCTCATTGGGTGACCTGACGGTCGAGGAACATGATGAACTGTGGGCGACGGTGCGCACTGCGGTTACGGCTCTCGAAGAGGGCCTGTCGCCACAGGGCGTGAACGTGGGGCTGAACCTGGGCAGGGCGGCTGGTGCCGGAATCGAGGGGCATCTCCATGTGCACGTCCTGCCACGCTGGACCGGTGACACCAACTTCACCACGACAGCCGCAGGAACCCGGGTTCTTCCCGAGGCACTAGGTGAGACGTGGCGTCGCCTCAGGGACGTGTGGCCGAGCTGACGTCCCGGCCGTAGGGCTTGGAGCCTGTCTGGGTATTGGCAGGACCAGTGTTAGCGTCCCGGCGTTCGAACAGAACGGAGAACGACGAATGCCACACAGTGTCAGGGCTGTCATTGCCCGAGCCAAGGGAGAGCCCGTCTCAATAGAGACGATTGAGATACCGGACCCCGGTCCCGGTGAGGTGCTCGTGGGCATACAGGCCTGCGGTGTCTGCCACACCGACCTCCACTACCGGGAAGGCGCCATCAACGATGAGTTCCCGTTCCTGCTTGGACACGAGGCTGCCGGAATCGTCGAGGAGGTCGGCGAGGGGGTTGCCAATGTGGCGCCGGGCGACTTTGTGATCCTGAACTGGCGGGCGGTCTGTGGCCAGTGCCGCTCCTGCCAGCGTGGAAGGCCTTGGAACTGTTTCGAGACGCATAACGCCACCCAGAAGATGACCCTCGACGGTCAGCCGCTCTCGCCGGCACTGGGCATTGGTGCCTTCGCCGAGAAGACCCTCGTGGCAGCAGGGCAGGCCACCAAGGTCAACCCAGCCGCCAGACCCGAGGCGGCCGGTCTCATCGGCTGCGGTGTGATGGCCGGGCTCGGGGCGGCCATGAACACCGGCGAGGTGGGTCGAGGCGACTCGGTGGCCGTGTTCGGATGTGGCGGGGTCGGCAATGCGGCGATTGAGGGGTCACGGCTGGCCGGTGCGCACACGATCATCGCCGTCGACATTGATCCCCGGAAGTTGGAGTTGGCCAGGGAGTTCGGCGCCACCCACACGGTCGACTCCTCAAAGGAGGACCCGATTGAGGCTATTCGGGCAATGACCGGCGGAAACGGGGTTGATGTGGCGATCGAGGCCATTGGCCTTCCATCCACCTACGAGCAGGCCTTCTATTCTCGGGACCTGGCCGGAACAGTGGTTCTTGTCGGGGTGCCCAACCCTGAGGCCAAGGTTGAGCTTCCCATGATCGAGGTGTTCGGTCGGGGCGGAACGCTCAAGTCCTCGTGGTACGGAGACTGCCTGCCAAGCAGGGACTTCCCGATGCTCATCGATCTCTACCTGCAGGGGCGACTCGACCTTGACCGTTTCGTGTCCGAGACCATAGATCTTGACCAAGTTGAGGAAGCCTTCGAGAAGATGGAGCGTGGAGAGGTGCTCCGGTCCGTAGTCGTTCTGTGAGCCTCCACATCGATCATGTCGTGACCAGCGGCGTGTTCTCCCTCGACGGCGAGGACTTCGACGTCGACAACAACATCTGGATCATTGGAGATGATCGGGAAGTGGTGGTGGTAGATGCAGCCCACGACCATCGCCCCATTGTGGAGGCGGTGGCCGGCAGGAAGGTCCTGGGTGTGCTCTGCACACACGGTCACAACGACCACATCAACGCTGCGGCGGAGTTGGCCGAGGACGTCGACGCCCCGATCTGGCTTCACCCTGACGACTCCATGTTGTGGGATGTCGTCTATCCGGACAGGCGTGTCGACGATCAACTCCGTGACGGTGGGTCGATCAGAGTCGGCGGAGAGGATCTCTCGATTCTCCACACCCCTGGTCATTCGCCGGGCGGTTGTTGCGTCCATGCACCGTCGCTCGGCACTGTGTTTTCAGGTGACACGCTCTTCAACGGTGGCCCGGGCGCGACCGGGCGCTCATTTTCCAGCTACGACCTGCTCGTTGAGAGCATCAGGGCAAGGCTGTTTGTGCTGCCGTCCTCGACCATCGTCCACACCGGGCACGGTGATTCGACGACCATCGGTGACGAGAAGGTGAACCTCGCCGGATAATTCCTGCCGGGTCTCGGCCTATCCCAGGACCGGAACCTGTTCCATGGCGGCGGCGATCTTCTCCTCCGGGTAGTCGTAGTCGACCAGCTGGCCGGCCAGGTACTGCTCGTAGGAGGCCAGATCCAGGTGTCCGTGGCCGCAGAGTGCGGTCAGGATCACCTTCTCCTCGCCGCTCTCCTTGCAACGAAGTGCTTCGCGAATCGCTGCAGCGATGGCGTGGGTCGGCTCCGGGGCGGGAACGATTCCCTCGCTCTTGGCGAACTGGATAGCAGCGGCGAAGCACTCGGTCTGGTGGATCGACTCGGCCTCAACGAGGCCCAGTTCGTAGATGTGGCTGACCAGAGGCGCCATTCCGTGATATCGGAGGCCACCTGCGTGAATCGGGTCAGGGACGAAACCGTGACCGAGGGTGTGCATCTTTACGAGCGGGGTCAACTGGCCCGTGTCGCCGAAGTCGTAGCGGTACTCGCCGCGCGTCAGCGAGGGGCAGGATGCCGGCTCGACGCACCTGATGGTCGGGTTCATGCGGCCGGCAAGCTTCTCGCGCAGGAAGGGGAACGACAGGCCACCGAAGTTGGATCCACCGCCGGTGCAGCCGACCAGGACGTCGGGGGTCTCCTCGACCTTGGCCAACTGGAGTAGGGCTTCTTCACCGATGATCGTCTGGTGCAGGAGAACGTGGTTCAGGACGCTCCCGAGCGCATAGCGGGTATCCGGATCCGGACCGGCCTGCTCAACGGCCTCGGAGATGGCGATACCGAGGCTTCCGGGGCTGTCGGGGTTGGCAGCCAGGACGGCACGACCTGCCTCGGTCAGGTCCGAGGGACTGGGGTGAACGTTCGCCCCCCAGATCTCCATCATTGTCTTGCGATACGGCTTCTGGTCGTATGAGGCCCGTACCTGCCAGACCTCGCACTCCAACCCGTACTGGGCGGTGGCGAAGGCCAGAGCTGAGCCCCACTGGCCGGCACCCGTCTCTGTCGTCAGACGCTTCACGCCTTCTTGGGCGTTGTAGAAGGCCTGCGGCACAGCAGTGTTGGGCTTGTGAGAACCCGCTGGGCTGACGCCTTCGTACTTGAGGAAGATCTTGGCCGGTGTGTCAAGGGCCTTTTCGAGGCGTCTTGCCCTCAGCAGGGGGGTTGGGCGCCACAGCTTGTAGATGTCGAGAACCTCGCCCGGAATGTCTATGTAGGAGTCCGTCGAGACCTCCTGCATTATCAGGGCCATCGGGAACAGCGGAGCTAGATCGTCTGGCCCGATTGGCTCACGGGTACCCGGGTGAAGGGGCGGCGGGGGTGGCTCAGGTAGATCCGGGATGACGTTGTACCACTGCGTCGGCATTTCTGATTCGTCGAGCAGCACCTTCGAGTAGTCGTCAGCCATTGTGTCGGGTCCCCTTTGAGGTCGTCGTGTTCCGCCTATCGGAGCGACCAGTAAAGCAGGTACTAGGCGGTCGGACCAGTAGGAGCGATTTCAGAGCGCGCCTATGTCCTTCTCAGGACGCACCAGGAACCTGTCCATGCACGTGATGACACGCCTGTCCAGGTCGTGGTTCGGGTTGTGGACATGGCGGCTTCAAGGTCCTCAGCTGAGAGGTGGATCGGCGTGTCCTCGGCACGGCTGCTGACCCAGACGATCCTGCCGCCCGGAGCGAGGCAGCGCTCCACCTCTGTGGGAAACAGCAGCATGTTCACCAGAACGATCACGTCGGCGACACCATCTCGAAAGGGCAGCATCGACGAGTCGGCGTTTACGAGCGGGGCTTTGTCGGTCACCGCATGAGACAGCATTTCGGGAGCGAGATCCAAGGCGATAACCGAAGCGAATCGCGAACAGAGAGCTCCGGTGAAGAGACAGGTACCCGCTCCCAACTCCAGCGCCAGCCGACCCTCAACCTTGCCGCGCTCCAGCGCGTCAAGTAGGGGCAGTGAACGATCAGGGTCATTACGACTAGCGGTCCATTCGGACGCCAGACCGTCAAAGAGTCCCTTTACGGACTCGAGGCGGTCCGGACTCCAGCCCTTGTCAAAGGCGACGGAGCGAGTCACCTCCCTCATCGGGTGGACCGAGCCCGAGTAGACGTCTGAGACGGCGACCGCTTGGATCGGGTCAAGGTGTTTGATCGGCATCGACAGGACGCTATCGGTCGCCGGGCGTGGGAAAGGAGAACAAGGAGCCTGCGGAGCATCCGGACGTGGGAGGATCATGCAATGGCACTCCGGGGGTTTTTGAGGCGGTTCGGCCGACAGGCACCGCAACCCAACACCGTGTTCGTGCTCTCCGGGGGGGCCGTACGGGGGGCCGCCCAGGTCGGCATGATCCGGTCTCTGTTCGAACAGGGCATATTCCCCGACCAGGTTGTAGGGGTTTCAGCCGGAGCCCTCAACGGTATTTCCATCGCCCATTCGCCGACTCTGGAGCAGGTGGGAGACCTAGAGGAGGTCTGGCGGAGCCTGGTCGACAAGTCCCCTATGAAGAGCAACATCGTTCGTACCGTGGCATCGATCATGAGGGGGAGGCCAAGCTTCGACAGTGGCCAGAAACTCCGCCAGATAATCGAGGAGCAGGTCCCCGTTGCCGACATCGGAGACACGACCATTCCGTTTCACGCAGGTACCACGGCCGCCTCAACCGGGCGTCTCTGCTGGTGGAGACACGGTCCAGCGGTCGACATCCTCTGTGCATCCACAGCAATTCCAGGCGTGTTCCCTGCTGTTGAGCTGCCCGACGGAGACATGCACCTCGATGGTGGCATCGTCTCAAACATCCCACTCCGATATGCGGTTTCACTCCGCCCGACGCGCATGGTCGTCTTGGACGTGGCCTCACGCTTTCTTCCACCCGGCAAGCAGACGGCGCTTTCGCTCATGCTCACCGGTTTCAGGGCGGCGGCAGCCGAGCTGACGCGGCAACAGTGGCAGGACGTCCCCTCAGGGCTGGACGTTCTTCACATTGAGATGCCCCCGGAAGACCCCGACGTCGACTACGACTTCGATGATGCTCACCATCTGATCGTGCAGGGAGGAGAGGCAGCCGACCGTGTCCTGGAGGGCCTCTGAAGGGGCGCTGTGTTCAGGCCCGTCGGCGCCGACCTGATCGCCGGCCGGACCGGTGGTGGTCAGGGTCTATTGCGGCATCGTCGACCCGGGTTCCCTCGGGTGGCCCGATGTCAGGAACCGGGATTCGCCCAGCGAGCACGTCGGCCATCATCGAGATGTGGGCGGGGGTGCTGCCACAGCAGGCACCGATGAGGTTGGCACCGGCGTCACGTGCCCGGCATGCATGGGCGGCGAGCACCTCGGGCGTACCGTCGTAGGACAGTTCGGATCCCTTCCAGACGGGGATACCGGCGTTGGCCTTGGAGGCGACCGGCGTCTCGCCAGCGGCGGCCCTGATGTCAGCTACGGCAGCCTCTGTGTCGGCCAGGTTGGCCCCACAGTTAGCACCAACTCCGTCGATACCCAGTTCGGCCAGGCGCTGGCCTGCCTCTGTTCCAGTTAGGCCCATCATTGTGCGCCCTGCTGTGTCGAAGCTGAGGGTTGCCACGACCGGCAGGCCGGTTGCACGTCTGGCGCCACGGAGTGCCGCCTCGACTGCCGGCAGGTCGCTGAGGGTCTCTATCCAGATGAGGTCTGCTCCGCCGGCTTCGAGTGCCTCGGCCTGCTCGGCGAACGCTGCCTCGGTGTCAGCTTCTGAGAGTGCTCCGAGAGGAGCAATCAATTCTCCGGTCGGTCCCATCGAACCTGCAACGAGCACGGTCCGGTCAGAGTTGTCTGCTGCGACCCTGGCGCACCTCACCCCGGCGGCGTTGATCTCGGCGACGCGTTCCTGCAGGTTGTGGAGTTTCAGCCGGTGCCGGTTTCCGCCGAAGGTGTTGGTCAGCACGATGTCAGACCCGGCAGTCACGTAGGAGCGGTGGATGTCGCTCACCTTCTCGGGGTGATCCAGATTCCACAACTCTGGTGCATCACCGGCGGTAAGGCCGGCGTCGAACAACTGTGTTCCCATGGCGCCGTCAAGGATCAGGTGACCCCGGGCTTCGAGAAGGTCGCTGAAGATGCTCATCGGGGCGAATCTACCTGTGATGCCATGGGTATGGCCATCGAGATGGTGAAAGAGGGTCCGGTCAGGCCTCGATCAGGGTGACCGTGCCGGCGGTGCCGTCCACCTCGACCAGGGCACCGTCGGGGATCAGGTCCGTTGCTCCCTCAAGGGCGATCACACACGGGATCGCCAACTCCCTCGCCACGATCACAGCGTGGCTCATCAGGGCGCCGACGTTAACCACAACGGCGGCGGCGGGAAGGAACAGCGGGGTCCATGCAGGGTCGGTGATGGGTGCCACCAGCACGTCTCCGGGTTCAAGGGCCGCCCCGTCGGCAGGATCCTGGATGACCCGTGCGCGTCCGCGGGCCACACCGCTGGCACCGGCATCGCCGGTCAGGACGGCTCCCGATGTAGCTGCGACAGTGGGTGCCACGCTGGCGGCGACGCTCTCCAGTTCCTCGATCGTGGGCACCTCATCCTGGGAGGCGATGAAGAACGGAGGCTCGACGGCAGCGAAACGATCCCGCAGAGCTGAGCGGTCTGAGAGCATGCCGGCCATTGTGGACGGGTCTTTCAGATAGTGGGGGAGTTCGCTGACCGGATCAAGAAGCGCCACCTCGATCGGGCCGGCGCTGCCTCCCCGTTCGATGCTGCGGCGCACGAGCTCGCGGTAGACCTGCTTCACGGGGAGCATGACCCGAACTGCCCGGTCACGGGTGGCCTCTCTTGCCTGAGACCAGAACGGGAGAGCCCTGAGGGCCTTGTCGAAGTTGCCCTTGTCCATGAAGTTGAGGTGGGGACGGACCGTTTCCGCTGCGGCACGACGTCGCTCGTCGTCATCGACCAGCCGATCGACGGGAGAGAGATCGTGGTCGGCGACCCTCATCCGGTCGAGGGCAGTCAATGCGAGCGTCGGGGTGTTGTCCCATGTCCTTGCGGAGAGCTCCCAGTCGTTGGGGCCTCGGTGGCCGTGCGTGTCCAGGAACGAGTGGAACATCGAGTGGAAGTCGGCGGCGGCTGGATCTGCCCCTGTTCGCTCAAGGAGCCCGTCGACTCCGTCGTCGAAAGCCTCCATGACGGTGGGCTGTCCACGAATGACCTTCGCGATCTCGTATAGGTCGGTTGCATACCGGGCAGAGTGAACGTCGCCAGAGGCACCCACAAGGTGTGTTACAAGTCCTGGTTGGCCCGCCGCTGCGCAGGCGTCGACCAGGATGCCCGAGACGATCCCCGCCACAGCGGTCGTCTGCATGTGGTTGCCGAACAGGGGAGCAAAGGCCTCTGGAAAGGCATACATGTAGTCGAGCAGCTCCGCATCGGGAGCGTCGAGGTCCGGGCGGAGTGCCTCGAAGGCTGCAGCTCGTTGGAAGCTGTCGGCGACGATGTCGGGAAGTTTCTTTGTGCCGAGTGCCTTGAGGACGGTGCGAAGGATCCGTAGTGAGGAGCGCAGGCTCTTGTCGCCCTTTCGGGCGACGTAGGGAGGCGGGTTCCCCTCACCAAAGAACGTGACATCGATGGCTTCGGCAGAGGAGCCTGGCGCCCTGACACCCATCATTCTGAGGTACGAGAGGTTCAGATAGCAGTAACCCCCGTAGAGGCCGATGATGACAGGGTCGTCGCCGGCGAAGTCGCCGGGACTCTGGATGCCCAACTCGGCGTAGGCATCGCGCCAGGCCTTCTCGGCCGGAACGACCCCCAGGTGGTAGCCAAGGGCCGTAATCACCTCGGGAAACACCTCGCCGACGTTGCCACGAGTGTTTACGGGCCAGCGCTGGTCAATGTTGCCTTCGATGATCCAGCGTGTCCCCATGGTCTCCCCACTTGTCTCGACAGGGTCGAGAACCTAGCGGAGGCCGGGGTGTTGCCCCGAAGCCGGATGAGATGTGCACGGGCAGGCCGAGGCCAGACCCGTGCTACACCGTGAGAGTTGCGGCCCGTGCCTCAGGGGCAGGGGCCGGATGGGCAGACTGCCCGGGTTAGGCCTTACGGACGTTGAGGGCTTCGGGGCCCTTACGGCCTTCACCCACCTCGAACTCGACCGTCTGGCCCTCGTCGAGGCTCCTGTATCCGGAACCATCAATGTTGGAGTAGTGGACGAAAACGTCCTCTCCGCCTTCTACAGAGATGAAACCGTAACCTTTTTCGGAGTTGAAAAACTTTACTGTGCCGCGAGGCATGACAATCACATTCGCTTTCGTTGAACATTCTTGAACCGTGCCGTGAGTGACACGGTGATGGAAGCCTACGGGCGGTCCGTTCCAGAACCACTCATTGGGTATTACTGCTATTCGATGTCAGCCGCTGGTGCGCTGCAGGTGAGCCCTTCGGGCCTTCCTGTTGCCGCCGTTGGCTGGGTTGGCAGCATGCCTACCGCGCTTGTTGCCGCCAGAGCCCTTTCCGTTGCCGGCTCTGCCGGTCTTGCCGGCGCTGCCGGATGACCCTGCGCCTGAGGAGTTCCGGTTTCCGGATCCGTTACGGCTGCCGCTGCCCGAAGCATTCCTGGCGCCTGACTTGCGGTTGCCGCCCTCGGAGCCGCTGCGGTTGCTGCCGCCCGAGTTGCGGTTGCCGCCCTCGGAGCCGCTGCGGTTGCTGCCGCCCGAGTTGTTTCCAGAGCCTGTGTCGTTGCGCCGCTGCTGGTTCCTACCTGCAGAACCTCCGTTGCGGGAACGATGGGCCTTGTTCTTACCTGACCTGTTCTGGGAGCGGCCATCTCGGGACTCACCGGATCGACTCCGGACTTCGCCGGTAGATCCGGTGCGGGAATATTCCAGCGTCTTCACCGGTACCGGTGAGAGCCTCCGCAGCACGGCAGAGTCGGGCTCTAGGAAGGGCTCGTCAAGGCCGATCTGGCGCTGCATGCGCTTCATGTCCTTCATCTGATTTGGCTGAACGAGGGAGATGACGACGCCGCTCTCGCCAGCGCGTGCTGTGCGACCCGAACGGTGAACGTAGGCCTTGTGGTCCTCGGGCGGATCGAAGTGAATGACCGATGCGACACCGTCGACGTGGATGCCACGAGCTGCGACATCGGTAGCCACCAGAGCGTGAACCCGGCCATTGCTGAAGTCGGCAAGTGCGCGGGTGCGCTGGGCCTGACTGCGGCCTCCGTGAATGGCTGCCGTCTTGAGGCCTTCCTTGCTCAGCTGACGTGCGAGCCTGTCAGATCCGTGGCGTGTACGACAGAAGATGATCGCAGGCCAGGCGGCACCGACAGCTTCAGCGGTGATCTCGCGCCGGTCGGCCTGAGCGGCTTTCCAGAAGACGTGGCTGGCAGCTGTGATGTCGGGCGTTTCCTCGCCGACCTCGTGGTTGACAGGATCTTGCTGATAGTCGCGGGTGAGCTTGGCGACGTCTCCGTCGAGGGTGGCCGAGAAGAGAACAGTCTGGCGGTCAGGGTTGGTCTGGTCGAGCAGGCGGCGCACAGCGGGCATGAAGCCCATGTCGGCCATCCGGTCGGCCTCATCCAACACCACCCGGTCTACGTGGGAGAGGGAGAGGGCTCCCTGCTCTATCAGGTCCTCGAGACGACCGGGGCATGCAACGAGAATGTCGACACCGTTCCGGAGGGCGTTCAGTTGGGGGCCGTAGCCAACACCACCGTAAACGACGCCGATCTTCACCTTGCCGGCGAAGGTCCGGAGTTCGGTTGAGATCTGTTCAGCCAGTTCCCGGGTGGGTGCCAGCACGAGGGCGCGTGGTTGACGCGGCTTGGCCTTTTCGACTCCGGCGACCAGCGGAATACCGAAGGCCAGGGTCTTTCCCGAACCGGTGGGGGCTCGGCCGCATACATCGCGACCGGCCATGGCATCGGCGATCGTGGTCGCCTGGATCTCGAATGGTTCTGTGATCCCTCGTCGCTCGAGGGCCTCGCAGATGCGATCGGGAACACCCAGATCGCTGAAGGTGGGGGACATCTTGCTCCTTGCCCGCGATTGCGCGGGTTGTTTGGTGGTTCGCGGCGCCTCTGCACGTTCGGAGAGGTCGAAAGGTCTGGAAAGTGGTTCACAACGACTGGAAGAACCAATGCCCGCCTGCGAACCCACCGGTCAGCCAAGCCGACCGGAGCAGCAACAAGGGTAGCGGCAAGGTTGGACGGAGCAGCGGACAGTGTCAGGAGGCACATCTGCTGAGGGCTCGGACCCTCAACAGCACTAGGTTGCCGGCTATGCCAGCCTTCCCGCAGGACTCCTTTGAACACCCGGTCACAGGGTCGATCCTGGATGCCTTTGAGGAGGCATGGGATGGCCTCGGCCGACCCGGAACCTGGTGGACGGGGGCTCAACGCCTGGCGATTGTTGAGGCCTCAAGGCTGGCGATGACTGCTGGGCCACGTCCCATCGGTGAGGCGGTTCCGTCTCTGTGCGACCTTGACCGGTCTGACGGGCCTGGCATCTCGGATCTGACTCTCGAGGTGGTCCGGCGTGTAGCCGCAGAATCGGGTCGGATAGAAGCCACGTGGGCTGAGGAGGCCATCGACCTGATGGGTCCTGGCCGCTACGTGGAGCTTGTGGCCCTGGTGGTGCTCACCGTTCCGATCGACATGTTCTGTGAGCTGCTCGGCAGGCCCCGCCAGACCTTGCCTGCCGTCGTTGCCGGCGAGGCAGCTGGGGGAGTGCCGGAGGGTGTCGCAGCTGGAGGGGCCTACGTACCGTGGCTGGTCAATGGCTGGAAGGGCCCCAACGTGGCGAGGGCGCTCTCCTACGTGCCAGCCGACAATGACCGACGCCTGGCGATGGTCTCGAGCATGTACGACGGCAGCGAGTTCTTCGAAATGGTCTGGAGTCACCGGTCTTTGAGCCGCCCTCAGATTGAGCTGCTGGCTGCCCGCACCTCTGCCCTGAACGAGTGCTTCTACTGAACGTCGTCACACGTGATGCTGCTCCGTGAGAGCAGCAATGCCCTCGACCAGACGGTCGACCTGGCCGGAACGATCGGACAGGGAGGGGAGAGCAGCGTGCCCCACGGCGATCTGCTTGTCGCCTATGCCGAAGCCGCACATCACGATCCTGCGTCGGCACGGGAGCTCGACTACCAGATGCTTGAGGTGGTTGGTCCGGGAGGCCTGGTGGATGCGGCAGCCACGGTGGCCATCTTCAACGGGCTGGTGAGGTCGGCTGATGCCACGGGAATCCCGCTTGATGAGTACGTGATGAACGTGACCGTCGATGAGCGACAGGTGCTCGGCCTGAACGACTTCTCAGGTTCAGCCAACAGTTGAGGCGACTCTCTGCACGTCGGGCTGGAGCGGCTCCGGTTGCAGTCATATGATTTCGCGGATGAGCCGGTCTATTGGGTCAGGTGCGGTACTTCCTGTGCAGGTGAGAGACGACCTGGGGCGTTGTGTCGACCTTTCCAGCGCCATCCGCACGCTGCCTCCGGCGTGCTACACCGACTCCGACGTGTTCAGGGTCGAGGAGCAGTCGATCTTTCGCAGCGGTTGGGTCGGGGTCGGGAGGTCTGACCGGTGGGCCGCGATCGGCGACTACAGCGCCATGGAGCTTGGCGGCGTGCCTCTGGTGGTGATCCGGGGAGACGATGGCGGGCTTCGCTCCTACGCCAACAGCTGCAGCCACAGGTCGGCGCAGGTGATGGCCGGTGAGGGGAACTGCACCCGGATGCGGTGCCGCTTCCACTTCTGGACCTACGGGCTGGATGGCCGGCTGTTGGCTGCTCCCAGCATGGGTCGCACCGACGGCTTCGACAAGGACGAGCACAGCCTCACCGAGTTTGCGATCGTCGAGGTGGCCGGGTTCGTGTTCGTCAGCTTCGATCCGGATCCCCCTTCGATTGCTGACTGGCTGGGGGACTTTTCTGCAATCCACGAGGCCTGGCCGGTCGAGGACATGGTCATGGCAAGGCGCCGCGAGTTCAGCGTTGGCTGCAACTGGAAGGCCTTCTCGGAGGTGTTCAACGAGTACTACCACCTTCCCTACGTGCACCCGACCAGCATCGATCACACCTATGACGAACCCGACGAACCGGAATCCGTGAGCGGTGCGTTCGCAACCCACTTCGGGACCACAGATGGCACGGGTGGCCTCCTCGACGGCACCCAGGAGAACGTCCTGCCCGTGATCAGCCAGCTTGAAGGCCGCCTCAGGGCCGGGGTCCGCTACTCCTGGATGTTTCCGAACATGATCGTTGCCTTCGGCTCCGACGCCATGTGGATGTATGAGGTCTACCCTGACGGCCCCGACCGGTGTCGTTGCGCCCAGGTGGTCTGCTTTCCGCAGTCAACCATTGACCATCCCGACTTTCCTGAGAGGGTCAACTCCTACTACGAGCGCTTCGACCTGGCCCTCGAAGAGGACATCCCAATGCTCGAGGAACAACACGCAGGGATGCGGTCACCGTTCGCCCGGCAGGGCATGTTGTCGTACCTGGAGCCCAGTGTGGCCAGCTTTGCCCGCTGGTACGCCGGGAGGCTCTTGAGTCAAGCCGCTGGTTGTGGTTGAGTCGACAAGCCCCGGTTAGGAGACGGTCAGGATTCCCTTCATGCCTGCCGAGAAGTGGCCAGGTAGGGCGCAGATGATCTGGTAACGCCCCGCTTTGTCGATCGTGAAGGTCTGTGTGGTCGAGGTTCCGGCGGGAATGGAGCTGATGCGTTCAAGCACCATCGACTCATCGAAGTCAGCCTCGTCCTTGATCTGGGCTCCCTCGGTGAGAACAACCCACTCGTGGTCTACCGCGCCCTTGTTGTCAAAGGTGACGGTCACCGGCTGGCCGGCCTTCACGCTCATGTCGGCCGGGGCGAACTTGAACTCAGTGCCCTCGACGGAGACGCTTGATGAGGAGGATGGGGCGGCAGCGGTGTCTGATGACCCGCCACCTCCACCACATGCCGCAAGGGGGAGTGTGACTGCGGCGGCGAGGGCCACAGCTGTGATCTTCCGGGCTATTTCATGCTTCAACGTCTGTTCCTTTGCTCGCGTTGGACTGTGTTCAGATCAGGTCACGGATGGTCCCCTGACGCCGCAGCAACTCTGGCGCTACTTCCGGGCTGCCATTAGGGACGAACGTCCCGATTCACGTGTGGCCTCTGGCACAGGATCCTCAAGTCGCCTCAGGAGATGAAGGGCCATCAGAAGAACCAGTCCAAATGCCGGCCCGACCATGAGCGTCGGTGGGACGGCGAGCGCCCAGTCGGAACGCCTGGGGGTCACGTCGATGTAGATCTCACCGGCCGGATGGAGGGTGCAAAAGACTGTGGCTGAGGCGGTGACGGTTATCTCGGTCACCTCGTCGTAGGGGGAGAACCATGCCCCGACGTAGTGGCCCACATCGTCGCGGTTGTCCAGAACAAGGACGTCGCCACTACGGAAACTCCAGTTGGAAGGTAGGTCCAGTGGGTTCTGGCCGCTCGCGATTAGGTCAGAGGTGCCGGCTGGAATCACGATCTCGCGCCGCTCAGGCTCCCTGCCGGGGCCAGCAAAGATCCAGAGTGCAACAAGGCACACGACGAACACGGCTGCTGTCGTACCGAGGACGACCAGAACGGCTTCGCGTGTCTCCTTCATGCCGGTTCCGCTCCGCTCGTCGGCCTTGGGCCGCTCCGAACGGCCTTTGATCACGAACCGCCGAAGAGGTAGAGGGTGGGGTAGATGGCCACCCACATGAGATCCACGAAGTGCCAGTACTTGACAACGCCTTCGACGGGCCAGTGGTCCTGGGAGCTGTAGTGGCCCTTGCGCCCCAGGTTCCAGACCACGCCGAGCGCCAGAATGCCGGTGAGTACGTGGAAGGCGTGCAGGCCGATGAGCATGAAGAATGAGCTGCCGTAGATGGTGCCGACGGGGAAGTCGGCAACCGCCTCGTTGAACTCGACCCCCACGCCAACCAGAAACAGCAGGCCCAGCACGATGGTCGTGAGCATCTCGCGGTGGAACAGCTTGCGGTTGTCGTGGGCCATGGCTGCCTCGGCCCGAAAGGCGCTGATGCTCGACAGGAGCAGCAGCAGGGTTAAGAGCAGGGCAAGGCCCTGGTTGAGGTGCTCAGGCTGGTCCGTGCCCGACACAACGAATCGGGAGGAGATGAACGCAGCGAAGAGGAACGTCTCAGATGCCAGGAACAGCCAGAGGCCGAGTCTGTTTGCAGCCGGGCGGTATGTGGCCGCTGCCCGGCTGTGGTCGGCCTCCGGGGTGGTGGTCATGGCCATCAGGCGTTACCTCCGTTGATTGTCTTGAGGTCGCTTGAGTGCATGAAGACCTCGAGGATGAGGGCTCCCTTGGCGACGATGAACGGCAGCAGCCACAGGGTTGGCCTGTCCACGCTCGTGGCTACCACGTACTCGATGAGGGTCAAGATGGCCAACAGGCCGGCTGTCAGCCAGCCTCGCTGGGCCACTGCGGCCAGACCGCGACCTCCGTGGGAATGGTTACTCATGGTCGCCTCCCTGGTCGGTCCCGGGTTGTTCAGGTGGGGCGGCTGCCACAGTCACGTCGGCGAACTCTGCGTGGCGTGAGCCTGCTGTTCCATACCCGTACGGGTGGCCGACCACGGTTGGCTGGCCTGAGAAGTTGTGTTCGGGCGGGGGAGAGGAGACCTGCCATTCGAGGGTGCTTGCATTCCAGGGGTTGCCACCGGCCTTGGGGCCTCGTATTGCCCCTGACAACAGGATGTATACAAACAAGATGAAGCTGCTTCCGAGGATAAAGGCCGAGATGCTTGACATCAGGTTGGCCCCCTCCAACTGTTCTGGGTAGTCGGCGATACGTCGGTTCATCCCGTTGGTTCCAAGCCAGAACTGGGGCAGGAACGTGAGTTGGAAGGCGATGGTCAACCAGAGGGCGAAGATAATCCCCAGACGGTCGTTGATCATCCGGCCCGTGATCTTGGGGAACCAGAAGAAGATGCCTGTCAGGAAGGCGAAGAGCATGCCGCCCATGATCGTGTAGTGGAAGTGGGCGACCACGAAGTAGCTGTCGTGGAGGCTGACGTCGGTGACCACGTCGGCCAGGAAGATGCCGGTGACCCCACCCATGAGGAACTGGAAGATCCAGATCATGGCGAAGAACAGCGGCGTCTTCATCCACAGCTTGCCCCGCCAGAGGGTGGCTACCGCTGAGAGGAAAACCATTCCTGTCGGAACCGAGATCATCTCGCTGGCGAACATGAACGGCCCGTGCAGGTACTCGGCCATGCCGCTGGTGAACATGTGGTGTGCCCAGACGATGACGCTCAGGCCGGCGATGCTCAGAAACGACACCACGACCGCCTTGTAGGCGAACAGGGGCTTTCGGGACATGTGGGTGATGGTCTCGAGCACCGCGCCGAAGCCCGGGAGAACCATGACGTACACGGCCGGGTGCGAGTAGAACCAGAACAGGTGCTGGTAGAGAAGCGGGTCTCCACCTGCACCTCCGTTGAAGAAGACGGTGCCGGCCACCCTGTCCATGGCGATGAGGATCAGCGAGGCAGCGAAGAACTGGGTGGTGAGCAGGCTGATCAGCGATGCTGAGAAAGCTCCCCATACGAAGATTGGAAGCCTGCCCCAGGTCATGCCAGGTGCACGCATTGTGACGATGGTCGTGATGACGTTGAGGCCGCCCAGGATCGACGACAGCCCGAAGGTGGTGACCGCCAGCACGAAGAGGATCTGGCCGCCGTTGTTGACGACGCTGAGCGGCGGGTATGCGGTCCACCCTGCATCGAAACTTCCGAGTGTCGGGGCGGCCAGAAGACCAATTGCCACCGGTGGAATCAGCCAGAAGGTCACGGCGTTCAGGCGGGGGAATGCCATGTCGTCGGCACCGATCATGATCGGCACCAGATAGTTGCCGAACGAGCCCAGGATGGCCGCCACGGCAACAGCGACCATGAGAATGCCGTGCATGCTCATGACCTGGTTGTAGCGATCGGCGTTGAGGATGCCCTCGCCGGCCTGTGCCAACTCGAACCTGATGATCATGGCTGCAACGCCACCGAGCAGCAGAACCACGATGAAGGTCGCCAGGTACTGGACGCCTATCACCTTGTGGTCCGTTGAGAAGCCCAGGTAGCGCTTCCAGCCGGTGACCTCGTACTTACGAGCCGGCAGGCCGAACCATTCCCTGACCCAGGTGTCGCCCATGCCTATTCCAAAGAGCCACCCGATCAGGCCGAGGATGTAACCAAACACCACGCACACCTCGTCGCCCATTGATCCACCACGGATCAGCCAGGTGAGAGCAGCACCGATCAGGTATCCGAGAATGCCGAATATGACGGCGCGGAGAAGTTGTCGCATGATCTATCAGGCTCCCTCTGCCAGGTCGCTGACCCAGGCATCGAAGTCGGCGGGCTCCAGAACGGTTACCGGCATAGCCATTTGGGCATGCCCCAGGCCGCATATTTCGGCGCACTGGACCCTCAGGTTGAAGTCGTCTTCGAATGACCCGACGCCCTCGGGTGTCACGTAGAGATGGGTGACCCTTCCCGGGACGGCGTCGATCTTGACGCGGAATCCGGGTATCCAAAAGGAGTGGACGAGGTCGAGCGAGGTGATGTCAAAGCGAACCCGCCTGTCGGCTGGCAGGTAGAGCTGGTTGAACGTCTCGGCACCGTTCTCGTAGTTGACCTTCCACGACCAGCGCTGGGCCTGAACCTCGACCACAATGTCGGCGCTCGGCTCACCCCGCAATTCGGCGATTCCGATGAAGCCCGGGTTGACGGTGATCATCAGAGCCAGCATGAGGGTTGAGGCAATCCAGAGCCGCACGAAGTTGCGGTTGTTGTGAACCGGTGGTCCGTCCTCTGTGGGCTGGCCTTCGACCTTTACCCGAAAGCGGATGAGGCTGGTGAGGAGGGCAGCGGCTACACCGGCGAAGATGGGTATTGAGAGGCCCATCAGGAGGATGTAGGCGTCGTCAACCACCTCGGCCTCGTGGGCCCACTGGGCAGGCAGCAGGTCAATGCCGAGCACCAGGTAGAAGCCGACCACCGAAAAGACGGCCCAGAACGAGCCAAACAGAATCCAGTCGTTTCTTCGCTGCTGATCCACCCCTGGTCCCGTCCTGACGTCGCGCAGGGGCCGGTCGGCCCCGCTGGCACTGACGGTACGTAGGTGCCGTAACCGTCGACAGGGACCTAGGTCCCTGTCTCTAGGTGGGATTCCATCGATTCGAATACGGGTCCGCAGGGACCATCGTCCCTAGTGCTGCAGTTGGTATGGGTGAGACCGTGGGTGTGCGCCGGGGCTGACCGGGTCGCGTCCGGAAACCGATTTGAGGTGTCGACCATGGCAATGAACGTCCAGCCGATTGCCTCGGTGTCGGATCGAATCAACGAGGTGCGCCTGCTTACGGCCAGCATCGTCAATCAGGAGATCCTCCCGAACGAGAACATGCTCTGGGCCGACCATCGTGGTGGCCACCTGACCGATGGTGACAGGGAGGAGGCCAAGGCACTTCGATCCGGCGTTAGGGCAAAGGTCAGGGAGGCTGGGCTCTGGGCGCCGCACCTGCCCGAGGAGTACGGCGGTGCCGGCCTCGACTTCCTGGAACTTGCCTACATGAAAGAGGTCCTGGCTTACGCGGTCGGGGCCTCGTCTCTGTTTGGGGTTATGGCCCCCAACTCCGGCAACCAGTCGATCCTTGTCCGCTACGGCACAGAGGAGCAGAAGCGCAGATGGCTGCTTCCGATGATCGAGGGAGGGATGCAGTCCGGGTTCTCGATGACCGAACCCGACCAACCCGGCTCGGATCCACGCTCACTTCGGACGACGGCAAGGCGGGAAGGCGATGAGTGGGTCATCAACGGTCACAAGTGGTTCACCTCGAACGGAATGGACGCGGACTTCTTCATCGTTATGTGCCGCACCGATGATGGTGCCGGCGAGGCAGGTCGCAACTCACGCATGACCCAGATAATCGTGCCGTCAGACACCGCGGGCGTGGAGATTCTGCGTGGTATCGGTGTCTGGGGTCGGTCCAGTGACCACTGCGAGATCATCTACGACAACGTGCGGGTACCAGTCGACAATCAGTTAGGCGAGACGGGGACCGGGCACCAGGCGGCCCAGGACCGTCTGGGGGCCGGACGCGTCTACCACTGCATGAACTCAATCGGGCAGATGTGGCGGGCCTTTGACCTGATGGTTGAAAGGGCGGCCAACCGCACCGTGCACGGGGGCGTGCTCGAGTCCAAGCAGTTCATCCAGGGCTTCATCGCCGACTCCTACATGGACATCTCGGCGGCTCGCCTCATGACGATCAACTGTGCGGAAAAGATGCGGGACGGCTCCTATCCGCGCACCGACATTTCCGCGATCAAGGTTTTTGTGCCGGCCGCCTACGAGAGGGTGGTGGACAGGGCGATTCAGGTCTGGGGGGCGGCTGGGATCACAGATGACCTGCCTCTGGCCGCCATGTACCAGACGGCCAGGTCGCTTCGGATAATCGACGGGCCAGACGAGGTGCACCGGATTCTGATAGCGAAGAACGTCTCCGGCCGCTTCCGTGAGGGGTCAAGTTGGGACTTCGGCAGTTGACCCGGGTTGGGCTCGTCAGCCGCTGACCTCAACTTCGGTCATTCGGGGGTCGGGGCCGTCGGGGGTCGTTTCCTCGAACCAGTCGGCCAGGTCCGGGTAGCGCTCGGCCACCTCTTCGACACGGTGGCTCCGTGGGCACCTGACCCGCAGGTTCAGCCCACAGCCGGGACAGGACCACTCGTCGCCTGTGGCGCTCGCTCGCCACAGAGGTGATCCGCAGGTGTGGCAGCGCTCCTGCCAAACGTTGCAGTCGACTGACGAGTACCGCTTCGAGCTGAGCGGACATCCGGTGCCGTAGCACACGGGCCAGTCGGGGTCGGGAACAATCGCCCACACCGGGCACTTCTCTATACAGTCGCCACAGTCGTCGCAGGTGAGCGGGTTGATGATGAACAGGCCGAGGAAGCTGTCGGTCTTGCGCAGGGCGTCGCGTGGGCAGGTGAACTCACATGCACCGCAGCCGATGCACTCCTCTTCGATGACCATGTGGCTCATCAGATGTCCCCGTCCCCGGTGGTGGTCCTGCGGCTCAGGTAGTGGCGAGGGAGGCAGCCGTCACATCCTGTGGGTGGAATGGACGTAGGGAGCGGAGGCAGACGTTGCATGCCCAGGGGGCAACGTCGACGGTGTCGGCGGTGCTCTTCAGGTTGTACCGCTCGCCGTCCCACTCCCAGTAGCCGTAGGGAAGGTCGAGTACCTGATCGAGGGGTTCCCCGCAGTGGGGGCATGGCATGGCTTGCATTCTGGGTCCTTTCGGTGGATCGGGTCAGGCTGTTGCCGGTACCAGCTGAGCGGCACCGTCAAGGAATTGCTGGATCGTCTGGTTGAAGCGGAAGAACTTGTCAACGCCCATAGGGTCGTCGCCCATTGTTGCAATGCGGTCGCCCAGAAGGGTGAGGCTGTTGATGGTGCGTCGGCCGGTGGCGAGGCCGTTGGCGGTGATGTCTTCAAACATTTCCTCCCAGGCTGGAAGGTCTCCTTTCAGCCAGCAGTCGCAGCCGTTCTCGGTGCCTTCGGACAGGGGCGATACCTCTGAGCAGCCGAGTTCCTCGAAGCTCAGCCGGACGCGCAGGTCGGCACCATGGTCGTCGACCATCACGATCCCGAGGGTGAAGTCCACCTCGCCGAGGGTTTCGTACTGTTCCGGGTGTGAGTTCATCAGGTCGGCCAGGTCCTGATAGAAGCCCAGTTGGTTCACTCTGCTGCTCATCGTGTGCCTTCCCTTCAGACGCCGCTCTTGTCGAACTTGCTGAGGTCGATTCCCAGCAGGTCGAGTGGCAGTTCGGTTCTGTCGATTCTGTTCAGCCCTGCCCGTTCGCAACGGGCCAGGTAGGAGGTGAAGATCTTGGTGGCCATCTGGGCCTGAAGAGGAAAACCCTTGTCCTCTATGTGTTCGGAGCCGCCGCCCAGAAGCATCGCCAGAGCCGACGACAGGACCGGGGAGGTTCCGAACTCGATGAGGAACTTTTCGCCGTGGTCCAGCGCCTCGTGGATCTCTTCGGCCACGTCGGGGTCGCCGGAGATGGCCTGGCGAATGTGCATGGTGCCGTAGGCGACATGGCGGGCTTCGTCCTGCATGGAGAGGCGGAAGATCTTCTTCTCGACGTGGGTGGGTGCGATCATCTCGCCCTGGCGGAACACGTCCAGGATGAATCCCTCGCCGAGCAGGTGGAGGAGCGCTGACGCCTGGGTGTAGGTCTTGGCCTCCAGGATGCTTCTGAGCAGGCTCTCGTCGCCCGAGCCGGCAAGCAGCAGACCGCCGCCGTTTGCCAGCGCCCTCTTGCGGAACACGTCGGCGTGGCGGGCCTCGTCCATGATCTGGGTTGCGAGGAACATCTTGGCCTCGACGAAGTGGTGGTTCATCCGCCACATCCACTTGGCCGGGAGGTCGGTTGCGATCATCTCGATCTCGGTCAGGACAGTGCAGAGTTGACACATCGCATGCTCGATGTCGGACGGCAGTTCCTGGAGCTCGTTCCAGGGGATGTCGCGGGCGGAGGACCATTGTCGGGCCACGGCCTCTTCGTAGAGCTCGATCACGTTGTCTGCCCAGACCTGGGACTTGTGGTTGAGGATGTAGCCCATGTCGGGAGTGTCTTCGGCGATGTCGGCGCCACGTGGCGCCATGGAGCGGTAGGGAGGCTCGTCGAGGATCTCGCCGTAGGTGCCTGTGGCGATGTCCATCATGGTGAGGCCGCGGCGTCCCGGCACCGGGTTCATGCCCCATTCGGCTCTTGTTCCCCGCAGCCAGGACCAGTCGAGCGGTTGGCCCATGGGTGTCGCTTCAGGAAAGTCCCGGACGGTCTCATCGGTAGCCAGTGCCATTGCGGTGCTCCTTTGTCTTCCCCAACCCCCGGGGATAACGATCGTTATCACAGTTCAGACCAGTAAACGGCTGGTATCACGAAGTCCGATAGGGCATTAGGTCCCTAGATGCTGATGGTTCGCTTCGGGTAGGTGCTCGCTGCACCTGCCCGACCGGCTACCAGCCGGAGGGCAGCTTTGCGTGTTCCCGTAGGGGGAAGATCGGACCGTCGCCAGCTATCGGTGTCATGGCGGCGTCTCTCTCATCGGGACTCAGCGGTTCAAAGGAGCCTGCTGCCTCGATGGAGGACTCGAGGACATCTGAACTGCTGGAGGTGCAGAAGGCGTGGACCCCGGGCGTTGACAGGGCGAACCTGATGCCACGTCGGATTCCCTCATCGGACCTGAACGGTTCGTACCAGCTGGATGTATCGGGTGGGCGGTCTCCCCACGCCCTGCGGGCGACCGCCTTGATCGCCATGACCCCAATATCACGGTTGGCACACTCGGCAAGGAGAGCCTCGGCGTCGGCTCTGTAGCTGGCATCGGACCAGACGCCGGGAAAGACGGGGAACATGACGGTGTCCAGGTCGTAGCGGCGGAGAGCCTCGAGGTGGGCACGCGGCGCACCCATGTCATGGCCTGTCACGCCGACGAAACGGGTCTTGCCCCGGTCGCGTGCCTCCAGAATGACCCGGAATGCGTCGTCGCGGGCGTCCAGGTCGGCGATGCTCGTGACCCCATGGGCCTGGTAGAGGTCCAGGTGGTCGACCTGGAGTCGGGTCAGGCTCTTGTCGAGCCGTGACAGTGCGGAGTCTCTGGTTGTCTCACCGGTCTTGCAGGCCACGAACAGCCTGTCCCGGACGGCTGGAATGTGGGGGCCGATGGCACGCTCGGCCAGGCCGTAGCCGGGTGCAATGTCAAGGTGGTTGACGCCGCGGCCGAGAGCCATCTGAAATGTCGGCGCGGCACTCTCGGGTGTGTCGGCAAAGAAGACGGCTCCGCCCAGGATGGCGACGCTGCTTTGGTGGCCGGTACGGCCCAGACGGCGTGTCTCCATGGGCGAAAGATAGTCAGGTGCGGGACCTCAACAGGAGCCGTCAAGACAAGTTTCCGCCGTTACCGTCTTCTCAAGCGAAAACGGGGAGGTCCGATGGCGGTGGATGGTTGCAGGTGTGTCCGGGTGCTGCTGGCAGTGGGAGCACTTTTCGTGGTCGGCTGTGGGGGCGGAGGAACGGCCTTGCAGGCAGCGTCCTCAACCACCTCGGTGGGGGTGACGACACCGCCGCAGGTGGCAACCTCCGAAGCGCCTGAGCCGACATCTGCACCTGTTGCAACGACCACCAACATGCCGGAGGTGCCCACGACCTCTGTCGTCGCCGTTGAAGAGGCCGTACCGGCGACCACCGGTGCTCCGCCGGCGACGACCGAGCCGCCTGCCACCACAGCGGTGCCGGCGACGACCGAGCCGCCTGTTGCCACCACAGCGGTGCCGGCGACGACCGAGCCGCCTGCTGCCACCACAGCGGTGCCGGCGACGACCGAGCCGCCTGCTGCCACCACAACGGTGCCGCCAACAACTGCTGTCGAACACACCTGGACCCTGGATCTCACCTCGGGCCCTGTCCCGGGCCGCTACGCCGCATACCAGCCCTACTTCTCCAAGCATGTGGAGGCGTTCGGGGTACCCGTCTTTGCTACCCCGGCGACACCCGACTCAAAGCTGGAACACGCTGGAAACGTGCTGGCCCAGTACATCGACAACGACGCCGACGGTGAACCCGATGACCCGGCGGTGCCTGAGATGATGGCGAACCTCGCTGCGGCCCTCGTGATGGGAGCAGACCCCGATGACCTTGACGAGTCGGGGATCTGGGATGCCGAGGACGGAATCGGCAACCTGCAGGAACTGCTGGGCGATGAGACCGACCAGCCGGGCGAGTTCGACTTCGCCCTCGAAGAGATTCATCACCTCATCTACAACTATGGCTGGGTTCCCAACCATCGAGAGGTGCTCTCAGACAGCAGAGCCTCGGACCTGACCGATGCGATGGACCTCGCACGCGGCGGACACTTCGGGCAGATACCAGACGAGTACCCGGCCGCCGCCTGGTACCACTACTTCGATGACAGCTGTGAGTACTCATGCATGGTCTCGGAGTACATCTACTGGGCGAACACGACCCTCATGGGAGCCCAGCAACAGGTGCCCGGCAGGTGCGATGAGATAGCCGAGGAGTGGGAGCCCTGCACTCCAACCCAACTCAGGGCCGTGGATCCGGCAGTGGTGGTGATTCTGGAGGACCCTGCGATCGGGTTTCCGATGGTTGCGCCTGACGGCAACTACACGGGCCGCTGAGTCAGGTGCGGGCTGCCCGGTAGGAGAGCCAGGTGCCCTCCTCGAAGTCGTAGAGCTTGCAGGTGCGGGTGGCCATCAGGTAGGTGCGCAGGCGCAACTTGCGGTCGATGGTGCGATCGGGGAAGGCAGCCGTGATGGCCTTGGCGGCCTCGTTCAGGCGGTAGCAGGGAATGCGCATGTCCACGTGGTGGGGTGTGTGCACGAAGATCCAGTGGAAGAAGAGATCCACGACCTTGGGCATGCGGAGGATGGTCGTGCCATCCAGTTGGCCCGCCACCTTGGACCATCCGCGGCGGGTGTGCCAACGGATCTCAGGGGTGATGTGGTGGACGTAGACGGTCCAGCCGATGACGTGGGTGAAGATGAGGAACGGGATCACCATCAACTTGGTGATCATCCAGAGGGCTCCCAGAACGTTGCCCGAACCCAGGCCACCGAGGAAGGCGGCTCCGGTAGCCACCAGAAGGACCGCTGAGTAGAGCATGTAGCGGTCTCGGCGGATCGCTCCGGCCCACTTGGCAGGAGGCTGGCGGAAGGCGATCATCTTGTTCCACCAGACCTCACGCAGGTAATAGGGGAGAGGGCCTATCACCGACCACTCAACGCGGTGACGGAGGCGTGCCCAGGGACCCATGGCCCTGTACTGATCGACGGTCACCGGATGCCAGACGAAGTCCATTCCCTGTCTGACCGTGTGGCCGTGGTGAATGCGGTTGTGGCCGAGGATCCAGGCCTCGTAGATGTGGAATGACGGAACGAACAGGAGGCGACCCAGAATCCCGTTGAGGCGGTTGTTGTCGGTCAGGACACCGTGGGCGGCATCGTGGCCGAGGACGAACATTGCGGCCACCATGATGCCGGCAAGGGGAATCAGGATCAGGGTCAACCACCAGGCCGGGCTGAGCACGATTCCGGTTACCACCGCTGCGTAGAGCACCAGATCGCGGACAACTAGCGCCAGCCCCCGAGGAGTTGAACGCTTCCGACAGGAGGCAGGCACCACGTCGATGACGTCTTTGAGCGTCAGCGCCGTTGGTTCCAGGGTCTGCATGCTCGGCCTCAGATCCGGTTGGAGCGATGTTCGGACTGCAGGATCCGACAACCGCCGAGGTCTCTTCGGCAGCAGCGGTTCCTGCGGACACAGGATAGGGCACCCCGGGACATAAGGGGCTCCGCTGCTCCGAGGATGTTCACTGGATTGCGGTGTCGCCGACAGGTCGGTGTTCGTCTGGTTTCAGAAGCCATGCACCCAGGGTCATGGTCACGATTCCCATGATTACTGTCGGGGTCCAGCTTCCCGACAGGTCGCGCATGATGCCCCCCATGACCGGCCCGAGAGCACCGGCGAGACCCATCGATACCCCCTGGAGGCCCATGAGGAGGCCGAGGTCGCCCTCGTCGAAGTGGCTACGTGCGTACACGCTCTGGAGAGGTGTGCTGGCGCCCATTGCGAGGCCGGCCATGAGCGCAAAGACCACTCCGGCCGGGATGGTTCCAAACAGAAGGAAGGCGATGCCAACGGCACTGACCAGGAACGCCAACCTCAAGAGGGCACCGGACCCGTGGCGCTCGACCAGACCGGTCAGGCCGAGGCGGCCGAAGAACTGAAACAGGCCACGGAGGCCTCCGATGGTTCCTGCCGCGGCGAGGCTCAGGCCGGAGGCCGTGAGGATGGGGACCTGGTAGACGAGCACCGACGTGAAGGCGATGCCGGTCATGACGTACGCAGCCATCATTCGCTGGATTGCGGGTCGTCCCAGGGCGCTGCGGATCGCATCCAGCGGCCTCAGGGAAGGACCTGAGTGGGAGCTGCGTGCGTTAGCCGTAAGGGATGCTGCCAGGAATCCACCGGCCACTGCCAGCAGGGCAAGGATGCGTGCGGCCGTGCGCCAGTGCCACGCCGTGACCATCCATGCCGTCAGCGGGAGGTAGATGGGGCTGCAGAAGGCGCCGATGAGTGTTACCACCGCTATGGCTTGGTCCGGGCGATGGGGGCGCAGGCGGGCTGCAGCAGCAGTTGTCACGTGGTAGAAGCCGGTAGCTCCGGTGATGCCGGCGCCCAGCGCGTAGAACAGGCCGAAGCTGACCGGGTGGTCGGCCCAGGTTGAGGCAAGGAGGAGGCCGCCCCCCAGTAGTGCCTGTAGCAGGAACGGGCCGGGCCCGCCGAAGCGGTCCAGGAGGCGTCCTCCGGTAAAGGACCCGAGGCCCGTCAACAGCATTGCCGCACCGAACGTGACACCCAGGGTTGTGGTGCTCCAACCCATGTCGTCGCTGATCGGTCCGATCAGGACGCCGAACCCGTACATCCATGATCCGTAGGAGGTGATCGTGAGGAGCCCGAGTGCTGCTACGCCGGACCACCCGTGTCTGCTTCTGTGTTCCTCCGGTGCTGGCAAGATGCAGCCTCAGCCAGGTCCGGGTTGGTCCGGGGTATCCCGCACCCACGCCGAGCCGTCGTGTCGGCGAACCACCCGCGCCGGTGATCCGACCACCACGCAGTTGTCTGGGATCTCGCCGCGGACGACCGAGTTGGCTCCTACGACGACGTGGCTGCCGATCCTGGCGCCGGGGAGGATCACCGCTCCGGATCCGATCCAACTGCCCGAGCCGATTGAGACGGCGTCGTCGTTGGGTGTCTGGGTGCCGATGGGCTGGCTGAGGTCCGCGTAGCCGTGGTTCTGGTCGGTGATGTAGATGTTCATCCCCATGTAGACGTCGTCGCCAATGTCGATGGAGAAGTGCCCGACGATCGCAGTTCCCCTACCGATCACGCAGCGGTCACCGATCTTCACTACCGGGTCTGTAACCATCTCCTGTCCTGGGCCCATGCCGGCCGACAGCGTGACGTGGGCGGCAATGAGGGTGTCGCTACCGAGCCAGATCCAGCGCTCGCCAAACCCGGCACCGGGCGGCCATGCCACGATGCTCCCTTCGCCGAACCTGCCGTAGTTCCGCGCAGCCTTGTCGGTGGGGCCGATAGCTGCCACTCGGCTGGCCCAGACGGATACCGACCGGACAACGGTGGCAAGCATCGACGTGACCCCCAGCATGCCGGGACCCTACTCGTTGTCGAATTTTGGTTAGGCGTTTTGCAGTGATGCCACAGCGTCGTTCAACTCTGTAACGAACTCAGCGGCGTGTACGACCTTCCACTTCCAGGTCTTGTCAGGGGTGGAGATGGTCACCACGTCGGTTCTCAACCTGTTCGGGCGGTACATGACGTGGGTGACCGACTCGAGAGGTATCACCTTGAGTTTGTCGTGAACCCGTCGCTTCGTCCAGAAGTTGGGCGGTTCCTTTTCGTGGATCACCCGGACGAGCGAATCGGATGTGATCTCCAGGCTTCCGTTCCTGCCCTTTTCCCTGATCGTGTACATAGGCGGCACCTCGTTGGTCTAGCGGCACGGGCGGCCCCCGTGCCCGGTGACAACTTGAACGTAGGTGGGGTCGGATTGAGATGTTAGGGGCGAAGGTCCTGTCAGCATCCGACGCGCCTCAGGCAGCAGCAACCTCGTCTGCTTCGACCGGCAGGGAGAGGTGTTTCAAGAAAAAGTGGACGGTCGGGCCTATAACGATGAGAAACCAGACCGTGCCCCACCCGACCGTTCCGCCGAGGAGCATTCCGCCGACGAGTGCGACCGCCTCGATGCCGAACCGGGCCTTCCAGATGGTGATACCACGCCGGCCCAGGGCTGTCATGATGCCGTCACGAGGACCTGGGCCCATGTGCACGCCGATGTAGAAGCCCGAGCCGATGGCCACGACGATTGGCCCCGTGAGGGTGAGGGTGACACGGACGGTCACGCTGGTCGGCTCATCGAAGAGCCAGAGCATGGCGTCCAGCACCACACCGACGACGATGACGTTGGCGATGGTTCCGATCCCGATCGGCTCCCTAAGGGCCAGCATCGCCAGGAGCAGGAGGGCGCCCACGAGGATCACGGCTGTTCCGATCGTGAGAGGGGTCTGTTCGGCGAGGCCCTGGTGGAAGACGTCCCAGCCGGGCAACCCGTAGTCGGCGAGCACGATCATGCCGAGGCCGATCCCGAAGAGGCTCAGGCCCAGGAGCAGCCGCGGAGTTCGTCTGAGCACGCGCCCGGGCGGGGTCATTGGTGGGACTCCGACGCGACAACCCGAGCGAAACCCAGATTTGCACCTGCGTCGGCCCTGAGCATCTGGATCTCAACCTCTGCCTCAAGTCGCATTTCGGCGCTCATCGAGTGAAGGGAATGGTGAGTGAAGTCAAGCCAGTCCTTCCAACCCTCCTCCACTATGTCGGCGGTTTCCACTGTCACCAGTCCGGTCTTGTCCCAGTGTCGCACCCACCAGGAGGGGGAGTGGAAGCAGCAGTACTCCCACTGCCAGAAGGGCAGGAGGTGGTCGGGAACTGCATTATCGAACTCCTCAATGAGGGCTGGAACGACGATCCCGAGCCTTCCGCCGGGTCGGAGGTAGTCGAGTAGGTAGCCGAGGTAGAGGTCGTCGGTACCGAAGTAGTGGTAGGCGTCGATGCTGACGATTGCGTCGAAGAATCCCTTGTCGAACGGCAGGGCATGGGCCTCGGCATGAACCGCGGTTACAAGATCATCGACTCCGGCTTCCACGATTCGGGTCCGGTTCTGAACCGGGTCGATCCAGAGGTCTGCTGCCCACACCCTGGCGTCAAACTCCCGTGCCATGAAGATCGACGTCATGGCCCGTCCGCAGCCCA
The DNA here is from genome assembly GCA_014381745.1 of Actinomycetota bacterium. GTDB lineage: Bacteria > Actinomycetota > Acidimicrobiia > Acidimicrobiales > MedAcidi-G1 > UBA3125. Next base: position 307,293 of record JACNLA010000028.1, on the reverse strand, counting down.
GGTCCAGCACCCGCATCCCGGGGCTGATCGACATGACCTCGGTCAGGGACTCGAGCAGCCAGAGGGCGTTGGGACCCATCTGGTTCTCGAGAACCCAGTCAGGGTCGTAGTTGCCCGAGCGTGGGTATCGCTCGTGGTGAAGCAGGCCCACTGGTGAAGAGCCTCCTCAGGCGACAGAGCAGGACATGTCAGCGCCGCAGCACATCGGTGATTTGATCTTGCCGTGTTCGTTCGGGCACCGGGAGACCTGCACGGTCGATCCGTCGTCTCTGGTGAGCGTGTCGTTCACCAGTGGAGCGTCGCACGCTCCACAGGTGGCGTTGACGGACATTCCACATGATGGACATTCGTAGGTAGCCATTGTCGGTCCCTTCTCTGGCCGTTCCGGGTTGGTGATCCTGCCACACCCCGACGGGGTGCCCGCCGATGGGCCCCGGTTGCGCTGCGCATGGCCCGGTCGGCGACACTGTGAGCATGGCTGACAAAGCGAGCGATCCGATTCGCCGGACAATGCTCGGCTGGCACGCCTTCCTTGCCGGAGACCCTGCTGCTCAACTTGAGGACCTGCTCCATCCCGAGGTGGTGTTCTGGTCACCAGTCCTGTTCAAACCACAGCACGGACGTGACCTGACATCCATGTACCTGAACGCCGCCTACCAGGTGTTCCCAGGCGACCGCCCCGAGGAGTCGACCGAGTCTGAGGAGATCCCAGGGGGAAGCTTCCGTTACACGAAGAAGGTGCTTGACGGCAATCATGCGGTACTGGAGTTCGAGACGCGCCTGGACGGCATCCATGTGAACGGCGTGGACATAATCACCTGTGACGATGAAGGTCTGATCATCGAGTTCAGGGTGATGCTGCGGCCGTTCAGGGCCATTGAGGTTGCCCGCGACCGCATGATCGCTGCCCTCGGAGGCTGAGAACGAGGAAACCCCCGCCGAAGCGGGGGCTCTTCGCACGGTGGGAAACCGTGTCCAGCGGTGGCTCCTCAGCCAGCCGCCAGTGATTGAACTCTATTGGCGGATCAAGTCGGCCGCGGAATCTGGCTGGATGCCGTATCAGGCGAATCCGAACGCCGGTGGGAAGGCGACAACTACCAGGACGGCCCACGCGGGGAAGGCCGGAAGGAAACGGGCCTGCCACACCTCTAGGGCCCCGAAGGGTCGGCGCCGTAGCAGGAAGCCCGCCAGCAGCACGAGCGACCACACCAGGTTGACCAAGAGGAGCAGGTTCAAGCCAAGGGCGGCAGTTCGGTTGGGGCTGAGGCCGTGGTCGCCGATGCGGCGTGCGATGCCCACGAGGGCGACGGTGTCCACCCCTACGGCACAGGTGATGAGGACCGCACTGAGTCGGTCGAGCAGGGTCGGTCGCTCTCCCGGGCCCCTGGCTGACGTGGTGTAGAGGACGAGGCCCAACACCACGACGAGCACCAGGTCAAAGAGGATCAGCACCTCCCGGTCCGATCCGATGCCTTCGCCACTGACGGTGACCGTGACCAGCAGGGCTGCAAGGAACACCGTGAAGAGGGGTGTGAACACACGGGCGAGGGTCGGAGCGAGGATCGTGGTGGCCCCTTGACCTTCCTCGGCCATCCATGCGGCCACCACAACGGCACCCATGGCCCCACAGGGCAGCAGCCACCCGGTGAGCATCGATTCGAGGGTGTCGTCCGAGAGGCCGGCGGCGGTGAATGCGCCCGCAGCCAGACCCATGAGGACCATCCCGCCCAGCGCCAACAGCGCGTAGCGAATGAACCACTCACCCGTGAAGCGGACGAAGGCGAGCCGCTGTGCCTGTGTGGGGGTTGGGACTCCCGAATGGGCGACACCGACGACTGCCCACAGGGCCACCGGCATGTGTATGGCCACCAGGGCGGTTGTTGAGCCGGACGACTCGAACGGGTACGCGTTGGTGAAGGCTGCGCCGACGGCGAACACCAGAGCCAGCGACATGTACAGCCGGCGGGGTGCCGTGCCGTTCCGGAGCAGGTGGACAGCAAGGAAGGGAAGGCAGAAGAGGCCCAGGTTTCGCAGGTAGAAGTCGCCAGATCTTCCGCCTCCGTCTTCGAACTCCAGACCGAACAGGGCCGGGACCTTGATCGCCAGAGCTGCGGCGACGGCTAGGAGGAGGACCCTTGTCGGTCGTGACACGGCCCGGGTGCTGGGTGCAACGGCTTCGTCCACTTGTGTTCCGCAGAGGTGGCAGAACCTCGAACCTGGCTGCAGGGAGGCATCGCAACGGGGGCAAACCTGCCTGATAGCTGACACGTCACGCATGATGGCAGGCTTCCGCACGGCGGTGGGGGCGGTCGGCGCTGGCGATCGGCGCTTGGTCCTGCCGGTAACATCCCTGCATGCCAAGTGACGGGATGCTCAAGTTCTCTAACCGCCTTCACCGTGGGCTGCTTGGCCTCAGCGGAGGAAGGCTGGGCTGGAGGACGGCCGGAATGCCCGTTCTCAAGTTGACCACCGTTGGCCGGCGGTCAGGGCAGGAGCGGACGGTCATGTTGACCTCTCCCCATCAGGAGGGCGAGGCGCTGGTGATCGTCGCATCCAGGGGTGGAGATGACATCCACCCCGCCTGGTACCTGAACCTCGTTGAGAATCCGGAGGTCAAGGTCGCAGTGAAGGGGAGCTCAGCCATGCCGATGCGTGCCAGCGTGGTGCCTGCCAGTGAGCGGGCGAGGCTGTGGCCGCTGGTAACGGCCGCCTACTCCGGTTACGCCGGCTATCAGGAAAAGACCGACCGGGAGATCCCCCTGGTCGTACTGGAACCTTCGGGTTGACTCCTCGGAGTCTCAGTACATAGCGGTCTGCCAGCGACGCGGACGCAGGGTCATTAGTGCCCCGCTGTCGTCATCGGGGGAGAACCCATCGGCGTAGTGGCGGCCGGCCTCGTCGCCGAGGTAGCGGGTGGCCATCTCCAGGATCAGGTTGTGGCGTCTGGGGCCGGCCAGGGACTCAACCGTGACCGAGCCCTCTACGGTGACGTAGCTGTAGGGCGGTGACTCGTCTTGAACGCAGATGCTTGCCCGCCCGGAACGCCGGAGGAGCACGACCTTGGCTGAGTCGTCGTCCATGGTGACCTCGAAGGTGCCGTCCACGTAGCGGTACCAGACGGGGGCGCAGAGGGGAGCCTTGTCGGAGCGCTCTATAACGAGGACTGCCACCCTCACGTCGGTGAGGAACTCGTCGCGCTGGACGTCGGTCATTTCGGCCACGAGGGGATGCTAACCCTCGGGTGAGGTGGCTACCCGGGGAGGATCTCCAACTGCTCCTGGATTGGCAGCAGGAGGAACTGGTCGAACTCGGCCAGAAACTCTGTGGTGCTCATGTCGTAGGCGTTCTGGAAGGCGCCCTCAAAGCCGAGGTCGCTCAAACGCGGGTAGTAGGAGCCAAGCAGAGCGTCGGGTCCGAACCTGTCGGCCAGCCAGGCGTGGGCCCAGAGGCCGTAACTGTAGGCAATGCCCTGATCCGGTCCGTATGGAATCTGTGAGGCTGAAGCCCCGGGATTGGATGACATCCATTCCTTGACCTCTTCCATTGGCCAGGTCATCCGTTCGGTGAGGGGGTTCCAGTCGGACGCTCTCAGAGCGCCTGAGTCGCGCATGCGTTGCGAGGCGGTCTGGGCCATGAACTCGGCTCCACCTTCGACAAACCAGGTTGGGCCCATCATGCTTCTGCGTTCGTCAAAGTCGCGTGTCTGGATGTGGGCGTGCTGGACGGCGTGGAAGTACTCGTGGAAGACGGTCTTTTGCTCGTCAGCGTAGGGAAGGTCGAACATGCCGGCGAAGGCGTAAGGAATTGAAGTGGCGAAGAAGTGGATGTTCCAGTCGCGCTGGCCGTTTCTCCCGGCCGAGCCGCTGGGCCGCCCAACTGCGACTGCCTCGGCACCAAGAGCCTGATAGGAGATCATATTGTGCTCGCTGTCGGCCGTGTTGTGGGTCATGCAGTAACTCCGAGATTGCTGGCCTGCTGCAGCCCGCCTGTCACAGTTGGCGCCTATCAGGTCTATGGCAGCCTCCTCGTCTATACCCATCACCCAGTACTCGGTGGGTCCGTAGTTGCCCCACTCGGCTGCCGCTACGAGGAGTGTCTCAGTGAGGAGCTCACACACCTGGTTGTCGAGGTCCGAGGCGCACAGGACCTCGGGCGAATAGCCGGTCAACTGCCCCCACACGTCGGTTCCAGCTGGCGCAATGGGTGCTCCAGCCGCAACGCAGTAGCGGTAGGTGTCGCCGTCGCCGCAGGCGACCGTTGTGCCCGGCGGGTCCGTGGGTGGCGGGATTGTCGTGGTTGTCGTCGTGGTTGTCGGGGTAGCGGTGGTTTCAGGGGGAGTTGTCGAGGGCGGTGCTGTGGAGGAAGTTGGGGTTGACGTCGTTGTCGTGCTTGTCGTGGTTGTCGTCGTGGCGTCTGGAGCGGATGTGGTCGTGGCTGCTGTTGTGGACGCTGGCAGTGCGGAGGTTGTCGGAACAGCCGTACTCGGTGGGGCCGTCGTCACTGCGGGAGCTGTTATAGGCGCGGTTGTGGTGCCTGCTGTTGTGCTTGCGGCAGAGGTCGTGTCAGGCGCCGGCGATGCTTCCGGACCCCCGGCGCAGGAGGACAAAAGGACAGCGAGAAGGAAGAAGTGGCCGGTATTGGGCATCGGGGGACCCTATAGGTGGAGGGGTCCGGTCCTGACGGATGAGCCCTAGGCGTCGAGGTGGGTCATCACGGCACAGGTGGTTGCAGGGACGACCTCTTCTCTACCAAACACCCGGAGGATTGGAGCCGTCAGGCGGCTGGATGCTGCTTCCAGCCGGCATTTTCGGCGGATCAGCGACCGCACGTGCTCGAACCCTTGTCGGTTGGCGACCAGTTCCAGGTCAGTTGGCCACCGGGTAGGCGTCCGCCGGTCAGGAGGGCATCGGCGACTCGGAAAGGTATCTCCCAGAGCCGTCACACAACTCTGTATGCGAACGTGGGCAGCTACGCCGGTCGGCGCCCTGCTCAGTTCCCTGGCGGGTTGTAGGTGATTGCTCCGCTGACGGTGGCGGCAGCGGCGTCGATCTCCTCCGGTGTCAACAGCACGGTCATTGCTCCGCTGACCATTCCCGACGCCGAGACGGCAAGGCTCACTGCGGCGGCATCAGCGTTTGAGGGGAAATCGGCGATGATCACGGCGTCGTTCTCGCCGAAGGTGAAGTAGAAGGCCTCGAGGGTTCCACCTACTGACTCCATGGCTGACTGAGCAGCAGCCACTCGGGCTGACCCTCCGCCGGACAGGAGTCCCTGAACACCGTCGGTGGTGTAGCTGGCGTTGAACATGTACTTGGGCACTGCGCTCTCCTTGGTTGCTCGGTCTTCCTCAGAGGGAGGGGTCACCAATCGCCGACTTCAGAACTGCTGGAGTCCCCGAATGATCCCGGTGGCCACAACGCCGCCTGTGCCACACGTGTGACGACGTCCCCATCTTTTCGAAACTGTTCGGGGGAACGGTAGTGGCGTTGGGGAAGCAGTTCAAGAGTGCCTGCCAGTAGCGGGGTCTACCAGTTGACACGCGATCATGGGGGGGGTAGATCTACTTCGCCGCTGAAATCCTTCATTGGCACATAGAAAGAGTGGGGACCAGAAATGTATATTTTCAACCGAGAATTAACCCTGAAGCCGAGTTCTCTGATCGACGGCACGGCTGCGATGTCTGATGCCGTTTCCCACATAAGTGCCAGTACCGGGTACGACTTCTCTCTTTGGCAGGCACTGCTCGGGGCACCAGTCGGCTCTCTTGGGGTAAGTGCAATGGTGGGGGAGTACGGCGCCTACACCGACGCGGTGGCGCGAGCCTATGCGGAGGACGAAGCATGGTTGGCGAAGGTGGCAGCAAGTGGGGAGCACATGGCATCCAACCCTGTGGACTCGTTGTGGAACGTCGTCCACGCCGTCGGCGACATGTCTGAGGTCCCGAACGTGATATCGAGCGTCGCGTGGCAGATGAATCCGGCAGAGGTGGCACCTTCCGTTGCCTGGGCCGTCGACTTGGCGAACTATGTCAATGGTGTCGGGGGAGCACCTGTGTCGGTGAGTTTCAGTCAGTGGGGGCTGCCCAACTATGTGCGCCTGATCTGGGCGTATGACTCGGTCGCAGCCTTTGATGAGGCGACCAGTTCGGTTCGCCAGGATCCCGGATTCGGTGAACGCCTCGCTGCGACGGCTGAGATCGGCGTGCCCAGGGACATGCGAACCGCTGTCCTGCGGCGGATCCTCTGAGTTGGCGCGCTCTCGGTGACCATGGCCAATCCCGAAAGGGAGTTGCCCGTATCGCTGGAGTGCCCCCGGTGAGCGTCACCTATTCCAATAGCTGTCGATCACCGGGTCTCGGGCACTCCCAGGAGCGCGGGTCCTAGGGCCGAGCATGGCGCTCTGGGTCCGAGTTGGAGTAAGCGGCCATGGGCGATCCTCTTCGACGTGAGCCTCTGCGGGGATCACCTATTCGAGGACATCGAAGTATTGGGCTACGCGTCGTAATCGCCGAAGAGCAGGATCAATGACTCTCTTCGGTGTGAGCGTCGTCGTTGTGGCCTTCGCCCTCGTGGTGGCTGTGGTTCAACACCCCAGCGCTGCTCAGCAGTATCAGGACTAAGGAGAGCGCCGCAGCGCCAGCCAGCACGTTGCGCACCGAGCGTCGGCCGGTGGTCGGATTGTGGACGGCCGGCAGGGTGTCGACCGTGGCCACGTAGATGAAGGTCCCAGCCGAGAAGAGCAGCACGAGGGCCAGGATGGATTCATCTGCGCCGTCTAGCACCAGGTATGAGAGGACGAGGGCAACCGGTGTGGCGAGGGTGAACAGGAGGAGGCCGGTCAGGGCCGACCTGCGTCCACCCGCCTGGTGGAGCAGGAACACCCCGAGGCTCAGCGCTACCGGAACGCGGTGAACGAGCACCGCAAAGGCCACTAGCAGCGAGAACGACGTCTCACCGGATGCGGCTGCCGCCCCGATAGCGACGCCATCTGCCAGGGCATGCACTGACAGCCCGATTGCGAGCACCCGCCCCGAGGAAGGGTGGTGCACGTGTTGGTGACCGTGTCCGGTGGCGTTGTCGTGGTGTTCCTCGTGGACGGCGTGGCCGATTCCCAGGCCCTCCAACGCCAACAACAATCCGAATCCGGCCAGGACAGCAAGGCCCAGCACCACGGGATCTGAAGCCAATGTGTCGTCACCTGCGGTAGCCGTGTGGAATCCCTCCGGGACAACGATGAGGAACGCCGAGGTCAGCAGCAGGCCGGATGCGACGCCGGTCAGGTCCGCCAGACCCTTCGACGAGACCCTGTCGGCGAACACCCGTGGCAGCAGGCCCGGCCCTAGGGAGGCGACGACAATCAACAGGGACAAGAAGATGGGATCCATGTGGGAAAAGATAATGGGAATCGTTCCCATATGCAACGCAGGTGGCAGGATTGTGCTCTACCGATGCCGCCTCGCCGGATCTCTCCGATGAGGGTGCCGGAATGGATGGCGACTGCTCATTTCGACTCGCTGGGTACGCTCCCCGGCGTGCGTGACGGTTTCCGGACCGGATAGTCCGGGAATCCTGGTTCGCCCCCCGGAGCACACGACTCCAAGAGGTTGACCTGAATGCACAAGGTTGAAAGGATTCCCAAGTGTCAGGAACGGACGCAGTTGACGGTTCGATCCAGTCGTTCGTTGCCGGCTCGGCAAGCGCTGACGGCGATGCACGCCAGGCCCTCGGCGACGACGGCGTCGTCTGCCTCAGGGGAGCGTTCGAAGCCTCGTGGCTCTCGATCGTCGAAGACGGAATCGCCGCAGCGTTAGCCGGTGCGAGCGTCGACCTGGAGGTAGTGAAGCGCGGGGGTGACGAGGGTCAGTTCTCGTTCAGTTCAGGGGCTTGGCAGACCGTGGAACCCTTCCAGCGGTTCATCTTCGAATCGCCCCTTGCCGATTTCGTGTGGCCACTGCTCGACAGCTCGACCCTGACGCTGTTCTACGACTTTTTGTTGATCAAGGAAGCTCACAGCGACAGCGCGCTCACGCCCTGGCACCAAGACCACTCCTACTATCCACTTGATGGAACGAAGGTGGTCAACAGTTGGGTTGCACTGGATCACATTCCGCTCGAATCGGCACTGCGATTTCTGGCTGGTTCGCACAGTTCGTCCACCCTCTATCGCGCTCTCGACTTCGACGATCCGAGCGTCCCTTACCGCCACGCCCGCTCTGAGTTACCTCTGCCGCCCATCAGTCTGGACGGTCGCATCTTGGCAACGAGCCTGCAGCCGGGAGACATGCTGATTTGGTGGTCCCACACACTCCATTGCGCACCCGGCAATCGCCTCGACCGACGGCGGGCAGCTTTCTCCGTCAACTGGCTCGGTGATGACGTGACCTATAACGGACAGCCTGCGCTGGATACCTACATCGACCCGTTGCTCTCGTTGGGAGATCAGGTTGTTGGTGACAAGTTCCCACTTGTACGGCACTCGGTCGCCTCCAACGGTTGATCTGGAGCAAACTGCAGGTCGACGATGGCGGCGGTGCTCTGTGGAGTTCCCATGTCTCTGGCATGTCCCCGCGTCGGCGTCTCTTGCGCCGGGACTTGAGATTTCTGGGCTTCACCATTCTGTGTCTATGAGTACGCCCCCCGGAGCGGGACATCAAACACAGAACGGGCCTTTGGCCGTACGCCCTGGCACCGCCCAGAGTGGCTCCGCCAGGGGCGCTAAGGCAGCTCCAGGGATGGTCGTCAGACCTACGCAGCACACGGAGGCATGATGGTCGGGTGGAGGACCGTTACGACGCTGTTGATATTGAGGTCAGACGGGGCGAGGGACTAACCGTCACGTTCGCTGATGGACACGTGGCGAATTTCGACCTGATGAGACTTCGCTTGTCATGCCCGTGCGCGACATGTCGCACGCTACGGGAGCGCGGCGAGGAAGCCTGGCCCCGTCATGGCAGTCCGACCCGGCTACAGATCACGGATGCCGAGTTGCACGGCGCCTGGGGCGTGAACATCGCCTGGAACGACGGGCACAGCACGGGCATCTACTCGTTTAAACTGTTGCGACACTGGTCCGATTGACTATCCGAATCGCGATCAGCACCGCGTGTAGGTTCGATGGGATCCGCAGCCCCATTTGACCACGGCCAGAACAAACGGCTACTTGGGGTCACCGGTCATCCGAAGCAAACCTCCACGGGCCATCACGGAACTGCTGAGCCAATCCGACTCCGCTCTCAACATCGTCATCGACGGGCAGCGGGTGAGACCACTAGTTGCCGAAAAACCACAAGATCCTCCAAGGGAGACTGGGCCCGGTGAAGGCCTGGATCAACTAACGAACATTTCCCCTATGCGCACAGTGGGAATACTGAGTGGTCAATATGCTTAGCGTCATGAAGGTTTGGATCGACCAGGACTTGTGCACCGGCGACGGCATCTGTGCCGAGATCTGCCCGGACATCTTCGAGATGCACGACGATGGATTGGCCTACGTCAAAGAAGTCGACTGGCCGACCATGTACGGACCTGACGGCGCCACCGAAGGCGGACCGGCGTACCAGATGGCGGAAGGGCTAGCCGCAGTACCCGACAGCCACGTAGACACTGTCATCGAATCAGCCGAGGAATGCCCCGGCGAGTGCATCTACATAGAGGTCTAAAGTCTGGACCCCTAATTGCCGGTGTGACAGAATTTGGGCTCCGACCAGAGGGGCATCAGGCCCAGTTCTAGATTTTGTGGTACGCCCCCCGGGACTTGAACCCGGAACCTGCGGATTAAGAGTCCGATGCTCTGCCAATTGAGCTAGAGGCGCCTGCGACGGCAGATCCTACCGGTGGGCGGATCCACACATGGGGTGACCGAGGGGATTTGAACCCCCGACCCCCTGGACCACAACCAGGTGCTCTAACCGAACTGAGCTACGGCCACCAAGTAGCCCGTCATGATACGGGTGCAGAGCCAGAGCGGTGCAGGTGTTTTCGTATTGGGTGACTCTGTGTGAACATGCGGGGTGGCTGGCGTGAGGATTGCGGTGATCGGTGGGGGAATAGCCGGCGTTAGCGCCGCCTACCACCTCGTCGAGGCGTACCCGGATGCCGATGTGTTGCTCCTCGAGGCTGAGCCGGTGCTCGCCCACCACACCACCGGGCGTTCCGCTGCGATCCTCGTTGAGAACCTGAGCACAATCCCGAACCGCATCCTGACCAGGGCGAGCGTTGGCTTTCTCCACGACACCCCCGAGGGCCTTGTCGATGCGCCGCTCCTGTCGCCGCGCACAGTGATGACCATCTGCTCCGAGGAGGAGTCCGACCAGATGGATGACCTGCTGGCTGAGGGCAGCCTGCTTCCGTCTCCGACGGTCGAGCTCACCGTCGACGAGGCGATGGGGTACTTCCCGCCGCTACGTCGGGAGCTCATTCACAGAGCGGCCCTCGAGCCTGACTGTGCCGATGTTGACGTCGGGGCCCTCCATCAGGCCTATGTGCGGGGTTTTCGACGCGCCGGTGGTCAGATCGCCACCTCCGCCCGGGTGGATGTCGCCCGCCGAGACGGTGACGGGTGGAGCCTTGAGACCACCGACGGCGACGTTGGCGCAGATGTCATCGTGAACGCCGCCGGCGCATGGGGAGACGTCGTGGCGAAGCGTGCCGGTGTGGAGCCAATAGGGCTGCAGCCATGTCGGCGCACCGCCTTCATGGTGAACGGTCCCGGCTGTGACACAACAGGTTGGGCTTTCGCCGCCGAAATCGGACACAACTGGTACGTGAAGCACGACGGCGAGCAGATGCTGTGTTCCCTGGGGGATGAGACGCCCTCGGAACCATGCGACGCCAAACCAGAGGAACTCGACGTGGCACTCGCCATCGAGCGGATCAACGAGGCCACCACGCTCGGGATCCGGTCGGTCAACTCGGCGTGGGCGGGTCTGCGCACCTTCACCCCGGACCGCTCGCTGGCTATCGGCCCCGATCCCGAGACGCCGCAGTTCGTGTGGTGCGTCGGACAGGGCGGCTGCGGTATCCAGACATCCCGTGGAGCCGGCCTTCTCCTGGCTGACCTGGCGCTTGGTGGCTCGCCGTCGGCGACCTTCGGCGATGCCGACGTTTCCGGCCTGCTGCCCGGACGATTCAGAAGCGACGGATAGCCTCACCCCCTGGCCCCCGTAGCTCAGTCCGGATCAGAGCAGCGGACTTCTATTCCGAAGGTCGGAGGTTCGAATCCTCCCGGGGGCGCCATTGGCCCAGTTCCGATTTGGCGATCCGGTGCCGTAGGGGCATGCTTCCGGCTCCTAACGATGCAGCGGGGTGAACATGACACTAACCGTCACCAGGTTGCAGGGCTCCCTGATGGTCCTGGCTGCCGGTGTCATGTTCAGCTTCGGGGCCCTCACATTCCGAGCTCTGGTCGAAGCCGACGCATGGCAGTACCTCTTCTACCGCGGCCTCTCAGCGGGACTCGTCGCAGCGCTGATGATCGTTCTGGTCGGCCGCAATCCGCTCCGGTCCATCGCCGACGCCGGAGCCAGGCAGATCCTGGCCGGTCTGGTACTCGGGGCGATGTTCACCCTCTTCATTGTTGCCCTCAGCCGGGTGACCGCAGCATTCATCCTCCTACTGCAGGTCACCAGCCCGTTCTTCGCTGCCCTCCTCGGTCGCATCTTCCTGCGCGAGTCGGTGGGCCGGGACACGGTCATCGCCATGGTCGTCGCAGCGGTCGGTGTCGGAATCATGGTCGGTGCCGGCTTCGGAACCGGAGACGCGTTGGGGGTCATTCTGGCCCTGCTGCTACCGATGTTCCTCGGTGGCTACACCGTCCTGATTCGAAGCTCACCGATACGGGACCCGGGCGTACCGACCGTTATCGGTGGCTTTGCTGTTGCGGTGGTGGCCGGTGCCGTCTCTCTGGCGGGCCCCGGCATTGTGCTGCCGGTCAGGGATGTGGCACTGGGCTTCATCGGCGGTGGGGTGCTCGTCGGAGTAGCGACACCGATCTTCAACTACGCACACCGGTTCGTGCCACCCGCAGACACGGCTCTGCTCCTGATCAGCGAGATCGTCCTGGCGCCAATGTGGCTGTGGATCTGGCCCGGTGAGGTTCCCACCACGAGCACCCTGACTGGCGGGGGCGTTGCCCTCTCAGCCGTCCTCTGGCTGACGTTCAGAACCGCCCGCCCGAAGGGTTCGCTCAGGTTGAGGCGTGCTGTCGGCATGCACGCTGGCGCAATCCCGATCGACCCGGGCCCTGGGGACGGGCAGTAGGGGCCTACCAGCGGTACTCCGACACACCCGGCCCCAAGACCTACCCTTGGGCCATGTCGCGGCCAGACGATCGGGTCCTTTCAGCCGGCCCGGGTTGCAGGGTTCCTGCATCAGAGGTCACCTGGCGCTTTGGCCCCTCGGGTGGGCCCGGTGGTCAGCACGCCAACCGGGTCAACTCAAGGGTTGAGGCCGACCTTGACCTCACCGCAGCGCGCGGAATCGACGATGAGGTCAGAACGGTGCTTATCGAGAAGCTGGGCTCGACCATTCGGGTTGTCGTTGATGCCAGCAGGTCGCAGACCAGAAACCGCCACCGTGCCCTTGACCTGCTCGAGCAGCGGATCCAGGAGGCCCGGGAGACCAGAAGGCCGAGGCGCCCGACGAGGCCCGGTAGGGGAGCGGTCGAGCGAAGGTTGCGAGCCAAACGTCAGCGGGGTCAGCGCAAATCCGAACGAAGGGGCGGCTGGGGAGACGAGTGAGCGTTCTGTCTCATCCGAGACGGCCGGCCAGGAGCACCATGAGCTCGGCACCCAGTTTCTGGGCTTCAGCCTCGGTGATTTCGTAGAGGTCGGCCACGCGCTGCAGGACCCTTCGCTCCTCACCGGTCCATGAGGAGGTCACGAGCACGTCTCCCGACGTGCCCGGGGTCCGCAGCGATGGTCGGGATACGTCCGATGTGCGCCGTTCGAGACGACTGAAGAAGTCGAGGGTGCGAACCCCGAAGCGCTGCATCCAGTCCGGTGACCTGCCGAGGCGACCGGCAGCTACGAGGAGAGCCTCATGTTCGACAGCGTCGTAGGCCGAGGTGACCTCGGACCAACTGGCGTAGTCCGGGTCGACGCAGCCAACTCCGGTTCCCGTGCCTGTCATGGCGGGGTCAACAAAGGACCTTCGAAATCCCGAGCCGGGATCATCGGTTGTCAGGTAGCGGTCGATGCCCCTTGCCAGTGCGGCGGCCTCGGCCGCCTGAACAGCGGGGTCGGCCATCAGCTTTGCCTCGGGCGAATGGGACATGTACAGGGCCTCGGTGATAACAGATGTCACCTCGGGCGCCAGACGCAATACCCCGTAGGCGTCTTCACCCGACGCCTTCAGGCGCGACGATGCACCCTGATGGACCGTGTCCACCCAGGATACGTCGTAGGCAGAGAAGGTCTCATGGAGTTCCTCGTAGAGGATTCCTGCAAGGCGCTTGGAATCGGGGTTATCGACCTGGTGGAAGGTTTCTGTACCGGGGTCGTCCGAGGGGCGTACAGCACCGCCGTTGTGGTGTATCGAGATGAACACGCGCGGCGCCAGCGCGCTGGCGATGGAGGTGCGCTGGCGGATCGGCATGTGCAGGTCGGTCCGTCGGGTAAGAGTCACCGAGTAGCCGAGGTCCACAAGCTCCTGTTCGGCAAGGAGCGCTACATCCAGGTTGAGGTCCCTTTCATAGAGCCTGCCGACGCCGACGGACCCGGTCTCGGGGCCGCCATGGCCGGGGTCGATCACAATGTCGACGGTCTCGAGCCTTGTTCCGGCCATGAGTCGAATTTCGTTCGCACATGGTGTGAGGACCGTTGGTGCTACAGGGTGCTCCTCGACGATCGGGAAGGCAATCCCGTCGAGCATCACGACGCCGAGTGGAACCTGACTCCGGGTCGACTCGGTGGCGATCTCGTCAGCTGAGGCGGTCGGGGTGGTGAGGGCAAGCAGGATCAACACCGCCACGGGAATGGGAGAGCAGCGACGGAGCATTGATGCGGGCACGGCGTGACCGTAGAACAGACCAGGGCCGTGGGTAACGATCCCCGATCGCGGCTGGCGATCGGGGACCAGGAGCAGTCCAGGCGGGCCGGTACCTAGGGGAGGGTGACCTCTAGAACTGCTCCTCTTCAGTTGAGCCTGTGATGGCCAACGTCGATGCTGAGCCGCCCGAGATGACGGTGGCTACCTGGTCGAAGTAGCCGGCGCCTACCTCGCGCTGGTGGCGGGTGGCCGTGTAGCCGTCGTCTTCCATTCCAAACTCACGCTGCTGCAACTCGACGTACGCGGTCATGTCGCTCTTCGTGTAGCCACGTGCCAGGTCAAAGGCCGAGGCGTTCAGCGCATGCCAGCCTGCCAGGGTGATGAACTGGAACTTGTACCCCATGGCCCCCAGTTCCTTCTGGAACGTGGCAATGGTGGCGTCGTCGAGTGCCCCCTTCCAGTTAAAGGAGGGTGAGCAGTTGTAGGCCAGCATCTTGTCCGGGTACTCGGCGTGGATCGCGTCGGCGAACTCCTGGGCCTGCTCGAGCGTCGGTGTGCCGGTCTCGCACCAGATGAGGTCGCAGTAGGGCGCATAGGCGAGGCCCCTGGAGATAGGCGTGGCCATGCCGGGTTCGGTCTCAAAGAACCCCTCAGCGGTACGGCCGCCAGAGAGGAACGGCCGGTCGCGCTCGTCCACGTCGCTTGTGATCAGCGTTGCCGCAAGTGCATCGGTGCGTGCGATCAGGATTGACGGCACGCCCAGCACGTCGGCGGCCAGGCGGGCCGCTGTGAGGGTACGAACGTGCTGCTGGGTCGGAATCAGAACCTTGCCGCCCATGTGGCCGCACTTCTTCTCAGATGCCAACTGGTCCTCGAAGTGGACGCCCGCAGCACCGGAACGCAGCATGCGCTTCATCAACTCGAAGACGTTGAGGGCGCCGCCGAAACCGGCCTCACCATCGGCCACGATCGGAACCAGCCAGTCGCGCAGCACCTCGCCGTCGTTTTCGTACCACTCGATCTGGTCGGCACGTCGGAGGGCGTTGTTGAGGCGTTCCACGAGGGTCGGTACGGAGTTGACCGGGTAGAGGCTCTGGTCCGGGTAGACGTGGCCGGCGGTGTTGGCGTCGCCGGCCACCTGCCAGCCCGACAGGTACAGGGCCGGAAGGCCGCCCTTGACATACTGGATAGCCTGTCCGCCGCTCATGGCTCCAAGGGCGTGCACGTAGTCCATGTCGTGGAGTTGCTCCCACAACCTGTCTGAACCATGGCGGGCCAGCGAACACGCCGGAAGGTACGAACCGCGCAGGCGCACCACGTCGGCCGCGCTGTAGTCGCGCTGTGTGCCGGCCCAACGTGGGTTCTCGGCCCAGTCCTGTTCCAGGTCCTCGACCTGTTTGTGGAAACTGTCTCGCATCGTCTGGCTCTCTTTCGCTCTGGTGTCCACCCTCAGGTGGGCCCGTGTTGGTTCTTGTGTTGCTTTCGTATTCAGTCCAGGAGCTTGTAGGCGGGGAGGGTGAGGAACTCGACGAACTCGTCGGCCAGCGCCACCTGCTCAAAAACCTCTCGGGCCTTGTCGAAGGGAAGAGTCTCGAAGGCCTCGGCGCCTAGATCCTCGGCGATTACGAGCATCTGGGTGTCGATGACGCCTCTCACAAGATCGGGTGTGATCGTGCGACCGTCCTCCAGCTCTGAACCATGACGGACCCACTGCCAGACCTGTGCCCTGCTGATCTCGGCGGTGGCAGCGTCCTCCATGAGGTTGTTGATTGCTGCCGCCCCCGTGCCAGCCAGCCATGAGGCCAGGTACCGGAGCCCCACATAAACGTTGGTGTCGAGGCCGCCGGCTGTGACGGCGCCACCGGTCTGGTCTACCGAAAGCAGGTCGTCGGCTGTCACGGACACGTCCGAGCGCTGTCGCTGGACCTGGTTGGCTCCGTCTCCGAGGACCGCATCGAACTCGGCCAGCGCAACAGCAATCAGGTCGGGGTGAGCAACCCATGTTCCGTCACAACCATCAGTCGCCTCGCGCCGCTTGTCCGCAGCCACCTGGGACAGGGCCTGTTCTGTCACCTCGGGGTCACGGCGGTTGGGGATGAAGGCGGCCATGCCGCCGATGGCGTGGGCTCCCCGCCTGTGACACGTTGCAACCATCAACTCCGTGTACGCCCTCATGAACGGGACCGTCATCGTCACGTCGGCACGGTCGGGGAGCACAAATCGGGGGTCGCTGGCGAACTTCTTGGCAACGCTGAAGATGTAGTCCCAGCGCCCGGCGTTGAGGCCGGCGGAGTGTTCCCGCAACTCGTAGAGGATCTCGTCCATCTCGAAGGCAGCCAGGACGGTCTCGATTAGAACCGTCGCCCTGATAGATCCCCTCGGAATGTCGAGCGCATCCTGGGCGTGACAGAAGACGTCGTTCCAGAGGCGGGCCTCAAGATGACCCTCCAACTTGGGGAGGTAGAAGTAGGGGCCGGTGCCTCGCTCGAGTGCTTCGCGGGCATTGTGAAAAAATGCCATGCCGAAATCCACGAGGCTGGCCGGGGCGGGTTGCCCGTCGACGACCACGTGGTTCTCGTCGAGGTGCCAGCCCCGGGGGCGGACCATGAGGGTGGCGATCTCGTCGTTGAGGCTGTACTCCTTGCCCGCACTGCTCAGCTCGAGGTTGCGGCGAGCAGCGTCGCGTAGGTTCACCTGGCCCTCGAGCACGTTGTCCCATGTGGGGCTTGTCGAGTCCTCCAGATCGGCCATGAACGCCCGTGCGCCGGAGTTGAGGGCGTTGATCATCATCTTCCGGTCGGTGGGGCCCGTGATCTCCACCCGGCGGTCCATGAGGTCGGTCGGCGGTGGTGCAACTGTCCATGCCCCTGATCTGATCTCAGAGGTCTCGGGGAGGAAATCTGGGCGCCACCCCGAGTTCAGACGGTCCTGGCGAAGGACCCTGTTTCGGAGCAGGTCGGTTCGTCGGTCGCGGAACGAGCGGACGAGGTCGGCCACGAATGCCTCGGCCCCGGGCGTGAACACCTCGGTGCTGAGGGGGTGATCGCTGATCTGGATCCCGTCCAGGTTTGATGTTTCGCCCACGAGAGCCCCCAACAGATGATGTCACAGAGAGTATTTGTCAATATTCGGGCCGAGCCGGTAGCAGGCGGGGCTGAAGATCGCTGTAGATGTCCGCTATTCGCAATTATTGGAGATTTTCGACATGTCTGAGTACCGTGTGCGCCAGACACAGAGACGGACCGTCTGTTCGAACCAGGAGAAGTAGTCCATGCTCGAAACACCAGCAGAGGGCACCGCCTATGACCCCCTGGTGCTCGGTCACCGGCTCAGGTATCACCGGCGTAGCGCTGGTCTGACACTTGCCGAGTTGGGTAGGCAGATCCAGCGACCCGCCTCCTACCTGTCCCAGGTGGAGAACGGCCGAATCGAACCCAAGTTGGGCGTTCTTGCCGGGCTAGCCACTGCCCTCGGGTGCAGCACCGCGGACCTTTTGGATCCGACACCGCCCACCCGTCGTGCGGCGCTCGAGATCGACCTGGAGCGTCTCCAGGCAGGTAACTGGCGGGCAGCCCTGGACCTACCCGCGGTCAGGGCAGGTGCGCGCCTCGAAGATGACGCCCTTGAGGCTCTGGTCGGCCTCTACAACGCTCTGCCCGGGTTGGCGGTGACCAGGACGGGGCTGGCAAGCCTCGAAGCAGGTGATCGTGCCCGTAGCGCCAACCTGGCTCTGCGAACCGAGATGCGGGCAAGGGACAACTACTTCGCCGGCATCGAGCAGGTCGCTGCAGAGGGCCTGGCCGCGGCTGGTTACGCGGGTGAGGGCCCGCCCTCCGAGAAGCACCTGACCGACCTGGCAACCCACTACGGCTTCACGGTCGAACGGGTAAAGGGAATGCCCATGACCGCACGCTCGGTCACAGATACCCGCAAGCGAATCATCTACATCCCACAGCGCGACGACCTCACCGTCAGGGCGGCCCGCTCGGTCATCCTTCAGACCCTTGGACACTTCGTGCTCGAGCACGCCGAAACCACGGACTTCGAGGGCTATCTGCGGCAACGCATCGAGTCCAACTACTTCGCCGCTGCCGTGCTTGTCCCGGAAACGGCAGCACTCGGCTTCCTCGAGTCGGCCAAGGCCGACCACGACCTCTCCATCGAGGACCTCAAGGAGAGGTACTACGTCTCATACGAGATGGCAGCCCACAGGTTCACAAACCTGGCAACAGCGAAGCTGGACATCCCGGTGCACTTCCTGCGGACCGATCCTGAGGGAACCATCACAAAGGCCTACGAGAACGATGGAATCGAGTTTCCCTGCGACCCCGACGGCGCCCTCGAGGGGGCCCGACTGGGTCGCAGGTGGGGTGCCCGACAGGCCTGGGGTGGGTCCGAGATACTCCACTACCAGTTCACGACAACCGAGGCCGGCGAGTTCTGGTGTGTCTCCTACATAGAAAACGCCACCGAGCGGACCCCGTTTGCGGTCACCCTCGGCTGCCGTGCAGCCGACTCGAAATGGTTCAGGGGAGGGGAGACCCTCCGGCGTGTCAGCGCCCGGACCGACGATGATCTCATCGACCCCGACATTTTGGAGCGTTGGGAAGGCATTGCATGGCCCTCGGCTGCCGAACGCAGCTTCGTCCTTGCGGCTCTGCCCCCGGCCAGCCAGGAGTTCACCTCGTTCCCGGGTATTGACCTCTTGAACGTCTACCGGTTCCTTGACCGCCAGGCCGGGCCAGGCTGAGCGAACAACCAGGCCAGATCAGGACTTCGGCGAGCCCTCGCCGGCGGCCGAACGCCGGTGCACCTCGGCGACGAACTCTGAGAGGTCCATCCGCTTTCCCGCCCACACCGTCGCCGTGTGGGTAACGAAGTTCTGGCCGTCCCAGTTGTGCAACTGGTATGCCGGCGGCTCGTCGACAGCGGATCCGCTCATGGGGTCAAGCTCGAGGCCCAGTTGGTTGCCCGTGGAGGGACACACCGAGACAAGGGTCGAGCCGATCGTGGTCTGAATGGGCCGGTGGAGGTGGCCGGCAACCAGGAGCTTCACCTGAGGGTGGCGTTTCAGGACGTCCCGCAGACGGTCGGCACCGTCCAGGCCTGACAGGTCCATGAACGTCAGGCCCGACGTGAACGGTGGGAAATGGGTGAAGACCAGGGTCGGTCGTTCGGGTGCCGCGTGCAGCACGCGGTCCAGCCATTCCTCGTGCCGTTCGTCGAAGCGGCCGTCGTGTCGACCGGGTATCAGGGTGTCAAGCCCGACCAGCCTGACAGGGTGGTCGTCGACCACGTAGCTGCAGTGGCCCTCGGCGACCGTGTCCGGTAGGCGGTCGGCAAAAGCCGCCCGGAAGGCATCGCCCACGTCGTGGTTACCAGGTAGGGGAAGGAGAGGAATCGCCAGATCGGACACGAGGTCTAGAAACATCGAATACTGGATTTCAGTGCCGTCGTCGGTCAGATCACCCGTTGCCAACACGAGGTCGGGCGCAGGGTTCAGGTCGTTGAGGTGACGAACAACTCCCGCCAGGGTCTCTGAGGTGTCCACGAGGCCACCGAACATGCCCACGCTGTCGCGGATATGGCAGTCGGAGATCTGGGCGATCAGCACCGGGTCGAGGATACGGGCCACAGGCGGAATCCCGGCGACCGGCTCGCCGCTGACAGCTGCGGCAAATGAGCGGGTGAAGGGAATCGAACCCTCATCATCAGCTTGGAAGGCTGAGGTTCTAGCCGTTGAACTACACCCGCGGCGCCAGAAAGCGTATCCGGGAGCACGCTAGGCGAGCCGTCCGGTCGGCATGTGCGTAGCCTCCCGCCGGGAGGTGGAAGCAATGGGTATGCATGAATACAGCGAGGCGACCGACGAGTTGGCGCAGTCAGTGTTCGAGTATGCGCTCGACCGGATTCGCATGGAGCCACCTATAGACACGCCCGTGGCCGCCGACCGGCTTGGCGAGGCTGTCGGAATGACCATCACAGAGGAGGGGTTGGGCGGGGCTGCGGCACTCGCCATCTTCGCTGACCACCTGGCGCCAGCCTGCCTCTCTGTCGACCATCCCCGCTACTTCGCGTGGGTTCCGTGCGCTCCCACAGATGCTGCTGTTCTCTTTGACCTTGTTGTGGGTGCATCGGCGATGTCGGCCACCTGGTGGTTCGACGGCGCCGGTGCCATCTACGCCGAGAACCAGGCCCTGAGATGGATAGCCGACCTGGCCGGCATGCCCGAGACTGCCGGAGGCTGCTTCGTCTCCGGCGGAACCATGGGAAACCTCTCGGCTCTGGTGGCAGCCCGGGACAAGGCCGTCAGACGTCGCGGCGGCACCCATAAGAGGCCAGGCCGATGGGCAGTGGTGGCCTCAGAGGATGCCCACTCCTCGGTGAGCTCGGCGGCACGGGTGATGGACGTCGACGTCCTCCTTGCCCCGACAGGCCCGGACAGGAGGCTCCGGGGTGATGCCGTGGCCGAAGCAGTCGCGACACGTCCCGAGGGAACCGAGGTGTTCGCTGTAGTCGCCACCTCCGGAACGACCAACCTTGGTGTGGTCGACGCCCTCGACGAGGTGGCCTCGGTTGCCGCCGCAAACTCTCTCTGGTTCCACGTCGACGGTGCCTACGGCGCAGCCGGCCTCGCCGCCGGGTCGATTCGCCACCTCTTCAACGGGATAGAGCACTGCGACTCCCTGATCGTGGACCCGCACAAGTGGCTCTTCGCTCCGTACGACTGCGCGGCCCTGTTGTACAGGGACCCCGACGACGCACGGCGCGCCCACACGCAGGAGGCCGGCTACCTCGAGTCGATCAACGAGCGAGGCGAATGGAACCCCAGCGACTATGCACACCATCTCAGCCGCAGGCCCCGAGGACTTCCGTTCTGGTTCTCGCTCACCGTCCACGGCACCCGCTCCTATTCCGAGGCGGTCGAACAGACCCTCGCTGTGACCCGCGCTGGAGCCGCCCTCATCGAAGCGGCACCCCACCTTGACCTGATCATGGAACCGACCCTCTCAATTCTGGCGTTCCGCAGGACCGGGTGGACCCTGGAGCAGTATGCGAGCTGGTCAGACTCCCTCCTGACCGAGGGTTCGGCACTGGTGGTGCCCACCTCGGTTGACGGTGCCCCTGCTCTGCGATTCTGCATGGTCAACCCTCGGACGACCGTCGAAGATCTTGAGGTGGTGCTCGACACGCTCGCCTGATACAGGCCTGATACAGGCCTGGCTCGGCATGCAGACAGGCAGCTGAATCCCGGGCCGAGGCCAACCTGCCCGCCGGTACACTCCGGGCACTGTGGAGACAACAATTGAGACCCTGGACGGTGATCGGGTCAAGCTGACCGTGGCCGTCGACGCTGCCGAGTTCGACACCGCCGTTGATGCGGCCTACAAGCGTCTGGCGCGCGAGGTCAGGCTTCCCGGCTTCAGACCCGGCAAGGCACCCCGCAAGATTCTCGAAGCACGCCTCGGCACGGGAGCCGGCCGCCAGGAGGCCCTTCAATCAGCGCTTCCTGACTACTACGGCCGGGCTGTCGCCGAACTTGAAGTTGACGTAATCGATTCACCCGAGATCCAGATAACCGGCGGTGTCGAAGACGGCGACCTCACCTTTGACGCGGTGGTTCCCGTCCGTCCACGTCCCTCCGTTGCCGGCCACAGCTCCCTGCGGGTCGAGATTCCGGCCCCTGTCGCCACCGACGCAGAGGTCGACAGCCAGATCCAGATGCTTCGCAACCAGCAGTCCACCCTCGAGACCGTTGAGCGTCCCGCCGCCGACGGCGACCAGGTCACCATCGACATCGAGGGAACCCTCAGCGGCGAAGCCGTAGAGGGCCTCACCACCACCGACTATCTCTACGAGGTAGGAGCCGGGGCCGTCGTGCCCGAGATCGACGAGAACCTTCGGGGAGCCAGCGCCGGCGACACGGTTGAGTTCGACGCCGAGCACCCCGATGGGGAGGGCCTCCTCAACTTCCGGATCGAAATCAGAGAGGTCCAGGCCAAGGTGCTGCCCGATGTCGACGATGCCTTTGCTGTGGCAGCTTCCGAGTTCGACACGGCCGATGAACTGCTTGCAGACCTGCGAGACCGGATCGACACCATGAAGTGGGACCAGGCCGGGATGCTCGTGCGGGACCGTACGGCACAGGCGGTCGGCGACCTGATCGACATGGACATGCCCGAGGCCCTGATTGATGCCGAGATCGACGGGCGTATCCGCGATATGGCGATGCGACTCAACTCCCAGGGGCTTGAGTTTGAGCGCTATCTGGAGGCAATCGGCAGCGACATTGCAACCCTCCGCAACGAGTACCGGGAAACGGCCGAGGTGGCAGCCCGGGTCGATCTCGGGCTGCGGGCGGTTGCCGAGGCTGAGGGCCTCGACCCCGACCCGGAAACGCTCGAGTCCTACCTCGAGACTCTCGCATCCCAGGCGCAGTCCGATGTGGCCACGGTGGTCGAGATGCTCACCGGGTCGGGCCGGATGATCGAGGTGAGGGCTGATCTGCGCAAACAGGCTGCGCTCGACTGGCTGCTCGAGAGGGTCGAGATAGTCGACGAAGATGGCAACCCGGTGGACCGCTCAGTGCTGGATGCGCCCGAAGATCCCGAGCCGGTACCGGAAATGATCCCTGATGAGACCGATGAACTAGGTAAAACTGGTGATTCCGCCGAGACCGACGGTGGGAACGGCCCGGCGGAGACGATGGAGGAGGGCACCTGATGACCCTGGCAGACCTGAACGTACACAACTACCTGGTTCCAACGGTGGTCGAACAGACCAGCCGCGGCGAGAGGGCCTTTGACCTGTTCTCGCGGCTCCTCAAAGAGAACATCATCTTCATCGGTACCCCGATCGACGACACCATTGCCAACCTGGTCTGCGCTCAACTCCTGCACCTCGAGTCCGAGAACCCCGACCGAGACATAAGCCTCTACATCAACTCGCCCGGCGGCGACATCAACGCCCTCTTCGCCATCTACGACACGATGCAGTACATCAAGCCCGATATCACAACCATTTGCTTCGGTCAGGCGGCATCGGCCGCGGCCGTGCTGTTGGCTGCCGGAGCCCCCGGCAAACGTCTGGCACTTCCTCACTCCAGAGTCCTGATCCATCAGCCCTATGCAGGCGCCCAGGGTCAGGTCTCTGACATCGAGCTGGCCTCACGTGAGATTCAGCGGCTGAAGGCTCAACTCGAGGAGATTCTGGCCGACCACACTGGCCAGGAGGTCGAAAAGATCCACTCCGACACGGACCGTGACTTCGTCATGACGGCGCAGGAGGCCAAGGAATACGGGATAATCGACGAGGTGATCGACTCGCGCGACATGGCCGACAACAGCGGTGCAATATCGGCGGTCACCTGATTCAGGCCGGTTTCGTGCTGAACTAGGTAGTTCCACATCTCAGATACGACAGGACAGGGGGTGCGACATGGCGAAGTTTGGTGAAGGCGGAGAGTTGCTGAAGTGCTCTTTTTGCGGCAAGACCCAGAAACAGGTCAAGAAGCTGATCGCCGGTCCCGGTGTCTACATCTGCGATGAGTGCATCGACCTCTGCAACGAGATTATCGACGAGGAACTCTCCGAGCCGAGCGACCTCTCGATGGGCGAGCTTCCAAAGCCGAGAGAGATCTTTTCCTTCCTTGACGACTACATAGTCGGTCAGGACCAGGCCAAGAAGATCCTTTCCGTAGCCGTCTACAACCACTACAAGCGCGTTCAATCGGTTGCCGGCCCCGGCGACGACGTCGAGCTCTCGAAGTCAAACATCTTGCTCATCGGTCCCACCGGCTGCGGCAAGACCCTCATGGCCCAGACCCTGGCCCGGATGCTCAACGTCCCGTTTGCGATCGCCGACGCCACCGCACTGACCGAGGCCGGCTATGTGGGCGAAGACGTCGAGAACATTCTCCTGAAGCTGATCCAGGCGGCTGACTACGACATCAAAAAGGCCGAAACAGGGATCATCTACATAGACGAGATAGACAAGGTGGCCCGCAAGAGCGAGAACCCGTCCATTACGAGGGACGTCTCAGGCGAAGGGGTGCAGCAGGCACTCCTTAAGATCCTCGAGGGAACTACAGCCGCTGTGCCGCCCCAGGGGGGTCGCAAGCACCCGCACCAGGAGTTCCTCCAGATCGACACGACAAACATCTTGTTCATCTGCGGTGGAGCTTTTGCCGGCCTCGAGACGGTAATCGAGAATCGCCTCGGCGGGGTCGCCGTGGGCTTTGGTGCCGATGTCCGTACCGCCAGCGAAAAGGACCTCGGGTCGCTCTTCGCCACCGTTCGACCAGAGGACCTGATCAAGTTTGGCCTGATTCCGGAGTTCATCGGACGCCTGCCGGTTGTCGGCACGGTCTCCCAGTTGGAGGTCGACGCCCTCGTCCAGATTCTGGTTGAGCCCCGCAATGCCCTCATGAAGCAGTACCAGAAGATCTTCGAGTTCGAAGAGATCGAGTTGGAGGTCAGCGAAGAAGCTCTCGCCGCCATCGCCGAACAGGCGCTTGAGAGGGGTACCGGGGCACGCGGCCTCAGGGCGATCCTCGAAGAGGTCCTGTTGGACGTCATGTACGACCTGCCAAGCGACGAGGCAGCCGGAAAGGTGGTCGTCGACATCGACACGGTTCGCGAGCGCCAGATGCCGACGGTGCTGCCCCGTGACGACGAGCGTCGCGACCGCGCCGCCTCCTAGCAAGCCCCGGCGATCGTGGAGTTCCGCGACGCCCTCGACTTTCTCGACGGGTACGTAAACCTTGAGGCAACGGCAGGCCGAATCCATGGTCTGAGCCTGGATTCCATTCGGGGCCTCGTCGCCTCGATGGGTGATCCGCAGATCGACCTTCCGTCGATTCATGTGACCGGCACAAACGGCAAGGGTTCGGTTGCAGCCATGGCCAGTGCTCTGTTGGCTTCTGCAGGCCTACGGGTGGGCTCCTACACCAGCCCCCATGTGGACACCATCAGGGAGAGGTTGAAGATCTCCGGTGAGTTGATCACCGAAGAGGACTTTGGCGATCTGATCGAGGATCTGGCCCGCTATGTCGGAGTTCTTGATGAACACCCCTCGTACTTCGAGATTCTTACGGCTGCAGCCTTCCTGTGGTTCAGCAACGAGGCTGTCGATGCAGCCGTTGTCGAGGTGGGTCTTCTTGGTCGCTTCGACGCCACCAACGTCATCGAGTCCAGGGTCTCGGTGATTACCAACATCGGCATGGATCACACCGACGGTGTGGGCGACTGGCGTAGAGCTGTTGCCATGGAGAAGGCTGGGATCATCGTCGAAGGTAGGCCCCTCGTTCTCGGTGACACCTCGGTCGAGCTGCTTGACGTGTTCATGGCTGAGGGGCCGGATCCACTTCTTGTGCGCGGCAGCGACTTTGGTGTGTCGGCATCTTCTCCTGCAGTCGGCGGTCAGATGATCGACCTGTTCGGACCATTCGGCCGCCATGACGAGGTATACCTTCCGCTGCACGGCTTCTACCAGGCTGACAACGCGGCGATTGCGTTGACCGCCGTCGAGGCGATGCTGGATACCCAACTTGACGACGAGGTTGTCTCTGAAGCGTTTGCCGGGATGCTGATTCCCGGACGGCTGGAGGTGATTTCCAGCCGTCCGCTGGTGCTCCTCGACGGCGCACACAATCCCCAAGCGGCGCGTGCTCTAGCCGAGACGGCGCCAGAGGTGTTTCCTGTGGCGCGGCGGATCCTGGTGCTCGGCATGCTCGGGCCTCGCCAGCCCGGCGCCGTGGTCGATGAGCTCGTCGGCCTCGACCCTGACGTGGTGATCGTCTTCACGGCACCGTCGCCGAGAGCTATCCCGGGTGCGGTTCTAGGGTCGTGCTGCAGCGAGAGGGGTCTTGAGGTGGAGGTGGCACCGGATGCGGCTGAGGCGCTGAGACGGGCGCTCGCTCTGGCCGACGATGACGACATGGTGTTGGTGACAGGATCCTTCTATGTGTTGGCTGAGGCGAGGGCGGCTGCAGTTGATATCGGCTCTTCTGGTGATCCGGATTTCGATAGCGAAATGTGAGGCCTAGCCTGCGCTCATGGAGAAAACATTCGTAATTTGCAAGCCCGACTCGGTTGAGAGGGGGCTCGTAGGCGAGATCATCGGCAGGTTTGAGCGCAAGGGCCTGACCATCCTGGCCAGTGAGTTGCGCAGCCTCGACAGAGATGTTCTTGCTCGCCACTACGCCGAGCATGCTGAGAAGCCGTTCTTTGGTGACCTGGTGGCGTTCATGTCTCGCTCACCGGCCATGCTGCTCGTCGTCGGTGGTCCCGAGGGGACCGTGGGGGTCGTCCGCACCCTGATGGGGGCCACTGATCCGTGTCAGGCGGCGCCGGGAACGATCAGGGGAGACTTCGGTCTGGCTGTGACCGAGAACCTTGTCCACGGCTCCGATGCGATCGAGTCCGCCCAGCGGGAGATCGAGATTTTCTTTCCCGGTCTTGAAATCAGGGCCTGACTCCGGGGAATCATGGTGAACATGTCCGCCCTGCGTGGCCGAGCATGCGCCCAGAGTGGCAAAACACCTCAGAACGCGTTACGGTCCCGTCCGAAACGTGGTGTTCAGAGCATCTGGCAGCACCCGTCGGGAGCACTGTTACGTGCTGCCCCCGGTGGGTGGTCGGCGGGGCGTACGGTGCACCTGTAACCCGGAACATGTGATCGAACGGAAATTGCCGATGGGCATCAGCGGAGCACGTACAGCGAGGAACCCGATCTTTGGCGGGCGCGACATCGCAGTCGACCTGGGCACCGCCAACACCCTCGTCTACGTGCGAGGCGAGGGAATCGTTCTTGATGAACCCTCCGTAGTCGCAATCAACGTTATTGACGGAACCCCACTGGCGGTCGGCTCCGAGGCCCGACGCATGATCGGCCGAACACCTGGCCACATAAAGGCCAGCCGCCCCCTCAAGGACGGTGTCATCGCCGACTTTGAGGTATGCGAGAAGATGCTTCGCTACTTCATACAGCAAGTTCACAACCGTCGCTGGTCAAAGCCCCGAATGGTCATCTGCGTGCCATCCGGTGTGACCGGTGTTGAGCGCCGGGCCGTACAGGAAGCGGCCGAATACGCAGGAGCCCGGGCACCCACCTACATCATCGAAGAACCGATCGCAGCAGCCATCGGAGCCGGCCTCAACATCGCAGCCCCCAGCGGATCCATGATCGTCGACATCGGCGGCGGAACCACCGAGGTGGCGGTCATCTCCCTCGGGGGAGTGGTAGCCAGCCAGTCCTCCCGGATAGGAGGCGACGAGCTTGACGAGGCAATCGGACAGTTCATGAAAAAGGAGCATGGCCTGAGCATCGGCGTCAGGGCAGCGGAAGAAATCAAGATCGCTCTCGGATCAGCGGTCCCCCTTACCCAGGACCGCATGGCCGAGGTAAGAGGACGTGATCTCATGACCGGCCTCCCGAGACTGGTCACAATCTCAACGACAGAGGTACGCGAGGCCATCGAGGAGCCCGTGGCCTCCATTGTGGATGCGGTAAAGGTCACCCTTGATCGGACCCCGCCAGAACTGGCCGCCGACATCATGGAACACGGCATCACCCTTGCAGGTGGGGGAGCCCTCCTCGTCGGCCTTCCTGAACTGCTTCACGCCGAGACAGGGATGCCGGTACGCCTGGCACCAGATCCCCTCCTGGCTGTCGTGCTCGGCGCCGGTCGGGCGCTCGAGGAGTTCGACGTCTTCGGTAGCGTCATCTTCGGCGACGGCAACCAGTAGCCCATGGCGGCCCAGCGGCCCGCCGACAGGCCCCGCCCCACGCTGCTGATCCTGCTGGCTGCAGCGCTCACACTTCTCACGCTCCAGTTCCGGGGACTCCAACCGCTGGACGCATTCCAACATGGTGTGAGAGACATTCTGGAGCCAGTTCGGACTCTCAGCGACCGTCTCACCGATCCCGTCCAGACCGCATGGAACGGGATTTTCGGCTATGAGAACCTCCGAATGGAGAACGAACGTCTCGAGGTCGAGTTAGCCCGGATGCGCGGCAACGCGCTTACCTCAGAGGCCGACACCGAGCTGCTCAACAGGCTGCTCAGCGAGGTAGACATCGACTACTCGGACTTTGAAGCCGTGGTGGTGAGGATCCTCGGCAGCCCACCGGGAAACTTCACAGACCATCTAATAGAGGTGGACAAAGGCACCGACGACGGCCTCGAGGAGGGTATGGCCGTGGTCACCGGCGCTGGTCTGGTCGGCCGCCTCGAACAGGTGGACCGTTCCCGTTCACTGGTCCAGCTGGCCACCCACCCGGACTTCAGGGTAGGGGTGAGGCTTGTCACGTCACAGGACGAGGGCTTGGCCAAGGGAACAGGAACAGACGGAATCCTCAGAATCGAATCGGGTGTTCGCCTGGACGCACAGGTCGAAAGCGACGAGGTCGTGGTCACCTCCGGTGGGCGCAGCGTGTTTCCCGCCGACATTCCCATCGGAAGGGTCCTGGACCCGGATGCGAACGCCGACTACAGGCGTTCGATAATCGTCGAGTTGTCAGCCGACCTTGAGAACCTCAGCTTTCTGAAGGTGCTCATCGTCGACGAGCCGACAGGGGTTGACAGATGAGCAGCAAGCTGAGGGTGATGGCCCTTCTTCTCACAGCGCTCGTGGCCCAGGTGAGCATCCTGACCGAGTTCAGAATCCAGGGGTCATCGGTGGAGTTGATGCTCGTCGTGGCGATCCTGGCCGGCTTTCATGGAGGCCCCGAGAGGGGAGCATTGGTGGCCTTCTTTGCCGGTCTCCTGCAGGATTCGATCATGTCGGCGCCTCTGGGGCTTCACGCACTCGTGTTTCCGCCACTGGCTGTTGCGGTCAGCAGCCTTGAGCAGCGAATGATCCGTTCCACGAAGTTGACCGATGCGGTCGCCCTGCTACTGGCCATCGCATGCGGAATGTTCATGGTTGCAGCCGTTGGCCTCCTGTTCGGGTTGCCACCCTTTGACCCGGCGCTACTTCTCGTCAAGGCCCTAACGGTGGCCGCCCTGACGACCGCAGTAGCTCCGCCGGTCAACCGAGCCGTCCGCTGGGCTGTCCTCGGGGGCCTGCCACCTGAGATCCGACTCCGATCCGCCACCTCCTGATTGCCATACCAACGTCATGGATGAGATAGCCCGATACCGGATGCGGGTGCTGGCTGTTGTAGCCGTCTCACTCTTCGTGGCCCTTGGGGCGAGGTTGTGGTACCTGCAGGTGATGATCAGCGAGCAGGCCGTTGCCGCCGCCGCCAGCAACATCACGCGCGTGATTGACGTGCCGGCGCCGCGGGGCAGGATCCTCGACGTAGAGGGACGGACGCTTGTCGGCAACCGTCTCACAACGATGATCACCATCAACCCACGCGAACTGGAAGAGGCCGACCTCGACGCCGTGGATCGTCGCAGGATGCTGACCAGGATCGCCGTCGAGGTGAACCGTTCAGGCCAACTCCTGAAGGTTTCCGACATTGAGGCTTCGCTTGCCGACAGGGCCTTTGGCTACTACGACGACATACCCATTGCGCTTGATGTCAGCGAGGACCTGCTTGTCTTCTTCGGGGAGCGACGAGACCTCTATCCCGGTGTCACCGTCGTGGACAGCACGGTCAGGTCCTACCTCTACGGGGACCTTGCCACCCACGTCCTGGGCTGGGTCGGTCCCGTCAACGAGGCTGAGTTGCTGTCCCGTCACACGTCGCCGGGCAAGGAGTACCGGCTGCGGGACGAGATAGGAAAGGCCGGCATCGAGTTGATGTTCGAAGACGACCTGCGCGGTGTCGCCGGGCGACGTGTCGTCGAGGTTGATCGTCGCGGCGAGATTGTCCGTGAACGAAAGGACCTGTTCTTCGCACCGATCCCCGGCGACGACGTGATCCTCACACTCGATATCGACGTGCAGTGGCTAGTTGAGACCGAACTGGAGCGGTCTGTCGAACTGGCACGTGCCGTTCAGCCGGAAAGGGAGGAGGGGTCGAGCGAGGATCCCGCCGCCTTCGTGGTGCCGGGTGGAGCGGTTGTGATCTTGGACCCGGTCAGCGGGAGCGTGGTAGCGATGGCCTCCTATCCGTCCTACGACCCAAACGAGTCGATCGGAGGGTTCTCGGTGGATCGTTGGAACGAGTTGAACGATCCGGCCAACGACCTTCCAATGTTCAACCGGGCGATCCAGGGCGAGTACGCACCCGGATCCACCTTCAAGCTGTTCACCGCCCACGCGGCTTGGCACGAGGACGTGTTCGGCGTGGGACGCGTCCCAGAGGCGGACGAACTCTGGGACGACCCGGGGTCCTACTTCCTCCAGAGCTGCAGGGCCGACGCTGAGGAACAGGAGGAGGAGGCCAGTGGCTGCGTCTTCAAGAACGCCGGCAGCAAGACCTATGAGAACGTGGACCTGCCTCGCAGCCTGACCGTTTCGAGCGACGTCTACTACTACACGATCGGCGAGTCGGTCTACATCAACCCTCTCCACACCGAGACCGCCATTCAGGAAGCTGCCACCAGCTATGGCCTTGGCTACAAGAGCGGCGTACCCCTGCCCTTCGAACAGGACGGCTTCATGCCGACCCCGGCCAACCGGAAGCAGAGACATGAGGACAACCCCGTGGCCTTCCCGTTCGGAGAGTGGTACTCGGGCGACAACGTGAACACCGCTATCGGCCAGGGAGACGTACTCGTCACCCCTATTCAGTTGGCCAACGCGTATGCCACATTCGCCAACGGTGGAACGCGAATGGCCCCTACCGTCGTCGGAAGGGTGGTGGATCGCGACGGCGAGACCCTGCGTGTCATCGGAGCTCGTGCCGTGTCGCAGGTGGAGATCGACCCGGAGTTTAGGGAACTGGTACTCGAGGGCCTGTCAGGCGTGACAGCGGATCCCGAGGGGACCGCCTACTGGGCCTTCAACTCGACGGCCACCAACGGCACCTACTTTCCGCTCGAGGAGTTCCCGGTTGCCGCCAAGACAGGAACTGCCGAGGTGCGTGGAAAGGCTGATACATCCCTGTTCGCCGCGTTCGGACCTGCCTATGCCCCAACCCACGTGATGGTCGCCGTGATGGAAGAAGCCGGCTTCGGTAGCCAGGTCGCTGCACCGCTCGTGGCGAGGGTCATGGAACCGGTGCTTACCGGCACAGTGGACGAGGCACCCACGGCAGCTGTCAGGTATGCACGCTCTGCCGCTCTGCCTCTCTGCGCCTCCTGGTACGAGTGGATCACCGGCGACACGCTTGAGCGCCTCAAGGGAGTCGACCCGACGGCCGACCCGGCAAGCGGCCCGGTTCTGGATGCCGACGGAATCGTCCGGGTGCGAGGCGAGAGGGTGGACTGCGGGCCTCTGGTCGATGAGCTCATAGCCAACCTCGGAACTACCGATGGTTGATATCCGCAAACCCCGGTTCGACCGGCCGACCGTGCTGCGGCATATAGACCTTCTGCTGCCGGTGCTGGCACTTGCCGTGGCTGCCATTGGCGTGGTGATGGTCTACTCGGCGACCCGGGGTCCGGTCACCGAGCTACGTCCGGCTGACACGGCTTTCCTAAACCGCCAGATGGTCTTTGTCGGTATCGGGGCAGCGGTCATGTTGGTGACCGCCTGGGTGGGGCACCGCTGGGCGCAGCGCCTCGCCCTGCCCGCCTACCTGGGCCTGATGGTGTTGTTGACAGGCGTGCTCCTGATCGGGGTCGAGGTGAAGGGGGCCAGGGCCTGGTTCCAGTTCGGCAGCTACCAGTTCCAGCCGTCAGAGTTCGGCAAGGTAGCAGTCATCGTCGCTCTGGCCGCATGGCTGGGAGCAGTACATGAGGTAGGTGCCGCACGTCTGGCTGTCGCTGTCGTGATGGTCGGTGCCCCCGTGGGTGCGATTCTCATGCAGCCCGACCTCGGGACGATTCTCGTCTACGGAGCGATTGCGGCCGGGATGATCCTCGTGTCGGGGGTGAAGGGCCGTCACCTGTTGATCCTTGGCCTGATGCTCCTCACCGGGATGGTGATGGTTCTTCAGTCGGATCTCCTGGCCGACTACCAGGTGAAGCGACTCCTCGTGTTTGTCGACGACGAGGCCAACACTGCTGCCAGCTACAACCTCGAGCAGGCGCAGGTGGCAATCGGAAACGGGGGGCTGACGGGGACCGGGCTCTTTGAGGGAACCCAGAACATCTCTGATCTGGTACCCGAACAGCAGACCGACTTCATCTTCACCGTGATAGCCGAGGAGACCGGCTTCGTCGGGAGTGCGGTCGTCCTTGCACTGATAGCGCTGTTGCTTGCACGTGTCTGGCGTATCGGACGGATGGCCGATGACAGGTTCGGGATGCTCCTGGCAGCCGGGGTGTTCTCGATGCTGCTCTTCCAGGTGTTCCAGAGCGTTGGCATGTCCACCGGAATCATGCCGATCACAGGCATTCCGTTGCCGCTGGTCAGCTACGGAGGGTCATCAATTGTGACCACATTTGTGGCGTTGGGTCTTGTTCAGAGCGTGCACATGAGGCGCCACCACCACAAGGCGAGATCCGCGCTGTAGGGATTGAGACCTGTAGCGCCGGTCTCGGCAGACTCTCGATACGCTGATCGGGTCATGAGTTCGCTCTGGCCCGAGCTCGAGCGTGTTCTCGGCGAGGTCCAGAAGCCGGCCCGCTACATCGGTTGCGAAGACGGGATGATTATCCCTGAGCACCGTCCCGAGAAGGCGGCCTGGCTCCTGATCTACCCGGACACCTACGAGGTGGGGCTCCCCAATCAGGGTCTTCAGATCCTGTACGAGATCATCAACGAACGGCCCGATGCGGTCGCTGAGCGCTCCTACGCGCCATGGACCGACATGGCGGGTGTGCTGCGCAGAACCGGGCTGCCCCTGTTCTCGGTAGACACGCACCGGGCCGCCGGCGAGTTCGACGTCCTGGCCTTCAACCTCTCCTCGGAGTTGGTCTACACGAACCTGTTGGAATGCCTTGACCTCTCAGGTGTGCCGCTTCACACCACCGAACGCAGGGCTGAGGACCCGCTCGTGATCATCGGAGGCCACTGTGCCTACAACCCCGAACCTCTCGCCGACTTCATCGATGCTGCGGTGCTGGGAGACGGCGAGGAGGTTGTATCCGAGATCTCCGAGGTGGTGGCGGAATGGAAGGCATCGGGTCGGTCATCGCGTGACGGGATCCTGAGGGAGTTGGCTCGGATCGAGGGCGTCTACGTGCCATCCATGTACGAGGCCGAGTTCGACGGGGACCGGTTGGTGTCCCTGACACCACGGAGCGCCGGCATACCCGCCGTGGTCGAGAAGCGCACCATCGCCGACCTAGCTGCATGGCCGTATCCGAAGAACCAACTGGTCCCCCTGACCGAGGTTGTCCACGACCGTCTCAACGTCGAGGTCTTCAGGGGTTGCACACGCGGCTGTCGATTCTGCCAGGCAGGCATGATCACACGGCCGGTCCGGGAGCGACCGGCAGAACAGGTCCGGACAATGGTCACCGACGGCCTCCGCCGAACCGGATACGACGAGGTGGCCCTCACGTCTCTCAGCACAGCGGACTTCAGCGGCATCGAGCAGGTGGTGGCAACAGCCGTTGCAGACGATGTCTGCGGACAGGTGTCCGTGTCGCTGCCGAGCCTACGGGTAGACGCATTCACCGTCGGCATCGCCGCAGAGATCCAAAAGGCCAGGCGCACAGGCCTCACCTTCGCCCCCGAGGCCGGATCATGGCGACTCCGGCAGGTCATCAACAAGCTCATCAACGAAGAGGACCTCTACGGAGCCGTCGGCTCGGCATTCTCCCAGGGCTGGCGGAGGGCGAAGCTCTACTTCCTAACCGGCCTTCCGACCGAGACCGACGAGGACACCCTGGCAATCCTGGATCTGGCAAGGAGGTGCATCGACGTGGGGCGCGAGCATCACCGCAGCCCGTCCGTGACCATTTCTCTCGGAGGTTTCGTCCCTAAACCGTTCACACCGTTCCAGTGGTTCGGACAGAACACTGAGACCGAACTGCGACGCAAGATTGGTCTCCTCCGCGACGGTCTTCGGAGCGGCGGAAAGACCTACAACGGGGTGAAGCTCAAGTGGCACGACGCGCGTGCCTCGGTAGTCGAAGGCCTCTTCAGCAGGGGAGACCGTCGCCTGGGTGCAGTCATCGAGGACGTGTGGCGCCACGGCGGCGTGTTTCAGGAGTGGGGCGAGCATTTCGACATCTCCCTGTGGGAGAACGCCATGGCCAGGAACGGCCTGTCTCTGGACTGGTACGTGTACAGGCACCGCACCCTCGATGAGGTCCTGCCATGGGACCATCTCTCGGCCGGCCTTCACAAGGACTTCCTCTGGCAGGACTGGCGCGATGCGCTCGAAGAGGTCGGCCTCGAGGACTGCCGCTGGACTCCCTGTTACGACTGTGGCGCTTGCACGGGCTACGGAATTGAACACGTCGTGGCCTCGGCAGTTCCCCCCGCAGGAGGAAGCCAGGGAACAGGTCAACCAGATGTCGTAGGCGGCGGTGTTCCCGTCACCCTGGCTCCCAGGCCGAGGCAAACGGCTGAGGCGGCAACCTGATGCGCCTCCGAATCCGATTCTCAAAGACCGGAAAGGTGCGTTTCGTGGGTCACCGCGACGTAGCCCGAATCTGGGAACGTTCGCTGCGCAAGGCAGATCTGGCGGTGGCATACAGCGAGGGCTTTTCACCACGACCAAAGCTTTCGTTCGGACTGGCCCTGTCAACGGGCTATGAATCCCGGGCCGAGTACCTCGAAGCTGAGCTGCTCGAACCTGCCGATGATGCCGACTGGAACCCGGCTCAAGCCGCGGCGATGATGCGTCGGATAGACGAGGCCCTTCCAACCGGCTTTGATGTCACGGCGGTGGCGCCATCCGACCGGGGAGCCGACTCCCTCCAACAGGCTGTCACCTCGTGCACCTGGGAGATTGTCATCGACGGAATCAGAGATGGAGAGGCGTCACAGCAGATAGCTGAATTTCTGGCGCGCAATGAGATCGTCGTCGAGCGTGAGCGAAAGGGCCGGACCGTCACCGAAGACATCCGACACCAGGTTCTCGCACTCGACGTCACTGGGGCGACAGATGACGGGGTCCGGTTGACAGCCGACCTTGGCACCCAGCCCCGTGCACTTCGACCGGACGAGATGCTGGCGGCAATGGATCCGCCACTTAGGGCCCGATCGGTGTGCAGGATGAACCAATGGATGTCGCAGGGAGACGATCGCATCGAGCCGCTTTCGGTCGATGCCGCCCCTGCCCCGCTCGCAGAGTTGCGGGCGTGACTAGAAGGGAAACATGCAATGTCTCAAGACACTGGTGGCGAGGGGCGGGCCGAGACGGCTGCCTCTTCTTCCACCGACAACCAGAAGAGCCGACCGGCACCTGCCGGATCGTCTGACAAAAAGCCGCAGATCGGCGACAGCCGTCCTGCTCCGAAACCCCAGATTGGCGACAGCCGTCCCGCACCATCCTCGGATGACGGCGGGAACCGGTCATCACAGCCCGGCTCCGGCTCCGGTGACGGCGGGGGGCGCAAGCGGCGTCGCCGACGTGGCGGCCGCGGTCGTGGTCGTGGCGGTCAGGGCGGTCACAGCGGCGGGCAGAACCGGGACAGGGGACGTCCTGTAGAGGCCGTCACCGACGACGGTCCCATCGAGTTGGACGAGGCGACCCTGAAGAGTCGGCGTGGGCGTGAACGCAGGGGAAAGCCGATCGGCCGCTACCTGATGTGCGTAAGCGTCTCGGATGGCTTCACACAACTGGCGATCCTCGAGGGAAGGGCGCTCATCGAGCACTACCTGTCCCGCCCTGCTGACGACGTCGGCGAGATCCACGGCAACGTGTACCTGTCCAAGGTCCAAAACGTCCTTCCGGGCATGGAGGCGGCGTTTGTCGACATAGGAACGCCCAAGAACGCGGTCCTCTACAGGGGTGACCTCCAGTTCGATGCCGAGGACCTTGAGGGTGGGCAACGACCCCGAATCGAACAGGTGCTGAGGGCAAGGCAGACGATTATCGCCCAGGTCACCAAGAACCCGATCGCGCACAAGGGGGCACGGCTCACCCAGGAGATATCCCTGGCCGGTCGGTTCGTGGTGCTGGTGCCAAACAGCACCACCTACGGAATCTCCAAGCGCCTACCCGACTCCGAACGTAAGAGGCTCCGCTCAATCCTCGACAAGGTGAAGCCCAAGCAGCACGGCATCATCGTGCGCACCGCAGCCGAGAACATCACCGAAGAGGAGATCGCCCGCGACGTCCGTCGGCTCGCCCAGCAGTGGGAGGAAATCGAGACCCTCTCAAAGAGCGCCAAGGCCCCAAGCCTGCTCTACCGGGAACCCGAGATGGCCTTCCGCTTCATCCGCGAGGAGTTCAACAAGGACTTTCGAGGCGTCGTCATCGACGACCGCGAAATGTATGAACAGGTCCGCTCCTACGTGGAGAGCATCAACCCGGCCCTCGTTGACAGAATCAGCTACCACGACCCCGAGGTTGAGACGCTGCCCTTGTTCGAGCGCCACCACGTGCACGAACAACTCCGAAAGGCCCTCGACCGCAAGGTCTGGCTGCCATCGGGCGGATCCCTCATCATCGAGACCACCGAGGCCCTCACCGTCGTCGACGTGAACACAGGCAAGAACGTCGGAAAGTCGAGCCTCGAGGAAACCGTCTACCGGAACAACCTGGAGGCCGCCGAGGAGATCGCCCGACAACTCCGGCTCCGCGACATTGGCGGAATCATCGTCATCGACTTCGTCGACATGGAGGTCAAGTCGAACCGCGAGAACGTGGCCCGCACCCTGCGCGATGCCCTGGGACGCGACAAGACCCGAACTCAGGTGTTTGACATCTCCGACCTCGGTCTTGTCGAGATGACCCGCAAACGCATAGGGGAGGGGCTTCTGCAGTCCTTCTCGTCGATCTGCGACGATTGCGGTGGTCATGGCGTCGAGCTCGACGACAAGCTCCTGGCCGGCTCCGGGAGGGCCGGTAGGCGATGAGCAGGGGAGCGTTCCGGGACCCAGACGAGTCATCGGTCACGGTGGTGTCGATACGCCTCCCAGATAGCCTGCAGGCTCTATGTATGCAGTGATCGCCACAGGCGGAAAGCAGTACAAGGTCGAAGAAGGCCAACGTGTCGTCGTAGAGCGCCTTGGCGATCTTGGTGCCGACATCGAGTTCGAGCCGATCATGCTCGTCGACGGCGACGATGTTCTGGCAACCCCAGAGGCACTTGCAGGATCAGCGGTGACCGTACGCATCGTGGCCGATGCAAGGGGCCCCAAGATCAACGCCTTCACCTACAAGAACAAGAGCAACCAGCGTCGCAGGTGGGGTCACCGCCAGCACCTGGCCGAGATCGAAATCACGGGAATCAAGAGGGGCTGACGACATGTCAAAGACCAAGGGCGGTGGCTCAACCCGCAACGGACGCGATTCCAATGCTCAGCGCCTGGGCGTAAAGGTGTTCGACGGCGGCGCAGTAACCGCCGGCAGCATCATCGTGCGTCAGCGCGGCACCAAGTTCCATCCCGGCACCAACGTGGGCCGTGGAGGCGACGACACCCTTTTCGCCACAGCCGACGGTGTGGTCAAGTTCGGTTACCGCGGCGGGCGCAAGCTCGTCGACATCCTCACCGACTGACCCTGCCGCTCAGCGGCCTGCGAAGAACTCCCGTATCACAGCCTCGGCAGGCGAACCACCGATCTCCACACCCGGGTTGATCCAGCCTCCGGAGTCGAAGCCGCGGCCACCCGAGAGGGCTCCGTACTCCTCAAGGGCAATCCTGAAGTAGTCGTCCTGCAGGTCCCGGAGGCGTGCGACCAGTTCCTGATCCTCCCACTCTGCGACGTCGCCTGCC
Source organism: Actinomycetota bacterium (assembly GCA_014381745.1). Taxonomy (GTDB): domain Bacteria; phylum Actinomycetota; class Acidimicrobiia; order Acidimicrobiales; family MedAcidi-G1; genus UBA3125. Next base: position 269,465 of record JACNLA010000028.1, on the reverse strand, counting down.
TCGATGCTATTGAGGTCGTCCTGTGCGTAGGGATCGGCGATCTCGCTCCAGTAGAAGTAGGTCTCAACCACCCGCCAGCCGATTCCACTGGCGCTGGCCGAGGTTACGAGTGAGTTGAGCCCTGCTGAAGTCATGGAGCGAAAGACATCAAGGTCCTCTATTTCATAGTGGTCAAGTGTCGTCCCGACGATGTCGCAGCTCGGTACGCGGTACCCGGTGTGTGGGGTACCGAAGTGTGCGACGAGTTGACCGGAGAACGCGTCTCGGAGGCTTGGAGCCATGTTCTCCAGCCACTCGCTAATGAGCGAGACGCGGTTTACGAGATTCGGGTCAAGAGTCGGATCCAGGATGCTGGCAGAATTGCTCATGTCGAGATCGGTTGCGAGACCAGGTCCGAATGCTCCATCATCCAGTTGGCCCTCTGCCTCGCCAATCGGGGTGAAGTACTCAACGTTCAGCCGTTCGGCAAGACCTGCCAGCTCCAGAGCTGCAACCAGGCGGTTCTGATAAAGGGCCGCGAGGTTCTCCTCTGGCAGGCTGTCTTTGAACATCTCCTCGAAGTGCGCAGGTACAAGCCTCACGGCAAGGCCAGCCCTACGAGCGACCGAAATGGCCTCGACCAACTGCGAAACGTTCAGCCATTCAATGCTCCCGTTGTCTCCAACCGTGTAGGTGGCCTGAATGCCCCAGGTGTTGAAGCCCCCGGCCAGCAGGTCTGCCACGTACTGGTCGTCGCGGAGGAGCTCGAGCATTCGGATGAAGCGAGCCTCTGAGAACGACACTGACTCCTTCGGGTAGTTGCGTTCGGGCGGCGGTGGGCTATCGGCTAGTGGAAAGTCGCCAATTGGCAGGCGGGCGGTTGGCCCGGGACCGCCGTAGCCACAAGCTTCATCCATGGTTGCGTTCTGGGCGGAAGTTGGAGCCTGGGAACCGGACAGGATTGCATCGAACAGAGCGTCTCCAAGTGCGCCCCGTAGGCAGTCCTGCATCTCGGGGGGCTGGCTGCCCAGACTCCCGCCTCCACCGGGCGGGGGGCTCTCATCGGATGGGGGGCTGGCGCTGCCTGGTATCTGATTGTCAGGGGCTGGCTCCCCGCGATCCGGCTCGCCTCCGACACAGGGGTTCATCGCCCTGTTGTCGGCCTCGGTGGGCACGCGCTCCCCGGATGCTATGGCCTCGAACACGGCATCTCCGAGGGCGTCGCGCAGGCAGGCCTGCTGTTCAGGCGGACCTGAGGTGAAGATGTTTCCGCCACCGGGCTGAGCGGTGTCACCTCCCCCGTCCAGCTCACCGGGTCCGTCCGGCGAGGCGAACCTTGCCTGGCAGTAGAGGACCATCTCTACCTCCTCGCTGGATGGCTGATCCGTTCCGAGCTTCAGGCCTGCCAGGCGACCTGGGCGATGTAGTAGGTGAGGCACTCCTGGAACTGTGGTGCCTGAATTCCTAGGAGATCGGCCACCGGTGGCCCTTCATAAGATCCCTGCTCCGCTGATTCTGCTGGTGTCTCAACTTCGTGCCCGTCCCCGTTCTCCTCCGAGGGTGCCTCAGTTCTCTCCTCATCCACTAAGGCCGAGAGCACCTCGTCGGAAACGGAATCCTCGGCCGTGGGCTCCTCATCGTCCTCTGCCGGGGCGGTGGTTGAGGCAGGAATCGATGGTTCAGGTGAGGTGAGTGCAGCAACTGCCGCCTGGGAGGTTGCCGCAGGCGAGGCATTGGAGGGTGGGATAGTCGAATCGTCCACCGGGTCGCCGGCCGCACAGGAGACAGCAAACAGCAAGAGCGACAGTACCAAGATCCCCGTTTTTCTAGGTAGTTCCACGGGGGTCCCTCACCTCGGCCGATGAGCCATTAAAGCAGAACAAGACGCCGGAGTCTCAGGGGCGTAGGTCCAGGCCCACCGGTAGCCGCTCGGCAGGCCAGTCCAGAAGCCGAACGGCGCTCCGGCAGGCGAACCTGTCGGTCATGCCGCCCACGTAGCCGACCGTTGCGATACGGGTTGCATCGGTTCCCGACATGTCGGCGTCGGCGGGCAGGTTCTGCGGGTTCGCGGTGATGTGGTCAACAAGCGCCCGCAGCATGTCGATGACGCGTCGTGCCTGATCGAGTGACGCGGGTCGAAGGTAGATGTCCTCATAGTTGAAGGTCCGGAAGGCGGCGAGTGCCTCGGCCACCGGCTCGTCCATCGAGACCCGGCCAGTCCGCGTGGTGCCGCTGAGAAGCCCGTCTATGAGGGCGGCCAACTGCTCGCGCCGGGTGGAGCCACAGCGCTCCCGAACAAGAAGTGGCAGCTGGTAAGCCTCAACGACGCCGGCGTGCTCGGCATCCTCGAAGTCGTGACAGACGTAGGCGATGCGGTCAGCCCAACTCACGACCTCGCCCTCAGGAGTAGATGGAGCGGGTCTGGACCAGGAATGGTTGCGAATGCCATCAAGGGTTTCAGAGCAGAGGTTGAGAGGGGAAAGCGCAATGTCTGCCCCCCAGACGGCATGGTCGAAACCACCCTCCAGGTAGGGAGACAGGGCATCCTCGCTGGCGTGCCCGCCGGGCCCATGACCGCAGTCATGGCCCAGAGCGATGGCCTCGGTGAGGGGCACGTTCAACCTCAGGGCACGGGCTATCGAGGTTGCCACCTGGGCCACCTCGAGAGCATGGGTAAGTCTTGAACGCTGGTGGTCCTCAGGAAACACGAAGACCTGGGTCTTGCCGGCCAGTCGCCTGAACGCCGTCGAGTGCAGGATGCGGTCACGGTCACGCTCGAAGCAGGTGCGCAGCTGGTCCGGAGGTTCCTCAACGAGGCGACTGCCACCGTCGGCAGCTCTGGTCGCTTCGGGCGACAGGGAGAACTCGTTGTTGCTCTCCCGACCTTCACGATCCAAGACACCAGCCGAGCCGGCTCTTGCAGTGCTGTCAGAATGAGCAGTCCGCACACCGTCCCCGGTGTTGGCATCGGTAGTGCCTTCCATAGTGGATGCCCAACGCTCCGATCTCTCGGTTGGGCCATCTGCAGCCGGGTGGGCCTCCTGAACCGCCATCCAGACACCCTAGGGAGGCAAATAGACAACAGGGGACTCCCGATGTCCTAAGTAGGCTGCCTGCATGTCGCAGTTCGTTGACGAGTGCGGGCTGAACGTACGCGGCGGCGACGGTGGGGCCGGTGCAGTGTCGTTTCGCCGGGAAGCCCACGTGCCCAAGGGAGGCCCCGACGGCGGCGACGGAGGAAACGGCGGAAGCGTCTGGCTTGAAGCCGACCACAACGTCGCCTCCCTGCTGGCGTTCCGGGACCACCCACACCGAAGAGCCGGCAACGGAACCCACGGCTCCGGAGGCAAACGCCACGGACGCTCCGGCGAAGACCTGATCATCAAGGTCCCCGAGGGCACCACGGTCCACGATCTCCACTCAGGACAGGTCCTGGCGGACCTGATGGTCAGCGGAGACCGCTGGCTCGGAGGCGATGGCGGGCGAGGAGGCCGCGGCAACGCAAAGTTCCTCAGCAACCGGAGACGCGCCCCATCCTTTGCCGAACAGGGCGAAGAGGGAGAGGAACGCTGGCTGCGGCTGGAGTTGAAGCTGATGGCCGACGTGGCGCTGGTGGGGTTTCCCAACGCCGGCAAGAGCACGCTCATCTCGAGGGTCTCGGCGGCAAAGCCGAAGATCGCCGACTATCCGTTCACAACCCTCGAACCTAGCCTCGGTGTGGTCAGACCTGAAGGCAGAACCGAGTTCGTGGTCGCCGACATTCCCGGTCTGATCGAAGGTGCCAGCGACGGCCGCGGCCTGGGACACCGCTTCCTGCGCCACATTGAGAGGGCACGGGTGCTCCTGATCATGCTTGACATGGCACCGACAGCTGAGCGCCCGACCGACGAACAGCTGAGCGTCCTCCTCGGTGAGTTGAAGGCCTACAAACCTGATCTGCTCGACCGACCACGTGTCGTCGTCGGATCACGCGCCGACGTAGCCGAGGCCGACCTGGACTTCGACGGGGAACGGCTCTCGGCCATGACCGGCGAGGGCCTTGAACCCCTGGTCCACCGGCTTGCTGATCTGGTGGTCGAGGCGCGCCAGACCGTGGTGAGGCGCCCAGCGGTGGTCGTACACCGACCAGAACCGGTTGACGTCGCCGTTGAACGGGGCGAGGACGGCACATGGGAGATCAACGACAGGCGCGTCAAGTTGGTCACCAACCTGAACGATCTCACCAACCTTGAGGCACTCGACTATTTGCACGAGCGGCTGCGGAACATGGGTGTCGACAGGGCGCTCGCCAGGGCCGGTGTGCGAGATGGTGAAACCGTGCGCATCGGTCGGCTCGAGTTCGACTACGAAGAGTGATCATGGGCGACAGGAAACGGACCACGACGGTGGTCAAGATCGGCACCTCCTCGATCACCGACGAGGAGGGGGTTATCGACTCAGGCCTCGTTGCGAAGTTGTGCGATGAGGTGGCAATCCTGCGTGAGCAGGGCCACTGGGTCGTCGTTGTCACCTCCGGTGCCATTGCTGCAGGGTTGCCGGACCTCGGCATGGGTGGTGCCGGGCGCCCTCGGGACGCGGTCACCCTCCAGGCGGTATCGGCGGTCGGTCAGGGGCACCTGATCGGCACCTACCAGCGGGAGTTGGCGCGACATGACCTGATGGTCGGCCAGGTGCTGTTGGCTCCGTTGGACTTCTTTGTGAGGAAGCAGTACCTGCATGCACGCGGCACCCTTACACGCCTCCTTGAGCTCGGGGTTGTCCCGGTTGTCAACGAAAACGACGCGATCGCCGACGACGAGATCCGTTTCGGTGACAATGACCGCATAGCTGCTCTGGTGGCACACCTCGTAGAGGCTGACCTGCTCGTGCTGTTGACCGACACCCCGGGCCTCCTGACATCAGATCCGCGTCTTGATGCAAACGCCTCCCTGATCGAGGAGATCATCGAAATTGACCAGGAACTGGAACGCCTTGCCGGTGCCACAGGGTCGCTTCGTGGAAGCGGGGGAATGGCATCCAAGTTGGCGGCGGCCAAGATCGCCAGTTGGTCAGGAGTGCGGACGGTCATTGCCGATGCGCGCCGCTCCGGTGTTGTCGTAGATGCCTGCGCCGGTACACCTGGTGTCGGAACGGTTGTCAGGGCCCGTGAGGGACGCCTAGGTGCACGTCGCCTCTGGATCGCGTTCGCAGTTGGATCATCGGGCCGGGTTCAAGTTGATGCCGGTGCCCGAAGGGCACTCGAGGAGCGCCGCGTTTCGCTTCTGCCGGCCGGGGTCATCGGGGTAACCGGATCCTTCGACGCCGGCGACGCCGTAGAGATCGTTGATCCCGACGGGGTGGTCTTTGCAAAGGGAATGGTCCGTCAGGACGCCCGGCTTCTCGAGGCACACATGGGGATGCGCACCGGTGAACTACCCGACGGCGTGTCCCACGAGGTGATCCACGCCGACGACCTGGTTGTTTTGCCCTGAGCGGGAAGGACATCATCTACTCGGGTCGGCGTCAGTCCCTGTAGCGCTTCAGTACCTGCCCAAGAAGAAGGCGTGCCTCACCAATGCCGGTCAGGTTCGCTACGCCCGTGTAGGCGATCCCGGCCGCGGTTACAGCCAGAGGCGCCGACAGTTGGGGTGGCAGACCACCAGTCGTGGATCCGATGATGAGGCCAACGACCGCAGCCATGGCGAGAGCGGGAAGCAGGGGAGCGACCGATGCGGACGCTGAAGGAAAGCTCTTCACGGTCCTGCGTCCGAGACGGGTCAGCAGCCACAACTCAATCCATGCTGCCACGGCTGAGCCGAGCGCAAGGCCTACAGCGCCCAGATGCGGTGCGCCGGCAACACCCGGAATCTCGAGAGGGGTTTCACCGCCACCGAAGATGTTGTCAACTCCAGAGAGGGCACCGGCCACCACGCTTACGTTGTCCAGCGGAAACATGAGGGCCACCCCCAGAGCGCCAGCCGTCACCACCCTGATCGCCGCAATGCGGGCCGGACCCTTCGTGTCGCCGACTGAGTACAGGGTGTTCTGGAAGATGCGCGACGCGCCGATTGCCGGAAGGCCCAGGGAGTAGGCGGCCAGGATGAGCCAGACGGCCCGCGTGTCGTCGGCGTCAAAGGCCCCCCAGCGAAAGAGAGCACCCACGATCGACTCACCGACAACCAGGTACATGACGGCCGAGAAGGCGACGAAGAAACAGGTTCGTCTGAGGGCAGCGTGACACCGCTCGACCAGAAGCGCCGTGTCGGTGCTGCGCGACATCTCCGGCAACTCTGAGGCGGCAACGCTCATGGCGAACAGGCTGATCGGCAGGGCGTAAAGCATCTGAGCCGACAACAAACCGGCGACGGCTCCCGTGGCCAGCAGAGATGCCAGGATCAGATCCAGGTAGCTGGACAGCTGAACAACACCCCGGCCGAGCACGGCGGGGCCGAACCTCTTTCGGATCTCGGCTACGTCGGGTAGGCGGGCGGCAAGGGAAAACCTGATGCCAGGTGCCAGACGCGCCACGGCAACCGCCTGTATCCCGAACTGGAGCACCCCGCCCACGACGAGGCCCCAGGCAACAGCACGGGCAGCGTCGACTGGGTTCCATGAGCCGAACAGGGCGGCAGCCAGGACCGCAATTTGGGCTGCGTTCCAGAGAACCGGGGCCACGTAGGAGAGGAAGAACCGGCGGTGGCTGTTGAGAACCCCGAGACACCAGGCCGACAGCACCAGGAAACCGACACCGGCAGTGGTGATCCTGACCAGATCAACGGTGAGATCCAGCTTTGTCCCGCCGAATCCCGGCGTGAGGAGCATCGTGAGCGGACGGGCCAGGAGGATTCCGAGGATCGTTAGCGTGCCGGCCAGAGCTGTCAGGAGGCCGGCAACGGCGCCCGCGGCTCGGCCGGCCTCCCGTTCACGACCTTCGCCGAGGAGGCGGCTGTAGACGGGAATGAACGAGGCCGAAAGAGAGCCCTCCCCGAGCAGGTTCTGTAAGACGTTGGGAATTCTCAGTGCAGCAGCGAATGCGTCCGCCGCCGGGCCGAGGCCCAGCACCGACCTCAGCAGGGACTCACGAACCAGACCGGCCAGCCTCGACAGGAAGATGCCTCCGGCAACTGCTGTGGATCCGCCGGATGGTGAGTGTTCCGGTGAGGTCCGGCTGGTCACCATCTGACCTCTGGCTCGGGCCCGTTCATCGCAGCGAGGTTAGTCGTCACGCCATCTCCCGAGGTTGGCGCCCCCGAGCGTCGGTAGCCTCTCTTATCGTGCACACAGCAGCGGATACGTCGGTCTCGGAGCTGGCGAAACGCGCGAGGGCGGCCGCAGCCGCCGTGGCGGCGGCAACGACCGGGGCCAAGAACGCCGCCCTCCACGCTGCCGCAGACGGCCTGCTAGTTGATTTCGACACAATCCTGGCAGCCAACCAGGTTGACGTGAAACGAGCCGAGACATCAGGAACCTCTGAACAGCTGGTCGATCGCCTGCGTCTTGATGAGGGACGCGTGGCAGCCATGGCCGACGGTCTTCGCCAGGTGGCAGGCCTTCCCGACCCTGTCGGCACGGTTACCGCTGAGTGGGTGCGACCAAACGGACTTCAGATGCAAAAGGTCAGGGTTCCGCTCGGGGTTGTGGCGATCATCTATGAAAACCGGCCCAACGTGACGAGCGACGCGTTCGGCCTCTGTCTCAAGTCCGGCAACGTGGCGTTCCTGCGCGGCTCCTCGGGCGGCCTGTCATCGAACCTGGCAATTACCGACTCGATCCGTTCCTCGCTTCTCGGGAGCGGCCTTCCTGAAGATGCTCTCCTCCTGGTCGACGACGTCAGCCGTGAAGCGGCGGTGGAGTTCATGCGACAACGTGGGTACGTGGACTGCCTTATTCCCAGGGGCGGCCCGGCACTCATCGCCTCGATCCTTGAGAACGCCACCGTTCCATATGTGATCGACGGGGACGGAAACTGCCACGTGTACGTGGATGCCGGCGCCGACCTCGACATGGCAGCACGGATTGTCCACAACGCAAAGACACAGAGGCCATCGGTATGCAACGCAGCCGAGAGCCTCGTAGTTCATGCCGACGTGGCGGCCGACTTTTTGCCGCTGGCGGCCACAGTCCTGGATGGTGTCGAGCTGGTCGGTGATGAAAGGGCCCGCGAGACGCTTCCGGGGATTGGTCAGGCTGAAGAAGCAGACTGGTCGACTGAATATCTGGACCTCAAGATGTCGATTCGGGTAGTCGACGACATCGACGGAGCCATCAATCACATCAACTTGAACGGTTCCGGCCACAGCGAGGCCATCATCACAGGCGATTCCATTGCGGCTGACCGCTTCACCAACGAGGTCGACGCCGCTGCCGTTCTCGTCAACGCTTCGACCCGGTTCGTCGACGGCGACGAGTTCGGCTTCGGAGCCGAGATTGGCATCAGCACACAAAAGCTCCACGCACGGGGTCCCATGGGCCTCGAGCAGCTCACCACCGAGAAGTACATCATCCGCGGAACAGGCCAGATCCGACCCTGAACCCACCGCCCGGTTGCGGGCAGGATCGACCCCATCGGTACGCTCGGGTGATGGACTTTCGCTTTGAGGACGTGGACGGCGTCCGAACATCACTCTCAGAAGCCAACTATCTCGCCGACGACGGCATTGCCGGTGTCGTGTACCTGGCCGACCGCCTAGGCAAGCCGATCCTCGTCGAGGGCCCAGCTGGAACCGGCAAGACCCAACTGGCCCAGAGCGTCGCCGAGATCACCGGCGCCCGCCTCATTCGACTCCAGTGCTACGAGGGACTGGACGAATCCAAGGCCCTCTACGAGTGGAACTACAAGAAGCAGTTGCTGCGGATCCAGGCCAGCGGAGACGACAACGACTGGTCCGAGATCGAAGATGACCTGTTCTCCGAGGAGTTTCTGCTCACAAGGCCCCTTCTGGAGGCGATCCGTGCCGAGGACCCTGTTCTCCTTCTCGTCGACGAGGTCGACCGCCTCGAGGTCGAGACAGAGGCCCTCCTCTTGGAGATCCTCTCCGAGTATCAGGTGTCGATACCTGAGTTGGGCACTGTCAAAGCGAACCAGGTGCCCCTTGTGTTCCTTACCTCCAACGCCACCAGGGAACTCTCAGAGGCCCTCAAGCGCCGGTGCCTGTACCTCTACATCGACTACCCGGACCTGGAACGCGAACGCGAGATCGTCATGGCAAAGGTTCCCGGCATCGACGCCAACCTGGCCGACCAGGTAGCCAGGATCGTCCGGTCGGTCCGGCAGCTGGACCTCAAGAAGAGCCCTTCGGTGTCTGAGACCCTCGACTGGGCCAGGACACTGGTTCTGCTCGGTATCAGCAAGGTCGACGCCCAGGCCGCCACCGACACCGTCAACATCCTCTTGAAGTACCGGACAGATATCGACAAGGCTGTCAAGGAGTTCGCCGACCGGCCCGACGATCTGGTCGACGGCGGTGCCTGAGCCAGGCCCCGACAGGTAGATGACAGTTACCGAGCAGACACCCGGCGGATCCATGGAGGACACGCCTCTGTTGAACCTGTTGTCGGGTTTCATCGTCGAACTCCGACAGGCCGGCCTGCCCGTCAGCCTCACCGAGAACCTGGACGCCATGGAGGCCGTCACCCATATTCCGATACACGACCGGGACGCCTTCAAGTACGCGCTCGGATCAACCCTTGTAAAGAACCATGCCCACTGGCGGACCTTTGAGGTGGTGTTCGAGGTCTACTTCTCAATGCGGGGCGACGAGTACTCGCTGGCCGAGGTTGGTGAAGGTGACGAAGCCGAGGGCGAGCCCGGACCTCCGGGCGAGGGTGCGCCGCAGGGAGGTGGTGGCGCAATGTCGGGCCTCACCCCGGAGCAGTTGGCCGAGATGCTCATGAAGGCGCTCATGAACGGCGACCAGGCGATGCTTCGGGCACTCGCCCGTCAGGCCGTGATGCGCTATGCGGGCATGGAGCCAGGGCGTCCCGTTGGTGGCACCTATTACCTCTACAGAACGCTGCGGAACCTGGACCTCGACGGGGTTCTGGAGGACCTCATGGATGCGGCACGCGACGAAGCCCCCGAGGACCTGACACAGCTCGAGGAACGCCTCGAACGCGACGAGTTCAGCGACCGAATCGAGCAGCTCAAACAGGAGATCGAAGCAGAGATCCGGCGGCGCCTGGTTGCCGACCGGGGAATCGAGGCAATGGCCAGGACCCTGCGAAAGCCCCTTCCCGAAGACGTCGACTTCATGCACGCCTCACGCGAAGAGATGGCCGATCTGAGAAAAGCCATCTATCCGTTGACACGGAAGCTGGCTGTTCGTCTCGCCCGCAAACGTCGCCACGGTCGAAAGGGGCCACTCGACTTTCGCAACACCATCCGACACTCCCTCAGCTACGGCGGTGTGCCCGCCGAACCAAAGTTCAGGTTTCCACGACCCGCCAAGCCTGAGATCATGGTCGTGGCAGACATCTCCGGTTCGGTGGCGGCCTTTGCCCGGTTCACGCTGCACCTCGTCTACGCCATCAGCGGACAGTTCTCGAAGGTGCGGTCGTTCGTGTTCATCGATGGCCTCGACGAGGTAACGGGCTTCTTTGAGGGGGTCGAGGACATCGGTGAGGCGGTACACCGCGTAAACACCGAGGCCGATGTTGTCTGGGTGGACGGCCACTCCGACTACGGCCATGCCTTCGGGGTGTTCTGGGAGCGCTTCGGGAAAGACGTCGGGCCTAAGACAACCGTGATGATCCTGGGTGATGCCCGCAACAACTACCACGCATCACAGTCCTGGATCATCAAGGACATGCAGCACAAGGCCCGCAAGGTCTACTGGTTGAATCCCGAACCGCGTGCCTACTGGGACACCGGCGACTCGATCGTGGGGGAGTACTCCACCCACTGCGAGGGCACCTTTGAGGTGAGAAACCTACGTCAACTGGAGGCGTTTGTAGAGAAGCTGGTGTGAGCCTGTTCAGGTGCCTGAGGAGGGGGAGTCGCGGAGCAACTCAGCCAACCTGAATGCCAAGTCGACGCTTTGAGTTCCGTTCAGGCGGGGGTCACACATGGTCTCGTAACGGCTTGCGAGGTCCTCGGTCAGCACCTCGGCGCCGCCGCCCAGACACTCGGTGACATCGTCACCAGTCAACTCCAGGTGGACCCCGCCGGGATTGGTTCCGGCGAACCTGTGCGCAGCGAAGAAGCCGGAAACCTCGGCTAGAACATCATCGAAGTGGCGGGTCTTGTGCCCATCGTCGGCGGTGAACGTGTTGCCATGCATCGGGTCACAGGCCCAGACAAGCTGGTGGCCTGCATCGGAGACCGCCGACAGCAGGGGAGGCAAAAGGTCGACAACCTTGTTGGCTCCCATTCGGGTCACGAACGTGAGACGCCCCGGCGTTCGCTCAGGGTCGAGGGCCTCGCAGAGGGCCAACAACTCCTCGGCGGTTGCCGTAGGTCCGACCTTGCAGCCGATCGGGTTGTTGACGCCTCTCAGGAACTCGACATGGGCACCATCGGGTTGGCGGGTGCGTTCCCCGATCCAGAGCATGTGGGCCGAGCAGTCGTACCATCCGCCCGTAAGGGAGTCCTGACGGGTGAGGGCCTCCTCGTAGCCGAGGAGGAGAGCCTCGTGGCTGGTGTAGAAGTCGACCTGTCGCAGTTCAGCGAGCGTCTCGCCGGATATTCCACAGGCCTCCATGAACTGGACGGCCCGGTCGATCTCGTCGGCCATCGTCTCGTAGCGCCGGCCGGCAGGGCTGTCGGCCACAAACTCCCTGTTCCACTGGTGGACGCTGGAGAGTGACGCGAAACCTCCCTTGGTGAATGCACGAAGGAGGTTCAGCGTTGACGCCGCTCTGTTGTAGGCGGTGATCAAGCGCTCCGGGTCGGGTAGCCGGTCACCGTGCGTAAAGGCGGTGTCGTTGATTATGTGACCCCGAAAGGATGGCAACTCCACCCCGTCGACGGTCTCGGTGTCGCTGCTTCGTGGCTTGGCGAACTGACCTGCAATGCGACCTACCTTCACGACCGGCACGCCCGTGTAGTAGGTAAGAACCACGGCCATCTGGAGTATCACCCGGAGACGGTCGCGGATGGAATCAGCAGAGGTCTCAAAGGACTCGGCGCAGTCGCCTGCCTGAAGCAGAAAAGCCTCGCCTCGTGCGACGGCCGCCAACTGATCGGTCAACTCGCGGGCCTCGCCGGCGAACACCAGGGGCGGCATGGTGGCGAGTCGGTCCACGACGGCCTGGTGGGCAGCGGCATCGGGCCAGGCCGGCTGCTGGTGGGCAACATGGCCACGCCAGGACGTGGTGGACCATGCCGCTGAGGGGGTGATATCGGTGGAGTCCACGGCGTTGAGCCTACGAGTAGCCGCTGTCGAGCGGCGTATCGATTATCGGTGGCCGGGCCCGAGTGGGGCCCGCCGATTCAGGCTGCGTCAATTACCTCGGTGGCACGGTCCCTGACCGTGTTGACCGCACGCTTCACGAGACGCCGGGCGGCCTCAGCCGTGACGCCGAGGTCCTCGCCTACCTCGCGGTAGCTGCGCTTGCGCCCATCGCCGATGCCGAAACGCTGTTCGACGGCGTAGCGGGCACGCTTGTCGAGCACATCCAGGAGCTGTGTGGCTATCTCGTTCTCGGCCATCGCCATGACCTCGTGTTCCGGACCGGGCTTGGAGTCGGGGAGGAGGTCTACCAACTCGTTGCTGTCATCGTCGCCGATGGTGCGGTCAAGTGAGGTGGGGGTGGTCAGCCGGTGGAGGCGTGCATGCTCCTCGTCGAGTTCGTCGCCGTTTCCGGAGACATTGCGCAGCGCAGCCCTGAGGCTTGCCGAGCGGTCGCCGGGAAGACGTACCAGGCTGGCCTTCTGGTCGAGGGCACGACCGATGGCCTGACGAATCCAGAAGGTGGCGTACGTGGAGAACTTGAATCCCTTGCGCCAGTCGAACTTGTCGACCGCGTGCTCAAGACCAAGGTTGCCCTCCTGAATCAGGTCCAGCAGCTCCATGCCGGGAGGCAGGGGGTAGCGGCGCGCGACGCTGACGACGAGGCGGAGGTTGGAGCGGATGAAGCGGTCCTTGGCCCGGGCTGCCAGACGGATGGCACGATCCAGCTCACGACCGGTCTCGCCGTCCTCCTTCTTGGCACGCGCTGCTGCACCGGCCTCGATGGTCTGGGAAAGCTCGCGCTCCTCCTGGGCGTTGAGGAGGGAGACCATTCCGATCTCGTTTAGGTACTGACCTACTGAATCACTCATTTGTTGCTCACATGTCTTTCGGGACGGACGTCGCGGCGCGACATCGCATTGCTGATTTGAAGGGGAAACGGAGGGCAGGCCGCTCTGATGCTTGTTTCGGTGTCCTCGTCTGGCGAACATTCTTACACAACTGTGGCTCCGTGTGAAGACCTGATCCCATGACATATGTCATAGGTGTCCTCCGGTCGGTGAAACAGGCGTATCTAGTGGCAAAGAAGTGCAGGTCAGGAGCGTGTCAGCCGGTGGAATGGTCGATCAGGTAGCCTCACCGACGTGCCCGGCACCAACCCCCGCCGGATCGGCGTTCTCGGCGGAACCTTCGATCCACCGCACAACGGCCATGTTCTGGCAGGCATCGAGGCGCGCGACCGCCTGAATCTTGATCTTGTTCTCCTGACGGTCGCAAACGACCCCTGGCAGAAGACCGGTGTCGGGGGTCCACGGGAGTCCGGCCTGACTCCAGCCGAGGTGAGGCTCGAGATGGTCAGGGCCGCAGTCGACGGGGTCGACGGGCTGGAGGCCGATGACCTCGAAATGCAGCGGGGCGGACCTACCTACACGGCCGACACCCTCAGCGAGCTTGAGCGCCGCCATCCCGGGGCTGAACTCTTCCTGCTGGTCGGCAGCGATGTGGCATCTTCTCTCGAGAGTTGGGTGCGGCCAGACGATGTGCAACAGCATGCGGCGATCGTTGTAATAGATCGTCCCGGCCATGACGGTGGCCGGCCCCCGAGCGGCTGGGACTTCGAACTGCTGGAGGCACCCCTGCTTGACATGTCGTCTGAGGGTCTGAGGCGACAGGTTGAGTCCGGGTTGTCAGTCCGCAGCGACGTACCTGACGCCGTGGCCGACCTGATCGACCGCTACGGCCTCTATGAGAGTTCAGCGGTGAGCGGCGAGGCCGACCCCGGCGTCGGTGCCAAACGGTCCGGCGAGGAGCAATCGCGCCGGAGCGGCTCCCGGTCGCCGGCAGCGACTGCGTGGCGGTGGGGTTTCCCGATCGCTCTCCTCGTGGCCGTCATCTGGTCGGGAACGTTAATGGTGGATGGCTTGCGGACCATATTGAACAGTGAAGACGGGCAGACCCATGAGGCCGTCACCGATCCATTGGCCCCGGGTTTCGAAGCCTTCGTGGAGCAGACCTGGTCGATGATGGTGGTGACCGAGGATGAAGACTCGAACCTGGTTGGGCTGACAATTCTGGCTGTTTCAGATCGGACCTCGGGAGGTGGAACAGCCCTGGTGGTACCGCCGAGCCTTGCGTTGGATGCCTGCGGGGGTAATGCCTGCAGCCTTGCCGACCTTCACGCCACCGACGGAATCGCCAACGAGCGTGCCTATCTGGGTTCCCTCCTGGGAAGTGACTTCACCGGGGTGGCGCTCCTTACGCCTACAAGTTGGACCAATATCGTCGAACCGGTGTCCCCTCTGCCAATTGGCCTGAAACACGACCTCTACGAAACGGCCGCTGACGGCGCCAGCGTTGTCAGGTTTTCGGCAGCCGAGAACTCGCTCGAAGCGGCTGACGTTGTTGACCTGCTGGCACTTCCCGACAGAGGCGGTTCCGTGGGGCTCCTGCGTCGACATGCGATGTTCTGGGAGTCGTGGCTCTCAGCGGTATCAGCCGGAGCAGGGCCTTCGGCCCACCTCCCGGCTGTCGACGTGGAGATGGTTCGGCTGCTCGAGGTGCTGGCCCTGGGTGAGATCCGAGTGGAATCGTCGCCGTGGATCGTGTCGGGCGATTCGATGGCAGCGGACCCCGTGGCAATGGATCAGATTGCTGACCGAATGTTCCCGTTCCCCATTCCCCCCGACAGCGGCTCTGCCCCGACCGTCCGCCTCTTGAACGGGACCGGCGACCCGACGATCGACGCCTACGCCCGTCAGGTTGTCAGGTCTGCAGGTGTCGACATAGCGGTGGTTGGGAACTTCAGGAACTTCAACGTGATCCAGACCCGTGTCGTCTACAGGGATCCTGCCATGGAGCAGGCTGCAACCGCATTGGCTGTTGCCATACACGCCGGAGTCATCTTCGACGAGGCGTCCAGCCCGGTCGCCGACCTGACGGTCGTCGTCGGTGCGGACTTCACATCCAGAGCCGGTTAGCATCAGAGCCGAGTGGATTCCGAAACCTCACTGATCCGGGAAGATCCCACGGCGACTGCCGACTACCTCGGGTTGGCCCGACTGGCTGTCGACGCTGCCGCCGACAAGTTGGGTCACGACACGGTGATTGTCGACGTCGGCGACGTCCTGGTAATGACCGACCTCTTTGTGATCACGGCCGGCTCTACCACACGTCAGGTCCGTGCGATCGTCGACGAGATTGAGGAGCAGGTGTTCATCGGTGCAGATCTGAAACCGGAGAGCATCGAGGGGTCCGACTACAACGAATGGGTGTTGATGGACTATGGCGGATTCATGGTCCATGTGTTCACAGACGAACAGCGCGCCTTCTACGACCTTGAACGCCTCTGGGGCGACTGCCCGCGACATCCCCTCGCACTCTGAAGAGAACTTCAGAAAGGGCGGTTCGTGGAGCTAGAGGGAATTGAACCCTCGACCTCCTCCATGCCATGGAGGCGCTCTGCCAACTGAGCTATAGCCCCGAGATCCGCCGAGAGCGTACCAGCGGGTGGCAGCCCGCCAACCGGCCCCCGACGCTGGTTCCGGGTACCCCTCGGACATGGATGCGGGTCGCCGGGCCGACCCGTCGGTAGCCTCGCTTCGATGTCTGAGCACTACAACCCGCAGTCAATCGAACGGCGCTGGCAGCAGCACTGGAGCGACGACGGCACCTACGAGGTCGACAACGACGACCCGCGCCCACCCTTCTACGTGCTCTCCATGTACCCGTACCCCAGCGGTCCGGCGCACATGGGCCATGTCCGCAACTACACGATGGGTGATCTGCTGGTCCGCTACCGCACCATGCGCGGCGACGGCGTCCTCTCACCGATCGGCTTCGACTCTTTCGGCCTGCCCGCCGAAAACGCAGCCATCAAGACCGGTACGCATCCGCGTATCAACACGGATGCGAACGTCGAGGCGCTTTCAGCGTCCCTAAACCGAATCGGAGCCGTGTACGACTGGCGCCGTGTGGTCAAAAGCCACGACGCCGACTACATCAGGTGGACCCAGTGGATCTTCCTGAAGTTCTATGAGGCCGGCCTCGTCTACCGGGGAGAGGCCCCGGTCAACTGGTGCCCCGGCTGCAAGACCGTGCTTGCCAATGAGCAGGTGTTGCCCGACGGAACCTGCGAGCGATCAGGCGACCTGGTCGACCGGCGCGACATGGAGCAGTGGTTCTACCGCATCACCGCCTACGCCCAGGAACTGCTCGACGGCCTCGACGATCTGGACTGGCCCGAAAAGGTCAAGATCATGCAGCGTCACTGGATCGGCCGCTCAGAGGGCGCAGAGTTCGGCCTCCCGATAGCCGACGGCGATGGTCGACCCCGGACCGACGTGGAGCCCCTGGCCGTGTACACCACCCGGCCCGACACCAGCTTCGGTATCACGTTCGCCGTCATGTCGCCGGAGCACCCACGGGTTGACGAGCTGACCAGCGACGAAGAGCGGGGGGCTGTCGAGGCATTTCGCGAGTCGGTAGCCGGACGCTCCGACATAGACCGACTCTCGAGCACGGGGAGCCTCGACAAGCGTGGCGTGGCGACCGGGTGCCACGTCATCAACCCCTTCACCGGGGAGCCCGTACCGCTGTTTCTGGCCGACTACGTCCTCATGACCTACGGCACCGGTGCGATAATGGCGGTCCCCGGCGAGGACCAGCGGGACTGGGACTTCGCCGTTGCCCACGATTGCAACATCGTGCGAACCGTTCAACCGCCCGCCGACTTCGACGGCGACGCCTACACAGGTGAGGGCCCGGCGATAAACAGCGGCTTCCTCGACGGTATGGCGATGCCCGAGGCCAAGGCCGCAGCTATCGAGTGGCTCGAATCCCGAAGCCTGGGCGAGGGGACCATCAACTTCAGGCTCCGCGACTGGCTGCTGTCACGGCAGCGCTACTGGGGCTGCCCGATTCCGATCGTCTACTGCGACGCCTGTGGCGAGCAACCCGTCCCCGAGGCCGACCTCCCGGTGGACCTGCCGGACGACGTCGAGTTCATGCCGACAGGACAGTCGCCCCTCACGACCCACGAGGGATTCCTGGCTGCCACCTGCCCTGCCTGTGGAGGATCAGCCCGTCGCGAAACCGACACCATGGACACCTTCGTCGACTCCTCCTGGTATTTCCTGCGCTTTGCCGACCCGTGGTGTGACGAGGCCCCCTTCTCGGCCGCTGCCGCTGAGCGGTGGCTACCGGTCGACCAGTACATAGGGGGTGTAGAGCACGCCATTCTCCACCTCATGTACGCCAGGTTCTTCACCAAGGCCCTCTCTGACCTGGGAGTGGCACCGGCCGGCCTGCGCGAGCCATTTCGCCGACTCTTCACCCAGGGCATGATTCGCCTCGGGGGCACCAAGATGTCCAAGTCCAAGGGGAACCTCGTCGCCCCTGAGGAGATCCTCGACTCCCAGGGTGCCGATGCCCTTCGGCTGGCCCACCTCCAGGTGAAACCACCCCAGGAAGACGTTGACTGGGAGGATTTCGGCATCGACGGCTGCTCCAAGTTCCTGCACAGGGTCTGGCGACTCGCTGTTCCCGGAGGAGCACTGACCTCCGCAGCACGTGGTGGTGAGGCGATGCCTGCTGATGACGAAATCGACCGGGCCACACACCGTCTGATCGAGAGGGTCACAGGCGAATACGACCGTTGGTCCTACAACACGGCAGTTGCGGGCTTCATGGAGTTCACCAACACCCTGTACCGCTGGGTCCAGTCAGACGAGGGCCCGCACGCACCGACGCTCGATGCCGCCGTCAACTCCCTCCTCCTGGTAATGGCTCCTGCTGCACCACACCTGTGTGCAGAACTCTGGGAGAGGCGAAACGGGGGGCACGTCCACACGGAACCGTGGCCCAAGGCCGACCCGGCAAAACTTAGAGACGACACGGTGACCATGGTCGTGCAGGTGAACGGCAAGGTTCGCGACCGCATCGAGGTTGCTTCCGACATCAACCCTGAGGAGGCCGAGGCCAAGGCTCTGGCGTCGCAGCGGATCATCGACTTTCTGGACGGAGCGACCCTCCGAAAGGTGATCGTCAGGGCCCCGGCTCTGGTGAACCTGGTGGTCTGAGGCCGCCGCTCAGTCGTCGCGTGAGCGGAGGAACCGCTCGAGCTCTGCAGCGAGGTCCTCGCCTGTCGGCAGGCGATCCGCCAACTCATGGAGGTCGTCGTAGGCGGCCTCGAGTTGTTCGAGCATCGTCACATGGTCGGGGTTTCGTGACACCAGTTCGTCGAGGCGGGAGCGGGTAGCCAGCGTTTTCTGGGCAAGCGAACCAGCATCGAAGGTTCCCCCAGACAGCGAGGCCAACGCCTCGAGCAGAGCCAGAGATGCAGGGGGATAAGAGGCAGCCGCCAGATAGTGGGGCACCTGGGCCCATATCCCGACCGCCTGAATCCCCGCGGCCGCTGCCTCAACCTCGATCACTGCCTGCGCCCCGGCCGGGACGGAGAGCGTCGATGTCACGAAATCCAGTTCCTTCGTCAGATCCTCCGAGCCCGCAGTGCAGGACAACCGGGTAGGGCGCGTGTGGGGGACAGCTGCCGGGTAGGCGCCCAGACCGATCACCATCTGGACACCCAGTTGTTCGCAGAGGCCAACCACGGCACCTGCAAATGCACGCCATTCATGGTCGGGCTCCGGTCCGTCCAGCAGAAGCATGTGCTGTTCACTGCTACCAGCAAGGAGGTGCACCTCAATGACGGGCCAGTCGATGCTCTTTGACACCCCGTCGACGAGGTTCACCGTGGGTCGGCGCGATCGGTGGTCGAGGAGGCGGTCGGCGTCGAACCTGGCCACAAGGCTGTCATCTGGGTCTGACCTGATTGCGTTGCGGCACGCCATGGCTGCTCCACCAGCGTCCACCCATCCCTGCATCGCCATCAAAAGGACAGGTCTGTCCAGGTCCGGCTGGTTGAGAATCTCCACCAGCGGAGAGAGGCGGCTCATCTGAGGCCCTTCACGATCCGGTGGCGCCTAGACGCGAGGCAGCCTCGTGTGCCAGATCGGCAAGGACGAGGGTGCGCTGGCCGAAAGCCGCGATTGCATCCGGATCGACGTCGGCCCCCATGGCCCCGGCTGCGTAACGGGTGTACACGCCTTCGATTATGCAGGCAGTACGCCAGTATGCGAACGCAACGTAGAAGTCGAGATCGGCAAGACTTCGCGAGCTGATGGCTTCGTAGAGGCTCCGGACCTCGTCAGGGTTCGGGAAACCCTCGGCCGACATCGGCAGAGCGGCCCCGCTGGACGCCCGCTCGTCTGAATACGCGATCATGGCGGCCACGTCAGCCAAAACGTCTCCGAGGGTGCAGAGTTCCCAATCCAGGACCGCAGCGACATTGCCGTCCGATCCCACGATGGTGTTGTCGATTCTGTAGTCACCGTGGACGATGCCGACCCCCTGTTGTTCGGGAATACGGGAGGCCAGGGTGTCGTGGACCTCAAGGACGTGTGGCACCTCGCGGTCAGCCGACTCAAGAAACTGCCTCTTCCACCTCTTGAGTTGCCTTGCTATGTAGCCCTCTCGGCGGCCCAACTCGGCGAGCCCCACGGCATCCACGTCAACCTCGTGGATACGAGCCAGCACGGTCACGAGAGACTGACCCATCCGGCGCCGGAGATCGACCGGGTGCTGGTGGGCATCCTCGATGGTGCGAATGACGGAGCCGTCCACGAACTCCATCACATAAAAGGGTGCGTCGTTGACGTCTGTGTCGGCGCACATACCGATGATTCCGGGGACAGGAACGTCGCTGTCGGCCAGGGCGCTGATGACCTTGTGCTCCCTCGCCATGTCGTGCGCCGTTGCCAGCACGTTTCCCAGAGGCGGGCGGCGCAGAACCCAGCGGCGAGCCGATTCGTCGCTGACAGCGAACGTGAGGTTGGAGTGGCCGCCGGCGATCTTTGAAAAGGTGAGGGTGCCGTCGATTCCACCGACCAGCGGTGAGAGCCAGCGGCTCACCCTTGCATGGTTGATCCCCGGAACGTCATCCATCGCCTGAAAGGTAGTGGAGCACGACAGGGGCCTCCCTACCCTGAGCACATGGACGTCACCGACGCCACCTTCCAGACGCAGGTTCTTGACCGTTCCAGCCAGGTTCCCGTCGTCGTCGACCTGTGGGCCGAGTGGTGTGGCCCGTGTCGCTCTCTCACGCCGATCATCGAAAAGGTGATCGCCGAGACCGACGGCCGTGTCGAGTTGGCCAAGGTCGACATTGACGCCAACCCCGAAATCGCCAAGACCTTTCAGGTGCAGTCGATCCCCGCCGTCTACGGAATCCGTGACGGCCAGGTCGCCGGCAACTTCGTGGGAGCACAGGGCGAAGAGGCAGTGCGGTCATTCGTGGACAGCCTCATCACCGACGCTGAACCCGCTCCGATCGATCTGCTGATCGAGGCCGGCGATGAGACCTCCCTGCGTGAGGCCCTGGAACTCGAGGCTGACAACGCTGCTGCCGTTTGTGGACTGGCGCTGCTTCTCATCAAACGTGACGACGACGGTGACCGCACCGAGGCGCTCGAGCTCCTTAAGGGGATTCCGGAGTCGCCCGAGAGCCGCCGCCTGGCCGCAATAGCGCGGGTCGAGGCAGTCGCGGACATCGATGCCGCGCTCGAGGCACTCCTCGGCAGCGTCGCAGTCGACGAGGCAGCCAGAGACCGCTTTGTTGACCTGCTCGAGGTCCTAGGGCCTGACGACGAGCGAACCGCCAAGTGGCGCCGCCGTCTCACTTCCGCTCTTTACTGACTCTCAGAATCGGCCGCTGAGAGGCGGCCCGCCGTTGGATCGGCACCCGAGGCTTTCCCCGCACCGACCTTGTGTGGAGGCCTGCCGTGCCAGACCAGATCCAGCCGGACCCGATCAGGAGCCGGGTCCAGGAAATCCTGTTCGAACGACCACCAACGACCCAGCGCGTGCTGGGCGCGGGTGCCCTGGTGGCCCTTGTCGTCATGATTGTCCTGCTTGCCCGTGTCGGATCCTCTGGGAGCCGGGAGGGATCCATACCGTTCGTGACGGTTCCGCCGACAAGCGTGGCGGAACAGCCAGAGGTCTTCGTTCATGTAGCTGGGGCAGTTCATCGACCCGGCATCTACCTGATGTCACCTGAGGCACGCGTCGCCGACCTGATCGATGCTGCGGGAGGGCCCCTCGGCACGGCCAGGCCCGACATGTTGAACCTGGCAGCACCGTTGCTCGACGGGAGCCGCGTGTGGGTCCCGTCCGAAGATGACCTGAGCGACCCGATGCCACTACAAGAGGTCGAAGGAGGAGCCTCCACGGTCAACGTGAATCAGGCTTCCGCTCCACAACTGGAACAACTCCCCGGCGTCGGCCCCTCCCTCGCTGCCGCAATCGTCGAGTACCGGCAGCGCTCCGGGCCTTTCACGGTTGTGGAGGACCTCCTTTCTGTTCCCGGAATCGGACCTGCCAAGTTGGCCGGCCTCCGCGACAAGGTTTCGCTCTGATCCGGTGAGAACGGGAGGCGTCTTTCTGCTGGCCGTCTCGGCGGCGAGCGGAGCTCTTGTGGCCCGGGTTCCAACCGGTGGGACCCTGTGGATTCTGTCAGCCGTGTCCGTCGCGTGGATGGTCGCTGGAGGGCGGCGTGTCCTGCCACTCCTGCTGCTTCCGGGTCTTGTCGTCTCGACCCTTGCAGCACGCGCATGGGATGGGACAACCGACGCAGGTTCGGGGATGGTGGATGGGGTTGTACGCCTTGTTGGTGATCCGAAGTCACTCCCCGGCGGTGGTTGGCGGGTGGAGGTGATGATCGACGGTCGTCACCTCGACGCGGAGTTCGGTGCAGCCCACATCGAGGTCGAGGAGCTTCTGGCAGGAGAGGGCGTGACGATCACCGGTCGCATCGACGCCACCCCGCGACGTTGGCAGCGGGTGAGGCATGTGGGCGGGACCCTCACCGTCCTGAGTGCCGGTCCGGTTCACCCGGCGGGGCCTATCAGCGGCATGGCGAACCTGCTACGTCGAACCTTGTCCAAAGGCGCAGAACCTCTCGGGGAAGAGGCATCAGCGCTTCTGGGCGGCCTCGTGGTTGGCGACGACCGGGCGCAGGGCGACAGGACATCTGACGACTTCCGGGCAGCAGGACTTGGACACCTGCTAGCCGTGTCCGGCCAAAACGTGGCGTTCGTTCTTGCAGCGGCCGGCCCCCTCATCTACAGGCTCCGTTTCAGGTACCGCCTTCCTCTCGCAATCCTTCTCCTTGGATTCTTCGCCCTTGTCACCAGGTTTGAGCCGTCGGTGCTGCGTGCGACTGTCATGGCGGGCGGAAGCGCGCTTGCGGCGGCCCGTGGTCGGACCGTTGGCGGAATGAGGCTTCTCTCGGCCTCGGTGTTGGTACTGCTCCTGCTGGACCCCTTGTTGATCCACAGGGCCGCATTCCAGCTTTCGGTCGCTGCCTCAGCCGGAATTCTCCTCGCTGCCCGACCTCTCGCCGACGTGCTTCCGGGCCCCAAGATGTTGAAGGAGGCGGCCGGTGTGACCCTGGCTGCACAGGCCGCCGTGGCACCGCTGCTGCTGGCGAGGTTCGGACCGGTTCCAGTTGCCGCCCTCCCGGCGAACCTGCTCGCAGCGCCCGTGGCCGGGCCCCTGATGATCTGGGGCATTACAGGTGGCCTGCTT
This sequence comes from Actinomycetota bacterium, assembly GCA_014381745.1. GTDB lineage: Bacteria > Actinomycetota > Acidimicrobiia > Acidimicrobiales > MedAcidi-G1 > UBA3125. Next base: position 246,477 of record JACNLA010000028.1, on the reverse strand, counting down.
GCGGGCGTGCTGGGTCCACCGATGGACTGGGTGCTCCACATACCGAGCGCCGTTGGTCTCTGGTGGATAGCTGCGGTGGCAGGTTGGGCGGGCCGCTGGTCGCTGGGCCTGCTGGGAGGGCCGGCTGGCCTGTCGGTGACGGCCGCGGTCGGGGCCATAGCCGTGCTTGCTGTCAGGGGAGCCCTTACAGCTGCACGCCGGCTTCTGCTGGCGCTGTTCGCAGCTCTCACGGTCGTGGCGGCGTTGACAGCGATGGACCATCCGGGAGTTGGCGTAATGGATGGGGTGCGAATCCTCGATCAAAGAGGGTCCGTCGTTGCAGTAGACCGTGCTCCGTCGGCAAGACGGCTGCTTGAGGAGTTGAGGGCGAGGGGAGTTTCATATCCGGAACTGATCGTCTTCAGGGAACCGTTGGCTCCCGGTCTGGCCGATGCTTTGCGTGATCGGTACGGAGATGTTCTGCTCGTGGGGCCGCCCGGCTCTGTCGGGGCCGAGATTCCAGATGATGAAACGGTGCTCGAGGTGGCCGGAGAGGCATGGCTGCTCGACCTGGGTAGTGGCATATTGAGCCTGAGGAGGCTGGGTTCCGGAAGCACCCGGTAGGGCTGACCGGGGCGTGTACCGTCGGCCCGGTGATCGTTGAACTGGGTGTTGGAAACGTGCGTGACATCTCCCACCGTGCCCTCGTGATGGGGATCTTGAACCGGACTCCCGACTCGTTCTACGACAACGGCCGCTTCTGGGACTTTGACGACTTTCTGGTTCTGGCAGATCGGCACATGCTCGAGGGTGCTGACATCCTCGACGTGGGTGGGGTGAGGGCGGGGCCGGGGCCCGAGGTGACTGCCTCCGAGGAACTGTCCCGCACATGTGGAGCGGTAGAGGCACTCAGCGAGCGCTTCGATGTTCCCATAGCCATCGACACCTTTAGGGGTGAGGTTGCTGAGGCCGCATTTGAGGCCGGAGCCTGCATAGGAAATGACATCAGCGGGTTCGCCGACCCCACCTACCTTCCGGCATGTGCCCGCCATGGTGCGGCAGCGGTTGCCACACACGTGAGGCTGGGTCCGCGTATCCCTGACCCGAAGCCCGTCTACCGGAATCTTCTCGACGAGGTGGCGGCTTTTTTGGCAGTCAGGGCCGGATGGGCCGAGGAGGCCGGTGTTCCTGCCAATCGGATCATGGTGGATGCGGGCCTGGACCTCGGAAAGACCCCGGAGATGTCGGCAGCGCTGTTGCGATCCTCAGATCAACTTGTGAGCCTCGGTTATCCGGTCTTTCTGTCGGCGTCCAACAAGGGCTTTCTGGGTGAGCTGGTCGACGCCGGGGTGGATGCCCGGGGCGAAGCCACCTGGGCCGCGCATGCACTCGGTATCGGTCTGGGTTGCCGGATAGTGCGTACACATGACGTAAGAGGTGCCCGCCGTGTCTCCGATGTCATGGCGGCCCTGCTGGCAAACCGAGTAGGGGTTTCGGGGTGAGCACGACCCCGGTTGTTCTGATCTCAGGAGACGAGGCCCTGCTGGGCGATGCGGTGCGCGATGCCGTCGACGAAGCCCTGGGCGGCGAAGACCGCTCGCTGGCGCTCGAGGAGTTGACCGAGGAGAACTACAGGGTCGATGCCGACATGGATCTCGCTTCGCTGGTCGATGCGGCACAGACTCCACCGATGCTGACCTCTCGGAGGGTTGTCGTCGCGAGGCACGTGGGACGCTTTGGTCGGGCAGCCGATGTCGAGTCCCTGATCAGGTACCTGGCAGATCCACTCGACACCACCACCTTGGTTCTCGTCTGGGAAAAGGGAGTCAACCCGGTCCAGCAGCGGCTGGCATCTGTGCCCAAGTCGTTGTCTGAAGCTGTGGCGGCGGCCGGTGGGCGGGTCCTGAAGTGTTCGCTGGGTAGGGGACGAGATGCCGACAAGTGGGTAGCCGCACAGTTGGCCGATGCAGCGGTGAGGCTTGATGGTCGCGCCCGGGCGATGGTTGCTGAACGCATCGGCGAGGATCGCACCAGGGTCATCGGGCTCTTGTCCACCCTGGAGGGCGTGTTCGGACCTGGTGCCGAAATCGGGCCCGCCGACGTGGCTCCGTACCTAGGCGAGGCCGGGGGAGTGACCCCTTGGGAGTTGACCGATGCCATCGACTCAGGGGACATAGCGGCTGCAATCGACAGGCTGCATCGCACGCTGGGGGCAGGCGCTCGTCATCCCTTCGTCGTTCTGGCCGGCCTGAACAGCCACTACGCAAGGCTTCTTCGCCTGGACGGTTCAGGAATCGCCGACGAGAACTCAGCTGCGTCGGCTCTGGGGATCAAGCCATATCCGGCCAAGAAGGCGCTGGCAGCGAGCAGGCGACTCGGCTCGGAGAAGATAGCCAGAGCCGTCAGGTTGCTTGGTGACGCCGACCTGGACCTGCGCGGACGGAGCGCATGGCCGCCCGAGCTGGTGGCGGAGGTGCTGGTGGCCCGACTGGCGTCACTGTCCCGTCGCTGACGGGAAGGACGACTCAGCTAGCGGCGTTGAGACGCTTCTGCAGCCTCGACTTGCGGCGGGATGCCGTGTTGGCGTGGATGATGCCCTTGGCCGCAGCCTTGTCGATCAACTTCATTGCCTCGACAGCATCGGAATCAGAGGCTTCGCCTGAGTCGGCTGCGGTCATGGCCTTCTTGATTCGGGTGCGGAGTTCGGTACGGACTGCACGGTTGCGGACGCGCCGCTTCTCGTTTTGACGATTCCGCTTGATCTGGCTCTTGATGTTTGCCACGGGGGCACGTACCTCGTTCAATAGATCCGGTAGGTGCTACCGGGTGTTGAGTCAGGACGGGAAAGCGGTCAAAGAACCGACATTCGCCGTCAGGGCAGCGGCCAAGCGTATCGGCGCTCCTCGGTGATCCCGCCCGCAGGTGTCCTCTCGATCTGGTGTGGCGGTACCGTCAGCCGCGCATGGAACTCTCGCGGCTACGCAACACGTCAATCATCGCCCATATCGACCACGGCAAGTCGACCCTCGCCGACCGGATGCTCGAACTCTGCGGAGCCGTGGATCCAAGGGACATGCGCAGCCAGTACCTCGACTCGATGGACATCGAAAGGGAGCGTGGCATAACCATCAAGCTCCAGAGCGTTCGCCTGGACTGGGGAGACGCCGTCATCAACCTGATCGATACACCCGGTCATGTGGACTTCGGGTACGAGGTGAGCCGTTCCCTGGCTGCATGCGAGGGGGTCATCCTGGTTGTGGATGCCGCCCAGGGGATCGAGGCGCAGACCTTGGCCAACTGCTATCTGGCCATCGAGAACGACCTGGAGATCGTGGCCGTCCTCAACAAGATCGACCTGCCGGCTGCAGATCCGGATCGCTACGCCGCCGAGATCGAGAGGGTTCTTGGCATACCCACCGAGGACATAATCCGTGTCAGTGCCAAGACCGGCGACGGGATCGCAGAGTTGATGGATGCGGTAGTCGAGCGAACACCGCCACCGGTCGGAGACTCGGAAGCGCCGCTACAGGCCCTCGTATTTGACAGCCACTTTGACCAGTACCGGGGAGTGGTTTCATCAATTCGTGTCATGAACGGTGTGCTCAGGAGCGACTCAGGCATCCGCTTCATGCAGGCCGGTGCAGTTCACGATGTCGATGAGGTTGGTGTCAGGTGCCCCAATCTCTCGCCGGTGGACGAACTTGGACCGGGTGAGGTCGGTTACCTGATCGCAGGCGTCAAGGACGTGGGAGAGGCACGCTCCGGTGAGACCATCACAACATCCAGAGACGGTGCAGACGAGCCCCTTGCGGGCTATCGCGAACCTCAGCCAATGGTCTTCTCCGGCCTCTATCCGATCGACGGAGATGAGTTCAGCGACCTCAGGGATGCACTCGAGAAGTTGCGCCTCAACGACTCCAGCTTCACCTACGAGCCGGAGACCTCGGGCGCTCTCGGCTTTGGCTTCAGGTGCGGGTTCCTGGGTCTGCTCCACATGGAGATCGTGAGGGAAAGGCTCGAGCGTGAGTTCGATCTGAGCCTTATTACCACTGCGCCCTCGGTGGAGTACCTGATTACGGGGATCGACGGCGACAGGCAGCGGATCGACAATCCCTGTGACCTTCCCCCCGGCGGAGAGATCAACCAGATCGAGGAGCCATGGCTGATGGCGGTGATCATTGCGCCTTCGGACTACACGGGGACGCTCATGGACCTGTGTCAGGAGAGGAGGGGCGAGATGGAGTCGCTCACCTATCTGTCCCCGGAGAGGGTCGAGCTGAAATATCACCTTCCTCTGGCCGAGGTCGTGATCGACTTCTTCGACCAGTTGAAGAGCCGCACGCAGGGCTACGCCAGCCTCGACTATGAGCCGGAGGGCTACAAGGCCTCGGACCTGGTCCGTGTCGACATACTCCTGCATGGCGAGGCCGTTGATGCGTTTTCCATGATCGTGCACCGTGACTCGTCCTACTCATACGGTCGCCGCATGGCGGCAAAGTTGAGAGAACTCATCCCACGCCAGCAGTTCGAGGTGCCGATCCAGGCGGCGATCGGAGGCCGGATCATTGCCCGGGAGACTGTCAGGGCGTTTAGAAAGGACGTAACCGAGAAGCTCTACGGCGGCGACATCACCCGCAAACGCAAGCTGCTCGAGAAGCAGAAAGAGGGCAAGAGAAAGATGAAGTCAATTGGTCGCGTCGAGGTTCCCCAGGAAGCCTTCATCTCGGTCCTCCGCTTGGACGACTGACGTATTTCAGGTGTGGGAACGGCGTCAGCCGGCGGCCTTGGCCGTCTGGCCCGCCAGATAGCCTTGTCGAGATGTTGGAGGACCGTAAGGCAGCGATCCTGAGCGCTGTCGTGGAGCAATACATCGAGACCGCTCTACCGGTCGGATCCGGCCGGGTTGCATCATCAACCGACCTTGATGTCTCCTCTGCAACTATTCGCAACGAGTTGGTTCACCTTGAGGAACAGGGCTACCTGATCCAGCCCCACACCTCAGCTGGCAGGGTCCCGACAGAGAAGGCCTACCGATTCTTCGTGGACGGTCTCGACAAACCCGGCCTGCTGAAAGCAGATGATCAGGAGCAGGTCAAGGCCTTCTTCAACCGCTCCTACACCGAGTTGGAGGAGATGCTCGGCGATACAAGCACCCTCTTGGCCGACATAACCGGAAGTGCCTCGGTCGTGCTGGCTCCCGACCGCGACCATCAGGAGGTCAGGTCGGTACAGGTGGTCGGGCTAGGCCCCGATCTGGCGCTGCTCGTAATGGTGATGGCCAACGGGGCCGTCGAAAAGCACGCATTGGACCTGACCGGCGACGCCTGCGACGCTTCCGAGGCGACCCTCGCTGTTGCGGGAGCACACCTCTCTGGGGCTCTGATAGGTCACCGTCTCAGCTCGGTACCTGAGTCGGCTGAGACCGGCGACAAGGGTGTCGACTCTGTCATAGCGACTGCCATTTCCGTGCTCGAAGAGCGTGGGTTGGAACTCGACCAGATTTACGTGGGTGGAACCGCCCGTGTTGCTTCGGCATTCGGCGAGGTCGAACGAGTCCAACAGGTGCTCAATGTCCTCGAGCGGCAGTTCGTCGTAGTCAGCCTCGTTCGAGACCTGATCGACAGGGGCCTCAGCGTCGCCATCGGTGCCGAAACCGGCCTTGAACCCTTGGCCGACTGCTCAATCGTTGTTGCCCCCTACGAGATCGAGGGAGAGGCTGCCGGCTCCATTGGCATCCTTGGACCCACTCGAATGAACTACCCCCAGGCGCTGGCAACGGTCGCCGTGGTCGGACGGCGTCTGGGTCAACGTCTGAGTCAGGGCTGATCTGTGGCAACTGACCACTACCAGGTGCTGGGCGTCACCAGAGATGCCGATGCCGGCGAAATCAAGAAGGCCTACAGGCGCCTCGCCCGCGACTCCCACCCAGACGCCAATCCCGGCGACGAACACGCCGAGGAACGCTTCAAGGCGGTATCGGCCGCCTATGCGGTGTTGTCCGATCCTCAGCGCAGGCTCCACTACGACCGCTTTGGTGATGAAGCCTCACGGTCCGGTGGTGCGGCTGACCCGTTCGGCGGGTTTGGGGACCTCTTCGAGACATTCTTCGGGGGTGGTTTTGGGCAGGGTCGCCGCCAACGCGGACCGATCCCCGGAGAGGATCTCGAGACGGTCGTCGAGTTGGACTTCGAAGAGGCCGTCTTCGGGTGTGAGCGGGAACTGAGCATCCACACCGCTGTGGCGTGTTCGGCCTGTGAAGCCACCGGAGCAACGGAGGGAACTGTTTCAAGGCAATGCGGTACCTGTCAGGGAATGGGTCAGGTTCAACGGGTTAGGCAGTCCCTTCTGGGACAGGTGGTCACGAACACGGCCTGCCCGACCTGCAATGGCCGTGGTGAGACGATCGAGGATCCATGCGAGTCGTGCAGCGGGGAGGGTCGGGTTCTTGAGGAACAGACCCTCACCGTGCATGTCAGGGCTGGGGTTGACGACGGCACGACCCTGCGCCTGACCGGAAGAGGGGCGGCAGGCCCCCGGGGCGGCCCGCACGGGGACCTCTATGTGCACGTGAGGGTCAAGGCGCACGCCTTCTTGGTGCGTCACGGCTTCGACCTCGTGCATCGGATGGACTTGGCGGTTACCCAGGCAGCGCTCGGGGCGACCCTCAGCTACGAGACCCTCGATGGAATCGAGACCCTCGACATTCCACGGGGAACGAGCACCGGCGACGTGTTCCGCATACGCGGAAGCGGTGTGCCTTATGTCGAGGGACGTGGGCGTGGCGACCTTCTCGTTGAGGTTGTCGTGGCTACGCCTACCGACCTTGACGAAGGCAGCGAAGAACTTCTTCGAAGCCTGGCCGCCGCACGTGGCGAGGAGGTGGCGGCTCCAGGGGCCGGCATCGTGTCCAAGATCAGGTCGGCTTTTCGTTGAGCGTCGCGCTCCCGGATGGGCGCGGTGGCCCGCATGCGTTCGTTGACAGTGTGGGGTCACCCGAACTGACCGATGACGATCGGCATCACCTGGCGGGCGTTCTGCGCCTGCGACCCGGCGATGCCATGACCGTCGCTGACGGTGCTGGCACGTGGTTGCCATGTCGATTCGGCGAGGCGTTGGAACCAATCGGCGAACCTATCCATGTTCCACCTCCTGAGTTTGAGGTCGGGGTCGGCTTTGCTCTCATCAAGGGAGGCCGACCCGAAATGGTCGTCCAGAAGTTGACCGAACTCGGAGTTGATCGCATCCTTGTATTGACCGCCGAGCGGTCTGTCGTCCGCTGGGACAAGGCGAAGCGGGCCAGGCAGATGCACCGAATGAAGAAGGTGGCGAGGGAAGCGGCCATGCAGTCCCGTCGCGTGCGTCTCCCTTCACTGGAAGGTGTTGAACCGGTTGGGGTCGCTGCTGCAGAGACGGGCGCAGCAATGGCCGAGCCGGGCGGCGGAGGTCTTGACGGCGGATGCTCTCTGCTGCTTGTCGGCCCCGAGGGCGGTTGGACCCAGGAGGAGTTGGGCACTCATCAGCTGGTCGGTCTGGGCACCACAATCCTGAGGGCTGAGACCGCTGCCATCGCTGCTGGTGTGCTTATGACCGCGATGCGTGAGAACAGAGGCTGATATGCTCACCCTACGATGCATTCCGACCACCCACAGTCGCATTGCCGCTATTGCGGGCGTGTTTCCCGGTCCAGTCGTTTCACGCTTCCAGCTAGAGGCTAGGTAACCGATGTCAGACCACGACGATGCCGACTCCGGGTACAGCTCACTGCTCGGCGAGCGGATTCGTACCATCAGGCGACAGAAGCGACTCTCGCTCCAAGACGTCGAGGCGCGCTCAGAATCTGAGTTCAAGGCCTCGGTGCTGGGTGCTTATGAGAGGGGAGAGCGGTCCATATCTGTCCCACGTCTGCACCGCCTGTCCCTCTTCTACAGCGTCCCGGTGGAACAACTGCTCCCACCTGAGACACCCCTGAACCTGCCTGACACCGAAACAGACACCGAGCCACCCGCATGGGAGCCAGGTCAGAAGGTCGTCATCGACCTGACACGACAGGCGGAGGCCGATGGATCCGAGGCGGAGATGATCGGCAGGTATCTGACGATCATCCAGGTGAAGCGCCAGGACTTCAACGGGAGGGTGCTGACAATCCGCGGTGACGACCTCCAGGCCCTTGCTGCCATTCTTGGAACAAGCGTCGACGGAGCGGCGCCGCGACTTGCAGAAATGGGCCTTCTCTACAGGCCGGCGACCGACTGACCCGGAAGGGTCCGCAGGTAGCCTCGGCGGCACAATGAGCGTCCTCTCCAGCATCCTTCGCAGCGGCGAAGGCAAGAAGATCAAAGCCCTCCAGGCGATCGTGCCGGACATCAACGCGCTTGAACCTGAGGTTCGAGCCCTGTCCGACGACGCTCTTCGTGCCAGGACAGCCGACTTTCGGAGCCGGCTGGCGGCCGGCGAGGATCTCGACGACCTGCTCGTCGAGTCGTTCGCGGTGGTCCGTGAGGCGGCATGGCGTGTCATCGGACAACGTCACTACGACGTGCAGCTCATGGGAGGCATGGCTCTTCACCTGGGTTGGGTTGCCGAGATGCGGACAGGTGAGGGCAAGACGCTTGTCTCGACGCTACCCGCGTACCTAAACGGGCTATCGGGTCGCGGTGTCCACCTGTGCACGGTCAACGACTACCTGGCTACGAGAGATGCCGAGTGGATGGGCCAAATCCACAAGTGGCTGGGGCTCTCTGTCGGCCTCGTGGTGCCCGGAGTCAGCGACAGGTCAGAAAAGGCAGCCGCCTACGGATGCGACATCACCTATGCCACAAACAATGAACTTGGATTCGACTACCTGCGCGACAACATGGCCATGTCACTCGAACAGAAGGCGCAGCGCGGCCATGTCTTCTGCCTCGTCGACGAGGTCGACTCGATCCTCATCGACGAGGCACGCACCCCGCTCATCATCAGCGGTCGTCTGGCTGACGCTGTGCAGCTCTACACGCGTTTCGCCGGCATCGTGCGCGGGCTGCAACGTGAGGTTCACTACGACTTCGACGAGGAGAAGAGAATCGTCGCTCCAACCGAGGCAGGCGTGCACGCTCTCGAGTCGGCCCTGGGAATCGACAACCTCTACGACCAGGTGGCAGCCAACCTGGTGCATCAGTTCCATGCGGCGCTGAAGGCCAAGGAGCTCTACCTGCGTGACAAGGACTACATAGTCGCTGACGGCGAGGTCCGAATCGTCGACGAGTTCACCGGAAGGGTTCTCGATGGACGACGCTGGTCCGACGGAATCCATCAGGCAGTCGAAGCCAAGGAGGGGGTGGTGATCAAAGAGGAGAACCAGACCCTTGCCACCATCACCCTCCAGAACTACTTCCGTCTCTACGAGAAGCTCGCCGGAATGACCGGTACTGCCGAGACCGAGGCCGCCGAGTTGGCGGGCATCTACAGCCTTCAGGTTGTGTCGATACCCACGAACAGACCCCTCGTTAGAGACGACTGCAGCGACCTCATATACAAGACAGAGGCCGGCAAGTTCACAGCGGTTGTCGACGACATCGTGGAGAGGCGCGACTCCGGCCAGCCCGTCCTCGTGGGAACCGTCTCGGTGGAGAACTCCGAAAAGCTTTCACGGGAACTGGAAAAGCGTGGCGTCGGCCACGAGGTCCTCAACGCCAAACAGCACTTCAGGGAGGCTGACGTTGTAGCCCAGGCCGGTCGACCCGGGGCGGTAACCGTCGCCACCAACATGGCGGGCCGTGGCGTTGACATCATTCTCGGCGGAAACGCAGAGAGCCTTGCAGAAAGGGCCGTTCGTGCCGACGGCGAGGACCTCGACTCAAAGAAGGGCCGCAAGCTGCTCGAAGGGCAGATGGAACACTTCTCGACACAGTGCGAAGCCGACGGTGAACGTGTGCGCAAGGCTGGGGGCCTGTACGTACTTGGCACCGAGCGGCACGAGAGCAGGCGAATCGACAACCAGTTGAGAGGCCGGAGCGGCCGCCAGGGTGACCCCGGGGAGAGCAGGTTCTATCTGTCGCTCGACGACGACCTGATGAGGTTGTTCGCCAGCGGTGCCATGAGAGGTGTCATGGACCGGGCGCTACCAGAAGACGTTCCCATCGAGTCGAAGATGGTCAGCAAGGCAATCGAACGTGCCCAGACAACCGTCGAGCAAAAGAACGCCGAGGTCAGAAAGAACGTCCTCAAGTACGACGAGGTGATGAACGAGCAGCGCAACGTCATCTACCGGAACCGCGACCGGATACTCGGCGGGGCCGACCTCCGCGGCGATGTGTTGGAACACCTCGGGGCCGTTGTCGACGACGCCGTGGACACCTTTTGTGCCTCTGACCACCCGGAGGAGTGGGACCTTGACGGCCTCAGGTCTGAGATTGACGGCTACTGGCCGACGAGCCTCACAACCGTGGATCTCGCCGACGCCGCTGACCCACAGGTCCTCTACGATCTGCTGGCCGCTGACGGCCTGGAGGTATACGAAGAACGCGAGGCCGACCTGGGCGCGGAGACGATGCGCGAGGTCGAACGCCAGGTGATGCTGCGCATAGTCGACCAGCGCTGGAGGGAGCACCTCTATGAGATGGACCAGCTCCGCGAGGGAATCCACCTACGGGCAATAGGCCAGAGGGACCCTGCCACCGAGTGGCAGCGCGAGGGTTTCGAGCTTTTCGGCCAGCTCACCGGTCTGCTCGGCAGGGACTTTCTTAGATACGTCATGAGAATTCAGGTAACGACCGCCGACGACCCCGAACAGGTAACCGGTGTCACCGAATCCGGGCCCGAGAATCCGGTGATTGGGGCAGCCGCTGTAGCCGCTGCGGCCGGGGCGCCGGCCCGGGTAGAGGAGTCGACGCCGGCTGCGAAGGTCCAGAAGGTGAACACCGAGTGGGAGGCGACCCCACGGAATGCACCCTGTCCCTGCGACTCGGGACGTAAGTTCAAGCACTGCCACGGCAGTTGAAACGCTGGGACAGTTGAACATGCAGGACCACACGCAGGAACTGGGTGCCCTGAGACGTCGGCTCGACGAGGCGACCGTGTACCTCAGAATCGAAGAGCTTCAGACGACTCGCGCTGAACTTGAGGGCGAGATGGCGGATCCTGAACTCTGGAATGATCAGGACCGGGGCCGGCAGGTCCAGATGGACCTCGCCAGAGCAGTGGATGACATCACGCTGCATGCCGACCTCGCCGGCAGACTCGAAGATGTAGAGACTCTCGTTGAGTTGGCGCTCGAGGAGGATGACGAGACCCTCGAAGGTGAGATAGCAGCCGCCGTGCTCGACTTGGAACAGTCCTTTGACGAGCTCGAGATGCGTTCGCTGTTCGCGGGGCAATACGACGAGAGCGACGCTGTCTGCTCCGTTCAGTCGGGTGCCGGAGGGACCGATGCCCAGGACTGGGCCGAGACCCTTCTCCGGATGTACACGAGGTGGGCGGAGCGTCGCGGTTTCACACTTCAGGTCGAGTCGGTTTCGGCAGGCACCGAGGCCGGAATCAGCTCGGCCGAGTTCATCATCCGAGGCCGGCACGCATTCGGGCTGATGCAGGGTGAACGCGGCGTGCACCGTCTGGTCCGCATCTCACCTTTCAACAAGGAGGCCAAGCGCCAGACGGCTTTCGCCTCGGTCCATGTCGTCCCGTTCTTCGAGGCGGTGGCTGACGAGATCAACATCGACGAGGTCGACCTCAGAATCGACACATACCGCTCGTCGGGCGCCGGCGGCCAGCACGTGAACGTGACCGACTCGGCCGTACGGATAACCCACCTTCCAACCGGCATCGTGACCTCATGTCAGAACGAACGGAGCCAACACCAGAACAAGGACAGGGCGATGCAGATGCTGGCCGCACGACTTCTTGACTTGGAACGACAAAGGCGTGATGAGGAGCTGGCCCAGATCGGCGGAAAGCAGAGCAACGTCGACTTTGGTAGCCAGATTCGGTCCTACGTCCTCCACCCCTACCAGATGGCCAAGGACCTACGCACAGAGCACGAGGTAGGCGATGTCATGGGTGTGCTGGACGGAAATCTGGATGGCTTTATCGAGTCCTACCTGAGGTGGGCACGTGTCGGCGACAGTGCCTGAGTCCCCAGGTGCCGGGTTGCGGGGCACCGCGATCGCCACGCGGCGCTCTGGTACCGTGCCCGCCGTGCCGATCCGTAGCCACCTGACCATGTTCTGCCAAGCGTCTGCTCGTGGGGAGTTCCTGCGATGATCAGGCTGGAGTCGGTGAGCAAGGTCTTCAAGGGCGACGTGACAGCCCTACGAGACGCATCTGCCGAGATCCAACGTGGCGAGTTCGTCTTTCTGGTTGGACCATCCGGATCAGGAAAATCCACCTTCATACGGCTCTTGAACCGTGAAGAAGTTGCAGATTCCGGTCGAATCATGGTTGCCGGCAAGGACCTTGGATCCCTTAGTTCATGGAGGGTCCCGTATCTTCGCCGCAACATTGGCTGCATATTCCAGGACTACAAGCTGTTGTCGAAGAAGACGGTCGCTGAAAACGTGGCGTTCGGCCTTGAGGTCATCGGGCGACCTCGACCTGTCATCAAACGGCAGGTGCCCGCGATTCTTGAGCTGGTCGGCCTCAGCCGTAAGGCCGACAGGACACCAGACGAACTCTCAGGTGGTGAACAACAGAGGGTCTCCATTGCCAGGGCCTTCGTGAACAGACCGCTCATCTTGCTGGCCGATGAGCCAACGGGAAATTTGGACCCAGCCACCTCCGTTGGCATCATGCGGCTTCTTGATCGAATCAACAGGAGCGGCACAACAGTCGTAATGGCCACCCACGACCGGAGCGTCGTCGACACGATGCGCCGACGTGTGATTGAGCTGGACCGGGGCGTAATCGTCCGTGACGAGTCGCGAGGGGTCTACGACTGATGACCTTTCACTCTCCGGGTGGCCCCACATGATCTACCGGCTCTGGTACTTCATTCGCGAGACCGTCGTAAGCCTCTGGCGCAACCTCAGCCTCACCCTTGCCGCCATACTCACCGTCGGCATTTCTCTCTCCCTTGTGGGGACCTCGCTGCTGGTTAGGGAGGGAGCCGACAGGGCAACCGCCCAGTTCCAGGAGGGCGTCGAGTTCATCGTGTTCATGAACGCCGACCACACCCCGGACCAGGACACGGCCATCCGTCAGGTCCTTGACACCAGCCCGGCCATCGGCGGCTACTCCTATGTCGACAAGCTGGCTGCCTACGAAGAGTTCCAGACGCTGTTCGTGGACAAGCCCGAGTTGATAGAGAGCGTCACGCCTGACGTGATGCCACCCTCTTATCGGATTGTTCCGGCGGACCCGGATGCAGCCAACGTGGCTGAGTTGGCGCGTCAGTTCTCATCCCAGCCGGGAGTCAGGGAGGTCGCCACCGCCACCGATGCCATTCGACAGATCGAAGATTTCTCAACACGGGTCAGCCAGGTTCTGTTGGTCGCAGCCGTTGTTCTCGTAGCGGTGTCGGCAATGCTGATTCTCAACACCGTCTTCACCGCGATTGGGGCGCGCCGCGAAGAGATTGAGGTGATGAAGTTGGTGGGTGCCACAAACTGGTTCGTACGCATCCCGTTCATGCTGGAGGGAATGATCCACGGCCTAATCGGTGCCGCGCTGGCAATACCATCGCTGTTCATTGTCGAGAATCAGGTTCTCTCCTTCTTTCAGGAGTCCGACGTAGTTCCGCTGTTTCGTGGATTTGCCGTCCCGGATGGGTTTGTCTGGGATACCAGCCTCTGGTTGTTGCTGCTGGGCGGAGCCGTGGGGATGTTTGGCTCGGCTGTAGCCGTCACCCGCTACCTGGACGTCTGAGCCGGTGGCTGGCCCCGGGGTCGGCTGGGTCCGGGTCTGTGGTTCTGACCTGCAGCCAGGCGAGATCACCGGGGTATCTGTCGAGGGTGATGACCTGGTTGCATGGAGGTCCCTTGGTGGTGTCCCCCATGTCATGGAGGCCCGATGTCCCCACCAGTGGTCCCACCTTGCGGGTGAGGGGGCTGTCGACGGCGAGGAGTTGGTTTGTCTTACCCATTTCTGGCGCTTCACCGGCGACGGTGACGGCTGGAAGGAAAACGTCAGCGGCCGCCGAGACAGAAAGGGCGACATTGGTGTGAGAGCATGCCGTGAACTCGAGGGGGGTATCTGGATCAGGTCCCCAGACGACTGCTCTGAACAAGAGACTGAGGTCTAGGCAGGAGGGTGAAATGACCGACACCGAAGGTGCTGTGACAGAGGTGGATGGGACGCAGTTGGATGCTGATCGTCTCGGCCGCTACACCTTTGCGACATGGGGATTCAAACAGGGCGAGATGGTCTCTTTGATGATCCACCTAGGCCACCGTCTCGGCATCTATGAGGCTCTCGATGGCATGGGTACGGTCACAGCGACCGGCCTCGCCGATCGAACCGGACTTCACGAACGCTGGTTGTCTGAATGGTTACGGGGCCAGGCGGCGGCCGGGTTGCTTGTCAGCGATGACGGTGAGTCGTTTCTTCTTGAGCCGGAGGCCGCAGCGGTCCTGGCCCGACCCGACCAGCGGACGTACGCAGCCGGGGTGTTCAGCAACATTCGACCGCTTGAGGTCGTTGACGCCCTGGCCGATGCCTTCCAGACGGGTCTCGGAATCACCTACGACGGTCAGGGCGTGGGAGCGGCCCACCAGACCGATGCCATGCTCGGTCCAATGGCCCGAGCTCTGCTGTTGCCGGTGATCATTCCGGCACTCGGCGGCGTCGAGGACAAGTTGGTGGCTGGCGCCAAGGTGGTCGACGTGGGTTGTGGAGCCGGAACCGTGCTTGGTCTGTTGGCCGAGAAGTACCCGTCCTCCAGCTTCGTCGGCTACGACCCGTCCCTTCATGCTGTCGCCCTGGCCGAGGAGCGCCTCGGTGGGGTCGGGAACATCGAGGTCCTGCCGGTCGGTGGTGAGGATTTGCCGGCGACCGGCGACGTGGATCTGGTGCTGACAATGGACTGCCTCCACGACATGCCACGCCCCGACACAGTCATGTCGGCCATTCGCGGAGCGATTGCCGACGATGGGACCTGGCTCATCAAGGACATCCGCTCCAGCTCCAGCTGGGCGGACAACAGGCGCAACCCGATGCTGGCCCTGATGTATGCGACCTCGGTCGCATCGTGTCTCTCGTCGGCGATGTCGGCGCCTGACTCGTTGGGACTGGGCACGATGGGCCTGAACCCTGATGTGGCCGAGGCAATGACCGGCGACGCCGGCTTCACCAGGTTCGTCCGCCACGACTTCGATGACCCAGTCAACCTCTACTACGAGGTTCGTCCGTAGGTTTTACCCGAGTGGTCGGTATCCGCCGAGCGGGATGATGCAGCCGGCCTCCTCAACAGCGGGATCGGCTGTGACCGGCTGACATGGATATCGGTACTCGAGGTCGTAGATCACGTCTGTGAGGGCCTGCTTTCCATGGCCGGAGGTTGCCGGCAGCATTCCCGGGACGTCGACTGGCCCCAGGTGTTCGAGAGCGTGCAGGACGTCTCGGCGCCTGGGATCGGGTCCGGCGTCGTAGACCGCCCTGGCGACTATCCGCATAACTGAGCAGGCGCTGACGACTGCCTGAAAACTCGGAGAGGCAGGATCGAAGGAGGCAGTGGCGGGTCTACCGACCGCTCTGGCGTATTCCTGGTTGCACATGCTGTCAAAGGTTGGCACCAGATATCCCGGTAGGCGTGAGGCCCCGGTCGGCTCGGCGGCCACGATAATTGAGCCGTCGTAGTAGGAACCTGCGTCCGGACCGGAGTAGGAGGCGACATTCTGGGCAGCCAGATCCTGCCCCTGACCGTTGAAGCCGGACTGGATGATTAGCGGGTGGGGCATGCTCTGGCTCACCATCTGCCCAATCACCCTGGGAAGCGTTGTGAGGTTCAGGGCGGTGAACACGACGTCGGTGCCGGCGGCAATCATTCTGGAGACTGCGGTGTCGCTCCCTATGCGACACGTGGCAGACCCCTCGCAGCCAAGCAGATGCAGGACCGGCTGGTAGCCGAGCCACCGCAGCGGCGTGACGAGGGCGGCGTCAACCAGCTCGGGTTGACCCGCTGTGTCCCCGACCAGCACGGCGATGGTGGCGCCCTCCAACAGGCCACTGTCATGCGCCGCGGCAACCGACGCACGCATGACCTGCTCGGCGGTGGGCGGGATTGTCAAGAGCCTTCCATCTGCCTCATCCATGAGCGGTTTGGACCTATAAGACGTGGAAATGACGGCCACATCGTGCTCGACAGCCACGCAACGGGTGGCAGCGCTTCCCAGTCCTCCCAGGTCGAGGACGATCACGGCCGGCATCTGCTCGGTCGCCTCAAGGCATGCGGCGGTCTGGAGGGTGTCCAGATCAACGCCACCACCACCCAGGGAAGGAGCGTCAACGATTCGGAGGTCCAGTCGCCTGCCGTGAATGCCGCCGCACTCCCTGTTCACCAGGTCGGCGAACGCCTCGAGGGCCTGACTCGTCTCACCGGCCGGAATCGTCATTCCGATCAGCGTCAGCTCGTCTAGGAGGGTCCGGATCTGGACGATGGTGAGCATCTGCTCGGTGATGCCGCTCTCCATATCCGCGGGTGCAGTCTCTGGCGGTTCCAGCGGGGTGCAGAAACGGTGAAGGGGCAGGAATGGATGCTCGCGATCAAATGATTCCTGGAAGGCATCGCCGATTGGGTCAACCTCAGGAGCAAGGTCCTCGTCAGCAGCCGACTGAGGTGGCTGGGTGGAAACTGGAGCCACAACCTCTGTGGTTGTCGGAATCGTGGTTGTGATGGTGGTCGGCGTGCTCGCCTGAAGCGAGGTGGAACTGGAGGTGGGGATCGTTGTTGGCGCAGGCAGGTCGGACCCGGCGGCGAGCGGACCCTCCGCCTTGTCTCCACCTGTGGCACATGCGGAGGTCACGGCGGCCAAGACAAAGACCACATGCAGAACTCGAGTTGACTGTCGGTTCACTGGTTCCTCAACGGTGCGTGGCGTCTGGTCGTTCGGCCCGGGGATGGGCCGCCGGGTTCCTGTCTGATTCTGGCTCATGGGTGTCGTCGATCCTGTGCATGCGGCCCCTTTTGGATTCCGACGGATGTGTGTGGGGGTGACTGGCCACGGCGCGCCGATTGCGTAGCCTCGGGCCGGTGAAGACGCTGGGTGCCAGATGAGCGAGGACGAGACCGGGGAAGATACCCCTCAGGAGCCATCTGGCGCGACTAACTCAGACCCCCTGCAGCCTCCCGAGTCCCAGGACCTCCCCGAGCGTGCCAGCACTGAACCTGGACTCAAGGTCTCATCCTCGCTCAGGGAACGGAGGGCCACGTTTTTCAGGATCAGGAGCGACACAGGGTCACCGGTTGAGGACCTCGAGATCGAACCGGGCCGGCGCTGGACAGAATCGGAGGCAAATCGCCAGATCCGTACCTTTCTGATCCGCCTGGCTGGTGATCGAAAGCTGACCCACAGAAGTGACCCCGTGGAGTTGGTCCGGGAAAATGACCTGATGCTTCTCTTCGGGCCAGAAGAGGAGGAGGCCTTTGCCCGGTTGGCGCTGCGCTTTCCCGACGAGACCGTTGCGGTATGGGCCACGCTTCTCAGCGGCGGAGACAGATCCGAGGCATTCGGGCCGCGGTCCAGGGCCGAGCGTCGTGACGAGGCTGTCATTGCGCACGCTCTCCGCCTGGGAATGCGCAAGCGGATTGCCAGCACCATCTTGCTGGTTGGCCTGCTCGGCGGGGGAGTCGTGTTCGGGCGCACGCTGTTGGAGTCGGACCCGGTCGACAGGGTTGACAGGTCACTCCGCTTTGCCGTGGTTGAGGAACCAGGCGCAGAGACTGAAACAGATGAAGACCGGATAGCCGGCGGTCAACCAGTTGCGGAGCCTGTCCTCGTGGCAGTCGCCGACCGACCAGTAGCGGTCCTACGTGGAGACGCCCCGATTGCCGAGCGGATCATCGTGGGAGTTCCGGACTCGGCTCTGCCAATCCGGAGAGGATCTCTGAGTGCAACCGTGTTCGAACATGCCGGCGGCCAGGTGGCCCTGGTTGGACCGGAGGGCTGGGTGGAATCATCGTGCGTGCGCGTCTCGGTGGTGACCGACAGGCTGAGGCCGCTTGACACGGTCATCTACGAAGGGCCCGGCGCCACGTGTCCGGCGGGGTTGGCCGGCCGGATGGCAGAGGTGACATGTATTGGAGATGCCGGTCTGATCCTGGCAATACGGATCCCACAGGGTGAGGTGAGCCTCGTCGAGGGTGGAACCGGTTGGGCCGAGGCAGTCCGGTTCGGTGTAGAGGAGGCCGTCAACCCGGCCGGACGCTGGGAGACGCTCGCACTCAGGGGCACTATCTCGGTGCCGTTGGGAGCAGACGCGGTGGCGGTGCCGCGGTTCGGCGGAGGCTCCGGCGATGAGCTGACCCTGGACCTCGGGACCGACGCATCAGGACAGCGCACCGCAACCTGCACCATTATCTGAACAGGCCCCGCATGACGCTGCTCCACTGCTGCCGGTACTGTGGGATTCATGTGTGGCAGGGTCGTGACGGCCTCTTCGCCGGGTGAACTGAGCGAGTACATGGGCGTCGATGAGATCGTCGCGGTGCTCGACGCCCCCGACCACAACGTGGCACCGACCGGCCAACTGCCGATCGTGTGGACCGTGGAGAACCTGTCCACCTCGGACCGAGCAGAGTCGGGCAGCGCTGCAACACGAAAGATGGGCACAGCCCGTTGGGGTCTTGTCCCGGCATGGGAGCAGGACCCTGCTGTGGGGGCCCGGCGCTTCAACGCAAGAGCAGAATCGGTTGCTGAGAAACCGTCGTTTCGCGCGGCCTTGAGACGACGTCGGTGCCTTGTCCCGGTGGACGGCTTCTTTGAATGGGGCCCTCCGTTGAACACATTTGCTGGAGCCAACCGCAAGCAGCCCTGGTATGTCAAGCGTGCCGATGGTCGGCCAATGGCCCTGGCAGGCCTCTGGGAACGCTGGGGAGTCGACAGCGACGATGACAGCAGAGCCCTAGACACATGCACAGTGATCACCACCACTGCCAACCTCGACATCGAACCGGTTCACCACCGGATGCCGGTTCTGTTGGAGGAGCAAGACTGGGAACAGTGGTTGAACCCCGGCATGGAGGACCCCGCCCAGGTCACCCATCTTCTCGGGCCGGCAGCCGTCGGTGTCGTTACCCTCCACCCGGTGGACCGAAGGGTTGGCAGCACCAAAAACAAGGGTCCGGGCCTTCTTGAGGCCGTAGCCCCCGCCGAAAGGTCGGACGACGGTGCAACTTCTCAGGGAGAACTCTGGTGAAGGCGACGCTTGGCCTGGAGCGCACCGGAGAACAGATGGTTACGACCGTCCATTCCCTCCGGCGCAGGCTCGACATTCAAATGCTCAGATGGCAGGCACGCCTGGACGCTCCTGGCGTCGACCGCTATCTACCGTGGGGGCTGGCCATTGTCTTCTGGGTCATTTTGGCTCTTCTGGCAATAGCTCGCAGCAGGGACCTGGGCCTCAGTCCACAGGTTGGTCACTACCTCCAGGCCGTCCACCTCATGGGGGAGGGGTTGTCTCCTGTCGTGAGCGAATGGGGATTCAACGTGTTTGCCAATCAGGCGGCATTTCTCTTCTGGCCTGTTGCCCGACTGGCGGTCCTGCTGCCTTCCGTCGAGACGCTGTTGGTCCTGCAGGCGCTCGCCCTCGCGGTGACGGTGGTTCCCCTCTGGCGGGTCGCCCGTGGGCCCGCCAACCTGAGGGTGAGCGGTGCGGCAACCCTGGCGGTCGCCTTCGCCCTTCATCCCTCGGTACACAATCTGAATCTGGCTGGCTTCCATCCTGAGGTCTTCGCCCTGCCGGCCCTGCTGGCTGCCTACCTGGCGACCCACCGCCAGAACTGGTGGGCACTCGGGGTGCTCGTGGCGATCGTTGTGACAGCTCGGGCCGATCTTGGTCTGGCGGTGACCGCCCTGGGGTTGTTGTTCGTTACTGAGGATCGACGCAGGGTCGGATGGTCGTTGGCAGCGTTCGGGATGTCGTGGTTCCTGGTGATGGCGTTTGTTGTCCAGCCGATGTTTGGAGACGGCGTCTATCCCCACATCACGGCATTTGCCCACTACGGAGACAGTTCATTCGGGGTCCTGCTCGGGATGTTGGCCGACCCGGTGGGTCTCTTAGGTGACCTCATGGATCGGGCCAGCTTCGAGAAGATGCTTCTACTGGTTGCTCCCGTGCTGTTTCTTCCATTGGTGCGGCCCCGCTACATCGTGACCCTGCTGCCCCTCACGGCTCTCTATCTTGTGGCCGACGTGCCCGAGGATGTCATGGGCAACCCGCAACAGGATGTTCCCGCACTCGTGTTCGTGTTCATTGCCACGGCCTTTGCCCTGATGCGCATAGGCACACGTGGAATCAGTCGGGTATTGGTGGATCGGCGGGTTCTGACGGTAATGGTCCTGACGGCCTCGGTGTTCTTTGTCCGTGATGCTGCGGCGTCACCGTATGAAAAGCCATGGGATTGGGGCAGTCGTGACCACGTCGACTCGGCACGCGTCTCGGCCACCACCTGGGTCGGAGACGAGGCCAGCGTGCTGGCATCGCCGGTCGTGTTTCCACTACTGGCTGACAGGGAATCGGTGTACGTGCTCGACGGGGCGACGCTCCAGAGAGTCGACCCTGAGATTCCAGACACCATCGACGTGGTCGTGTTTGACCGGGAGACGTCGGGCCTGTCGACCTCAGGGAACAGGGCCTTCGAACACAAGCTGGTTCTCCTGGACTTCAGGAGCAGGTTCGAAGCTGAGGGCGTGAGCGTCTGGGTCAGACGGCCAGGTTCGAGTTGACGCTCAGGTGACCGAGTCGTGACCGTGCGACCGGAGAGTGGCGCGCAGTGCGTCGGCTACGAGGTCTAGGTCCGCGGGGTCGGCATCAGGATCGGCGTTGCTGAAGTTGAGATCGGCCATGCTGTCGATGGGAACAACATGGATGTGGGCGTGTGGCACCTCGAATCCGGCGACCATGAGGCCTACGCGGACCGGCCCGAAGGCCTCCTGTTGTGCACGACCAAGGACGTGGGCCACGTGGAAGCAGCGGCCGGCGGTCTCCTCGGCCAGGTCTGTCCACCTGTCCACCTCGTCAACCGGGACCACTAGGACGTGTCCTCGGCGAAGGGGTCGGATGTCGAGCATGACAACGCAATGTGCATCACGCCAGATGATGCGGCCGGGGATCTCTCCCTGGATAATCCGTGTGAAGATGGATGCCATCTTGAACGTCTCCTCACCTCCTAGGCCGGGACGATGATCCCGGACCGGGCCTGATCGTAGGCTGTCAGCCATGGATCAGGTGACGGAGGGGGGCGGTGCGAGGTCGCTAACCGGCTGGGCTGGGGTGCTGACGCTCCCAAACCTGATCAGCTTGGCCCGACTTGGCTGCATTCCCTGGTTCGTATGGATCCTGTTCGGCGCCGGAAACCGGACTGACGCTGCCCTCCTTTTGGGTGCGCTAGGTGCCACCGACTGGGTTGACGGTTGGATCGCCCGGCGCTTTGACATGGTCTCAGATGTCGGCAAGGTTCTGGACCCGACCGCCGACAGGCTCATGATCCTCGTTGCCCTTGTTGGAATGATCATCGATGGGTCGGTGCCCGTATGGTTCGCAGTGGCGGTCCTGACACGCGAGCTGCTGGTTGGTCTGGCGGCAATTGTTTTGGCGCTGCTGGGTGCAGCCCGGATCGAGGTGACCTGGTGGGGTAAGACCGGGACATTCGCTCTGATGTTCGCCGTCCCCTTCTTCCTCGCCGGTGAGTCGACGGCTTTCGCTCACCAGTGGTTTGCCGTTGGAGCATGGGTGTTCGGCCTGCCCGGCCTGTTGATTGCATGGTGGGCCGCTTTCGGCTACGTGCCACGTGCGATAGATGCCCTGAGAGCCGGTAGAGCAGGCCGTCGGGCCGGGATCCGATCCGAATGATCAGGCCCTCGCCGCAACAGAGCATGCAGTGGAGCCTCAGGCCCTGATGTATCCGGTAAGTTCAGCCGCATGAACGTACCAACAGATGTCTCCTACTCGGAAGATCACGAATGGGTGCGACCCGAGGACGGCAACCGTCTGAGGGTTGGCATCACCGACTACGCGCAAGATGCCCTCGGTGACGTGGTGTTCGTTGAGTTGCCCGTCGTCGGTTCAAAGGTCCAGGCGGGCGGTGTGTTCGGTGAGGTCGAATCAACCAAGTCCGTTTCAGAGCTCTTCGCCCCGGTCGGAGGAACGATTCTCGAGGTCAACCACGACCTTGAGGCAGCGCCTGAGCGCGTGAACGAAGACCCCTATGGCGATGGCTGGATCTGCGTCATGGAGCCGATGAATCCCGGGGCAGCGGATGCCCTGATGGACGCCGAGGCGTATCTGGCACTGCTGGAGACCTGAGCAGTGACAGGCGACACCCCCGGCTGTCAGGCATGTGGCCTCAAGGACGCTGAGGGCGCCAACTTCTGTCCGTCGTGTGGTGAGCAGTTGGCTAACAGGGAAGATGAGGCCACCGACTCATTCGAGGTGCTGCCGACCTCTCCCCACGAGGAGGACCGCGAGCGGTTTCCCCAGGGTTGCGGCCTGTTCGTGGTCGACTCGGGCCCGAAGGCCGGATCGCGCTACGGCCTTGAGTCCGACCTGACCACGGTTGGAAGGCATCGGAGCGCCGACATTTTTCTCGATGATGTGACCGTGTCAAGGTGTCACGTCGAGGTGGATCGCTCAGGTGATCGCTACGTCGTGCGTGACGTCGGCTCGCTCAACGGTACGTACCTGAACCGGGATCGAATCGAATCGGGAGAACTCCATGATGGCGACGAGTTGCAGATCGGTCGTTTCAAGTTGGTGTTCTTCCACGGAACCGCCACTTGACCGAGAGCCCCGACATGACCCACCAACACCCCGGCGGTGACACAGGTGAAGCTGGGCCCGTGGGGGCACGGGTCGGCATCAGCGAAGCCCTTGCCAGGCTGGTAGATGAGTTCCCGGACGTGACGGTCTCAAAGGTTCGCTACCTGGAGGCCCAGGGCCTAATCAACCCCGAGCGGTCGGAGTCCGGGTACCGTCGTTTCTCCGATGCAGACATGTCTCTTCTCACCTGGATTCTCCGTCAGCAGCGACAGAACTTCCTGCCACTCAAGGTGATCCACGAACTGTTGGAGGAATCTGGCGGAAAGCCGCCGACGGGAATCGACGAGGTGGCGCCCTTCCGGGAACAGGCGACCATGCCGGTTGCAGGGTCTGTGAGCATCACGCTCGAAGAAGTGGCTGCCGCTGCCGGCGAGCCCATGGAAACGGTTCTCCAACTTGAGGCAATGGGACTGATCGAGGGGAGCGAAGCCGGCTCCACAACGGTCTATGACGGTGACGCTCTGCTCGTGGCCCGCCTAGCCGGTATCTGTGTACGAAACGGACTCGACGTTCGTCACCTCCGCATGCATCTGGTGGCTGCCCAGCGTGAGGCGGGGGTGTTGGAACAAATTCTGCTTCCGCGCCTGCGTGCAAACGACCAGACGGCGGTGGCAGCCGCAAGGAAGCGGTTTGAGGAACTGGTCGACGCCGGAGGACAAATCCGCGACGTGATGCGCAGGCGTTCAATGGGTCGTCTGGGCCACCTCACCCACTGAGCCGATGGCCGCCCCGCGTCTCCTCTATGGACCCGACGAAATTGCAGCACGGGTCGCCGAGTTGGCAGACAATCTGACCGATGTGCTCAACGACGGGGCAGTCGTGGTCGGTGTATTGAAGGGATGTCTGCCGTTTATGGCAGACCTGGTGCGGCGGATTGACCGGCATCTGGAGGTCGACTTCGTAGCCCTCAGTGCCTTTGCTCCCGACAGTGGCCGAATTCGCCTCACGCGTGATGTGGTCAGCGACGTCACAGGCCGGCAGGTACTTTTGGTAGAAGGCGTCGTCGACACGGGCTTCAGGCTGGATTTTCTGCGACGACACCTTGCCGACCATGATCCCACCGAGGTTCGGGTCTGCACGCTCCTGGATCGATCTGATCGAAGGATCCTGCCAGTCGAGGTCGAGCATGCGGGCTTCGTGATAGACGACGGCTTCGTTGTTGGGTACGGCCTCGACCATCACGGCATGTACCGGAACTTGCCGAGCGTGCTGGCAGTCGACCTCACAGAACTTGAGGCGGAGTTCGCAATGGGCGAAACGGTCGTTGCCGAGACGATCATGGCTCTGGCGGGCCGGAGCCCACTCGCCGGGTCTACGGGCGCGCAACAGGGCGGGAGTAGGGTGCCCGGGTGAACCACGGCCCTGCTATCCGCCTCCACCTCGGGGACATCCGACAGATGGGACCGGCCTGAGCATGATCGAGATGCGTATCATCGGTGTCCAGGAGGTGCTTCCGAGCAGCACACCGGTTGTTCTTCTCCGCGAGGAGAAGGGCGAGCGACTCCTGCCGATCTTCATCGGGGTCTCGGAGGCAACGGCGATAGGCCTCGTCCTTGCTGGCCAGGAGCCGCCACGTCCCATGACCCACGACCTGATAGCGGTTCTCCTGGATGCATTCACGATTGAGGTCGAGAAGGTCCACGTAACTGAATTGCGGGATCGAACCTTCTTCGCAGAACTGCACCTTCGGGGTCCGTCCGGATCCCAGGTCCTGTCGTGTCGCCCCTCTGATGCCATTGCTCTGGCTATCCGAACCGATTCGCCGATCCTGGCGTCCGAGGAGGTTCTGGAAGAGGCCGGCTACATGGCTCCCTTGGATGACAGCGGCCAGGCCGTTCCGGCTGCCGAGGCCCAGGTTGAGGAGTTCAAGGAGTTCCTGGATTCTGTAAACCCCGAGGATTTCGCCGGGGGTTAGAAGGGGCCTCCAGACAGGGCGTTTGAGCGCTCACTGAGGGCTGCTGAACGGTCGATGGTTGACCCCTGAATCGGATCCGCCTAGCCTGTTTGAAGTCACAGGGGTGTAGTTCCGTCGATGTTGTCTTGGCTTGACTCTGACGGCCAACACCGAAACCTGTGCAGGATCTAGAGAGAGGGGTGGCTTATGGCCACGAATGTTCCAGTCGAGGGATACAGCTCAAAGCGGACGGCTGAGATTGTGGGCGTCACATACCGGCAACTGGACTACTGGACCAGGACCGATCTCATCAAGCCAGCCCTTGATGTCGCAACCGGCAGCGGAAGCCGGAGACGCTACGACTATCGCAACCTTCTCGAGCTGAAGGCGATCAAGACGCTGCTTGATGCTGGAATACGCCTGGAGTTGGTGCGGGAGGTGTTCAGCTACCTGAGCGAACACCTCGACGAGGATGTCACCAGGGTGAACCTGGTTATCAGCGGCACAAGGTCGGTGGCTGTTCGGAGTGGCGACGAGATCATCGACCTGCTGCGTCAGGGTCAGGGCGTCCTCAATATCTTGCCCCTGGCCGGGGTCAAGGAACAGCTGGACTCCAAGATCGTCGAGTTGTATCCCGAGGGGCGTGGCGCCGCCGCAGAGGTGTCCCCGCTGGCGGTCGACGGATAGCCGGAGAAGGCCGGAAGCAGAGCGACTCCAGTGGTGAGTGACATCCACCAACTTCCTGATCCGGAACTGATTGGCTTTGCACACGAGTCCGAGCGACGGGTAGCCGACCTCCTTGACTTCTACGGAATCGCCTGGGATTACGAACCCCGCACCTTCGTGCTCGACGAAGCTCCAGACGGGGGCACCCTGTCGGCCTTCACCCCTGACTTCTACCTTCCCGACCATGACCTCTACCTCGAGGTGACCACGCTGCGCCAGTCGCTCGTAACCCGTAAGAACCGGAAGGTAAGGCGACTGCAGGAACTCCACCCCGGCATCCAGATCCGGGTTCTCTACCGCAGCGACGTAGAGCGACTGTTCGTCAAACACGCAGCCTGAACCCGGCGTTATCCTCGCCGCCATGAACGGCAGTACTGAACTCTCCTTGTCGCCGCTGGATGCGGTGCACCGGTCAGCGGGGGCGCGGATGGTCCCTTTCGGCGGCTGGGGGATGCCGCTGAACTATCCCGCAGGAACCATCGCCGAACACCTGGCCTGCCGAAGCGGGGTGGCGCTGTTTGATGTGAGCCACCTGGGAAGCCTGGAGGTGTCAGGCGAGGGGGCCTTTGAGCTGCTCCAGACAGCGTTCACCAACGACCTCCGGAGGATCGGGCCGGGTCGGGCGCAGTACACCCATCTTCTGGCAGAGGCGGATGCGTCTGTAGTGGACGACATCATCGTCTGGTGGCTGGAGGAGCAGCGGTTCATCGTCCTACCAAACGCAACCAACAACAAGGGCGTTGTCGGTGCCCTGCCGGGCTGTGCGGATGTAGCGCCGGATCGTGCGCTTCTGGCGCTCCAGGGCCCGGCCTCCCGCTCAACCCTTGAGAAGGTGTCTCCTGAGGCAGCCGGCGTGGCCCGTTTCAGGGTTTCTACCTTTGAGTGGGATGGAGAGTTGGCGATTGTTGCCGGAACCGGTTACACGGGCGAGGAAGGTTTCGAGTTGTCCCTACCGAACCGGGTGGCCGCCAGCATGTGGGCCGCGCTCGCCGAGAGTGGTGCAGAGCAGGCCGGACTGGGTGCCCGTGACACGCTCAGGCTTGAGGCAGGGCTGCCTCTTCACGGCCACGAGTTGGGTCCCGGAATTAGCCCGCTGGATGCGGGCCTCGGATGGGTCGTCGGCTGGGACAAGGAGAACTTCACAGGGAGGGACGCCATCGTCGCTCTCAGAGAGGCAGGCCCCACCGTAAGGCTTTGCGGCCTCTCCATCGAGGGGCGTCGCCCACCCCGGGAGGGTCAAGCGGTGTTTCGGAATGGAGCAGAGGTGGCGGCTGTGACCAGCGGCAACTTCTCGCCGACCCTCGGCCACGGGATAGCGATGGCGTTTCTTCCGGCCGATGTTGTGGCGGGCGATTTCGTGACGCTCGACCAGAGGGGCACCGAGGTACCTGCTGTTGTTGTGGAACTGCCGTTCCTCTGACGCGTATCAGTCTCGAAGGTCGGGCTGGTCCATCATTATCTGGTCGAACATGGGCTGGGGGCTGAACCAGCCCGAGTAGGGGTGGTTCAGCAATCTGGCTGTTTCGGCCGCCACCTCGGCTTCAATGAGCACAGGGGTGCCGGCCGCTTCTGCCAAGAGCTGTGCCTGACAGGTTCGCTCCATGGTGACAAAGAGCCAGAGCGCCTCTTCTACGCAGAGGCCGACAGTTAAGAGGCCATGGTTCCTGAGTATCGCCGCGCCGTTCCCACCCAGAGCGTGGGCTATCCGCTTTCCCTCCTCAGGGTCGTTCACGACGCCGGTGTAGTCATCGAACAGGACGTGATTGTCAAAAAAGATGCACGAGTCCTGGGTAAGGGGATCCAACAGGCGGCCAAGCGATGACCAGGCCTTTCCGTACACGGAATGGGAATGGGCGGCGGCCACGATCTCGGGTCGGGCCATGTGAAGTGCCGAGTGGATGGCGAACGCCGCCTGGTTGACCGAGTGGATGCCCTCCACCACGTTTCCCGAGTGGTCGACGAGGAGAAGGTCCGAGGCAGATATCTGCCCAAATGCCATACCAAACGGGTTTACCCAGAAACAGTCGGTGTGTTCAGGATCGCGGGCAGTTATGTGTCCAGCCACGCCTTCGCTGAAGCCGAAGCTGGCGAACAGCCGAAAGGCCGCAGCAAGGCGTTCCTTTCGGTGTCGCCGTTCATCGGCGGCATCGGAGAAGGTGGGGGGAACGTAGTAGGGAGGAAGTTCGTTCACGGCGTTCTCCGGGTCATGGAAGGTCGACGGCACGTTGGCGGAGCCAGTGGTCGGCGAGGGTCAGGAGGGCCATGGCCTCCACCAGTGGAACTGCCCTGGGAAGAACACACGGATCGTGGCGGCCCCTGGCCTCAAGCACCACGGGTACGTTGGACGTGTCCACCGTGTCCTGTGGAGACGCGATGGTGGCTGTTGGCTTGAAGGGCACGCGAAAGAGTACGTCGGAGCCGTTGGAGATGCCGCCCTGAACACCGCCAGACCGGTTGGAGCTGGTGGTGGGGCCGCTATCGCCCGGGATGAAGGGGTCGTTGTGTTCACGCCCTGTCATCACCACCGACCCAAAGCCGCTGCCGACCTCAAAGCCTCGGGATGCCGGAAGCGAGAGCATCCCCTTAGCTAGGTCAGCCTCGAGCCGGTCGAAGACCGGGTCGCCCAGGCCAGGAGGGACCCCGCGTGCCACACATGTGACCACTCCTCCCAGGGAGTCCCCGTCGCGTCTGGCCTCCTCAATTGCGAACCCGATTGCAGCGGCCGCATCGGGATCAGGACAGCGGGTCGGGTCGCTCTCGACCTCTTCGAGGGTCACCTTGACCGGGTCGATTTCGGTTGTGATGGTGTGAACCTGGCTGACCCAGGCCAGAACCTCGATACCGGCAACGTGGCTGAGAAGCTTTCTTGCAATCGCCCCGGCTGCCACCCTTCCAACCGTTTCCCTGGCGCTGGCGCGTCCACCGCCACGCCAGTCCCGTATCCCGTACTTGGCCTCGTAGGTGTAGTCGGCGTGGGAGGGCCGGTACAGATCCCGAAGGTGGTCGTAGGCATCTGACCTGGCGTCGGAGTTCCTCACAAGCACTGCGATGGGCGAGCCGGTCGTCTGTCCATCAAAGACGCCCGAAAGGATCTCGGCCCGGTCCTCCTCTGAGCGCTGGGTCGTAATGCGGCTCTGTCCCGGCCTGCGTCGATCCAGGTCAGCCTGAAGGTCGGCCTCGGTCAACTCCAGACGCGGTGGGCAGCCGTCGATGACCACCCCCACACCGGCTCCGTGACTCTCTCCCCAGGTGGTGATGCGAAACAGTGATCCGAATGTGTTTCCCACGGTCATCGAGCATAGGTCCGCTGCCCCTCAGGGTCTGACCCATTTCATGGACCCCTGGCTGCTCCGCCGGGAGAGGAGTGGGGTAGCCTCGCCGGCCATGTCGGCAGCAGGTCCCACCCTCAACATCGCTACAGCATGGGAAGCCGTTGCCGACACCGTTGGCGATCAGACGGCCGTTACCGTCGGTGGGGTCGCCACCTCGTGGAGCGACTATGACCACAGGGCTGCCTGTCTGGCAGAAACCCTTCGCAGCCATGGGCTCGAGGCTGGGTCAAAGGTGGCCCTCTACTGCTTCAATGGATCCCAGTATCCGGAGGCCCAGTTCGCCGCCTTCAAGTTGCGTGCCGTTCCGGCCAACGTGAACTACCGCTACCTGGGTGACGAGCTCGCCTACATCCTCGAGAACTCTGACGCCGAGGCCCTCTTCTTTGATGCATCCCTGGCTGACCGCGTCGACGAGGTAAGAGGGAGGTTTCCTGAACTGAAGGCACTAGTCCAAACGGGTGGTGACGGTGCACCCCCGTGGGCCATTTCCTACGAGGAGGCACTCAGCAGCCCTCCAATGCAACGCATTAACCGCACAGGCGAGGACCTCTGGTTCCTCTACACCGGCGGAACCACCGGAATGCCCAAAGCGGTCATGTGGACTCACGACAGCCTCTTTGCCAACATGGCCAGGACCTTCGCCTCTCTCGGCGAGGAAATGCCGGCAACACCAGCAGAGGCTGCTGCGATTGCCGGCAGGATTGCACAGGCCGGCAATCGCATTAGACAACTCTGCGCCGCTCCGCTGATGCACGGCACATCCGGCCTGAGCAGCCTCGGCACCCTCAGCCACGGTGGGATGATCGCCACCCTGAGCCCGGGATCCTTCGATCCTGACGAACTCTGGTCGGTCGTCGAGTCTGAGAGGATCACGATGCTCACGATCGTCGGCGATGCATTCGCTCGACCCATGCTGGACTCCCTCGACCGGGCCGCCGCCGAGGAGCGTCTCTGGGACCTGTCCTCACTCCGCCTGGTGTTGTCATCAGGGGTCATGTTCAGCGCTCCGGTGAAGGCCGGGATCCTGGCGCACCACGACTGCACGGTCGTCGACGTCCTGGGTTCCAGCGAGGGAACCGGAATGGGTTCGCAGGTGACCTCCCGGGAGCTGAAGGACGCAGGGACAGCACGCTTCACCCTGGGCGATCGGGCCAGGGTGTTCAACGACAAGGGCCTGGATGTGGTGCCGGGATCAGGCGAACGGGGTCGGCTTGCACTCGGCGAGCCGATTCCTCTTGGCTACTACAAGGATCAGATCAAGACCGATGAGACGTTCCCCATGATCGGGGGCCGACGATGGTCGGTCCCGGGTGACTGGGCGACGGTTGAGGCCGATGGAAGCATCACCCTTCTGGGTCGGGGCTCTGCATGCATCAACACCGGGGGAGAGAAGGTCTACCCCGAAGAGGTAGAGGAGGCCCTGAAGGAACATCCTGGTGTTGTCGACTGCAACGTGGTTGGGGTGGCAGATGAGCGCTGGGGTCAGGCTGTTGTGGCGGTGGTCGAGCTATCAGGCCGGGACACCGCCGGCCGAAACATTGAGGAGTTGGAGCGCCACGCCCGGGAGGTCCTGGCGGGGTACAAGGTTCCAAAGCGCATTCTGGTGGTCGACCGGATCCAAAGGGGTCCCAACGGGAAGCCCGACTACAAGTGGGCCCGCGAACTTCTTGAGGCTTCCTAGTGACCTGAATCAGATGTCAAAGATCGGCTCGTCCAAGAGCGGGTTGCTGCGCTCCCTGATTGACCGGTGACGTTCAGCGATGGCTTCGGAATAGTCGTCGTCGGTGAACAACCAGAAGGTCTGATCCCGTACGGCGGTAAGGACGAGGTCGGCGACCTCAGCGGGGGACTTTCCCGTAGCGGCCATCCACTGGATCAGGGCCTCCCGCTGGGCGACCTCATCGTCACTCGGAGGTTCAACCAGAATGTCGCTCACAGCCTCTGGTCGGTTGCGGGAGGAGGTGAGGATATTCGTAGCAACGATTCCAGGACACAGACAGGTGACCCCGACAGACGACCCGAGGGAGCGCAGCTCGTGATGGAGTGTCTCGGCAATTGTCGTCACAGCGTGCTTTGAGGCGCTATAGGGCGCCAGGTTCGGGTATGAGGTGTGGCCGGCAACGGAAGCGGTGATAACGACATGGCCGCGGTCTGAGTCGATCAGGTGTGGCAGGAACACGTCGAGTCCGTGGATAACGCCCCACAGGTTCACCCCCAGAACCCATTTCCAGTCCATCATTGTCACCTCGTTGATGGCACCTCCGCCTGCCACGCCGGCGTTCAGACATAGGAGTTGTGGTTGGCCGAAGTGGTCAGACGCCTGATCGCGAAGCTTCATGACCGAGTCATGGTCAGAGACGTCGCAGTGGATGCCGACAGCGTCTGCACCGTCGGAACGGAGTTCATCCACGGCCCGGTCAAGGGCAACCTGTTCAACGTCAGCGACGACAATGTTCATGCCTTCGGCCGCGAAGCGGTCCGCAAAGGCCCGGCCCATGCCCGACGCTCCGCCGGTTACGAGAGCCACAGATCCTTTGAGATCCTTCATCATCTCCTCGAGTTCGGTAGCGGCCGGTTGGCTGGTCTCATGCCGATTTCATCACAGTTCCAGGAGGGCCTGTTCGAGCACCTCTGGCATTGCAGGGTGCACGTAGAGCTGCCCTCTGGCCATGACATCGACGGTCAACCCGGCAGCCATGCCCTGGATGAGTTGTTGAATCAGGGTGGGGGCGTGGGGGCCGATGATGTGTGCACCCAGAAGCAGTCGCGTTGACGGGTCGGCCAGCAGTTTTACAAAGCCGGTCGTGTCCTCCATTGCCCACCCGTAGGCGATGTCAGAGAAGTTGCGGATGGAGACCAGGTGGGCGGTGTCACTGCTGATCAACTCCTGCTCGGTTTTCCCGACGCTGCCAATCTGCGGGTACCCGAAGACGGCGTGAGGGGTGAGGGTGTTGTCGATCTTCCAGAGGTCATCGGGGTTGATCAGGTTGTGGCTGAGGAGGCGGGCCTCGGCGTTCGCTGTGTGCTTCAACTGTGCCGGGTTCGTAATGTCGCCGAGGGCCCACACTCCCTCGGCCGATGTGCGCAGGTACTCGTCGGTTGTGATCAGGCCGCGCTCGTTCGTCGCTATCGCCCCTGCCTCCACGTTCAGCGTGTCGGTGTTGGGCCGTCTTCCCGTAGCGACCAAGAACTGGTCGGCTTCGAGGGTCGAGCCATCGCTTAGTTCGAGCCTGAAGGTGTCGTCGTGGGAAACCCTGGCCACCGTCGTGTTGAGACGCACATCCATCCGCTTGGCGTAGATATCGGTGATTCTCTCCCTGACGGAGTCATCCGCACCGCGCAGGAGCAGTTCGCTTCTATGCAGAATCGTCACCCGGCTACCCAGGGCCTCAAACACATGGGCCATCTCGATGGCTATGAAGCCGCCCCCAAGGATCACCAGATGGTCAGGCAGCTCGTCTAACCGCATGATCGAGTCCGAGGTGTGGAACGGCACACCCGCCAGGCCGGGCAGGTCAGGTGCCACGGGTCTGCCCCCGGCGGCAACCACGATCTGATCGGCCGACACCTCCTCTCCGTCAATGTCGACGCACCTCTCACCGGTGAACCTGGCGCTGCTTTCGTACACGGTCACGTTTTCCAGCCCGACGCGGTAGTCGCGTCCACCAGCGGCGATCGGATCGATCCGACCGAAAACGCGGTCACGGATTGCTGGCCAGTCGACGCCGTCAAAGCTGGTGTGTAGGCCCAGGGCTTCGCCCCGACGGGCCGAGAGGGCGACGTCGGCAGCGTGGACGAACATCTTGGAGGGGATACAGCCCCGGTTTAGACATGTACCCCCGAATACCCACGGCTCAACAATGGCGACGTCCATGCCGGAGTAGCTGTCCTGGACAACGGTGTTGCCGGAACCGGCTCCGATTATCAAGAGGTCATGGTGTGGCATCTGTAGTTCTCCAACTGCTCTGCGTCTCAGGTTGCAACCCGGCCAGCTGCTCCAGAAGTCCGGGATATTCCAGATAGTTGCGTAGCCTGCCCCCTAGTTGCGCGGCACGTCCTCCCATGCAACGTCCTTGAACGGGTTGGGCTCCCTCGGAAGTCCGAGGACGCGGTCGCCGATGATATTGCGCTGAACCTCATCGGTTCCGCCGGCAATGCTGATTCCTGCGGCGGAGAGGCAGAAGGTGGACCAACGCTCACCGTCCCCACCTTCGGGCCCCCATGCCTGCCCCGACGGCCCCACAAGCTTCATGGAGACGTCCCTGATAGCCCGTACAAGAAGGGCCCCGTTCAACTTGGCGATGGAGCCCTCAGGCCCTGGTACCCGGCCGGCGGCGACTGCATCACGGATGCGTCGTCCGATGAACCCCTTGATTCGTTCCCTGATCCACAGGTCTGCGAGGTCCTGGCGGATACACGGGTCCTCGGCCAGACCCATCCGTCGGGCGAGCATGATGAGACTCTGCGAGGATCGCTCTCCGCCCAGACCGCCGCCTCCTGCTCCGATCGACA
The DNA here is from genome assembly GCA_014381745.1 of Actinomycetota bacterium. Lineage (GTDB taxonomy): Bacteria > Actinomycetota > Acidimicrobiia > Acidimicrobiales > MedAcidi-G1 > UBA3125. The sequence continues at coordinate 213,090 of JACNLA010000028.1, read as the reverse complement.
CGCGCTCGAACATGAGCATTGCTACCGCCAGATTCCAGCCCTGGTTCAGGTCGCCCAACAGCCAGTCGGCGGGGATGCGGAGATCTGTGAAGAAGACCTCGTTGAACCCGCTGTCTCCTGAGATCTGCCTGAGGGGCCTCACCTCGATAGCCGGGTCCGACATGTCCACGATGAACATGGAGAGGCCCTGGTGCTTGGGCACGCTCGGTTCGGTTCGAGCTACGACGATCCCGTAGTCGCAGTAGTGAGCCCCAGAGGTCCAGACCTTCTGGCCGCTGATGACCCACTCGTCGCCGTCCCGAACAGCCTTTGTGGACAGCCCAGCCACATCCGACCCGGCACCTGGCTCAGAAAACATCTGGCACCAGATCGTCCGCCCGCTGATGTTGTCGGCCATAAAGTCGGCACGTTGTGTGTCACTTCCGAACTGGTTGAGCATCGGCAGGCACATTCCGTGCGAGATGGCCAGCGGGAGGTTGGGCAGGCGCCAAGCCGCTGCCAACTCATCAAAGCAGTTCTGGTGTTCCCTCGTCAGGCCGGCCCCGCCGAAGTGGCGGGAGTAGGTGAGCCCGGCCAGGCCTGCAGCAGAGAGATCTGCCTGGAACCGCCTCGCAGCGTCAGCCTCGTCAGCCGGATCGACAGGAGTCGTTTCACCCCGCTTGCTGCAGTGGGACTCTAGAAAGTCGTTGACCTTGGTCCGAAAGGCCCCATCCGGGCCGGAACCACTGGCGTCAGCATGTTCCTGCATCGCTGCGACCGTAATGTTTGCGGTGCTGACTGCCGTAGTCCGGGGCTCAGCCCCACCCGCGGCGTCAGGCGTAGGTAGTCACCGGCGGGCACGAGCAGTTCAGGTTCTTGTCGCCGTACGCAGAGTCCACGCGGGCTACTGGCGGCCAGTACTTGTCGGGCCCCATGCCGGGCATTGGAAAGGCGGCCGTGGTTTGGTCGTACGGGTGTTCCCACGGGCCGACAATCATTTCGGAAGTGTGAGGTGCGTTGACCAGGGGGTTGTCGTCCACTGGCCACTCGCCGCTGGCGATCCTCTCGGCCTCTCCGGAGATGGCGATCATCGCATCGCAGAAACGATCCAGCTCGATCAGGTCCTCCGATTCGGTCGGTTCAACCATGAGGGTTCCTGGAACCGGAAAGGAGACTGTGGGAGCGTGGAACCCGTAGTCGACCAGGCGCTTGCAGACATCTTCTGCCGACACCCCTTGCTCCAACAGCACCCTGACATCAAGGATGCATTCGTGAGCGACGTAGCCGTTGGGGCCCGAGTAGAGAATGGGGAAGTAGGGGCGAAGACGTGCCGCAACGTAGTTTGCTGACAGGATCGCCACCTCTGAGGCTCTGCGGAGACCGGATTCACCCATCATCGCGATGTAGGCCCAGGAGATCGGGAGAATGCCCGCCGAGCCAAATGGTGCAGCCGAGACGGGCCCGATTCCCGTTTTTGGACCTGCCTCGTCCACGACGGAGTGATTAGGGAGGAATGGTGCGAGATGTTCCCGAACTGCCACCGGTCCGACTCCCGGCCCCCCGCCACCGTGTGGAATGCAGAAGGTCTTGTGGAGGTTCAGGTGGGATACATCCGCACCGAATCGACCCGGTCTGGCGAGACCGACCAGAGCGTTGAGGTTTGCACCATCCAAATACACCTGGCCGCCAGCCTCGTGAATCATGTCGCAGATCTCCACGATGGCCGCTTCGAACACGCCGTGGGTGGAGGGATACGTGATCATGAGCGCCGCGAGGGAGTCGCCGCATTCGCTGATTCGCAGCCGGAGGTCGTTCAGATCGATGTTGCCGTCGGCGTTGGACGCGACCACGACCACCTCCATTCCCGCCATGACTGCGCTGGCGGCATTCGTACCGTGCGCTGACGCAGGTATGAGGCATACCACCCTCTGGTTCTCGCCGCGCGAGTCATGCCAGGCACGCACTGCCAGAAGGCCAGCCAACTCGCCCTGTGATCCAGCATTTGGTTGAAGCGATACAGCCGAGTAGCCGGTGATGCTCACCAGCATCTGCTCGAGGTCGTCGATCAACTCGAGGTAGCCAGAAACCTGATCCGTTGGAGCGTATGGGTGGATGCGGGAAAACTCGGGCCAACTGATTGCAGCCATCTCGGTTGTCGCGTTCAGCTTCATCGTGCATGACCCGAGCGGGATCATCGTGCGGTCAAGGGCGAGGTCGCGATCCGCTAGCCGTCTCAGCCAACGCAGCATCGAGGTCTCGCTGTGGTGCGAGTTGAAGAACTCCGATGTGCAATACGACGACTGCCTCTGAAGTGCCTCAGGGATGCCAGGGGCAGCCGATCGGTCGAGCTCCATCACGTCTACATCGTGGATCTCAAACGCCTCCAGAACGGTCTTGACGGTCTCGGGACGGGTTGTCTCGTCAAGGCTCACCCCGATCGTGTGGGAGTCGATTCGGCGGAGGTTGCAGCCAAGGTCCCGGGCCGATGCGAGGGTGGCATCCACACCGTCGGGGAGCTGCACCGAGATCGTGTCGAAGAAGTCATCGTGCACTACGTCCAGGCCCGAACGTCTGAGCCCCTCGGCCAGGGCCGATGTGAGCCGGCTCACACGCTCAGCGATCCTCCGAAGACCCGTGGGCCCGTGGTAGGCCGCATACAGGGCAGAGAGGATCGCCAGGAGCACCTGGGCGGTACAGATGTTGGAGGTCGCCTTCTCACGGCGAATGTGCTGTTCGCGTGTCTGAAGAGCCAGACGGTGTGCGACACGACCGGTTGAGTCGAGCGATGTGCCGACGAGGCGGCCGGGAAGCATCCGCTTGTGGCGATCCGCAACGGCCATGAAGCCAGCGTGGGGGCCGCCGAAACCCATCGGAACGCCAAACCTCTGCGCCGATCCGACCACCACATCAACGCCCAGATCGCCAGGTGGTGTCAGAACACACAGGGCCAGGAGGTCCGCAGTCACGGCCACGCCAACATCGGCATCCCCGAGGGTGGCCACGAGGGAGTCAAGGGGCCGGATTCTTCCGCTGGAGCCCGGGTAGGAGATCAGGGCCCCGAACAGATCGTGGCCCTCTTCAAGGTCGAGCGTCCATGGGTCCTCGACCAGCACCTGAATACCCAATGGGGTTGCCCGGGTGCGGATCACGTCTATCACCTGTGGATGACAGTCGACGTCAACCAGGAAACAGGAGCGAGTGCTCTTGTGGATCCTGTTCAGGAGGGTCATCGCCTCGGCCCCAGCAGTGGCTTCGTCCAGAAGGGATGCGTTGGCAAGGTCCATGCCGGTGAGGTCTGCGATCATCGTCTGAAAGCCGAGGAGCAGCTCGAGCCGGCCCTGGGAGATCTCCGGTTGATAGGGGGTGTAGGCGGTGTACCAGGCGGGATTCTCAAACACGTTTCGCATGATCACGCTCGGCATGTGTGTGTCGTACCACCCCGCCCCGATGAGGCTTGTCATGACCCGGTTGTCATCGGCGAACCCACGCAAGCGGGAGAGTGCTGCATCCTCAGATATCGGATCTGCCAGATCCAGAGAAGAACTGTCGCGAATCGATGCCGGCACGATCGTGTCGATCAACCCATCCAGGCTCGTTGCACCGATTGCTTCGAGCATCCGAGTCGTGGCGGCCTCGTCCGGCCCCAGGTGGCGCCGATGGAATGCGTCCTCGTCGAGAAGGTCGCTGAGTGGGCGATTGCGGTCTGTTGGGCTCGGCATCTCTGTGGTTTCCATTTCGGGTAGGGGAGAGCGCGTGTTGATTGCGCCCTCCTCTGTCCGGTACCTGAGAGATGGACCCGCCGCGGACCGGAGTCCGCTGCCAGGCTTGCCCCGTCGGTGGACCGGTTGTAGCCGGTCACTCTCCAGAGTTGCCAGCCCCCGCGGTCCAGTCGCCTGAGAGTTTCCGAGGGCGGTTGCTCCTTCGGCGCCCCGGTCCAGCCGGGGTCTCTCCCACAGGGGTTATGTCAGCACCTGACAAGATAGCCGCACTTCGTGACGAGACCCAGATGTCATCTGTCACAGAGGCGTTGTGGCGGTTGTTTCGGGTTTGGGTCCGGATCTTCGGGCGCCCTCCGGAGGCTGAAGTTCAGCGGCATGTATCGTCCGGGACAGCATGCAACAGCATCCACATACAGATACGGCAGACAGCGGGACCGGCGGCTCACCCGGATTTCAGGCTGTACCCCCAGGAGATGCCCGGTGACCCCCACGCTTGTGATTCTGGCCGGAGGGCTGGGTTCCAGATTCGGTGGTGACAAGCAGTTGGTCCCTGTCGGGCCGGGCGGCGAGACCTTCCTTGACCTTGCGATCGTGGACGCATCCAGGTCGGGTATGCACGAGGTGCTGATCGTCGCCAGGACGAACATAGACGACCTGCTGGTGGAGCATCTCTCCACTCAGGATCACTCGGCATCTGAGATACGCATTGTCCACCAGGACACGTTCGGTCCGCCCCGGTCCAAGCCATGGGGGACCGGTCACGCTGTTCTCTGTGCAGCCATGGCGTGCAGTGGATCGATGGTGATCTTGAATGCCGACGACTACTACGGGCCGAGCGGTCCAGGGTTGGCAGCGACGGGCCTGGTCGGCGGCGACGGCGAGATTGCTGTTCTGGTGGCCTACAACCTCGAGGAAACCCTTTCCGAGAACGGTGCTGTCTCGCGCGGTGTATGCGATGTCGCCGCAGGCGGACTTGCGGGCCTCGTTGAGACCCATGGCATCCACAGGGATGGTGAAGTAATCCGTTCTGAGGAGCCCCGTGGCGTTCTGTCGCCTGATACCCCCGTGTCGATGAACCTCTGGGGCCTTCCACGCCCCGTTCTGGACCGTCTTGGAAGACAGTGGTCGGAGTTTCACTCAGAACACGGCACCGATGCCACCATCGAGTTCCTTCTGCCCGTCGCCGTTGAGGAGCAGCGCGCAGCTGGCCTCGTTGCGGTCGACGTGATCAGATCCGGCGAGAAGTGGATGGGTATCACCAACCCCGCTGATCTTCAGGCGGTTCGGAAGGCGTTCAGTGATTCCATGTGATGTATCGCGTCAGGACCTGAGGCGGTCCGTGCCGGCCTCTAGGCCCGGGAGCTGGACCTGAAGGTCGAAACCGCGCTCGGCAGCGTCGGCCAGAACCAGATGCTCGCACTCCAGCCAGTCGTGGGCACGTGGACCCTCAAGGTGCTGGTTGTACGGAGCATCAAACACGATGACGCTGTTGCCCGAAGCTCGCAGGGCCTCGACGTTGTGTGGGCCGTCGTCGATGTACAGGTCGGCCTCGACCTCAGGCTTGGCACCGAGGAAACAGATGTCCCTGTAGGGGATGCGGGCACGATCGAGCCAGTCGACGGTGTCGGCGATGGCGGTTGCGTGGGTCCAGTTCACATAGAGACGGTGGGTTATAACCCGGATCCAGACACCGATGTCTGACAGCCGCCAGAGGGTCTCGGAGGTGTCGTCAATCACTGGCATCGACCGGAGGATGCGATGCTCGCTGACCGCAAGAAAGTGAAGCCGCTCGAACTCCTCCGATGACAGGTCCCACTCGCTGAAGTCCCAGGATCGCAGAAGGGGGAGGGCCTCCTCGTCAACTCCGGTCTCGTGGGCGACCACCGAGCGGAATGCTGCCGTGTAGTCGCCACAGACCCCGTCCAGGTCGACACCCAGCACGTAGGGGCGGCTCTCAAGTTGGTCGCTCATCGGTCCACTCCAATTTGTCCCAGGTCGAGGCTACGCGGTCCGCGGCGAAGCCCAAAACGGCGGAAGCCCCGCTACCCGGAGGCAGCGGGGCTTCCGTAACGAACTCAGGTCAGCGTGCCAGGCCCTTGCCCAGCGCACCAATAGCGGCGTCCTTGATCGGAATGAAGCCGACTATTGCCAGCGCCGTTCCAATGTCGACACCAAGATCACCAAGTCCCAGGACCTCTGTTGACGCACCGAAGCCGAAGCCTCCCACGCCGCTGATCAGGACGAAAAGATACGCCCAGATCAGTGTCAGGTTGGCACCGATGACGGGCAGACCCTTAAGCATGCTGTTGACACCGACGGTGTCGAGAATGCTGTCCAGAACTGCCACAACACCCTGAAAAATGATCGCCATGACGATCAGGGTGAGGATGGTTGACATCATTATGGTTTACCCCTTTTTGTTGTCAGCCACCGACTCGGGATCGAGCCGGATCTGGTCTGTATGACTCAACGTTAGGAGGCTTGCACAATTTCGGGGTGGATGCCAGCGAAACATTGTCGCAACATCCACGGGGTATGTGTTGCGATCATGTAACATCCCCGCAGGTTGGTTCCGCGGCGATCTGAACGCTCATCGGGCCGCCCGTAGACGCGGAAACGGCTCCAAGTAGCCTCCCGGCGAACCGGTCAACTCCTTGGAGCCGCTCCTATCGTTCCACTCCCACCCGGTGAACACCACCACCCGAGGGCAGCGGTGCAACCAGGAATCGCCCGGACCCGGTAGGTATCTCGTCCGACGGCGCTCCACCGGATCTTGCGACCCGGGCTCGCTCCACCGGCCTCGACACCTGCGTGTCACTGGCCGACCCGTTCCTCCCCTTCGAGAGAAACGTGGTTGCGGTCCTCCCCGAACACTTCTCCGGGGCTTTCCCAGGGTCTCAGCGCTCCTCGGCGGAAACAGAGCTTGCGCTCGCTCCCACTTCGGGTGCCGGTTCCATCCGGTTCCGTATCCCTTCGCCGTGTTCGGCGTGGGAGCATCATGCGCATCCGGAAGCATTTCGTCAACCGAATACGGACATTTCCCCAGAATCGGCAGACATTTCCCCAGAACCCGAGGACGATGTGCACAGGTATTCCACAGATCGGGCCAGATCAGGCCCTTCTGGCGTCCAAGTCAGCCGGTCAGGACCGCTCCCATGAGGAGCGCCCCTAGAGCGGTAAGCACGCCAAGTGCCCCGGTGGCTGCCCGAACAGCGACGGAGGAGGTGTTGCTGTGGAGCAAAGCGGCTGAACCGGACAGGCCCACGAGCACCAGCTTGACCATGAGGGTCATGAGGTACGGGGTTCCGCGCAGCGTGAGGTCCACTTCGAACAGATTCCAGATACCCGTAGCGATGGCAAGAGCAAAGAACGACCACGCAAACCGTCCGAAACGGTTGGCTGCCAACCGGGGCGCATCGGGTCCAAGCCTGCGCAGAACCGGGACGAGGGCGGCCATCGTCAGCTGTCCGCCGACCCACCCTGCCACACCCAGAAGGTGAAGGAAGATCCGGATCTCTGCCAGGCCAACGTCGTTCACGCAAGCATTCTGGCAGCCGTCGCGCCAGGAGAGACGATCAACAGATCAGAAACGGTGAAACCGTCAGGCCCACATTTCACGTTCGACCAGCACCGCACGCAGGACCGCCGGAACGTCGGTCATGATCCCGTCGACCCCGAGGTCGAGGAGATGGCCCATCTCCACGGGATCGTCGACGGTCCATACGTGCACCTGCAATCCCAGGCGGTGGGCATGCCTGACAAAGCGCTCGTCTACGACGCGGATACCTGAGGACCGGATCGGAACCTGGAGGCATCTCCACGGAGGCATCGGGAACGGAAGGCCAAAATTCGCCAGGCGGAACCGGGCCGTGGCCCTTGGGCCGGCTGACGTACACAGCCCCGCACCCATGAGCTTGCGGCAGCGATCCAGACGGCGGTCAGAGAACGCACCGATACAGACCCGGTCCAAGGCATCGTGGTCGAGCAGCAGAGAGGCGAGTGGACCTACAACCGGGTCATCTTTTGGGTCAATGTTGATCTTGGCATCAGGAAAGGCGCCCAGAAGATCTACGAGCCGAGGAACTGCTTCAGTTCCACCGACACGGGCCTCAGACACCTCCTTCCAGGAAAGCTCCGAAATGAGGCCCTGCCGGTCGGTGACACGATCCAGCGAGTCATCGTGGAATGCCACGACAACCCCGTCCGACGTGAGGTGGACGTCGGTTTCCAGATAGCTGTACCCGAGTGACACAGCGTGCCCAAACGCGGCCATGGTGTTCTCGGGCCAGTCGCCGGTGCCGCCCCGGTGGGCGAAGGCCAAGACACCGGAATGATCCAGGAACGGGTGCAACCGCCGCTCATCTGACCGGGCCATGGTGGCAACAGTACCCCTTGCTGGGGATCGCTCTGACGGGGAGGCGCGGCAATCCGCGACCTCAGGACCTCACGAGAGCCCCTACCGGTAGCGTGGGTGGATGGCCAGACGGACAAAGATCATCGCCACCATTGGACCAGCATCCGAGGCCGAGTCCACACTTCGTGACCTCGTTCGCGCCGGAATGGACGTGGCCCGGTTGGGCCTGGCCCACGGAACCCACGACGAGGCTGCCCAACGAATGGCTGCCATCCGCAGGATTGCGGCAGAGGAGGGCAGGCCCGTAGGGATTCTCGTTGACCTGCCCGGCCCCAAGGTGAGGGCCGCCACATTCGGGGAACAGTCGGTTTCAATCGTGGAGAACTCCGAGATCCGGCTCACCGTTGGTCGCACTCGGAGCACCGTCGAGGTGATGGAGGTCGACTACGACGGGCTGTTGTCTGATGTCGTCGAGGGCGATCGCTTGAGCATTGGAGATGGGAGGGTGATCCTTGAGGTCAGCGAGGCTGACGACGACCAGCTGGTGGCGAGGGTCATGCACGGCGGGGTCCTGAGCGGCCGGCCCGGGGTCCACATCCCCTCGGATCGTCTGTCTATAACCACACCTACCAGCGAGGACCTGGTGGCACTCGAGCATTTCCTCGAACTGGACGTCGACATGGTGGCCGTGTCGTTCGTACGCTCGGCCGATGACCTGAGGCGGCTGCCCGTGGAACCGCACCCGGCCGGGCCCCTCGTTGTAGCCAAGATCGAGACACGCGCCGCGGTCGATGACCTGCAGGCGATCATCGGAGCTTCCGGTGCGGTCATGGTCGCAAGAGGCGACCTAGGAAACGAGTGCCGCCTCGAGGAGCTTCCGATTCTCCAAAAGGAAATCATTCGGGAGTGCATCGCCCTCGGACGGCCGGCAATTACCGCCACGCAGATGCTTGAGACCATGATCACCAATCCGGAACCCACTCGAGCCGAGGTCTCAGATGTCGCCAACGCAGTATGGGACGGGTCGAGCGCCGTAATGCTTTCAGGTGAGACCGCAATCGGAAGTGACCCCGCCAATGTGGTGGCGACGATGTCGCGGATTGCCGAGCGAGCCGACGACGAGTTTGATCATCGGTCATGGGCTGCCGAACTGTCCGACCTTCGCCTCACGGATCGGGAAGAGCCCGACAGTGCGATCACCGACGCCATGACCATGGCGGCAGCGAGGGCAATATCCGAGCTTCACATAAAGACGGTTTTGTGCATCTCGGGATCTGGCTTCACGGTGCGTTCGATGGCCCGCTTCAGGCCCGAGGCCAGGATCCTCGGCTTCAGCGCCGACAAACGCACCGTCGGCCAGTTGACCCTGAGTTGGGGCACTGAGCCGATACACCTTCCAGAGGACGGAAGCATCGAGGCGAGGGTCGAGAGTGCCGTCAGGGCGGCACGCGAGACGGGTCATGTCCAGCCGGGTGAGCTGGTTGGCGTCCTGGCAGGTACAAACGTGCGCTCCCGTTCAACCAACGTGTTGCGGCTGGAACTTGTTCCACCGGTTGCCTGACGGACAATTCTTGTCGCAAGACGGGTACAGCCGGTACCGGGCATGAACGGAGAGCAACGTGAACCCCTGATCTTCGCCGGGGCGGTTCTGGCTGGAGGGTCCAGCAGGCGCATGGGTGTTGACAAGGCACTTCTTGCCCCGGCGACTGGGGCGGCGGAGCCTCTTGTCAGCCTTGCTGCCAACACCCTGTGGAATGGTGGGGCATCTGATGTGTTCGTCGTGGGAGGGGACCCGACGGCACTCACCGCCCTTGGGCTTCGGGTGGTGGATGACACATGGAAGGGTGCCGGGCCACTAGGAGGGATCATCACGGCCATGGCGGCGGTCGACGATGCTTCGGTGACCCACATTGTGGTCCTGCCGTGTGACCTCTTGGCCCCCGCTGCCGAATCCGTGCGAATCCTGGTCAGAGAGGCTGCGGGAGCGAGGGGTGCCGTGGCGGTACCCCTTGTCCACGGACAACTTCAGTGGCTTCACGCCTGTTGGCCGCTAACACTCCAGGCCGATCTGCAAACGGCATTCGAAGACGGGACCAGAGCGCCGCGCCGACTCCCGGCAACGGTGAAGATCTATGTGGTTGAGGGCCTTGACCCTGTATCGACCCGCGACGTGGACCGACCAGAGGACCTGCCGTGGTCCCTTCCGGACGGTGGATGACAGGCCGATAGGGTGGCGCCCCGGATCGACAACCGGGAGCGGAATGCCACCACCAGAGATCGATGTAGACGAGCTTGCGAAGCTAGTGAACAGCGGTGCCACCCTGATTGATGTTCGTGAGCCCGACGAGTTTCGTCATGCCCGCATCTCCGAGGCACGACACATTCCCCTCGCTGACGTACCGGGACGGATGAACGAGGTGCCAGGCGACGAGGTCGTCTACGTAATTTGCGCCAAGGGGGGACGGAGCCGAGCGGCTGTTCATTTCATGCGTGAACAGGGAATCGACGCCGTGAACGTCAGTGGTGGAACGGCGGCATGGATCGAGAGCGGTAGGCCAGTCGAGACAGAGGACCAGACCTGAGCCGCCAGCCCGAACTCGCATGGGACCTGTTGACGACGCAAGGTGCCCTTCATGATCTCCTCGACATCATTGGTGGTGAGGAACGGATAGCCGTGGACACCGAGTTCCACAGGGAACGCACCTACTTTCCCAAGGTGGCCCTCATCCAGATCGCCTGGTCGGGTGGGCTGGCTCTGATCGACCCCCTCGAGATCGACCTCACCCCGATGGCTGCTCTACTTGAGTCGGAAACGCTCTGGGTGATGCATGCAGCGGGGCAGGACATAGAGGTATTTCAGCGGGCTTGTGGCACTGCACCGCACCGACTCTTCGACACACAGTTGGCGGCTGGTTTCATTGGTATGTCTTCGCCGTCCCTGTCGGCACTCCATCAACAAGAACTCGGCTTTCGCCTCGCGAAGGGTGACCGGCTTACGGACTGGTTGGCTCGTCCGCTCACCGAATCTCAACTTTCCTACGCTGCCTCAGACGTCGCGCATCTGCTCGAGATCCATGATCGCCTGATGTTGAACCTGAGGGACAGGGGACGCCTCGAGTGGGCGATCGCCGAATGTGAGGAGATGCTTGAGAGAGAGATCACCAGACGGGAACCCGAGGACGCCTGGCGGAAGATCAAGGAAGCCAGAAATCTTGGTGGCAAGGCGAAGATGGTCGTCCGCTCCGTGGCCAGTTGGCGTGAGCGACGGGCAGCCGACATCGACATTCCCGTCCGCCATGTACTGCCGGATCTGGCCGTAGTGGCCATTGCCCAGAAGGCACCGACCACCACGGAAGACCTAAGGAAGGTGCGAGGCGTCGACGGACGACACCTAAAGGGTGATGTCGCCCGGGGAATACTGGAGGCCGTCGCCTCTGCATCTGAGCTGCAACCCCTTCCTGCAGGTGACGAGCGGCCGCCGGGTCGAGAACGTGAAGCACGGGCAGCCGTGACCCTCGTATCAGCATGGGTTTCCCAACTCGCACGGGACCTCGAGATTGATCCTGTGCTCGTGGGGACACGCTCCGACATTGAGGCACTGGTCCGGGGGGGCGGAGATTCCAGAATGTCTCACGGCTGGCGCCACGATCTCGTTGGCGAGCCCGTCGACGAGCTCTTGTCCGGACGAGCTGCCCTCGCCTTTGATGGACAGGGCGAGTTGGAACTGGTTCCCCGAACCACCTGATGGCGAGGCTCAACTCCACCCAGCCCTCTGCTCCGTGGAGCGATCTGATGGGTAGACTCTAGGACCGTTCGCCAACATGTATGGGAGAACCTGCGGTGAAGAAGGGTCGGCATCGTCGCTTCGAAGAGGCGCGAGCCCTCAAGCGCAATCAGGATCTTGATCTGGACTCGATCTTCGAGAGCCTCACGGCGACCGAAGCGGGACCGACCGACTCCGGCGACTCCACGGCGTTCGACGCCTGGTCCGAAGACTTCGACGATTCGACAGACCTGGAAGAGGACTCGCGCCAGGGCTGACTGCCAGAAACCGGCGGCGGTCAGCCGCCGGTCTCTTCAAGGATCTCGTCCAACTTCAAGATGTCTTCCTCGCGGAGCAGCCCGATGAAGCGGTCCTCACCGTCGGTCACAGCAAGGACGTCGACGGCCGACTCCTCCATGGCCATCACGGCATCCCGGAGAGTCCATGATGGAAGTACCGCCGGCAGGTCGGTCCTGAGGACGTCGCTTACCGCTGTCGAGTCCCAGTCGGCTCGATTCAGGGCTGACACCTCAGAGAGGCTCACCATTCCCAGATAGTGCCCACCGTCAACGACGGCCACCGAGCGCTCACGCCGTGCGAGCACGTGGAGATACACAAACTCGGCAGCTGTGGCATCGGGTGGAACCGTGAGTACCTCTGTGGTCAGGGCTGAGGTGACCGGCAGCGCAAAACGACGCTCGAGGTGACCGAGTCGGACGCTGTGTTGATGCTCAGCGACCGATGACGGCCCGGCCACCACCTGGCTCACGGCCGCCGCTACCAGTGCTGGAACCACGAACGATCCACCCGATACCTCAGCCACGAACATCACTGCGGCGATTGGTGCCCGGTATCCGGCTCCGAGGAATGCCGCCAGTCCCAGGGTCGGGTAGAGGCCGGGCCTGTCGCTGCCGAGCAACTGGCCGGTCAACTGGCCGAGGATCACACCCTGCACGGCAAGAGGGATGAACAGGCCTCCGACGCCACCGGATCCGAGGGTGACCAGGGTTGCAGCCATTCGAATTCCGAAAAGGAGGCCGATGAGGCCAATCCCGTGGTCGGGCCCGACTACCCAGTCCATTGCCTCAAAGCCAGGGCCGATCGTCAGAGGAGCACCAAAGAGGATGTCGGCCAGGACCGCCAGCGCTGCCAGGAGGGATCCCCCGATGATGACCCTGGGAACGAACGATGTCTGCTTGGCCCTTCCCTTGGACCAGCGCACCAGCCATGCCATTGAACGGCCTCCGAGGCCAGCTAGGAAACCCAGGAGGATCGCTCCGAACACATCGGCGGTTTCAACGCCGCTGAATACACCTGCAAGATCATCTGCGTTGAACCAGAGCTGATCCTGACTGAATCCGAGCCTGTTGGCGGGATTGTTCAGGAATGGAACGACCGCGCTGGAACCGACGAGGTTTATGTACACGACGTAGCTGGTAGCAGCGGCAAGGAGGGAAGGCAGGAGGGCCCTGCGGTTGACGTCATCGCGGTACGGGGCCTCAAGGGCGAACAGGACACCGGTCGCAGGTGCCTTGAAAACTGCTGCGACGCCAGCGGCAGCCCCGGCTGTGAGAAGAACCTTGACGTCGTCACGGTTAAGCCAACGACCGAAGCGGTCCCGCATGGTGAGGCCGACGGTTGCTCCGGCGTAGATGGAAGGACCTTCAAGGCCCAGGGCGCCCCCCATGCCGATCGTGACAGCCCCGGCAAACAACTTGGCTGGCAGGTCCCGGAGAGGCAGGCGAGGAGAGCGGTCGTGGAATGCTCGTATGAACTCGTCGGAGGTAGCCGAAGTTCCTCGTCGCCCCGGATAGCGGAGGATAAGGGAGGCAAGGAGAATGCCCAGCCCGGGTGCCGCTGCAATCTGCCACAGAGGTCTGGCCTGGAGGCGGTGGAGGAACACCTCAGCTGTCACGTACTCGAAGCCTGCGATGAGGATCGCTACGAGCGCACCGGTGGCAATTGAGAGGGTCAGAACAGGGGTGTTCCCGCGTGTTGCCAGTTTGCCGAGCCTGCTCACGGGTATCTTCCTACACCCTCCACCGCAGCCTTCCTCGGACATTCCGTGTCGCATGCACCACCATTTATCCGGCAGACTGCGCCAATGGCCCATGATGTACCCGCCGGAACAGGGGACCTGTACCTCGACCTGGTCGAGGCGATCGGAGAAGATCGGGTCACAGCTGGTGGAGGTGCGCGCCATCTGTACAGCCGTGACAGCTCGATTATCGAAGGGGGACACTCCGGCCCGGTCTGCTTTCCGGACTCCACCTCGCAGGTCTCCGCCTGCGTGAGGGTGGCCCTGGCACACGGCCGTGACTTTGTTCCACGCGGTGCCGGCACGGGCCTTTCAGGGGGTGCCGTGCCGTGCAACGACCCCGTTGTGATCGCAACAACCAGAATGAACCGGATACTCGAGGTTGATCAGGAGCGGCGCATTGCCTGGGTTGAACCGGGGGTCGTGAACCTGGACCTCACCAGGCATCTCGTCGGGACAGGCCTCCATTTCGCTCCAGACCCCTCAAGTCAGCAGGCGTGCACCATCGGTGGAAACCTTGCCAACAACTCTGGGGGACCACACTGCCTGGCCTACGGCGTAACCAGTGCGCACGTGGCGGCGATCGAGGTTGTCCTGCCAGATGCAAGCGTCGTGACGCTCGGCGCAGAGGTAGGAGATGGGGTCGGTTACGACCTGCGGGGCGCCTTCGTTGGCGGTGAGGGAACCCTCGGCATCGCAACCCGGATAGCGGTGAGGTTGACACCTGACCCGCCGGTGGTGAGGACCCTCCTGTTGGACTTCGGGTCAATAGTGGATGCCGCTGAGACCGTTACAGGCATCATCGCAGCAGGAATCGTGCCTGCCGCCCTCGAGATGATGGATCAGAAGGTGATCGTGGCGGTCGAACAGTTCGTCAATGCCGGCTACCCCCTCGAAGCTGCTGCCGTCCTGATCGTCGAGCTGGATGGCCTTCCCGGTGGCGTTGAACGTGAGGTGGAGATCGTCGAGACGGTTGCTGCCCAGAACAGTGTCGGCGAGGTGCGTGTGGCAGCCGACGATGCTGAGAGGGACCTCATCTGGAAGGGCCGCAAGAACGCGTTCGGTGCGATTGCCCACATCAAACCCGGCTACTACCTGCACGACACGGTCGTGCCTAGGACCCGGCTGGCGGAGGTCGTTGCAAAGGTGAACGAAGCCGTCGAGCGGCACGACCTCATCGTCATGAACGTGTTTCATGCGGGAGACGGAAACCTCCACCCACTCCTCGTGTTCGACCCGAGGGAGCCGGGCACCATGGAGCGGGTCCACGCAGCAGGCGAGGAGATCGTGAGAATTTCACTTGAGGCTGGCGGCGTTCTTTCTGGCGAACACGGTATAGGTCTCGAAAAGCGTGGCTTCATGCCGCTGCTCTACTCGCCTGACGACCTGGCGGCCCAGGGGTCTCTGAGAGCCGCCTTTGATCCTCTGGGGCATGCCAACCCCTTCAAGGTCCTACCCACCGGTGCCAGTTGCGGAGACGTGATGGGCCTTGCCGAAGTTCCCGAAGGGGTATGGGTTTGACGGAAATGCAGAGTTTTGCATCCGAAGTTGGCCCGTCAGGTCCCGTGTGCGTGGTGGGTGGTGAGACGCGCTGGGGTTTAGGCGGCGAGTCCTCTGCAGGTACACGAACCGTCCGCGCACCCAGCGGCGTTGAGTCGTTCGATCCATCTGAAATGACGGTGGCAGTCTGGGCGGGTACCAGGCTTGAGGAACTTGCCGCTGCTCTCATGGAGAGCCGTCAGGAGGTGGCGCTTACCGGGCCCTCGGGCTCAACGGTTGGCGGGTCCCTGGCGGTGGGGTGGAACAGCACGCGGAGCCTGCGCGTTGGAGCTGCCCGAGATGCCCTGCTTCAGGCAGAGTGTGTTGGTGCGGGCGGCATGGTCTTCAAGGCCGGCGGTCCCACGGTCAAGAACGTCAGTGGCTACGAGCTCTGCCGACTGCTTGTCGGATCTCTGGGAACCCTCGGACTCATTGGTCGGGTGATCCTTCGCACGCGACCCCTACCCGAACGTAGCCTCTGGCTGAGCGGCAACCTGTCGCCTGTTGAGGTCTCCAGATTCTGTTACCGGCCGTCGAGCATCCTTTGGGACGGCAGCAGCACACACGTGTGCCTCGAGGGCTACGGAACCGATGTTGATGCTGAGGCCACAGTCCTCAGGGACCACGGGATGCTCGAGATCGCTGGCCCTCCAGACCTTCCACCCAACCGTGATCGATGGACAGGTGTCCTACCTGAGGGAGCCATATTGGATGTTCCCCTGGGAGTGGTCCACCTCGGAGCGTCGGTGAATCCTCCTGACGTGGACCCGGGCGTACGGGCAATAGGGGAGCGGATGAAGTCCAACTTTGATCCTGATGGTCGTCTCAATCCCGGTCGCGACCCGTATCTGGTGCCGGCATGAATGGCTCGACAACTAGCTGGCTGAACCTGGACGATGACGCCCTCACAGCGTGTGTCGCGTGTGGACTCTGCCTTCCACACTGCCCCACATTTCGCCTCACCGGGGACGAGCGAATGTCACCACGTGGGCGTATAGCCCTGATGCGCGCCGTTGAGACGGGCAGCGTTGAATGCGACGAGGAGTGGTTCGAATCCATCGAGACCTGTATCCAGTGCCGCGGCTGTGAGGCTGCATGTCCAGCAGGCGTGCCGTTCGGAGAGTTGATCTCTGGGACCCGCTCGGCCATGGTCGACCGCCGTCCTCTGCCGCTACGTCTTCGGGTTGGTCTCTGGGCGCTCACCCGCCCCGTGCTGCTGCTGCTCGGAAGCCGCGTCCTGGCAGCCATCCAGCGACTCCACCTCCTTCCCCGGGTGGGCTTTCTTCCACGTCGGCTACCGCTGCGTGGCTCCTCGCTACCCCGTCGCACGAACGGTGACGTGATTCTCTTCACGGGCTGCGTCATGGACGTGTGGCAACCTGAGGTCCACGACGCTGCTGAGACGGTCGTCGGGGCCACCGGGGCCACGGTCGAGAGGTCCGGCACTACGACAGGCTGTTGCGGGGCACTTCACGAACACGCCGGGCTCAAGACCCAGGCCCGTCGTATGGCTGAGCAGGTGATCCGATCACTGCCCGGCGACCGGCCTGTACTCGTCGATTCTGCCGGATGCGGGGCATCTCTCAAGGAGTACGGGGTCCTGTTGGGGACCGAAGAGGCAGCGGAGTTCTCAACCCGGGTAATGGATGTCCATGAGTGGTTGGCCGATCACCTTGGCGAGGTGAAATTTTCAGATTCAGGCGACCGACCCGGGGTCATTGTCCAGGATCCCTGTCATCTGCGTCACGTTCAGCGGGCTCACGGTTCAGTTCGAGAGGTTCTCAGCCATTGCAGTGATGTGGTCGATCTTGATGACGACGGTCTCTGCTGTGGAGCGGGTGGCTCCTATTCGCTTCTCCAACCCGAACTGGCCGCCGCCGCAAGGGACCGCAAGGTTGATGTAATCAACAGGGCGTCTGAGCGATCAGGTGCCACGATCGTTGTCAGCGCCAACCCGGGTTGCTCGATGCATCTGGCTGCAGCGGGTCTCGAGGTTGTTCACCCTGTCCAGGTTCTGGCAGATCTGCTGTCCACACAAAGCGAAGACGAAGGGCAAGAGCATGGCCGGTGAGTTCGAGGAAATCAGGCTGCGGCTCGAGGCGGTCGCAGAGGAACTTGCCGAACTTTCGCTGTCGCGGCTGCGCGACTCGATCGATGCCGGAGGCCAGGAACTGCCGGTCGACGAGCGACGCCTCAACAGAGCACGCAGAGCGGTACTCAAGGCCTCTCATCTTCTTGGGGAAGGCGACGGGTTCTAGGTTGAGGCAGCCGCGCCCGAGCGGTTCAGGGCATCGATGAGTTGGCGGAGACGGGCGTGGGCGTGCCGGTCGAAATGCATGGAGAGCCGCATCAGGTGAACCATGTCCTCATCAGCCACCTCGGATGCACTCGGCTCGCATCGTTCAATAGATCCTTCGACCAGAAGGTCCGCGAACTGGTCGTTGAGTTGCTCTAGTTCCTCGTCGCCGATCTCCCGTTTCAGGCGTAGGACCAGGCGCTTTCCGACGTACCTCATCGAGTGGTAGGTGTTGTAGAAGTCGCAGATGTGGTCCGCAGCGGCGACAGGGTCATCTGTTGCGAAAACGAGGGAAAGGTCGGCTGAAGAAATGAGGCCGCCCTCGACGAGTTCCTTCTCGACGAACTCCGTCCAGTAGGCCCAATAGGTGCTCTCGGGGGGATCGAGCAGGACAACCGGTGCCAGAGGCGACTTGCCCGTCTGCATGAGGGTCAGCAACTCGAATGCCTCGTCCATGGTCCCAAAGCCACCAGGTAGCAGGGCATATCCGTGGGATTCCTTCATGAACATGACCTTGCGGGTGAAGAAGTAGCGGAAGTTGATCAACTTCGGATCGTCTGAGATGAACTCATTTGCCTCGGATTCGAACGGCAACTGGATGTTGACGCCGAAGGATCGGTCTGCGCCGGCGCCCTCAATGCCTGCTGCCATGATCCCCGGACCGGCGCCGGTAATTACCATCCACCCCCGCTCTGCGATTGCAGACCCAAATGCCCTCGCCGCCAGGTAGGCGGGGTCGCCCTTGCAGATGCGCGCAGAGCCGAAGATGGTCGCCTTCCTGACCCCGCGGTATGGGGCGAATACGGCAAAGGAGTGCCGCAGTTCCTTGAGAGCCGAGTTGACGAGCTTCAACTCGCCTCTGTCTACATCCTCCTGCCCGAGGCGCACGGTTGTGACCAGGAGCTCAGCAAGCAGGTCTTGATTGTCGACGTCACCGGTTGCAGCGGCAAGCTCCTCGACGGCGGCGTCGAGGTCCGTGTCTCCGGTTCGATATCGACGCAGGCTGCGCCGTTCCGGCGTTGGGTCGCTGCTCATGCTCCGGTCACCGGAATGAGGATTCGGCCGTCGTCACGGGTCGAGACCTTGAGTCGTGTGCCCTGCTCAAGGGCGCCATAGAGGGTTGTGCGCTGTTTGAGTGTTCGGCCGAGGGGTTCGACCAGGGCACGAAGTTCCGGCTCAGTCGTCATCTGCCCGTGCTCGGCTCCTGCGGCACGTGAGATATTTTCGTCGACGAGGGTTCCTCCCAGGTCGTTGACCCCCGCCTGGAGCAACTGCCTGACACCGTCGAATCCGATCTTGACCCAGGAAGCCTGGACGTTCGGAATCAGGTCGCGGTAGGCGATGCGGGCAACCGCATGGACGAGCAGCGTCTCTCGGAAGGTGGGACCGCGTCTGGCCCGGTGCTGCAGGTAGATAGGTGAGGCCATGTGGACGAACGGAAGGCCTACAAACTCGGTGAAGCCCCCCGTCTCCTTTTGAAGATCACGGCACAAGAGAAGGTGACGAACCCAGTGTTCAGGCCGCTCGACCGATCCGAACATCATCGTCACGTTGGATGCCAGACCGACACCGTGCGCGGTCCTGTGTGCATCCAGCCACTCGTCGGTCGAGATCTTGTCGGGACAGAGGATTTCCCGGATTCCGTCGTCGAGGATCTCGGCAGCGGTACCGGGAAGGGATCGCAGCCCGGCATCCATGAGTCGATTCAGGTACACGTCGAGTGGCTCGCCGAGACGCCGCGCCCCCTCGGTTACCTCGAGGGCTGTGAAGCCGTGGACATGAATGTCTGGTACAGCATTACGGACGGCCCGGGTCACCTCGATGTAGTAGTCGCCGTCAAAGTCGGGGTGGATTCCACCCTGAAGGCAGACCTCGGTTGCGCCCATTCGGGCGCCGTCGGCCGCCCGGTCGACGATCTCGGCGATATCGAGGAGATACGGCGTACCGCGCAGGTCCAGCGACATTGGGCCCTTGGAGAATCCACAGAATCGACACTTGTAGGTGCAGATGTTCGTGTAGTTGATGTTCCGGTTGGCTACGAAGGTCACGGCGTCACCGTTGATCTGGCGCCGCAACTCGTCGGCGACCTCGGCGACAGCAACCACCTCGCCGGCCCGCGCCGTAAACAGGGTCTCGAGTTCCGCCTGACCCGGTTCCTGCCCGTCGAGAACACCGTCGAGGACATCCTTCACCGCTCCGCTCGGATGGGCACGACCTGGCAGCAACTGGACGGGGGAGCGAGGTGCACCCGAGTACCAGGGGGTGGAGATGGAGCTGAGGCTCCGCCGGGTGGAGCCGTCGTCGTCCTTGCGTTCCTGAAATACCTCAGGGAAGACAGAGCCGGGGTCATCTCTGGCCAGGGACTCGGAATCGCTCCGGTCCATCACCGGGAACCGCAGATCGGGGTGAAGCCAACGCTCAGGCTGTCCTGCGAACTCTGGGTAGATGGTCAGGCGTGGAGCGAGGACATGGCCATGGCTGGCGGTGACGCGCTGAAGGGATTCCAGGCCCGGCCATGGCCGCTCCGGGTTCACATGGTCGTCGGTGACCGGAGAGACGCCACCCCAGTCGTCTATGCCGACGCTCAAGAGGTCGCCGAAATCGTCTGACAGGTTTGGCGGTGCCTGAACATGAATCTCTGGGGGGAGAATGACGCGCGCCAGGGCGATCGTGTCCAGGTAGTCGCTCCTGTCGCAGGGGTCATGATCGTGCATGGCTGTCCCCGGCTTGGGAAGAAAGTTCTGGACGATGACCTCCTGGACATGGCCATGACGTCGGTGGGACCCGGCGATTGCCTGAAGTGTCTGAATCCGGGATGGGCGATCCTCGCCGATTCCGACGAGGAGACCTGTTGTGAACGGAATGGAAAGCCGACCGGCGGCCTCCAGGGTGTCGAGACGCCTCTGCGGTTCCTTGTCGGGACATGCCCCGTGGCAGGGCAGGTCGGCTGCGAGGGACTCGAGCATCATTCCCTGCGATGCGGACACCCCCCGAAGAAGCTCCAGCTCGGCCTCGTCAAGGGCGCCGGCGTTGGCGTGTGGCAACAGGCCCGTCTCGTCAAGCACGGCTCGAGCCATCTCGGCCAGGTACTCGACAGTTGAGCCAAACCCGTGGTCGGCCAGCCACTTGGCCGCAAGCGGGTAGCGGGTCTCGGGGCTTTCGCCGAGTGTGAAGAGAGCCTCATGGCACCCGGCGATGGCCCCCGCCCGGGCAATAGCGAGAACCTCGTCGCGGCTCAGGTAGGGGGACTGGAGGCGAGCCGGTGGCTGGGCGAACGTGCAGTAGCCGCAGCGGTCGCGGCAGAGCATTGTCAGCGGAATGAAGACCTTGGGGCTAAAGGTGATCCGGTTTCCGTGCTGCCGGTCGCGGATGCTCCGGGCAGCCGAGCGCAGTTCCTCACCACGGAGGTTCGCGTAGTCAGCCACGGTGTTTGGGCAGTCCCCTGATTCCACTCGCGAAAGTTAGCATTCGGCTCCACGCTTTAGCGGACCGGATGGTTGTCTGATCAGAGCGTGGAAGCTTTCTCGCCAAGTGTCACCAAGAGGTCATCAAAGGACTTGATGAAGGCGGCCACGCCCTCTGCCTCGAGTTGGGTAGCCACGTCTTCGAGATCGATGCCGGCGCGGGTCAGGGCCTCGAGGGTCTCGTTGGCTCCAGCGGCATCGGAGTCGATTGTCCGCGTGACCATGCCGTGGTTCTCGAAGGCCTCGAGCGTGGCATCAGGAATGGTGTTGACGGTGTCGGGGCCGATCAGGGCATCGACATAAAGGGTGTCCGGGTAGGCGGGGTTCTTGGTCGAGGTAGATGCCCAAAGGGGCCTCTGAACCCTCGCCCCGCGCTCCACCAGAGCATCCCAACGGGGGCCACTGAACGTGCTCCTGAAGAGTTCGTAGGCGACCCGCCCCTGGGCCACGGCACCCATGCCTTGTAGTTCAAGCGCCTCAGGGGTTCCAATCGCGCCAAGTCGATTGTCAACTTCGGTTTCGGTCCGACTGATGAAGAAAGAGGCCACCGAGGCCACCCCTGACAGGTCACCCTCGCATGCCTCGAGGCCGGAGATGTAGGCCTCCATGACCTGCTCGTAGCGCTGGAGGGAGAAGATCAGGGTCACGTTCACGCTGCGGCCCTCTGAGATCATCTGACGAATGGAGGGAATCCCCTCAGCTGTGGCCGGAATCTTCACCAGAAGATTGGGCTTGTCTATCTGGTTGTGAAGGTCACGTGCAGCTGTTGTGGTGCCTTCGGTATCGGTGGCCAGCGACGGGTCAACCTCGACGGACACGTACCCGTCGATGCCGGAGGACTCCGCATAGACGGGAGCGAGGAGATCCAGGGCAGCCGAGATATCGCTGGTGACGAGCTCCCAGTAGCTGTCCAGGATCGACATGCCGGCAGATTTCAGCTCACCCAACTGGATGTCGTAGTCGCTGGTGTCCGACATCGCCTTCTGGAAGATCGACGGGTTCGAGGTAATGCCCCGAACGCCACGGTCGATCCAGCCCTGCAGCTCGCCCGAGCTGAGCCAACCGCGCCTCAGGTTGTCGAGCCACGGGCTCTGCCCCTGCTCTCTGTAGAGGTCGTGAAGTCTGGTCATCGGTCCTCCGGATGAGCTGTCGAGATGGTCATGCCTCTAAGAGGCTGCGGGCTGCCGTGACGACAGCATCGGATGTGATGCCAAGCCTGGCCATCACCTCATCGCCCGGGGCTGAGGCACCAAACCTGTCAATTCCTACGGACTTGTCAGCCCACCTTGCCCAGCCGAACGTGACGCCGGCTTCGACAGAGACGGTCGGGATGCCGGGAGGGAGAACTTCGGCCCTGTAGGTCTCGGGCTGGGCATCGAACAGGTCGGTGCTGGGCATCGACACGACCCGCACCGCGACGCCGGCTGCGGTGAGCGTTGCCGCTGCGTCGAGTGCAACGCAAACCTCACTGCCGGTGCCAATGAGCACGACGTCTACTGCCGAATCGGGCTCTGCCAGCACGTACCCGCCGCGGGCGACGTTCTCATGAGTGGAGGTGCCGTCCAGCACGGGTACGTCCTGTCGGGTCAGCAGCATTGCGACAGGGCCGTCGCCGTCGACAGCGAAACGCCATGCTGCCGCCGTCTCGTTCGCATCGGCAGGCCTGAATACCGTCAGGCCGGGGATGCTCCTGAGGGCCGCCGCTTGCTCAACGGGTTGGTGGGTTGGCCCGTCCTCGCCCACGCCGA
Organism: Actinomycetota bacterium; assembly: GCA_014381745.1. Lineage (GTDB taxonomy): Bacteria > Actinomycetota > Acidimicrobiia > Acidimicrobiales > MedAcidi-G1 > UBA3125. Next base: position 190,190 of record JACNLA010000028.1, on the reverse strand, counting down.
CCGAGTCATGTGTCCAGATGAAGATGGTGCGTGCACTGCTGAGAGCCGCCAACCGCACGGCACCGCGCATGTAGTCGCTGAAGACGAGAAAGGTTCCGCATACAGGCAGGGCACCCCCGTGGAGGGCCATGCCGTTGCAGATGGCACCCATGGCGTGTTCCCTCACCCCGAAGTAGAGCTGTCGACCCTCGGGGCAGTCGGGACCCTGTATGCCGTGTCCTTTGATCGTTGTGCCGGTGTTGCCCGTTAGGTCGGCTCCACCACCGATGATCGCCGGGACGACGTCGAGCAGGGCGTCAAGGCATGCGGCGCCCGCCTTTCTGGTGGCAACTGCAGAGCCGGTATCCCAAGTTGGAAGGCTGGCCTCCCAACCGTCGGTGCCGCGTGCCTGCTGGCAGGCGTTCCAGGCGTGGAGGTCGCCATCTGCTGACTTGAGACGCGTATCCCAGGCGCTGCGGGCGCTGGAGCCGCGTTGGCCCGCTGCCGCATACAGGTCTCTTACCTCTGGAGGCACCCAGAACGATTCTCCTGGCGGCAGCCCGAGTTGCTCGCGCGTCATGGCGATGCCCTCATCGGTCAGCGAGTATCCGTGGACGGCGGATGTGTCGACATCGGGTGAGGGTGAGCCGATGTGGCTACGCAGCACCACAAGTGATGGGCGGTCCTCGATGGCCATGGCGGCCCGTAGTGCCGACTCCATTGCGTCAAGGTCCTCGGCTGCCTCACCAAGGTCGATGACGTTCCAGCCGTACGCCTCGAATCGGGCCGGAGCGTCGTCTGAGAGCGCTAACTCGGTGGGCCCGTCGATCGTTATGTGATTGTCGTCGTATACGGCGATGAGGCGACCGAGTCCCTGGTGTCCCGCAAGGGAGGCCGCCTCGTGGCTGATTCCCTCGGCCAGGTCGCCATCTCCGCAGACAACGAAGGTTCTGTGGTCACAGAGGTCCGGTCCGAAGCGGGCTCGCAGGTTTCGTTCGGCAATCGCCATTCCAACTGCATTTGCCAGACCCTGGCCCAGGGGACCGGTTGTCACCTCCACGCCGGGAGTGTGGCCGACCTCGGGGTGGCCTGGTGTGGCCGAGCCCCACTGACGGAATGCCTTCAGGTCATCGAGGGTGAGGCCGTGTCCGGTCAGGTGGAGCATCGAGTACAGGAGGATGGAAGCGTGACCAGCCGACAGGATGAACCGGTCACGGTCAGGCCAGAGCGGATCGGCAGCGTCGTAGGTCATGATCCGCGTCCAGAGCACGTGGGCAAGCGGCGCCAGGGCCATTGCCGTCCCCTGATGTCCGGAGCGTGCGGCATGCGGGCCGTCCATGGCAAGGCCCTTGACGACAGCGATCGCCTGACGTTCCAACTCGGCGTCGGTCATGTTGGTCATCTCAGCCCCTGGTCGCCGTCAACGCGGCGCCACCATATCCCCCCGCTGGTGGGCTGATGGGAACCACCCAGCGGTTCTTGTCAGAAACCGGCAGCAGAGGGCACCTCGATTCTCAGGAGAGCTCCGACGCGCCGAACAGGAGACCCGAGGCCGTGAAGCCGTGAACGAAATGCTGCCTGCCTGTAGGGCCGAGTTCTCCGGCACAGAACATTCCCGCAACGGAAGTCGTATCCAGACCGTCGCAGAAACTCTCTGCGTCGTGGTTGGGTCTCCTGAAATACCTGGTGCCTCGCCCGTTGCAGGTGAACACCAGGGCACTATCGGCCCGCAGAGGCTGAAGCAGACCGGCCAGTTCCATGCTGGCGGCTTCTGCATCCCTGACATGGAACTGCGCGGTTGTTCCGACTGTCGGGATTCCCGCCACGGCGACGGCCCGCCGGGATCTCTCAGTACCCAGCACATCTCGCATGAGGAAGTCGCCGAACCGTGGCATTCCGGCATGTTCGACGATGGCGAGGCCGACCTGAAGACCGTCGGCCATCAGGCGCCGGTCAGCGGGATCGCAGGAGGTGACGATTTCCTCCAACCGATCCACCGCAGAGCGACCTCCAAGTTCGAGTATCAGGTTGTCTGAGGCAGCGGTGATGGTGAACGGGTCCCCCACGGCCCGGCACCCTTGGGATACCAGCGGACGAATGCCGAGACCTTCTGGCAGCACGGCCAGCACCGAACCCTCAAGCAGAATTTCATCGTCGGCGATGAGGCTGTTTGGGGAGGTCGTGCCGGTGCCGGAAGAGAAGCCGCCTACGAGGGTGACGCCGGCTGGAATCGACTCCAGGGTTGCCGGCGCGTCGAAGGTGAGCGGGTTGGCGAGCACCATCAGCGTTGATCCAGCTGCTGCATCTGTTACGGCGGCGCCTTTGCCAGCGGCCCGCAGTTCAACCGGACCGGTGTGCCCCGCCCAGATTACGACCGCTGGCCGGGCCTCTACCTCGCTGCGGTGTGCAAGGACTGAGGTAGCGGTGCTCCCGATCAGGGATCCCGGCTCAAGGCCCTGTCTCACGGTTTTGGCAATGGCCCTGACCGAGGAGACATGGGATCCGGAGACGAAGAGAGCTGCCAGGTCGGGAGCTTTCCCGATGCGGTCCAGAATCTGTCCGATCACTTCGGCCACAGCGACGCGGGGGTCGGTGTGTTCTGACAGGGCGACGGCGTAGCGCATGGAGTGAACCTAGAGGACCCGTCCCGGGTTCGGGGTGGCCGACTTGTGAGGCAAGTCGCTCCTAGCATGGCTCTCCGTGGTGAGGCGCTTCCTGTTGCCAGCAGTCCTGGTGTTGGCTCTGATCGGTACGGCCTGGCAGGTCCGGGCAACAGACGCAGCTGCTGATATCCCTCTTGCAGTGCCGACTACGCCTCCGGGCGTACCGGTTGTCACACCTCTCTTGTCTGTTCGCCGGATACCCCTTTTCCTGCAGGCACCTGAGGCCGACAGGCGGTTGGTGGCCGATCTGAATCAGGTGGTACGGGACCTTCCCGACAACACTTGCATAGCGGTAACCGAATATGGCCGGCTTCTTTACGGTCACAACGAGATCAGGCCAATGATTCCGGCCAGCACTCAGAAGTTGATTCTGGCCCTTGCTGCCCTTGAGGCAATGGGGCCGGAGCATGTCTTTTCAACGAGGTTGATGGCGCGCACCCAACCGGTAGATGGCGTAGTCGACGGTGATATCTGGCTGGTGGGTGGGGGAGACCCAGTCCTGATGACCGGCGACTATGTGGAGCGATTCGACGATGCAATGGCCTTTAGCGATCTGGAGCGTCTCGCTGAAAAGGTGTCTGCCGCCGGAATCACGACCATCACAGGGGCGGTCATAGGCGACGAGAGCCATTTCGACTCTCTCCGCTACGTGGCAACGTGGCCTGAACGGTTCCGTCCCGGCCAACAGAATCAGGCCGGGCCCCTGAGCGCCCTCTCGGTCAACGACGGTTTTGTCTGGTGGCATGCAGAAAACACTGCAAACGGCCTAAACACCCCGGCTGCGGATCCTGCAGAGTTCGCGGCTGCCTTCTTTGACGATCTCCTTGAGGACCGTGACCTTGTGATCAAGAGGTCAGCACAGTCCGGGGTGGCGCCCCTTGATGCCGTCGTGGAGTTGGCACGCCTCGACTCTCCAACCCTCGCCGACATCGTCACCCAGATGCTCGTCACCTCCGACAACACGACGGCTGAACTGCTCTTGAAGAGCATGGGTGCGATAGCAGCCCCGCCGGGATCCTCAGCAGGTGGTGCCGAGGTGGTTCTTGGGGCCCTGGTGTCGGCTGGCCTCGATTCGGTCGGGTTGGTGACCGCCGACGGCTCCGGTCTGGATCCATCAAACCGGGTTACCTGTCAAGTCCTGACAGCGGTTCTGGAAGACGCGGAACATGGAGAGGAGCTTGTGGCAGGTCTGGCCGTAGCTGGTCAGAGTGGAACGATGCGGCGCCGTCTCGTCGGATCCTCGGCTGAGGGACGCGCCAGAGCCAAGACCGGAACGCTGAGGGATGTGACCAGCCTGGCAGGGCAGGTGGAGACCCTTGAGGGACGAACCCTCTCCTTCGCGATTCTGACCAACGCCGAGCCTCTTCCCGACAAGGTGAAGCGACTTCACGACCAGGTTGTCCTCAACCTGATCAGCTACCCCTCTGGACCCGACCTGGATCTGTTGGAACCGCTCATAGCAACCGGTTGATTTGCCGAGGGGCGCAGGATTGACCCGGTTGGTCTCGGCTGTAGCGTTATCCCCCCATGGCTTCCCTGAAACCAACCGGCGACCTGCTGGATATGTTCCGTCGCTACCTGCGGCAGGAGACCGTGGATCCGCTCCGCTCGGTCGGGCGATACCTGCTGTTCGGCATCAGCGGTTCGATTCTCATCGGAACTGGGCTGGTCATGTTGTCGGTTGGAGCCCTGCGCCTTGTCCAGAGCTGGGAGGCGCTGGAAGGCTCATGGTCCTGGGCTCCGTATCTGATTGTGGCCGTTGCACTTGGATGCGTGTCCGCCCTGTCCCTTAGCCGGATCGGAGGCGGTCGTGGGCTCAGTTCCTGATCAGACGGTCACAAGAGAGGACCTTGAGGCGGAGCTGAGGCGCACGGTAGGTGACGTCGGAGACAAGGCATCCGCAAATCGTCGAACTGCTGTCGTCGTTGGCCTGGTTGTCGGAGGGCTTGTGGTTCTTGCCGCATACTTGGCCGGTCGACGTATCGGAAAGACGAGGTCGACGGTGGTGGAGATCCGGAGAATTTGATGGACTTCATGTCCCTCTCCGGCCTGACGCGGCGGGCTCTGCGTCGCGCACTCCTCGGAGGTGGACGCAGATGGCAGGCAGCACTTTTTCTTCTACTGCTCGGGCGGGTAATGGCGAGGGCGTCCAAGTTGGGAACCGGACCCGTGGTCTTTCGACAGAAACTTAGGGAGGGCGAGGGCCTCGGGGTGTTCCACATGGGCGCTCCGGACAGCGACACTTCTGCGCCTGCAACGGGCCGAGACAGCAGGCAGGGCTGATCGGGTGAAGGTGGAGTTGAGAAATCCGACGAGGGTCGTGTCGATGGACGGGCCAATGGCGGTGAGCGCCCTGCTCTCCAAACTCGAAATACCGCGGGACACGGTTCTCGTTATCCGCGATGGAACCCTCGTTCCAGGAGACGCAATGCTCGGTCCGGACGATCACATTGAGATCCGTCCGGTCATCTCGGGCGGCCGGTCATGACGGACAAAGCGTCATGAAGTGTCGTGTCTGTCGGGGACCCGCTGTCGTCGATGTCCGCCGACACAACGCTAACTTCTGTGAAGAGCACTTCCTGAAGCTGTGCAGGGACCAGGTTGAGAAGGCAATCCACGATCACCGGATGCTTGAACCGGGGGATCGCGTCCTGGTGGCAGTATCTGGCGGCAAGGACTCGCTTGCCCTTTGGGACATCCTGCTTCAACTCGGCTACGAGACAGATGGGCTCTACCTCGGTCTTGGAATCGGGGACTACAGCAGCGAGTCCGGCCGGTTCGCCACCGGCTTCGCCAAAGAACGTGGCCTCAACCTCGAGGAGGTTGACATCAGCTCCGAGTACGGCTTCGACATACCGGGAGGCTCACGCGCTGCTCGTCGCGCACCGTGCAGCGCGTGCGGTCTCACCAAACGACATCTATTCGACGAAGCGGCCACGCGCGGCTCATATGACGCGTTGGCGACAGGCCACAATCTGGATGACGAGGCGGCCGTACTCCTCGGCAACGTCCTGCGTTGGGAACATGAGTATCTGGGCAGACAACGCCCGGTTCTGCCTGCCGGCGACGGATTCCCAAAGAAGATCAAACCGCTGGTCCGGTTGGGGGAACGCGAGATGGCCGCCTACTGCGTCCTCAGGGGCATCGACTACATGGTTGAGGAGTGCCCCATGGCCGAGGGAAACAGACACCTTGCCTACAAGGAGGCCCTGAACGGCATCGAGGACCGCTCGCCTGGCACGAAACACAGCTTCTACTTCGGCTTCCAGGAACGGACATCTGTGCTCTTTGCCGGTGCCGGAGACTCCGCCGGACGTCCGACCAGATGTGATCGGTGTGGTGCCCCCGGAAACAGTGCGGTGTGTGCGTTCTGTCGCCTCATGGAACGCGCCGGCGGGAGACTCCCGGCTGCACCAGAACCCGTGCCCGTGGAGCTCGGGGCGACCCGCTCAAACGGGCAGGGGAGTGCCACCACATGAGCCGCTCCCTGACAGCGGGGGATCAGGTCCTCCTGGTAGACGCTAAGAAGCGGCGCTATCTCGTGACCCTTGAGGAGGGCGGTGAGTTTCACTCCCATACAGGGGTGTTGAACCACGGTGACCTCATCGGGTCACAGGACGGCTCTGTCGTGAAATCAAGCCGCGGGAGTTCCTTCGTTGCTTTCCGGCCAACGCTCTCCGACTACGTCCTGAAGATGCCACGCGGAGCCCAGGTCATCTATCCCAAGGACCTGGGGCCACTCCTCATGCTGGCCGACATATTTCCCGGATCCAGGGTGTTCGAATCGGGGGTTGGCTCAGGGGCACTCTCGATGACCATGCTGCGCTCTGGTGCTTCCATCACGGGATACGACATCCGCGAGGACTTCGTAGAGCGTGCCCGTCACAACGTGGCGACCATGCTGGGGGCAGATGCCCTTGACCGCTACAAGGTGGAGATCCGCGATGCATACGACGGCATCTCCGGTTCTGATCTGGATCGAGTGGTGTTGGACCTTCCGGAGCCGTGGCAGGTGGTTCCCCATGCCGCAGGGGCATTGCGGGCCGGAGGAATCATCGTTGCCTACACGCCGAGCATTCTCCAGGCTGTGAAGTTTCGCGAGGCCCTTGACTCCAACGGCTTTGAGTTCGCCGAGACCATCGAGGTTCTGAACAGAAGTTGGCACATAGAGGGTCAGGCTGTGAGGCCGGACCACAGGATGGTCGCCCACACGGGCTTCTTGAGCCACGCACGTCTCCTCGGGTCGTGACGCGGCCATCGGCCGGTTTGTTCCCGGCGCTCCTGGCATCGGCCGCCTTGTTGAGCGCCTGCGGACAGCCGGTCGTCACACCACCACTCGTCGATCCTCCTGTTCCGGTCGTGGCGACGACCAGCGCGCCGCCAACCCACGCTTCGGTCCCAGTTGCTCCAGACGAGGCACTGATCGAACGGACCTGGCAGTCGGTTGTCCGGGTCAACGGGCTGGGATGCATCGCATCCCAGGTAGGCAGTGGATTCGTGGTCTCGACGAATCTGGTCGTGACATCGGCTCACGTGATTGCAGGCCTGGATGCTCCAGAGGTGACGGTGGGTGAGGTGACCAGCGTCGCATCTGTTGTCGCCTTCGATCCTGTCTCCGACCTTGCGCTTCTGGAAGTGGACATCGACCTGCCCAGACCCCTCGCCTTAGATGCTGGCGCCGAGGGACAGATGGTTGCCGTCCTCGCGTACAGCGACAAGGGCGAGCGCGAAACTGACATCGCCCGGATCATTCGACCCGTCAGGGCGGTTGGCGACGACATCTACGGTGAGCCAGGCGGCGGACGGAACGCCCTCGAGATCGAGGCTGTTGTCAACTCGGGAAACTCAGGTGGCCCTGTGGTTGACGTAAACGGTGCGGTGGTTGGTGTCTTGTTCTCGCGGACAAGAGGTGGAGTAAAGGTCGCCTACGCGGTCCAGGCCTCAGAGATCAAACCGCTGTTGGCCTCGGCACGCAATGCGGGGCTGGTGGCGGTGGATCCGGGGGACTGCCGGGCCAGGTAGTTCATCAGGTTGATCTGGTCATCTCTGGAGGTGCCCAGAGAGGCAAAGCGGCCGGTAGCGGCTCAGTCGACCTCTATGTAGATGCACTCGCCGGGACACTCTTCGGCCGACTCGATGGTGGCTTCCAGCTGTGCTTCAGTAATCGTGGCCAGCCCCTCGGGGCCACCCGGCTCGCTGAAGATCTTGTCGCCTTCCTTCACGTAGGCGAGCCCGTCGTCGAGAAGGGCGAACACGTCCGGCGCTATTTCTTCGCAGAGGCCGTCGCCTGTGCATAGATCCTGATCGATCCAGACCTTCATGCTGGTCGGGTTCCTCTCGCTGTGGTCGGGCGACGCTGCGTCACCGTGACATGGGTTGTGTCGTGCCCGGTCGGGGGCCGAGCCTCCGACCGGCCATCGGGCCGCCCGGACGCTAGTCCCCACACACCGGATTCAGGTGGAGCACCCTACCCGTGCAAGGTGCTCCACCTGCCACTCCTGCGGGAATGGATCCAATGCCATCGGTCACGTCCGAAGCGGCGGGTAGGGTCGCCAGCAGGGAGGTCTCGTGGCACCGACAGATGAAGGCTTGCAGGATTCAGGTGATGGCTGGGGCGACCCGTCCGCTCTCGAGGCTGAGATCAGCGAGCTGCGCAGGAGGCTCGAGGGTGCACCGGCTCGGATTGAAAAGTTCGAGAACGAGATCCGCTCCGTGCAGAAGGATCTCGCCAGCGCAACGGCTCGCAACCAGAAGCTGAACGCCACGCTCGAGACAGCACGCGAACGAATAGCGATTCTCCGCGAAGAGGTCGAGAAGCTGACCCAGCCCCCAGCGGCCTATGGGACTGTGGTTGGGCTAAACGAGGACGGCTCGGTTGATGTTCATTCAGGGGGACGCAAGATGCGGGTAGGGGTCCACCCGGACCTGGCCCAGGCCCTGAACCCCGGTCAGGAGGTCGTCCTGAACGAGTCCATGAGCGTTGTCCTCTCCAGGTCTGGCGAATCGACCGGCGAGGTCGTGACGGTGAAGGAACTGCTGGGCGACGGGGTGCGTGCCCTCGTGGTTGGTCGTGCCGACGAGGAACGTGTTGTCGAGCTGTCATCAACGGTTCAGGAAGGGCCTCTCAGAAGCGGTGACTCCGCTCTGCTGGATCCCAGGGCGGGTCTCATCTTGGAACGCCTCCCTCGGCCCGAGGTTCAGGACCTTGTTCTCGAAGAGGTTCCAAATGTGACCTACGAACATGTTGGGGGTCTGGCCCAGCAGATCGAGATGATCGTCGATGCCGTAGAGCTGCCGTTTCTCCACAGGGCGATGTTTGCCGACTACGACCTGCCGGCGCCCAAGGGCATTCTTCTCTACGGCCCACCCGGCTGCGGAAAGACCTTGATAGCCAAGGCGGTCGCCAACTCGCTCGCCAACAAAGTTGCCGACGTATCGGGTGACCGTGATGCCAGAAGCTTCTTTCTGAACATCAAGGGTCCTGAACTGCTCAACAAGTACGTCGGGGAGACCGAACGGCAGATTCGCCTTGTGTTTCAGCGCGCCAGAGAGAAGTCCGAACAGGGCTGGCCGGTGATCGTGTTCTTCGACGAGATGGAGTCACTGTTTCGCACCCGCGGTACAGGCATCAGCTCTGACATCGAGTCCACGATCGTCCCCCAGTTGCTTGCCGAGATCGACGGTGTTGAGGCTCTCCGGAACGTGATCGTCATCGGGGCATCCAATCGCGAGGACCTCATTGATCCGGCGATCCTGCGACCCGGCCGCCTGGACGTCAAGATCAAGATCGAACGGCCCGACGAGATGGCAGCCAGCCAGATCTTCAGCCGCTACCTGCTCGCTGAGCTTCCGCTCGACGCCGAGCTTGTTGAGAGCGTGGGCGGTGGTGATCGCGAGAAGGCGGTCCGGGCCATGATCGACGAGGCAGTTTCGGCGATGTATTCCGACGATGAGAGAAACCGCTTTCTTGAGGTCACCTACCAGAATGGCGATCAGGAGGTCCTCTATTTCCGGGACTTTGCCTCAGGGGCGATGATCGAGAACATTGTCCGTAGGGCCAAGAAGTTGGCAATCAAGCGTGAGCTTGCCGGCGGTCACAGAGGTATCCGTACCGATGATCTTGTCCGGGCGGTCCGACAGGAGTTCAAGGAGCACGAAGACCTGCCGAACACGACCAATCCCGACGACTGGGCAAGGATCTCCGGAAAGAAAGGCGAGAGAATCGTCTTTGTCCGAACCCTCATTTCCGGTACCGAAGAGGATGGCGGCGGCCGAACGATCGACGGTGTCGGTACGGGCCAGTACCTCTGAGCCGCCGGAGGCCCACCCGCAACCCGGAAGGCCTTACCGCTAGGGTCCGCGCATGCCTGTTCCAAAGATTCTCGGAATCGAAACCGAGTACGGCATCGTCCACCGTGGCGTGGATGACTCCAATCCCATCAGCGCATCTTCTCTGCTGATCAACGCCTACCTGGGAACGCAATCCGAGCCCGGCGCCGGCCCGGGTTCGCCCCGGGTCGGCTGGGACTTCATAGACGAAACACCCCAGAACGACGTCCGGGGTTTCAGCCACATCGGAGGCATGGCCCCCGAGGTCGAGACACATCTGGTCAATGCCGTCCTGACAAACGGTGCCCGTTACTACGTTGATCATGCACATCCTGAGTTGAGTACCCCTGAGTGTGCGGATGCCATGTCTGTTCTACGTCACGATCGTGCGGCAGAGCAGATCGTGGTCGAGTCGATGAGGGCGGCGAACCAGGTGCTCCCAGACGGTGAGGAACTCGTCATCTACAAGAACAACTCGGACGGAAAGGGAAACAGCTACGGCTGCCACGAGAATTACCTGATGGATCGGACGACCCCATTCGCTCGGATCGTGCAACACGCTACGACCCACTTCGTCACCCGGCAGGTGTTCACGGGGGCCGGAAAGGTGGGCTGCGAGGCGCCATGGATACCGACCGGAGCCGTGCCATTTCAGCTCACCCAGCGAGCAGACTTCTTCGAAGAGGAGGTGGGCCTCGAGACCACCCTCAAGAGGCCCATCATCAATACGCGCGATGAACCCCATGCGGATCCCGCGCTCTACAGACGCCTTCACGTGATCGTCGGCGATGCCAACCTCTGTGAGGTGGCCACCTTCTTGAAGCTGGGCACCACGGCAATCGTGCTGGCAATGGTCGAAGCTGACTTCCTGGACCCCTCTCTCCTGATTGCAGACCCGGTGCGGTCCCTGCAGGCCGTTTCATGGGACACCGGGCTGAAACAGCCGTTGATGTTGGGTGACGGACGAACTGCGACAGCCGTCGATTTGCAGTGGGAGTTCCTGGATCAGGCACAGAAGTATGTTCTCGAACATGGAACCGACCTGATCGGCGGATCGGTGGCTGATGACGTGCTCACCCGCTGGGAAGGCGTTCTGGCATCTCTCGAGACCGACCCGTCCGACCTCGTAGGGGTTGTGGACTGGATCACAAAGCGGCACCTCCTCGATGGGCTGCGGGAGCGTCACGAGTTGGAGCCCGGCGATGCCCGCCTCGCAGCCCTTGACCTGCAATACCACGATCTCAGGCCTGAGCGATCGCTGTTCGCACGCGTGGGTGCAGAGACTCTGGTCGACTTAGGTGCCGTGACCGTTGCGATGGAGCAGCCCCCCGAGGACACCAGGGCCTATTTCCGGGGTCGCTGCCTTCAGAGGTGGCCGGACGAGATCGTTGCAGCCAACTGGGACTCGATGGTGTTCGACCTGGGTGACAACACGCTCCGACGGATACCGATGATGGAGCCGATACGTGGCACCAGAGACCACGTGGGTACGCTCCTTGACGAGTGCCGGACAGTGCCGGAACTGCTCAGCCGTCTGTCAGCCTGAGCAACCCTTCCTGCCCACCATTTGAGGAGACGAGATGGCCGAACAGGAACAGCAGCGACCTGCCCGCAGAGAGAGCGACCCGGCCGAGCCCGTGGATGCCGGAGCACCTCAGGCGACAGGTCAGGGCAAGGACCGCCTCAAGGCGGAGTTGGATGATCTTCTTGACGAGATCGACGAGGTCTTGGAGTCCAACGCCGAGGAGTTCGTGAAGAACTACATCCAAAAGGGTGGGGAGTAGCCGACCTCTCGACCGGGTTAGCCTCCCAACCGTGACCCTTCCGATATTCACCCCCGCAGAAGACCCGGGCCCCAGCTTCGTCGGATTGCTGGGCCGGCTTGGCATGGGCGGATCCGATGCCGGTCCGTCAGCGCCGGCAGGGCCCACGCTCGAAGGGCTGACCCACGCAACAACCGTCCTTGCGATTCGTTGCGCCGAGGGTGTTGTCATGGCCGGCGACAGACGTGCAACAAGCGGCCATCTGATCAGCCACAGAACCATGGAAAAGGTGTTCCCGGCCGACAGTGCGTCCGGCGTGGCCATTGCCGGAGCTGCGGGACCGGCAATGGAGATGGTGAGGCTCTTCCAACTTCAACTGGAACACTACGAAAAGGTCGAGGGGAACCAGCTCAGCCTCGATGGCAAGGCAAACCAGCTGACGCTGATGCTGCGTTCCCATCTGCCGGCGGCGATGATGGGACTTGCCGTGGTTCCTCTGTTTGCCGGCTTTGACGAAAGGGAGGACCGCGGCCGGCTATTCCAGTTCGACATCACCGGTGGACGCTACGAGGAGCAGGACCACGCCGCCACAGGGTCAGGCAGCCTCCATGCCACCACCGTCATGAAACTCCGCTTCAGGGAGGGCATGGGTGCAGACGAGGCACAGACCCTGGCCATAGAGGCTCTCTACCAGGCGGCCGACGAGGACAGTGCAACCGGCGGACCCGATCTTGTCCGGGGGATCTACCCCGTTCTGGCGACAATCACATCATCAGGCTTCACTCGGATCCCAGACGACGAGGTGGCCGAGTTGACCAGAAGCCTCCTCAACCGGTCCAGTGACGGTGCCTGATGACTACCTCCAGCGCCAACCTAGGGAGCACGAGACCATGACCGTTCCGATGTATGTATCGCCGGAACAGGTGATGAAGGACCGTGCGGACTACGCACGCAAGGGCATTGCACGTGGCCGTGCTGCAGTCTCCAGCACCTACGGAGAGGGGGTCCTGCTTTGTGCTGAGAACCCATCCAGCACCCTCAGGAAGGTCAGCGAGATCTACGACCGAATCGGCTTCATGGGCGTCGGCAAGTACAACGAGTTCGACCAGCTCCGGATCGCCGGCGTGCGCCACGCCGACCTGAAGGGCTACTCCTACAGCCGTGCCGACGTTGATGCCCGCTGGCTTGCCAACCAGTACGCACAGATCCTTGGTCAGTACTTCACCCACGAGATGAAGCCGCTTGAGGTGGAGATGCTCATAGCCGAGATGGGAACCGAGTCGGGCGGCGACCGTCTCTTTCACCTTCTCTACGACGGCACCGTCATGGACACGACAAGCCACGTCGTGATCGGCGGTGAGGCCGAGGCGATCCGAGAGCGGCTTGCCGAGTCATGGGCGCCGGAGGCGGATCTGAGTGCCGCCCTCGGGGTCGCTGTTGCGGCCATGGCAGGGCCCGATCGGACGCTCAGCCCCGACGACCTGGAGGTGGCAGTGCTCGCCCGCCAGAACGGCAGGCGGGCGTTCAGGCGCATAGAGGGTGAGGCGTTGGCCGCTCTCCTCGGCTGACGGTAGGCGGCCTGTGGAGCGTCGCATCTATGGAATAGAGAACGAGTTTGGCGTCACCTGCACCCTCGATGGCCAACGTCGTCTCAGCCCAGATGAGGTAGCCAGATACCTTTTCAGAAAGGTCGTCGACTGGGGGCGAAGCTCGAACGTATTTCTCGTCAACGGTGCACGCCTCTACCTGGACGTCGGTTCCCACCCCGAGTACGCCACGCCCGAATGTGACTCGGTGCACGATGTGGTCACCCACGACAAGGCAGGGGAGAGGATCCTCGAGCAACTGCTTGGATCCGCGGAGGAACGACTCCGGGAGGAAGGGATCAACGGTGAGATATTCCTCTTCAAAAACAACACCGACTCGGCCGGCAACTCCTACGGATGTCACGAGAACTACATGACCACGCGTCGGGATGAGACCGCCGAGTACGCGGAGACCCTTATTCCCTTCCTTGTGAGTCGCCAGATCTACGCAGGAGCGGGGAAGGTGCTACAGACGGCCCGGGGGGCCATGTACTGCATCAGCCAGCGGTCTGAGCACATCTGGGAGGGCGTCTCGAGCGCCACCACCCGGTCGAGGCCAATCATCAACTCCAGGGATGAACCCCACGCCGACGCTGAGAGGTTCCGCCGGTTGCATGTGATCGTGGGCGATTCGAACATGAGCGAGTACGCCTCCTTCCTGAAGGTGGGGGCCTGCGGGATTCTTCTGCGGATGCTCGAGGATCCGAGCGTGGTAATGCGCGACATGACCCTTGAGAACCCGATCCGCGCCATTCGTGAGATCAGCCACGATCCCACCTGTCGAAGAACGGTTCGCCTCTCAAACGGTCGCGAGTTGACGGCACTCGACATGCAGACAGAGTTTCTGGAGCGAGCGCTCCGATATGCGGATCACCGTGACATGAGCGCTGAGGAGACGAAGGTCCTCTCGATGTGGCAGCACTGCCTTGAGGCGATTGCCCGGGATCCGCTGGAGCTGGCCGCGGAGTGCGACTGGGTGGCGAAGCATCACCTCATCCACGGTTACATGGAGCGCCACAACCTGCCGTTGTCCGATCCGGCGGTGGCTCTTGTCGACCTCCAGTACCACGATGTCGACCGTCGACGGGGGCTCTTCTACAGGATGCAGGAACGCGGCCTCATGGAGAGGACGACGACCGACGCGGCGGTTGAGGATGCGAAGGCGAATGCTCCAAGCACCACACGAGCTCGTCTCCGTGGAGAGTTCATTCGCCGCGCCAAGGAACGCAAGCGGGACTACACGGTTGACTGGGTCCACCTCAAGTTGAACGATCAGGCTCAGCGCACCGTTCTCTGCAAGGACCCGTTCCGCTCTGCTGATGAGCGTGTACAGAAGCTCATCGACTCCCTCTGAGAAGCCAACAGGGGCGGGCCTAGGCTGACTCCATGAAGAAGCTGGAGCGACTTCTGAACCTGGTGGCGGCGATGCTGGCCACCGAGCAACCGCTCAGCCGTCATGATTTGAGAGAGCGACTCCCCAATGACGCCTACTCGTCGAACGACGAAAGCTTCAGACGGACATTCGAGCGCGACAAGGATGAGCTTCGGGCAATGGGGGTCCCTCTTTCCGTTGAGGGCATCCCGGGTACCGACCCACCGTTGGACGGATATCGAATACGGCCCACCGACTACGAAGCCGATCTTCCGCCTCTCAGCCCGGACGAGCTGGCGGCCCTGCATCTTGCCTCCAACCTCGTTCGGCTCAGCGAGGCACCCACAGCGGATCCCTTCTGGCGACTCGGAGGTGTGTCCGAACACAGCCAGGCCGAGGTCGGGGCAGTGGCCGAGGTGCCTGCCGGCGAGGCCGTGAGGCTCCTGATGGGAGCCACCGCCGATCGCAGAACTGCCACGTTCTCATACAACGGGAAGACTCGGACAGTGGAACCGCATCGTCTCGTGTTTACACGGGGCCGGTGGTACCTGGCGGGTCACGACCGTGGACCGGCCGAGTCGAGGCAGTTCAGGGTGGACCGCATCTCTGGGCCCGTCACCACCGGCGATGAGGCCGGCTTTGCCAGGCCCGACGTTCCAGTCGATGTCAACGTGGATCCGGCATGGCGCTACGGCGACGATCCCGCTGTGGTAGCTGAGCTCCTTGTTGAGGAACGCCACGTCCCGTGGGTAGTCGACTTCCTTGGTGAGGAAGCGGTGACAGAATGGCGACCGGACGGCTCGGTCGTTGTCGCAGAGCCGGTCCGAAACCGGGCAGCGTTCCGCTCCTTTGTCCTGACCTTCCTCGACGGTGCAGAGTTGCTGAGGCCGCCTGACCTGCGAGAAGACATGATCAACTGGCTGGAGGCTCTCCGGTGACAGCCCTCACCGCACTGGACCGGCTCCGGCGCCTCCTGGCGGCCATCCCCTGGGTGGCAGAGCGCGACGGGCCCCACATAGATGAGATCGTCGCTCGCTTCGACTACCCACGATCAGAACTGCTTGAGGATCTGGAACACGTTCTGTTCTTCGTTGGGGTGCATCCCTTTACCCCAGATTGCCTGATCGATGTCACCGTCGCAGATGAAAGGGTCTGGATCCGGTATGCGGACTGGTTTCGTCGCCCGATGCGCCTGGGTGCTGCTGAGACCATGGCCCTGTACGCAGCCGGCCGCTCGGTGGCTGCGATGACGGCCGGCGACGAGCTGGGTCCGCTTGAACGTGCTCTGACCAAGTTGGCAAGCGGAATGGGATCGGGCGTGGATCTGGCAGTGGAGGTTCGTCTTGGCGCCGGATCAGCTGATCTGATCGACGTAATCCGGACAGCGGTAGCCGATAGCACCTCCGTTGACATCGACTACTACTCATACGGACGAGATGCTGCGGCTGTCCGCCGGATCGATCCCTACCGTTACTACGCCGACAAAGGACACTGGTACGTGTCAGGGCACTGTCACCTCGCTGACGCTCAACGGGTCTTCCGGTTGGACAGGATCAGCAGTTGTGCCGCTACGAACGTTGGCTTTAGCCGGCCCGCAACAGCAGACCAGACCCTCGAACACATCCCTACGGACGGACGCCTCCCAGAGGTTGTACTGGAGTTGGACGCCGAATCCCGTTGGGTTGTCGAGGAATACCCCCATATGGGCGTGGAGGAGCTTGACGAGAATCGGCTGAGGGTGTCCCTTCCCGTCTCATCCCCCCGGTGGCTTGAGCGGCTCCTCCTGAGGCTTGGGCCGACCAGCAGAATCATCGAGGCTCCGGATGGGCTTGGAAGCGACCTTTGTGCGGGGGCTGCTGCCCGCGTGCTTGCTCGGTACAGGGGCTGAGCGCCACCGCGGATTGTCGCACGGGGGCTAGGTTCGACACCGTGGATTCAGACCGCACAGAGGATGCACCCGATGCCGACGACGATTGGGCCGACGAGCTCATGGAGAGAGCACTGGCCCGGAGTAGTGGCGAGCCGCAGCCCCCTGATCCAGACCCGGCCGACTCGTACACGCAACACCCGCCACCAGAGACGCCACAGGACGCTCCGGGTGCTTCAACCGCCGCCCGGCAAGATGCCGGGAGCCGTCCCTCGCTCGTGACCTTCGAGGACCTCCACGGATCCTCGGGCTCCTTTCCTGCGCCGACGGCTGACCGTTCCGTTGAGGTAGTTCCGCAGGTACCCAGCCCGCCGCCACCTGATTTCCCGGAGGCAACCCCGGATTCCATGCAACAGGTTGACCTTGGCATGCCGGGCACCGGATTGGGTGCCGGAAAGCTCATCCTGGAATGGGGGAGCGTCATAGTCGGTGCCCTGGTTATGGCTCTTCTCGTCAAGGCCTACCTGTTCCAGGCCTTCTACATCCCTTCGCCCTCGATGGAACCCACCCTCGTCAACGGCGATCGGATAATCGTCAACAAGTTGAGCTACGACCTTCACCAGGTGAACAGGGGAGACGTGGTGGTCTTCAAGGCCCCGCAGGGTGCCGTCAACGGGATCGAAGACCTCATCAAGAGGGTGATAGCCCTTCCCGGCGAAACCATAAGCACCGAGGCCGGAAGGGTACGGATCGACGGCGGGTTGCTTCTGGAGCCCTACCTGGTGTCACAGGACATGACCAGCGGATTTTCCCTTCCGCCAGGATGCCTGAACCCGGCTGGAACCCCGGATACGTGCCTCGTGCCGCCGGGCCATGTGTTCGTGATGGGCGACAACAGGAGCAACTCCAAGGACGCCCGTTTCTTCGGCCCGATACCTGAAGAGTCGATTCTCGGGCGTGCCTTCCTGCGGGTCTGGCCGCTGGGAGACATCGGCCGACTCTGACAGCCCCGAAGAGGCCGGCGCACAGGAACCCATTGATCGTGCGCCGATAGGCTCGCCGAATGGGCAATCTGGGGGGAAGCGAAATCCTGGTCATTCTGCTTGTGGGCCTGCTCGTACTCGGCCCAACCAGATTGCCTGAGGTGACCCGTCAGGTCGGTCGCGTGCTACGCGAGGTACGCAGGGTCTCGACAGGTTTCCAAGAAGAGTTGCGGGCGGCCGTAGAGGATCCCCTCGCCGAAGCAGAGGCGCGGGAGCGTGGCGCTGCCCTTACCGCCAACGCGGCTTCCAACGACGTTGCCGGCGCTGAGCAGACCGAAGCGCCCGGTGACACCGAGTCGACGGAAGGCGATCTGTCGGGCGATGGCTGACAAGAACACTGGGACGATGTCAATCGTCTCCCATCTGGAGGAACTCCGGAAGCGCCTCTTGATCTCCGTCCTGGCGGTAGGCGCCGGCGCCATTGCCTGCTGGATCCTGTATCCACAGATTCTGGACGTCCTGCTGCAGCCCTACTGCAGCATCCGTGGCGAGGCCGGAGAGGGTGCCGTGTTCGGCAGCGGCTGTGAGCTGCTGGTCACAGACCCGCTGGAGCCCTTCACGGTTCGTCTGACCGTCGCCGCCTACGGGGGCCTCGCAATGGCTATGCCGGTGGTGCTCTGGCAGGTCTGGCGCTTCATCGTGCCAGGGCTCTACGGCCGGGAGCGCCGCTTGGCAGTGCCGTTCGTCGCCTCCGGGATTCTGTTGTTCGCAGCAGGGTGCGGCCTTGCGTACTGGAGCATCCCGAGGGCACTCGAGTTCCTTGTCGAAATAGGTGGCCCCGACCTCATCAGCGTGTTTTCCCCAGCCAAGTACATCGGCTTTGTGATCAAGATGACGATGGCATTCGGAATCGGGTTCGAGTTTCCCCTGGTGCTGGTCTTCCTGCAGTTGATCGGCATTCTCACGCCGGCCGCCCTGAGACGCGCCCGGCGCTACGCCATAGTCGGCATCGTCGCTCTGGTGGCGGTTCTCACCCCGAGCGGCGACCCGTTCACCCTCATGATCCTGTCGGTGCCGATGTGGATGTTCTACGAGATCTCCATTCTCATAGGAGCACTTCGCGAGCGCCGGCGCAGGCGTTCTGAAGGGTGACATCCTCCTGGCCGTTCCAACTGGACAGATTCCAGCTGGAGGCAATCGAATCAATAGATGCGGGCCGCTCCGTGCTCGTATCTGCACCCACCTCCAGCGGCAAGACGGTGGTCGCTGAACATGCGATCGACTGCGCCCTCAGAGGGGGATCGCGGGCCTTCTACACGGCACCGATCAAGGCCCTCTCCAACCAGAAGTACCGCGACCTGAGCCAACGTCAGGGAGTGGGTCAGGTTGGCCTCCTGACGGGAGACAACACCCTCTGGCCGACTGCCCCCGTGGTGGTGATGACCACAGAGGTGCTTCGCAACATGCTCTATGCGGAGTCCTCTCAGGTTGATGACCTCGCATGGGTCATCCTGGATGAGGTCCATTTTCTCGAAGACCCCTATCGCGGGGCGGTCTGGGAGGAGGTTCTCTTGAACCTGCCGCCCGAAATCGGGATTGTGGCTCTGTCTGCAACCGTGTCCAATGCCGAGGAACTGGGTGCCTGGATGTCTGAGGTTCGCGGCCCCACCGATGTCGTTGTCGAAAAGAGGCGACCAGTGCCCCTTCAAAGCCACTACCTGGTTGTTGAACGCAGCCGTAAGCGGCATCTCCAACGCATTCCGGTGCTGACCGGCGGTAAACCCAACCGAAATGGTGTGCGCTACGACATTGATGCCAGGGGCCGCCGGGGACACCATGGAACGAGATGGTCGGGACCGAAACGGCGAGAGGTCCTCAGGGAACTCCGGCGCAGCGATCTGTTGCCGGCAATCCAGTTCATATTCAGCCGGGCTGGCTGCGACGATGCCCGTGACTCGCTCATTAGGGACGGGGTGCGCCTCAACGACGCTGAGGAGGCAGCGAGGGTCGACGCGCACCTGTCGAACCGGCTCAGAGGCCTAACCGAGACCGACCTTGTCGTCCTGGGCGCGGATGAGTGGCGGTCCGGTCTGAAGATGGGGATAGCAGCCCACCACGCGGGCCTGCTACCCCTCTTCAAGGAGATCACCGAGGAGTTGTTCGCGTCGGGTCTCTTGAAGATCGTCTACGCAACCGAAACCCTTGCCTTGGGGGTAAACCTGCCGGCCCGTTCAGTGGTCATTGAGAAACTCACCAAGTTCACAGGCGAGACGCACGAGATGCTGACACCCGGTCAGTTCGCCCAGCTGACCGGCCGCGCAGGAAGGCGGGGTATCGACGAGAAGGGACATGCCCTTGTCTGCTGGACACCGTTTGTGCCGTTCAAGGAGGTGGCCCGCCTTGCACGCAGCCGAGATTTCCTGCTCACCTCGGCTTTTCGTCCCACCTACAACATGTTGGCAAACCTCATGGCAAGCAGATCGCGACCGGCTGCCCATGACCTCCTGAGACGATCATTCGCAGAGTTCCAGACGAGGCGACGGAACTCACGCGGACCTGACCTGATGGCGGAGATCGCCGGCATGGAAATGGTCCTGGAGCGACGGTGTCTGGCCGACAACTGGAGTCTTACGGAGCGTGGACGTGTCCTCACAGCCATACACAACGAGGCCGATCTCCTCGTTGTCGAGACACTTGGGGCCGGCCTGCTGGAGAGCCTTACGGCCCCTGAGGTTGCTGCAGTGATCTCATCTCTCACCTACCGCCGACGCGGGCCACGTGATGTGGTCGTGCCTGAGCCACCTGGCCTTGTCGGAAGGAGGATCCGTCGGATCGCCGGGTTGGCCGATGAGCTCCATGATGTTGGCCGGTCGACGGGGGTGGATGTGGCGTTTTCCACCGATCACGGTCTGGCTGTGGCAATCATGGACTGGGTCGAGGGAGCAGACCTCGCAAGCATCCTCGACGGGGGAATGAACGCCGGGGAGTTCGTACGAAACGTTCGCCTGGTTGCGGACCTGCTTGGACAGGTGCAGAAGGCTTCTGAAGGTCCGCTGGCTGAGGTGGCCGGCTTGGCCGTGGCCGGTCTGGAGAGGGGAGTGGTGGCGCTTGCCGGGGCCATTGCCGAGGATCCGGGGGTGGACCTGTCCGAAGAGTCCGCAGACAGCCCGGAAGCGGCCTAGGGCGGCATGGGAGTCGTCAGGGGAGTCGACTGGGGAGGATCTGGAGGTCTTCCCGAAGGCTCTCCTCTGGCATCGTCTGATTCTGAACTGAGGAGAATCGTCAGCGATGTCAGAAGGTCGGGTGGAGAGCTTCCCGTTGTGGGCCTGACCGGCGGCGATCTGTGGCGAACGCTCGGCGGGCCCGGCCGGAGCCGTGCCCTGTCCGATGATGCCACCCTCGTTGCCGTTGACATCGGCTCGGCCCTGTTGGATGGCGAGATTCACTGGTTCCTGGCACACCTTGTCGCCCGTCGCTCATGGATGGTCGGACGCTGCTGGGTCGCTGCCAACGCTGCCCACCACGGCTCATGGAACCTGGCGCCAAGAGCGCACCCGGGCGACGGGCTCCTGGATCTTCTTGAGTCAGACCTCTCCACACGCCAACGTCTTCAAGCACATCGTCGCCTTCATGCAGGCAACCACGTACCGCATCCGGGGATCACCTATTCCAGAAGCAGTGCTGCCCAGACCACGTTTCGACATCTGACCCCCGTGTACCTGGACGGGGAGCGGATCACATCATGCCGACAGATCTCGGTACGTCTCGAACCCAGCGCACTGAGGCTGGCCCTGTAGGAAGGGGCCACCCCGTTGGGGACGAACCGGCCCGGGTGGGGGTTGTACGATTCGGCCATGGCAGATGCGATGACCACTGATCATGCAAGACAACGGGTCCTCGACCGGGTCGACGAGTTGGCCGACACCCTCACAACAGCCTCCCATCGGATTCACGCAGAGCCTGAACTGGGTTTTGAGGAACACGCTGCCCACGACCTCCTCACCGGGATACTCGACGATGCCGGGCTGGATCTGGTCAGGTCCGCCTACGGCCTCGACACGGCGTTTCAGGCCTCGGCCGGCAGTCAAGGACCCCTCGTTGCGGTGCTCTGCGAGTACGACGCCCTACCCGGAATAGGCCATGCGTGCGGTCACAACATTATTGCCACCGCCGGACTCGGAGCCGGCCTGGCCGCAGCGGCCGTCTGCGAGGAGATGGGTGGTCAGATACGAATTCTCGGTACACCCGCAGAGGAGGGAGGCGGCGGCAAGGTCCTGATGCTGGAGCGGGGAGCCTTTGACGGCGTTGACGCCGCAATGATGGTTCACCCCGCCGATGCAGACCTCCGAAATATCACCAGCCTCGCAGTACAACAGATCCGGGTCGTCTACACCGGGCGTGCGGCGCATGCAGCTGCGGCTCCAGAGTTCGGCAGGAATGCTCTCGATGCAGCAGTTCTGGGCTACGTGAACGTGGCTGCCCTGCGTCAGCACATCTCCCCAGAGGAGCGGATCCACGGGATATTCACCGAGGCCGGGCAGCGCGCCAACATCGTCCCCGAGCGGGCAGCGGCCAGTTGGTACGTGCGGTCGCCCGACCGTGCGGGTGCCGACGAGTTGGCACAGCGAGTCGTCGCATGCCTTGAGGCCGGCGCACTTGCCAGCGGCTGCACCATGACCCACAAGTTGATCCAACCCTCCTACAACGAGGTCCGAGACAACCAGGCGCTCCTGGATGCATACGTGGCCAACTCGGCGACCCTCGGGCGTCACGTGATGCCGGCCGACGATCACCAGGTTGTGGGTAGCACGGATCTCGGAAACGTCAGCTACCTGGTTCCCTCCATCCATCCGATGATCAAGACGGCACCCACCGGCACGGCCATCCATACAACCGAGTTCGCTGCCGCCGCCGTCAGCCCAGAAGCAGACGAGGCACTCCTGGACGGAGCCCGCGCCATGGCTATGACCGTGCTGGACTGCTGGTCTGGGGGCGGCCTTCTGGACGCAGCGCGAGACGAGTTCGCCTCATCTGCCGGAGTCCGCGAGGGCGATCCCTCGACGACGTAGCCTCAGCGCCCGTGTCCACCTACACAGCAGAGGAATTCAGCAGCGAAGAAGCCGACGTTCTTCGCCGCTACTTCACCAACCTCGACCAACCGGTGTTCGCCCTGGTCAACCTTCCTGAGGTGGTCAAGGGAGCACTCTTTGCACGCTACTCGCGCTCCGAGAAGAGCCTCAGGCGGCTCTTCCTCGAGGAGTTTGTCGGTGAACTCGACGTGTCCGGCGACGAGACGATCGACGCCACCGTCGGCCTCCGGAGAGCCGAAGAGCTATACGACCGCGTGTTCTTCGAATACGGAGACGACAGCGTGGCCCAGTTGGGCGGCGTTCACCTGGCTTGTGAACAGGCATCCAACCTGCTTACCAAGGTGCTGGAGTGGGGCCGTCTCATGTCCTACCTCGAGCAGTCCACACGCTACATCGCCTACGACTCCCGCCTCGGTGGTCGCTACCGCTACTTCCGGGACCCCGAGATCCTCTCATCACCGCTGGGCACCAGATACATAGCCGACATGGATCGTCTCTTTGAGAACTACGCCGAGATGGTGACCCTCATGACGAACCACTTCCGGTTACAGACCCCCAAGTCCGACTCAGACTCCGATTTCGTATACCGGCAGGCGACGGCAGCCAAGGCGTTCGACGCAGTCCGGGGAATGTTGCCGGCCGCTTCCCTGTCCAACGTCGGTATCTACGCCTCCGGACAGGCCTACGAGGCCCTCCTCATTCGGATGCGTTCCCACCCCCTCCCCGAGGCCAGGTCATATGCCGAGCTGATGATGGCGGAGTTGCGCAAGGTCGTGCCATCGTTTCTGAAACGAGTGGATCTTCCCGACAGGGGAGAGGCGACAGGTTCCTACATGCTCGATGTCAGGGACCGCATGACCGACATGGTCGAGGACCTCTTTCCAAGCGAGGAGCCCACTGACCAGTCGCCGTTGGTCGACCTGACCGACTTCGATCCTGATGCAGAGGTCAAGTTGGTAAGTGCCGCCATGTACTCGTTCTCCAACAGGTCCGATCGTGCGATCGAGGCACGCGCCAGAGCAATGACCGTTGACGAGAGGCTCGCGGTTCTCAAGGCATTCGTCGGCGACCGGGCCAACCGGAGACACCGGCCGGGGAGGGCGTTGGAGCGACCCGCATACCGGTTTGACGTGATGTCGGACTACGGGGCGTTCAGGGATCTTCAGCGTCACCGAATGATGACCATCGACTGGCAGCGCCTCTGCACGGATCACGGCTTCGTCAGGCCTCCCGAGGTGGACGACGCAGGGCTCAGCGACCGCTTCGACTCGTCTATGGAGCGTTCGGCAGCTCTTCACGATGCCATGCGGCCGGCATTTCCCGATCAGGCTCCGTACGCGGCAGCGCTTGCATACCGGGTCCGCTACATGATGCACATGAACGCCAGGGAGGCAATGCACGTTCTCGAGCTGAGGACCTCACCCCAGGGGCACCCCGCATACCGTTCCGTCTGTCAGGAGATGCACCGCCTAATCGGCGACGTTGCCGGGCACCACGCCATCGCCGAGATGATGACATTCGTTGACCACTCCGCTGGAACTGATCTGGAGCGCCTCGAGTCGGAACGCAAGAGCGAGCAGAAGCGATTCCGGGCGGCCGACGGAAGCGGCTCCTCCCCAGCCTGAACCTCCATGGTTTGCTTGGGCCTGATCATCTTCTGACCCCGTTGGCACCGGATACCACCGGATCGTGTCTATGCTCCGGCCGCGATCCCCAGATTCGTCGAGGACACAATGAGCAAAGACAAGACAACCGAGGAAGAACCAGACGAGGAGCTCGGCGCCGAACCCGACGGCGAGTTTGACGGTGACGGTCCAGACGAGGACTTTGAGGATGAGCCCGACGGCGAAGAGGACGCGCCCGAGGAAAATGGGCCTGACGCCGATGATGATGAAGAAGACGACGAGGACGGTCCCAAACCAGCGCGCGCCGGCACCGTCGAGGATGACGACGACCCTGACCCTGACGACGTTGAGGCGGAGTTGGACGCCATCCTGAAGGAACGACTGGCCGCCGGCGACGACGATGAAGAAGAAGACGAGGACGGCTCGGACCCCAAAAGGCCCGTGTCTCCGGAGAGCGTCGAAGAACGCCAGGAGACAGAGTTGCACTGTCCGCACTGTTTCCTCCTTGTACAGGCGTCAGCTGTTGCCGAAACAGGCGAGTGCGGACACTGCGGCGGCCCGATCAAGTGACCGGCTCACCCCGCTGATCGTGGAGTCGGCGAGGGTGGCGACCCCAGCCGACGTTTCCGACCTCGTCACCTTGTGCGAGATGGCCCGGGAGGAGATGGCCCCCAAGCGTGGTGGTGAAGTTCTCTCGCGCCTGGATCCCTGGGCTGCTGGGATCAGAGGGCATCTGGACTGGTGTCTCGCGGCGGACCAGATCGTTGTGGTCACAGGGTGCATAGACGACACCCCTGTCGGCTACGGAATCATGCGGGTGTCACCGGCCCCGGACGGCAACATGCATGCAGTGGTTGAGGAACTGTTTGTTGATGTGGACGCAAGGTCCGTTTCCGTCGGAGAGACCATGATGGCTTTCCTGTGTGACGAGGCGCTTGGCCGCGGCGCCCTCGGGATCGAGTCGCTGGCGCTTCCCGGCGACAGGGCCACCAAGAACTTCTTCGAGGTGCAGGGGATGGTCGCTCGAGCAATAGTCGTCCACAGGTGGCTGGACGGAAGGTGAGCGTCGGCCGACCTGAACTCTGTGTCGGAGCCGTGGCGATCGAGGACGGTGCGCTCCTGATGGTGCAACGTGCCGCCGAGCCCGGGCTGGGGCAGTGGGCGATCCCCGGAGGGCACGTAGAGGCTGGAGAGTCGCTCATTTCTGCCGTGGTGCGCGAGCTGAGAGAGGAAACCGGCCTTGAGGGCCTCTGTGGGCCTCTCTTGGGGTGGGTTGAACGGGCGGGAACGTCTCACCATCACGTGATCTTGAACTTTGAGGTGACGGTTCTCGGATCAGGTCAGCCGGTCGGAGGTGACGACGTCAGGGACGCACGATGGGTTCCCCTGGCGGAGGTTTCGGAAATGGACCTGGTTGAGGGAATGGAGGCATTTCTCATCGACAATGCCGTGATACCGGCCAGCGATGTCTTTGGTGGCACCTGAGGCGCGATCAGCGTCCCTTCCAAACCGGTGTCCGCTTCTCGACGAATGCGATCGGGCCCTCCGCAAAGTCCTCGGTTCGCCACACGCCTTGACTCTCTTCCATGACAACGGCGTTGGCTTCAGGGTCTGAAAGGTGACGCGTGGCCAGGATCGACCGACGTGAGGCACGGACAGCAAGCGGTGCGTTGGCGTTGATCTCGGCTGCCATCTGAAGCGCAACCTCAAATGCCTCACCAGGTTCTGTAAGCCGGTTCACCATTCCGTGGCGGTGGGCTTCGCCGGCGCTCAGGTCGCCGCCTGTCAGTGCCAGCTCCATCGCCACCTTCGGAGGTAGGACCTGAGGTAAACGGAAAAGGCCACCCGCAGCAGCGATGAGCGATCGCTTCACCTCGGGGATGCCAAAGTGCGCCGTTGCCGAGGCGACGATCAGGTCACATGCCAGAACAATCTCGGTTCCACCTGCGACTGCAGGGCCCTCGACGGCAGCGATCAGCGGCTTCTCGCGGTTTCGATCAACGAGGCCAGCAAAGCCCCCGCGTTCGGTAGCCAGGTTGGCTCCTCCTGCTGCGATGGCCTTTAGGTCCGCGCCGGCACAAAATGCAGGCCCGTTGGCGCAGAGGATCCCGGTCCAGACCGAGTCATCGGCCTCGAGGCTGTCGATCGCACTCTCGATGGCGGTAGCCATCTCACCGTTGATCGCGTTGCGGGCTTCGGGCCTGTCGAGCCGGATCACGCCGACGCGGTCGAGCGACTCGTAGTGAACTGTCACGCTGGCGACACTAGCCATGGGTTGGCCCACTGACCGATGCCGGCCAGCGACGGGTCAGGATGCAGCTGGCCGCCTTGGGCGTCGCTTCCGGCGTGGGGGTGCGGGCTCGACGCCGAACTGGGCGGCGATGGCGGGAACGTTCATTGAGACACGACGTATGACCTCGAGGAGCTCCTCGCCCGGTTCTGAAGGAAGGCCGGCTGGCACGACCCTTTGGTGGACAGGTGAGAGGGCGACAGCGTCGATGATCGTCGCCCAACGGTCCTGGCTGATCTGGGAGGTGAGGCTTGAGTTGGCAGCCTCGGCGAGTCGATCCAGCTCGGTGGCCGGTAGGGGAGCGCCGGCCTTGGGGGGTCGCGAGCTGAGCCGCAGGGCCCGCACAATGCGGCCGTCGTCGAGGGTTGAGCGGACCTCGCCCATCCATTCGCTGTGCTCGTGGTCGACACGCGCTGCGAGACCCTCTCGGATCTTCTCGGCGAGTTCCCGGGTCTCGTCGGTTCGGGCTGCCGAATCGGCGGCGACGACAACCGACCTGATGTCGCGGAGGTCTATGTCGGAGATGCCGGCCAGTGCCGCATCGGCCCTGTCATGCCAGTCGGCTACGCGCAGGGGCGGATGGATTCTCTCTGCCAACTGGACGAGGAGCTCCATTGGAATTTCCGGCTCGCCAGCATCGCGGGCTGCCTTGTTCTGGGCTGATATGGCATCGCGCAGTCCGGGAACCCCTGCACGGGCGAGATGGTGGCCAATTAGCTGCTGCTCCTCAGGGAGGGCAGCGAGCGCCGCCTTGCGGTGTCTGCGACGCGGACGTAGGCGCTTTGCCTTTGGAGCGGCAGCGGGGGAGTGGCGGTTGTCGGGTTTCCCTGCTGACGATGAGCGGCGGCGTGCTCCCTCCTTCAGACTGCCTTTGCCCTTTCGCTGGCTGGAGCCTTTCGCATCGTCACCTTCGGAGCGGTCGCGGCGTCGACCCGCTCCCTTCTTGTCGTCGCGGCGTCGGCCGCGTCCTTCGCCATCACGGCGTGGCCGGTCGTCCTTGCGCCCGGATCTGCCCTTCTTGGCGAGGGTGGTGATGACGTCTGGTTCGTTGCGGCCACTACCGAGTATCTCGAGGAGGTCCGGTTGGCCGCCGCCTCCCTTAGGTGGGAGCACTCCAGTAATCTCGATGCCGTCAACGAACTGTTCGGTCTCGGCTCGCAGTACGTCGCCCACCGTGGCGCCACTTGGAAGGAGGCCACCGTCGATCTTGCCCTTGGGTTGACGAGCCCCTGCGGCACGCCATGTCCAGGAACCGTCGTTGAGGGTGCTTGTGAGTTCTATCTCTATGCGAGGCATGGCTGACAACGCTAGCCGTCCGGGAGGGGATGGCTACCTGACCGAAGATGTGTTTGTCTGTCCTCATCCACCATGCGTGTAGATAACGAATGTTATCATTGATTCCAGGATGTTGAAGGAGGGGTAATCGTGGCATATCGCAAATTGCCTGATCTTCAGGAGATGTCCCCAGTGGTCAAGGAGTGGCTTGAATCGCTTCCCCTCTACGAGGACAAACCGGCAACGACAATCCGTGCATATAGTCAGGGTGTCCGCAGGGTGGTCTCGTTTTCTGACCTTCCGCCAGGTGAGTTTGGTGCGACATCCCTTGATCAGGCCGCTCTGACGAACGTGGTTCGGGAAATGCGGGCCAGTGGCGAGGTCTCTAAGTCCACGCTCACTCAGACACTTGCTTCTCTAAAGTCATTTTTCGACTTCTGCATTGGAAACGGCCATGCTGAATCCGTACCCGACATTGCCCGAATTCGAAAGGTCGCAAAGTTGGCTGTCCAGCAAGTTGATCCTGATTACCTCCGCCCTGATGAGATAGACCGCCTGTATAAGGAGGCGCTGGACCCCCGAGAACCAGTCAGTAGCGTCAGGTGGGGAACTCGGGACCTCGCAATGTGTGCATTCCTTGTAATTCTTGGCCTCCGTGCTTCTGAAGCGATCTCGGCCGATGTCGGCTGGATTACACGCGAGGTCCTAGATCCCGTTTCTGGACGTGCCACGTGGATGATGCGGGTCTTAGGAAAGGGCCAGAAGATCCGCCTGCTCCCACTGTCGGCGGAACTGGACGCCGTGAATAGACGATGGCAGGAGGAGCGTGAAGAGCGTTTCGGCCCGGCCCGGCTCGATGAACCGCTATTCCTGACAAACGACGGTGAGCGCTTCAACTATCCCCGCCTGCGCTATTGGTTGGAAAAGATCTACATGCAGGCAGGCTTAGCCGGGAGTTCCGACTCAACCAGGCTCGCCACCTCCAACGCAGTCAAGAGAGGTCGTTCATTGCACTCCCTCCGACACACGGCAGGAGTCCAGTTGGCCTACCAGTCCGTGTCGACAAACATGATCCAAAACTTCCTTGGGCATGCCAGCATCGCAACAACGGGCATTTACACGGACCTCGCTGGTGGTGCGCTTGTCGAGGCTGTTGAGAACTCAGACAACAACACCCTGTTGGGAAATGCCCTCAAGGACGAGTCCATCGGTGGCTCTTGATGAGCGACTCCACGAAGGGGCGACTGCTTGTCTCCTCTCCAGAGTTGAGCGACCCCAACTTCTCCCGCACGGTCCTGCTCATGATCGAACACAACGATGATGGTGCGCTGGGTCTCGTCCTGAACCGTCCGCTGCACGTCTCAGCGGCCGATGCCGTACCTGACTGGGCAGACCTGCTCGCGCCGCCGGGCGTTCTCCATTCAGGAGGGCCGGTGTCGCCGGGATCCATCGTGGGGCTCGGAATGGCTCCAGAGGGCGGACACCGGTCCGTCAGTCCCCTGCTTGGCAACCTGGGCGTGCTGGATCTCCATGCAGACCCATCAGACCTTCCCGGCGTCTCAGCGGTACGAATGTTCTCGGGCTACTCGGGCTGGTCGGCCGGGCAACTCGAGGTCGAGATGGCCGTGGGGTCCTGGATCATCCTGGAGGCCGAGCCCACCGATGCTGTCATGGGTGATCCCGAAGGGCTCTGGAGCACCGTGCTCGGCCGCCAACCCGGGTTGTTGGGACAGATGGGCGGTTACCCCGACGATCCATCCGTGAACTGAAACGTCGACATTCTCAGGACCGGATCTCCACCGGCGTGCCCGGCGGCAACAGCGCCAGACGTGCTGCCACATCATCATGCATGCGGATGCACCCCTCTGACACATCGGTGCCCAGGACAGACGTGTCATTGGTTCCGTGCAGCGCGATGCTCGGATCCATGCCGTCTATCAGGGGAAGGGTCTCAGAGAACCCGGACAGGCCGATGATCCATGAACCGAAGATCGTGTCTGGATCCTCCTGCTCCTGGATCTCGTTGATGTAGAACTCCCCCAGTGGTGTGGGGGTTCCGTCTGCTCCCAGTGCCACGGAGCCCTCGGCCACCAGGATGCCATTCTCCCACGCCGTGATCCGATGGTCGCCCAAATCGACCACGATCCGCGCCCTGTGTACCGAGGTGGACACATCGGAACTGCGTACAAAACCGGTGGTGCCGTTGGGTCGGACAGGCAGCGCCACCTCCAGCATCTCTCCGACCTCTCCGATCACGTAAAGGACACGGGCTCCACTAAATGGGCCGGGATTAGGCAGCATCCACCAGGGTTCCGTCGAGACCGACGTATGGAAGGTCTCCAGGAGCTCGACCGTTGCAGTAGCCACCGTGAACGGGACATCAGGTGTCGGGTCGGCTGGCATCGACGTTGGCGGTGGTGGCTCGGTGGTCGTTGAGGTTGTGGGGACCGCAGGAGCCAGGGTGGTGATAGTGGGGGGTGCGGTCGTTGCTCGGGCTGCCGTGGTCGTAGTCGTAGTCGTGCTCGCCGGAATGGTCACCACGGGAATGGTCACGGTTGGAACGGGCCCCAGGCTGACCATGCCGACCCTCTCGGCCCACGGTTCCTCAGATCCACACGCACCCAGAACGGCAACCGGCACCAGAAGCGCCACTGCAAGCATCCGAAGCCGGTCGGTCACCTCCCCTTTCTATCCGCCTCGCAGGGAAAGATCAGGTTGAGGCCCCGGGACGCTGAAGTGACAGCCCAGTACGCGTGGGGCCCAGGATGGGTGGATAGAAGAACGGCAGACCGGGTGGACTTGCTCCCCGCTCAAGCATGAGGGTCAGGACCTCAGCCAGGGCACGGCTGTCATCGAGAGCCCTGTGGGCGCCCTCGAGGCCCACGCCCAGTGCCCGGGTGAGGTCACCTAGACGTCCGGGCAAACCCATTCCTCTGGCCATGGGCACGGTGTCGACAGCATCCAGGTCGAGAGCCCCAAGGCCGGCGAGCGCCCACTCGGAGCGGACAAAGCCAACGTCAAATGCAGCATTGTGTGCAACTGGCACGCAGCCGGACAACTCGGCGATGAGGTCGCCGGCAACATCTATGAAAGCCGGTGCATCAACAAGTTGCTCCGGAAGGATCCCGTGGATGTCGGTTCGACCCACGTCGTCGGTTCCGGCATTGACGAGCGTGCTCCACTCCCCCACCGACTCCCCCGTGCTGCTCACCCTTACTACCGCTATCTCGATGACCCGTGAGTTCCTGGGATCAAGGCCCGTTGTCTCAACGTCAAAGCACGCAAAGACGGTTCCGGTCATCGGGCTTCAGATCCCTGTGAAGATGAATGGACTGCTGGGCCGTCAGGCATCCCGGGACCGTAGCCTCCCGGTGCGACAGCGGGGCTCCTCGTGACGGTACGGTTCGGCCGGTGAAAGACGGACACGGCGGCACATCGATCACCGAACATCAGGATCTTCAACGCAGGACCCTCCGGACCCTGATGGCGGGTCTGATACCAGCCGGGGCGGCCATGACCGGCGCCTACTCGGCTGCCGCCGTGTTGGGAGAGGAGTTGACCGGCAGCGAGTTGCTGGGTGGCCTTGCCGCGTCCGGCATGACGACGGGGTCGGCCCTGGCAATCCTCCCCCTGGCCAGGCTCATGTCGGCACGGGGTCGACGCCCGGGTCTGCTCGCCGGATACCTCGTGTCAGCTGCCGGTGCGGCCACTGCCATGTTGGCCGCTCTCACCGGCTGGTACATCCTCCTCATCCCGGGAATGCTCGGAGTGGGGGCGGGTAACGCAGCGAACCTGGCGGCACGATATGCGGCCGCCGACCTTGCGCCTGTGGAGGGGCGCGCCCGAGCCATCGGCACCCTCGTCTGGGCCTCCACCATCGGGGCAGTTCTCGGTCCATCCATCGGCTTTGGGCCTGCCAAGTCCATTGCCGGCGCATTCGGTATGCCCGTACTTTCGGGCCCTTACCTGCTGTCAACGGTGCTCTTCCTGATTTCAGCGCTCCTCGTGTGGCGGCTGCTCAGGCCGGACCCCCTGGTGGTGGCCGGCGGCGTCGGTCGAAGCACGACACCGGAGCGACGCCATCTGGCCGATGCGGCCCGCAGTCTCGCCGGTTCTGCAACTGGGCGCCTCGCTGTCCTGGCGATGGTTGTGGGTCACGTTGTGATGGTCGGGGTGATGACCATGACCCCACTTCACCTGCGCGAGGGAGCCCATCGGCTCGAGATCATCGGCTTCGTAATCTCCCTTCACATAATCGGGATGTACGCCTGCGCCCCGGTCGTGGGGTGGCTGAGCGACCGCATTGGCCCGTTGCCGGTTCTGGCAGCTGGTGGTGTCATCTTGTTTGTGGGAGCAGAGATGGCGGCGGTTACAAGGCCCGAGGATTCCCTTGGAATATTCATCGGGCTGTTTCTGATAGGTCTCGGCTGGAGCTTTGGCCTCATAGCATCGTCGGCCCTGTTGGTGTCTGAGTTTGACGGGCCGGAGCGCGTCCGGGTACAGGGCCTGGCTGACCTGGGCATGACTGCCTCCGGGGCTCTTGCCGGAATCGGCTCGGGACTCTTGGTGACCATCAGTGACTACCCGACACTCGCCCACGGGAGCGCCCTGATCGGCCTCTTCCCAACGGCCGCCGTGCTCTTGATGGCAGCCCGGGCACGCCGGCCCAGGTAGCGTCCGGCCATGGCAGGCGACAGTGGGCACCCGGTCGTACTTCTTCACGGCTTCGGTACCTCGTTCGCCACAACATGGGAGGACAGCGGCTGGGCCGCCTTGCTCGAGGATGCCGGTCGAGAGGTGCTGCGTATCGATCTGCTCGGTCACGGCGAGGCGCCCAGACCGACCGATCCGGAGGACTATGCCGATCTCGAGGCCCTGGTGCTCGACCAGCTCCCGCCGGATCCTGTCGATGCCATCGGGTTCTCAATGGGAGCACGGGTTCTGCTGGTCCTGGCGGCGTCGGATCCGTCGAGGTTCCACCGCATCGTCCTGGCGGGGGTCGGCAGAAACCTGTTCGAGGATGATCCTGTTCGGCGCTCTGCAATCATCGAGGCCGTGCGCACCGGGGTGGCCGAAAACCCTGAGCTCGCCTACTTCGCCCGGCTGCCGGAGTCGCCAGGTGCCGACCGGGCCGCCCTGGCAGCATTTCTGGCACGGCCCGATCCTCCACGGATTACCGAAGAGAGCCTGGCAGGCGTAGACCTACCCGTACACATTGTCATTGGGGACAAGGACTTCGCAGGTCCTCCCGACCGCCTTCTGGCGGCACTACCCGATGCCACGCTCACGACTCTGGCTGGGGTCGATCACTTCGCCACACCGGGCAACTTCGGCTTCATCGACGCGGCTCTCGAGTTCATCGGTGCCCAACCCTTCTGACGGCCACACAGTGCAATCCCAGGAATCCTGTGGGTCAGCGAAGGGGGCCTGAGTCTGGTCTGATCGGGGCCGGAAGGCTCGTTTCACCGGTCAGGTACGTATCGACCGCCGCTGCGCATGAACGCCCTTCAGCGATGGCCCAGACAATCAGCGACTGACCACGGCCCATATCGCCGCAGGCGAACACGCCGTCGGCTGAGGTGGTGAAAGACGAGTCCCTGGCGACGTTGCCGCGTGGATCGAACTGAAGGTCGAGGCCGGCGGTCAAGGCTGACTCCTCCGGTCCCGTGAAGCCCATTGCGAGGAGCACAAGATCAGCGGGGTACTCCTCGTCCGATCCGTCGATCTTGTCAAATGTCGGCCTGCCGTCCACAACGGCCTGGGACACACGATGTGTGCGTAGTGCCGTGACGCTGCCGCCTTTTCCGACGAACTCCTCGGTATTGATGGCGAATCGACGTTGACCGCCTTCTTCGTGGGCAGATGAGACCCTGTAGAGGATCGGCCACGTCGGCCAGGGATTCTCCGCCGGACGGTCGTCGGAGGGTTTGGGCATGATCTCAAACTGGTGGACGCTGGCTGCGCCCTGTCTCAGAGCGGTTCCCAGACAGTCGGCACCGGTGTCACCGCCTCCGATGACGACGACACGCTTTCCTTCTGCCGAGACCGGCGACCGGTCAAGATCCCCTTCCTGAACACGGTTGGCCCATGGGAGGTACTCCATTGCCTGCATGATCCCATCGAGGTCTCGGCCGGGAATGGGAAGGTCCCTCCAACGGGTGGCCCCGCATGCGAGCACAACGGCGTCGTAGCTGCTTCGCAGGTCAGCGACCGGGATGTCGGTGCCGACGTTGGTATGGGTCCGGAACTCGGTTCCCTCTGCCTCCATCTGTGCCAGGCGGCGGTCAAGATGTCTCTTTTCAAGCTTGAACTCGGGGATTCCGAGGCGTAGGAGTCCACCGATGCGGTCCGCCCGCTCAAAGACGACCACCTCATGTCCCGCCCGGGTCAGCTGCTGTGCCGTGGCGAGCCCCGCCGGACCCGAGCCGACCACGGCGACGCGTCTGCCGCTCC
Organism: Actinomycetota bacterium; assembly: GCA_014381745.1. Classification (GTDB taxonomy): domain Bacteria; phylum Actinomycetota; class Acidimicrobiia; order Acidimicrobiales; family MedAcidi-G1; genus UBA3125. Next base: position 155,915 of record JACNLA010000028.1, on the reverse strand, counting down.
GCACGGAAGCCCGCACCGGCCTGATCCATCCCTCATCCCACGCGCGGTCGACGATCGAGACCTCGACCTGTTTGATCGTTACGGCGGGCTCGTTGATGCCGAGGACACAGGCGGTCTCGCAGGGGGCAGGACAGAGCCGCCCTGTGAACTCGGGAAAGTTGTTGGTGGCGTGGAGTCGCTCAATGGCATCGCCCCACTGACCCCTGTAGGTGAGATCATTCCAGTCGGGAATAAGGTTTCCGAGGGGGCAACCGTGGTTGCAAAATGGGATTCCGCAGTCCATGCACCTGCTTGCCTGACGCATCAGGTCCTCTTCGGGGAAAGGTTCGTAGACCTCCCGCCAGTCTCTCAACCTGACGGGGACCGAACGCCGTTCAGGCAACTGCCTGTCGTGCTTTATGAAGCCTCGAAAGTCGCCCATGCCGCTGTCCCGCCTCAGACCCTCGTCGAGGCCATGATCGCCTCAACCTCGTCGCTTCCGGCGGCACGCGCTGCGGCGGCGGCCTCCAGAACCCTCTTGTAGTCGATTGGCATCACCTTGAAGAAGTTTCCGCTCTGGAGGCTCCAGTCGGCGAGGATCCGTTCGGCCACCGTGGAACCCGTCTCAGCCATGTGCCGGTTGATCTGTTCGTCAAGCCAGGCTCGGTCGTCCCGGTTCGGCTCCTCAACCAGGACCATCTCGGTGTTCACCCGTTGACGGGAGATTCCATCCGGGTCGTGGACGAAGGCGACTCCACCCGACATGCCGGCTGCAAAGTTGCGGCCGATTCCCCCCAGGATGACCGCCCATCCTCCTGTCATGTACTCACAGCCGTGATCACCAATTCCCTCGACCACTGCCAGCGCACCAGAGTTCCGGACACAGAACCGCTCGCCGACCCTGCCTCTGATGAAGACCTCTCCCGATGTCGCCCCGTAGAGGATGACGTTTCCCGCAATCACCTGATCCTCAGCCTCAAAGGGTGAATCTTCGGGCGGGCGGAGAATCATGCGGCCGCCGGACAGTCCCTTGCCCACATAGTCGTTTGCGTCTCCGGTCAACCTGAGGGTGATGCCAGAAGGGACAAATGCCCCCAGGCTGTTGCCTGCCGAACCGTCGAGGTTGATCGTGATCGTGTCGGCCGGAAGACCACCGCCACCAAAACGCGTGGTCACCTGGTGGCCGAGCATCGTCCCGACCGTCCTGTTCACGTTGCGGATCGGCATGGCAATTGTCGTTGGTGACCCGTCCTCGAGCGAGGTTCGAGCCAGCCGGATGAGATCGACATCAAGGGCGTCCTCTAGGCCATGGTCCTGACCTCCGGTGTTGCGTCTGGCCACATTGGCGGGGAGGTCGGGCAGATGGAGGATCGGTGAGAGGTCGAGGTGTGCGGCCTTCCAGTGTTCGACGGCGTCGATCGTGTCGAGGACCTCAACCTGCCCTATCGCCTCCTCCATGGTCCGGAATCCAAGCGATGCCAGGATCTCCCTCACCTCCTCGGCCAGATACTCGAAGAACGTGACGACAAACTCGGGGCGGCCCGAGAACTTCTTGCGGAGCTCGGGATTCTGGGTTGCCACCCCTACCGGGCAGGTATCGAGGTGGCAGACCCGCATCATCACGCATCCGGAAACAACCAGTGGCGCCGTAGCGAAACCAAACTCGTCAGCACCGAGGAGAGCTGCGATCACCACATCGCGTCCGGTCTTGAGTTGGCCGTCGACCTGGACGACGATGCGGTCGCGGAGGTTGTTGAGAAGGAGCGTCTGCTGGGTCTCAGCCAGGCCCAGCTCCCAAGGTGCGCCGGCATGCTTGATGGACGTCAACGGAGATGCGCCGGTTCCACCGTCATGTCCCGATATCAGCACCACGTCGGCGTGGGCCTTCGACACACCGGCAGCGACCGTGCCGACGCCGACCTCTGCAACCAGCTTGACGTGCACCCGACTGGCAGGGTTGGAGTTCTTCAGGTCGTGGATGAGCTGGGCGAGATCCTCGATCGAATAGATGTCGTGGTGCGGCGGCGGTGAGATGAGGGCAACGCCGGGGGTTGAGTGGCGGGTGCGGGCGATCCACGGGTAGACCTTGTGGCCCGGCAGCTGGCCTCCCTCCCCCGGCTTGGCCCCCTGGGCCATCTTGATCTGGAGGTCATCGCTGTTGACCAGGTACTCGCTTGTGACGCCGAACCGTCCTGATGCAACCTGCTTGATTGACGAGCGGCGAAGGTCTCCGTTGCGTTCTGGTACGTAGCGGGCCGGGTCCTCGCCTCCCTCGCCGGTATTGGACTTTCCGCCCAGCCTGTTCATTGCAATGGCGAGCGTCTCATGGGCCTCCGCTGAGATGGAGCCGTATGACATGGCGCCGGTGGCGAACCGTCTGACGATCTCGCTCACCGGTTCTACATCATCGATTGGGATGGCCTCACGGAGGTCGTCGCGGAACCGAAACAGACCCCTCAGAGTTGCCAGATCGCGTGCCTGGTCATCTACGAGACGGGTGTAGTCCTTGAAGATGTCGTAGCGCCCCTCCCGCGTGGCGTGTTGCAGCCGAAAGACGGTCTCTGGATTGAAGAGGTGATATTCGCCTTCGCGTCTCCACTGGTACTCACCGCCCGCATCAAGGGTGCGGTGCGCCTGCTCCTCGGGACGGTCCGGGAAGGCCGTTGCGTGACGCTCGGCGACCTCAGCAGCAAGAACGTCAAACCCCACTCCACCCAGGCGGCTCACGGTTCCAGAGAAGCAGGTGTCGATTACCTCCGAGCCGAGGCCAATGGACTCAAATATCTGGGCCCCTGTGTAAGAGGCGACCGTTGAGATCCCCATCTTGGACATCACCTTCAGGATTCCCTTGTCACATGCCCGGATGTAGTTGCTTCTTGCCTCGGCAGGCGACATGGCTCTAGTGAGCCCATGGGCGCCGGTCGCCAACATGTCGTCAATGGAATCGAACGCCACATAGGGGCAGACAGCGCTGGCTCCGAAACCGAGAAGGAGCGCAATGTGATGAACCTCGCGGGCGTCACCGCTTTCCACGATGAGGCCGGCGAGGGTCCTTGTCTTGTTCGATATGAGGTGGTGGTGGACAGCTCCGGTCGCCAGCAGGGAAGGAATCGGTGCCATCCCGGCATCAGCACCCTGGTCGCTAAGGATGAGGATGTTGGCTCCGTCGGCTATGGCAGTCGAGGCATCAGCCCTGAGGCGGTCGAGGGCAGCGCACAGCCCCTGGCCTCCGTCAGCGACCGGGTACAGGGCCTCAAGCAGCGCTGTCTTGAATCCGGACGGCTCGAGGTCGCCGTCAAGCGCTGTGATTGAGGAAAGCTCCTCCTCGGTCAGGACCGGGTGCGGAATCCGGATTTGTCGACAGCTCTCGGGTCCCGGTGCCAGCAGGTTGCCTTCTGACCCGATGCCACCGCAGACCGCTGTGATGAGCTCCTCTCGCATTGCGTCGAGGGGCGGGTTGGTGACTTGTGCGAAGAGTTGTTGGAAGTAGTCGTAGATGAGGCGTCCGCGGTGTGAGAGGACGGCCACCGGGGTGTCTGATCCCATTGAGCCGATGGCCTCTTTTGAATCTCGGGCCATCGGAGCCAGAAGCAACTTCAGCTCCTCGTGCGTGTACCCGAAGATCTGCTGTCGTTTCAGGACCCTGCCGTCGTCTGCGCCGCGTTCTGGTCCGGGTGACAGATCGACGAGATCGACCTTGTGGTCATCCAGCCATTGCCTGTAGGGGTGGGCTTTGGCCATCTCGGCCTTGATCTCCTCGTCACGGACGATCCTGCCCCGGGCTGTGTCGATGAGGAACATACGACCAGGTTCAAGCCGACCCTTCTCGATCACCTTGGCGGACGGAATGTCGACCACGCCGACCTCGCTGGCCATCACCACGAGGTCGTCGCTGGTAACCCAGTAGCGGCTGGGTCGCAGCCCGTTACGGTCAAGCACTGCCCCGATGACGTTTCCGTCCGTGAAGGCGATGGATGCCGGTCCATCCCAGGGCTCCATCAGGGTGGCGTGGTATTCGTAGAAGGCACTGCGGTCATCATCCATCTCGCGGTGGTTCTCCCACGGCTCCGGGATCATCATGAGGATCGCCTCAGGAAGGGAGTATCCACCCAGGACCAGGAGCTCCAGCGCCTCGTCAAAGCCGGCCGTGTCACTCGCTCGCGGAGTACAGATCGGAAAGATCCGGTCGATTTCCCCAGGCAGGTGATCGCTTGAGAGAAGGGCCTCCCTGGCCCTCATCCAGTTCCTGTTTCCCTGAACCGTATTGATCTCGCCGTTGTGGGCGACCAGTCGGTAGGGATGTGCCAGCGGCCATGAGGGAAAGGTGTTCGTGGAGAAGCGTGAGTGCACGAGCGCCAGTGCACTGGTGAGGCGTGAATCCGTTAGATCAGGGAAGAAGGTCGCCAACTGCGACGTCGTCAACATCCCCTTGTACACGATGGTGCGGGAGGACAGGGAAGCAAAGTAAACGCCACCAGGTGTTGTACCCGCTGTTCCCACTCCGGTTCTGGCTGGACTGGGCACCTCTGTCCGGATCTCGTGTTCGGTGCGCTTTCGAAACATGTAGGCGAGTCGATCCAGGTCAATCCCCGCCAGCCGTCCTGAGCCTGCATCGGGTGAAGCGATGAACAGTTGGCGGAACACGGGTTCAGCGGCTCGTGCCGCCGAGCCGATCATCGAGTCGTCGACTGGCAGATCGCGCCAACCCAGTACATCGAGTCCCTCTTCGGCCGCTATGGCCTCAATTGAGGTGACAGCCGCCGCGGAATCACCTGGGTCGTCTGGGAGAAAGGCGATTCCCGTTGCGTACTCCCCGGGTCCAGGCAGGTCGAATGGGAGCACCTCCCGGTAGAACGCGTCAGGGACCTGGATGAGGATGCCAGCTCCATCACCGGTGTCAGGTTCAGCACCGAGCGCTCCCCTGTGGGCCATGTTGCAGAGGGCACCAATGCCCATCGAAACGATTTCGTGGCTGGCCTCGCCGCGGAGGTGGCAGACGAAGTTGACGCCGCAGGCGTCGTGTTCGAAACGGGGATCGTAGAGGCCCCTGGTCTGCGACCGCTGTGTGGACATGGCTCCTGCCTGCGTGGATCAAACTTGGATAGCGAGCTCTTTGGACCTCCGGTGAACAAGTCCCGGAGTACCGGTTGCCCGGTCAAGCATCAAACCGGCCACAGCGGTGGGGCGCCCCTCCGGATTGCCCGGCAGTCGGAGCGGAGCGGGGCCAAAAGGCACCTGACTCCCTGATCTGAGACCCCAATATAGGCCCAGGTGGCCCTCCTGCCCATGTCCGGCGGGCCTTGTGGGCTCAGGAGTGAGGGCTTCGAACACCGTCCTGCAGCGCCCTGTAGGGAGTTACCAGCATCAAGAGCATGGGGAACAACTCAAGCCTGCCGATGAGCATCAGCAGTGCCAGAACCGTTCTGGCTGGAGCGGTGAATCCATCAACGAACGAAGCCGTCGGCCCGGCCTTGTTGAGGGCAGGTCCCATGTTGCCGAGCGATCCGATAACGCCGCCGAGAGCGGTGACGAGATCGGTCCCGAGGGCAGCCACCACGAGCGTCCCGGACACGACGAGCATCCCGTAGACGACCATGAAGCCTGCAATGCGCTCTACGAGCGGCTCGGCCAACGTTCCGCTTCCGTGGCGCACCGGCAGGACCGCCCTCGGGTGTCGGATAGAGCGGAGCGTTCTCCGAGCGTGGGAGATGCCGACCGTCAGGCGCATGACCTTCACCCCTCCAGAGGTTGAGCCCGTACAACCGCCTGACACGAGGAGCAGCAGAAGAACCAGTTGAGGACCGGCAGCCCATCTCACGAAGTCACCGTTGCTGCCGGGGCCTGTTGCGTTGCCAAAGCCGCCGCTGGTTCCGAGCGTGACGACGTTGAACGCTGCTGATCTGAGCGCACGCGTCATGCCCATGCCGTCGTCCATCAACAAGACGGTTACCACCAGCGTTGCCCCGGTGAGGAGCCAGATGTAACTGCGGAACTCAGCGTCTTTCATGTGGACCGGCCGCCGGGAGGAAATGGAACGGGAGTGCAGGGTGAAGTTGGCTCCGCCCATAAGCAGCCCGATCATGATCACCATCTCCACGGCGACGCTGTCCCAATAACCAATCGATGAATCCCGGGTGGAGAATCCGCCGGTGGATGCGGTCGTGAAGGCGTGTGCCACGGCATCAAATGGTGTCATCCCTGCAGCAAGTAGGGCCGTAGTGATCAGGGCTGTAAGCCCTACATAGACGTACCAGAAGCGCCGCGCCGTCTGTGCCATCCGGGGGGCCAGCCGGTCGCCTCCCTCGCCAGGGGCTTCAGCACCGATTAGGCCGAGGCCGCTTGCCCGCAGAGCAGGCAGGACCGTCACAACCAGGAGGACAATTCCCATTCCGCCGATCCACTGGGTGAACTGGCGGTAGATCAGGATTCCAGGACCCTGATCTGCAATCAGGTTGTGTGAGCCGAACACGGTTGATCCGGTGCAGGAGAATCCGGAAACGGATTCAAAGATGGCATCAGCCAGGACCTCCAGCGGGCCGATTTCACCTCTCTGGAAGGTGCCGGCAAGCAGGTAGGGAAGAGCGCCGAAGGCCGACACCACAAGCCACGTCCCGGCTACAGCAGTGAACACCGTCGCCCTGTCGAGGGAACCTGGCCTGGTCCAGAGCCACAGGGTGACACCAGGCAGGGCGGTCAGCACCGATGCCAGAATCATGGCCTGTCCGTCGGTTCCGGAGGCCGCCTCAATGATGGCCGAGGCGAACATTCCAGCAGCCACGAACAAGAGGGCGATCCCCGTCACATGTCCGGTGGTTGTCGTCCACCTGGGTCGGGGCCGGCTCACAGGTTCCTGCCATGGACGCGCGCCCGATAGCGCCGTCTGAGCCGCGTCTTGCTGCGGAGGAGGTTCAGGAGTGATGCCAGGGCCACTACTGCCGGATAGATCGACAGGCGTCCAAATATCATTGCCGGTAACAGGGCAAGCCGGACCGGCCTGCTCCATGTTCCGGGATCAACTAGTGAGCCATCGAGAGCCCGGACAGGTCCGGCTGTGGCGGTGGCGTGGACAGCGGCCGACAGGGAACTCGAGAGATCCAGACCGAAGATGGCCACCAAGAAGGCCGTGCCGAAGACCACAGCCACAAAGAGGAACTGCAGCACGACGATCTGGCGGAGTGTGTTCTCGCCTGCGACACGGCCGGCCAACCTGACCTTCAGCACTGCCCGTGGGTGCAGCTGTCGGGCCATCTCGCGCACGGCCAACTTCATGAGCGCCCGGTGCTGGCGTATCTGAAGGCCGCCGCCGGCCGATCCGCTCATGGCGCCGATGGACACAAGCAGCAGGAGGAGAACGGGAGCAGCGGCACCCCAGCCGTGCGGGATGCGCATCGGGAATCCCGTTGTCGAGACCGAGGCGGCTACGACGAACAGGGTTTGGCGGACGGAGTCCATTCCGTCGCCAGTGGACCACAGCATCAGCAGCAGGGCCCCCGCTATGTGCATGCCCAGGTACAGCATGAGACCTGTCTGACGGTGGAGCCCTCCCCTGCCGACGATCAGGTGCCAGAGCGTCACCATGCTTGATCCGGCGAGGAACATTCCGAGGATCGCCACCCACTGGACGGATGCATCGGCGAACTCGTCTGGGCTGTTGGTAAACCCACCGGTTGAGATAGTTGACATTGCCAGCAGGAGGGCATCAAAGGGCCCCTTGCCCGCCAGTGCGTATCCGATCCAGATGAGGATGGTTCCGGGAACGTAGAGCTTGGCGATGTTTCTTGTTGCCGACCACTCGTCGGGCGCCAGGGGGTGGTAGCCGCCGGAACGGGAGCGGTCTGCGAACTCCCGGCCGAAGCCGAAGAACGGAAGAATCACGATTCCGACCAGCAGAGCGGCAAACCCGCCGGCCCACTGGGTGCCGGCCCGAAGGAAACGCATTCCGTCTCCGAGAATTGCGGGATCCAGGACGCTCATGGCCGTGGTTGTGATTCCCGTAGTTGCCTCAAAGAGGGCATCATCAGGGCGCTGTGCGGCGCCCGTGAGCAGGTAGATGGCGGCAACTAGGAGAATCGCCAGCGTCATCGCCAGCGTCGTGGCAGCGAGGATGTCTGCTGGCCTTGTGTTGTCAGGCCTCTCGACCCTGGCGTAGAGGAGCACCCCGGCAATACACATGCCGCTCCCGGCTGTCAGAAGCGTCGGTGTATCGGCACCTGTATCGATCAGGTCAACCAGGCCCGCAAGGACAGCAAGGCCACCGACCAGCAGGAGGGATGCAGAAACACTCCAGGCGGTCGTGGCGGTCCACGATGCCCACGGGCGACGGGTTGTACCGGTGGCCACAGGGTCGGCGAGCCCCGGGGGGTCAGGCGAACAGGGCGGTAACCCTGTCGACAGACTCCGGTTTGGCGAGGACCACTACATGGTCCCGGGCGCGCAGGGTGCTCCGCCCGCGGGCGATCTGAGCCTTGCCATCTCTGACTATGGCTCCGATCAGGGACTCGTGTGGCATGTGCAGTTCGGCCACGGTGCTTCCCGCACAAGAACAGGACTCAGAGACGGCGAATTCGAGGATTTCCACATCTCCCTGTAGGTAGGTCGCCACAGCGGCGACCGTCCCAACGTCGCCGCGAACAAAGCGGAGCACGCTGTTTGCCGTGGCCGTTCTGGGGCTGAGGGTCGCTCCGACCTGATGCGTCTCGAGGAGCCCCAGAAGCTTCAGACGGTGCACCACGGCAATCGTCTTCAGGGAATCGTCGGACCCGTGGCGCCTAGATCCGGCATCCTTGGCATAGAGGCAGGCCAGGACGTTGGAATCGTCCTCACCGGTCAGGGCTATCACGACGTCCTGACCGCCAACGTCCGCCTCTTCGAGCATGTCGGCGTCGACGATGTCTCCCCTGAAAACGAGAATCCCCGGCAGCTCCTCGGCCAACTCGCTCGCCCGCCGTTCGTCCAGCTCGATGATCGCCACGTCCAGCCCTCGGGAAATCAGAGCCTCGGCAAGCATCTGGGCCGTACGGCCTCCACCTAACAGGAGCGCACGGGTCGGCATGTCGCGGTCGATTCCGAGACGATGGGTCACATCCTTGAGGGCGCGGCTCTTGCAGACAATCCGCAAGAGGTCGCCTTCCATGAGAACCTCATTGCCACGGGGAATGAAGGTGGTCTCTTCGCCGGTCTGGTCGTCTCCATCCCTGTGTCGCGTGATGGTTCCGACGATGAAGTCCCAATCTGGTTCCAACTCCTTGCCCAGGGCACCGAGGGCGACACCCACGAGCGGTGCGTGTGCCGGCAGCCTTGCCCCGATCACGACCACCTCGCCTCCTGCCATTCGGGCGACGTCCAGTGCTCCGGGATACTCCATGAGCCGCAAAACCTGTTCAGCGACCTCTTCGTCCGGGTCGATCACCAGGTGGTCGCTTGCTCCCTTGAACAACGCCCGCACTTCTGGGCGCCGAAGGCGTCTTGATTCGACCCTTACGATCGTCTTCTTCACACCGGCCTGCCGGGCCATGAGGGCCGATAGCAGGTTGGCCTCATCGTTAGCAGTAACGGCGACCAGAAGGTCCGCCTTGTCCAATCCCGCAAGTTCCAGACAGCCGGGGTCGGTACCGCTGCCTCGGATGGCGAGAACGTCCAGTTCCTTGTCGATCTGGCTGAACCTGTCCGGGTCCACCTCGATCAGGGCAATGTCGTGTTCCTGGCCACTCAGGCGCTCCGCGACATAACTGCCTACCTCGCCGGCACCCACAACGATGATGTACACCGGCTAATCCTCGCCTATCGGTGGCTCCGGGCGGAGGATGCCCTCGTCGGTAAGCACAATGTCGAGGCGCACGTCCCACGGGCGGGGTTCGATAGTTGGGACCACCTGGAAACCATGGGCCAGCCCAACCAGCACGGGCGGTGCCGGACCAGTCAGACGGGAACTAAATGCCCTGTCGTAGTACCCGCGACCGTGTCCGATCCGGTTTCCGCTGACATCGGCCAACACCAGAGGAACAAGGGCAAGGTCAAGGTCAGCGGCCTGAACCACATCACCACCCTCGGGCTGGCTGGTTCCAAATGGTCCAGACGCCATGGGTCCGGCTGCCAACATGAACTCGAGTTCACCATCCGGCAGGATCACCGGTAGAGCCACGCGCTTGCCACACGATCCGACAAGGGCGGACGGGTCGATCTCGCCTCGGATCCCAACGTACGCGGCGATGAGCTCCGCCTCACGGAACTCTGGCAAACCCTCCAGCAGGCTCAATACTGTGCTGCTCGATTCCCTAACGAGGGATTCGGGGAGCGTCGACCTTCGTTCCAGCATCTCCTGTCGCTTATCGTCCGGGCTCATAGCCCGATGCTTGCCGACAAGGCAGCAGGTTTCCAGTACCGCTGACACATGTCACGGTTCAGGTGTTGGAAGCGGCCCTGTCTTGTCACTAGCGTCACGACCGTTCTGGCCTCGGGGTGTCGCTGATAGGCATCAAGGGGTGACAGCAACCACTGACCGCTCAACCGAGTCGGTTTCAGACGTCCACCACACCCGATTACTGGGAGACTGATCCTTGGAAGCCATCCCCTATCTCGCCGCAGCCTCGTCCGTAATGGGCCTGTTCCTAGCCGGCTTCTTCTACACGTCCGTGAGGGCGGCCGATCCCGGTGACGACCGAATGGTCTTCCTGATGACGGAGATTCAAAAGGGTGCCCGGGCCTTCCTCAAAAAGGAATACACCTGGGTATCTGGCTTCGTGGTCGTGATGGCGGTTCTGATCGCCGTCCTGATTGCTCCGACGGCCTCTCTTACGTATGTGTTGGGTGCGGTCCTGTCGGCCACAGCCGGATACGTCGGCATGACGGTGGCAACCATGGCCAATGCACGAACGACCCAGGCGGCCAAGCAGGGGCCCGGAAAGGCCCTTCCGATCGCCTTCCGGGGTGGTGCGGTAATGGGGTTCTCCGTCGCTGGTCTGGCCCTTGGTGGCCTGATGCTGGTCTACATCCTCTTTGTGCTGGTCATTGGCGTCGACGATGCCTTCGAGGTAGTCACGGCCTATGGACTTGGAGCCTCTTCCATCGCCCTGTTCTCGCGTGTCGGTGGCGGCATCTACACCAAGGCTGCCGACGTAGGCGCTGACCTGGTCGGAAAGGTCGAGGCGGGAATTCCAGAGGATGACCCCAGGAACCCTGCCACCATCGCCGACAACGTGGGCGACAACGTCGGCGATGTCGCCGGAATGGGTGCTGATCTCTTCGAGAGCTACGCCGGTTCGATAATTGCACCAATCTCTCTGGTTGCCTTCGCCCTTGGGCTTGGCGCCGAGCACGCATCGGCCGCGACCAATATCTCGCTTCTCTCCTTCCCGATCGCAATCGCCTTCGTCGGAATGCTGGCCTCAATCCTGGGCTCCTTCCTCGTGAAGGGCGGCGACTCAACCGACACGAAGGCTCTCAGCAAGGCCCTGCACATGGGTACGAACTCGGCGATGGCGATGACCGCTGTCGCTACCGTCGCGGTTGCCTTTTGGCTCTTCGGGTCAGATCCTGCCTTCAATAACCCTCTCGGCCTCGCAATCGCCGTGGTTGGTGGGCTGGTGGTCGGGTGGGCTCTCGGGAAGACCGCCGAGTACTACACCTCAGACCACTTCGCTCCCGTGAAGAAGATCGCAGGGCAGACCCAGACGGGCCCCGCAACCACGATCCTCGGCGGCATCTCCGCCGGGATGATCTCCGTGGCGGCCTCGGTGTCCCTTCTGGCTGTCGGAGTCGGCCTCGCGTATTGGGGCGGTGAGATGGCGTTTGACTCGATTGGCAACCTCGATGGCGGGATCTATGGAATCGCCGTAGCTGCAATCGGAATGCTGGCGACGCTCGGTGTCGTTGTCTCGGTGGATGCCTACGGGCCGATTGCCGACAACGCCGGAGGCATCGCCGAAATGGCGGAGTTGGATCCCAGCGTGCGTGAGGTCACCGACGCCCTGGACTCACTCGGGAACACCACCGCTGCAGTGGCGAAGGGCTTCGCCGTCGGGTCAGCAGCACTTACCGCACTGGCTCTCTTCAAGAGCTTCGAGTTCGCCATCATCCAGGCCGGGGGAACCCTCTCCCTGAACATCGGCGAGGTTGACGTGTTTGTGGGGCTGTTCCTCGGAGCGATGCTCCCCTTCCTCTTCGCTGCCCTGACCATCGATGCTGTTGGTCGTGCTGCACAGGAGATGATCGAGGAGGTCAGGAGGCAGTTCCGTGAGATTCCAGGCCTCCGCGAGGGTGAACCGGGCGTCAACCCTGACTCGGCCCGCTGCGTGGAAATCTCAACGGAGGCGTCCCTCAAGGAGATGCTCGTTCCTGGCGCACTCGCCGTCGTCGTACCGCTGGTCATCGGTTTCATCAACATTGACGCACTCGGCGGGTTCCTTGCCGGCGCCCTGGTTTCCGGGTTCTGCCTGGCGATCTTCATGGCCAACGCGGGTGGAGCGTGGGACAACGCCAAGAAGTACATCGAGGCGGGTGCTCTGGGCGGAAAGGGTTCTGACAACCACAAGGCTGCTGTCGTCGGTGACACCGTCGGAGATCCGTTCAAGGACACGTCCGGTCCTGCAATGAACATTCTCATCAAGGTCATGACGATTGTGTCCCTCGTCTTTGCTTCGGCATTCGTGGGGTAGGACTGAACCAGTGATGCGCCCAGGCGGTCGGGCTACCGGCACCTACCGGGGTCGACTCAGGGGCGTGGTGCTGGACTGGAGTGGAACAACGGTCGATGCGTACGTGATCGCCCCTGCGATCGTGTTCGTCGAGGTGTTCCACAAACAGGGCGTGCAGATCTCGATGGCTGAAGCTCGCGGTCCGATGGGGCTGCGCAAGGACCTCCACATCGAGGCCCTCGCCCACATGCCGGACATTCGAGAGCGTTGGCATGAGGTCCACGGTCGCTACCCCGATCAGTCCGACGTAGACGCCATGTTCGCTGACTTCGTCCCAATGCAGGTTGAGTGCCTACCCCGGTATGCGACGCTCCTGCCCGGTGTCGCAGAGCTTGCGGAACGTCTGCGCAGTGAACATGACATCAGGATCGGTGTCTCAACGGGATTTACCCGGCCGATGGTCGAGGTGCTCCTTGAGCACGCTGCAGAGCAGGGCTTCATCCCTGACTGTGCTGTCGCCGGTGACGACGTTGACCACGGTGCCAGGCCTCGCCCGTTCATGGTCTACCGGAATATGGAACTCCTGGATGTTCATCCGATCCAGTCGGTGGTCAAGGTCGATGACACGGGTTCGGGTGTGGGTGAAGGTGTAGAGGCCGGCTGCTGGGCTGTCGGAATTGCCCGTTACAGCAACTACCTCAACATCAACTCAATGGAGGAGGCCGAGTCGATTTCTGACACAGAGTTGGCTGAGAGGCTGATGTTCACCCGCAATCAGTTGTGGAGCAGCGGAGCGCACTACGTGATCGATGAACCGCTGGAACTCCTGGCGGTGATCGAGGACATCAACGCTCGCATGGCAGCAGGCGAGGCGCCCTGACGTCAGCCCTCTGGTGTGACGTAGGCGGCACTTAGCCCGCCATCGACCATGAAGTCGGTGCCGGTCACGTACGAGGATTCGTCAGAGGCCAGCCAGAGGGCAGCCTGGGCCATCTCGGCTGCTTCTCCGAAGCGCCCCATGGGCACGTGAACGAGGCGACGTTCCTTCTTCTCGTCTGTGTCCAGGAACCGCATAAGCAACTCGGTCCTGAGCGGGCCAGGGCAGAGAGCGTTCAGCCGGATGTTCTGGCGTGCGTGTACGACGGCCAGCTCCCGTGTAAGCGCCAGCACGGCTCCCTTTGATGCCGTGTAGGCGATCTGTGGGGTTGCGGCTCCCATGACGGCCACGAACGAGGCCGTGTTGATGATCGAACCTCCGCCGGAGGCCAGCATCGCGGGAATCTCGTACTTGCAGCCCAGGAACACGCCCTTGGCGTTCACGCCCATGGTCAGGTCCCAGATTCGTTCCTCGGTGCTGACGGCGTCGCCGTCATCGGAATGCATGATGCCGGCATTGTTGAAGGCCACGTCCAGCCTCCCGAACTTCTGGACAGTCTCGGCAACGACGCGCTCCATGTCGTCTGCATCCGACACGTCGGCCGCAACTGCAAAGGCGGTGCCACCCGCCTCGCTGATCTGTGTGGCGGTAGCAGCGTTGAGGTCAGCCGAAAGGTCGACGCATACGACCCTCGCACCGTTCTGAGCGAACAGCAGAGCCGACTCACGTCCGATTCCTGAGGCAGCGCCCGTCACCAGGGCCACCTTGTCGGTCAGTTTCATGGGTTGCTCCTTGAAACAGCGATTATTGGAAACACAGCGGCCAGGTCAGCGGGGAAGGACGATCATGGGATCCTTGGGTTCGCCGCCCGTCCTGACCTCGAAGTGGAGATGAGGACCGGTCGACCATCCCGTCGAACCACAGCGACCAAGGACGTCCCCTGTCTTGAGGATGTGCCCCTTGGACACCAGGAGCTCTTCCTGGTGTGCGTAGACGGTTACGACCGGTCCCTCGTGTTCCATGAGGACCACGTTGCCGTAGCCGTTCTTCCAGCCTGCAAAGATGACCTCACCCGCCTTTGCAGCCCAAATGGGTTGGTTGCGCACACAGCTGATGTCCACGCCGTTGTGCTGCCGGCTGGTCCCGAAGATCGGATGGACCCTCAGCCCGAACCCTGATCCGATCTTTCCCTCGATTGGCATTATGAAGCCGGCTCCAGACTCCTTTGTGAGGTCCGGGGCCGACTTGCGCAGCTCCTCCGCTATCAGATTGTCGATCAGGACAGCCATCTGGTACTGCTCCCGTTCGAACTGCTTTACAGCCTGCTCGTGCTCCTGGATTCGACCCTGAAGTTCGGTCTGGACCTCTTCTTGAGAACTGATGCGCCGGTCCAGGACGAGCATGGAGGACTCCAGCTCCCTCTGTTGCAGCTCAGCGTCAAAGATGGCCGCATCTGCAGCCTGGGCGATGTTTTCCATGGTCGACTCGAGGGAGCGCAGACGCTCCAAGAGGTCCGAGCGGTTGCCGGTTACCACGTCGAGGATCGCGGATTTCCGGATTCCGGCGGAGAGGTCGTTGGACTCCAGGAGGATGCCTGGCCGCAGGCCGGATATGTAGACGTCCACCGCCAGTTTCTCCACACGTGCCCTTACCTCGCGAATCTCCACCCCGACCTGTTCCACCTCGACCCACCTGAGGGTTGCCTCGGCTTCAGCAGCCTCGATGGCCTGACGGGCGGAGGCGATCTTGGCCTGCTGCAGTGCGACAGCGTCGTCAAGAGCCCCGAGTGCCCCGGCGATCTCTGCATCCTCGGCCTCGATCAGTTCCAGAACCTCGGCTGCGTCCGCAGCGCGGTCTCTTGCCGCCTCGCGCCTGTCTCTTGCATCGCGGATCGACTCGGTCTCACCTGAAGCACCTGTTGGCGCCATGACGGCTACGAGCACGACCATGGCCGTAAGCGCTCGGATGCGGGTTTTCGGAGTCGGTGGCATCAGAGGTTGAGGTTGAGGAGGGGGCTGGACTGTCCGGAGACTACCGCTCCATTTCGTGGAGGTGGCCTCAGCCCGGTCCCGGTATGGCTACTCGCGTGCCAACTCGGTCCGCATCGCCAGGACGGCGTCTTCGGTCCTCTCAGCTGCCCCACGCTCCGGCAGGTGAATGTGCACGTCATGGAGTGTTCCGTTGAACGGGAACGGTCCCTCGTACTCCTCGGACACGGTTGACAGGGCGTCGCGACCGATATCCATCCCTGTGGACCCGAGGACCCTGACGACGAAGGGGACCGCCATCGTGCCACAGGCTTCGCCATCCACGAACAGGGTGGCTGTGCCAGCGTCGCCGTCCCGATGGAAATGAACACCAACGGTCGTCTCGCCGGTCGGCAGGAGTTGTCGGCTCCGCACAATGTGGTGGTCGGTGAAGACGTTGTAGTCAAAGACCAGACGGTCCTCCTTGACGAACAGGGAAAAGCCCAGGTTCTCTGTTCCCACAGCCACCAGGACCCCGTCGCCTCCGGCTGGGCGCTGGATGGAGGCCTCAATGAGGAAAGACCTGTTGCCGAGGATGGCTGCTGCGCCAGCCGGAATATGTGACAGCGGTGGAACGTATCGGTAGGTGCGACCCTGATGGGGGGTTCCGGGGCGGGTCGGAATACGGAACAGTTCAAGAGTGCGGTCGTCCAGCGGTAGGACGCCGTTGGCCTCGGCCTCCCGCCACCACAGGTCGATCATGGTCCTGAGTCGCTCGGGCTCGGCCGCCGCGAGGTCCTCGGTTTCAGAAACATCGGCATCAAGGTGGAACAGCTCCCAGCGCTCGTCTTCGTAGGAGGTGCCCGGCGTGTGGCGTGTCACGGCCTTCCAGCCGTCATCGCATATGGCCCTGTGACCGAACATCTCGAAGTACTGGGCACCTTTTCGTGTCGGTTCATCGGAGTCATTGAAGGTGTAGGCGAGGCTCGTGCCGGTCATGGGTGACTGTGTCCGGCCATGTCGCACAGCTGGCATCTCGAGGCCGATCAGTTCCAGGAGGGTGGGCGTCAGGTCGGTTATGTGGTGGAACTGGTTTCGGGTTCCACCTTGCTCCTCGATTCCCGACGGCCAGTGGACGATCAGGGGATCACGAACGCCACCCCCGTGGGTTGTCTGCTTGTACCACCTCATCGGGGTGTTGCCCGCCTGGGCCCAGCCCCACGGATAGTTGCTGTGGGAATGGGGGCCACCGATGTCGTCGAGGCGCTCTACCGCCTGGTCCACGTCCTCGGGGACGACGTTGAAGTGCTTCATCTCATCGGTCACACCGGTGGGACCGCCTTCCTGACTGGCCCCGTTGTCGGATAGCAGCATTACGACCGTGTCATCGAGAATGTCGAGACGCCGAAGGTGCTCCAGGAGACGGCCAATCTGGGCGTCTGTGTGGTCCAACATCGCGGCGAAGGCCTCTTGCAGGCGGCATGCGAACAACTGCTCGTTGCGGCTCAGGTCGTGCCATGCCTCGACCCCGGGGTTGCGCGGGGCGAGGGTCGTGTCAGGCGGCACAACCCCTAGGTCGATCTGGTTCTGGAACCACTCCTGTCTCACGGTGTCCCAGCCGGCGTCAAAGCGTCCGCGGTACTTGTCCCTGTACTCATCCGGGGCCTGGTGAGGCGCGTGCGTGGCTCCAAAGGCCAGGTACATGAAGAATGGCCGGTCAGGCCTGACCGACCTGGTGTCGCTGACAAAGCCGATGGCTTTGTCGACGAGGTCCTCGCTCACGTGGTAGCCGTCTGCCGACTTACCAGGCGGATCGATGTGGTGGTTGTCTGCAGTCAACTCAGGATGGAACTGGTCGGTTTCGCCCTGCAGGAAGCCGTAAAAGCGGTCGAAGCCGCGCTGCAGAGGCCAATGGTCGAACGGTCCTGCTGCTGATGCCTGCGCCATGGGGGCCAGGTGCCATTTGCCCATACATGCGGTCGCATAGCCGTTGTCCTGGAGCACTTCTGCAATCGTTGCTGCGTGGTCGGCGATATAGCCGCGCATGTGCGGGTAACCGCTGTCGAAGTTGGAGACGGCTCTCATTCCGACGGAGTGATGGTTGCGCCCGGTGAGCAGGCACGCTCGGGTCGGTGAGCAGAGCGCTGTGGTGTGGAAGTTCGTGTACCGGAGTCCGTTCTCGGCAAGCCGGTCGATGTTTGGTGTGTCGATGCTCGATCCGTAGCAGCCAAGGTGGGCGAAGCCGGTGTCGTCCAGGAGGACCACAACCACGTTCGGACTGTTCTCCGGCGCCGTGGCCATCTCGGGCCACCATGGCTCGGAGTCCGTGTGTGTCCTGCCGATGACCCCCCTGAAATCGTTGTCCTCTCCCCTGACCCCCATCGGCGCCTACACCGCCGCTTCGACCGCAAGCTGAGGTTCGGCCCTTGCGGGAAGGGTCTCGTCCAGGGCCTCCAGGAGGTCGGTTCTCGTGGCGGCCCTCGCAGGGTCATCCCACAGGTTCACCTGCTGATGAGGGTCCTCGACGATGTCGTAGAGCTCACCTTCGTTACCTGAATGGCAGGTGCCTGCCTCGTAGCGGGTACACAGCATCTGGTTGGCAAAGATGCTCTGCATGTGAACCTCTGTTCCGTTGGGATGGAGGCTGTCCCACTCGGTGATCACCCCGGCCCGCTCGTGGCCTGAGTCGTCAGCGCCGCTTCCGGGGAGCGGAACACCGTCCATCCAGTCCGGTACCTCGATTCCGGCAATGCGACAGAACGTGGGGGCAAGGTCGAGCAGCCCGACAGGTTCGGTTACCACACGCGGGATGAGCGTGGCCGATGGTGCCGGCCGCCAGATGAGGGGCAGGCGCATCAGCGAGTCGACGTGGTAGGGCCCCTTGAAGAGAAGTCCGTAGTCACCCTGGAACTCACCGTGATCCGTCGTGTAGATGATGTCGAGGTCGTCTTCCCAGCCCCGGCCGTCGATCGCCGACAGAACCTTGCCCAGAGCCTCATCGATCAGTTCGTTTTGGATGTGGGCCATGGCGTTCACCTCGCGTACCTGGTCGGCGGTGAGGGTTGCCGGAACCCATTTTGAGGGAGCCTCGTAGTTCGAGACGAGGTTTCCGTCGTACCAGCGGCGCCAGTGGGGTGCCTTGGAGTCGAGGATCCGTTCTCTTTCCTCAGGGTCCTCCTGGTATCCGGCAGGGAGGTCAATGTCTCTCCAGGGAACCCGGTGGAGTTCAGAACTCGGTGGGTTCCACGGATGGTGTGGGTCTGGGAAGCTGAGCCAACAGAACCAGTCGTCGTCCCCATCGAGGCCGTCCAGCCATGAGATGGCCCGGTCGGCCACCCAGTCCGTGTGGTACATGCCACGTGGGATCGGGTTGTGCTTGACCTGTGGTGCGCCCGTGTCTCCCCCGCCCTCCGGGTTCACCTCGAGCGTCATGTCCAGGACAGGAAAGTAGCCAGCCATGTGTTCGGGATGGTTGTCCCGCAACCAGCCGCCGTAGTGGACGAGCCCGGCGGCGCCGTGTCCGGCGAACTCCATCTGCTCAAAGCCACGATGGGGCCGACCCTCGTCGTGGGTGGCGCCCGAGACTCCCATTCGGTTTTCGGGGAACCGGAGGAATGGATCGAGGAAGGGCTCGAAGTGGGCCTTTCCAAACAGGCCGGTCCGGTAGCCGGCTTCGTGCAGGACCCCGGCAACCGTCGGTGCATCGGCCGGAAGTGGAACGCCGTTCATCCAGACGCCGTGGTTCCGTATGTGCTGGCCTGTCAGCATCGTGGCCCTTGAGGGCATGCAGACGACGTTCTGTGGATGTGCCCTCTCGTACCGGATGCCGGATGCGGCGAGCGAGTCGACCACAGGTGTACGAGCAACCTTGCCGCCGTTGCATCCGAGGGCGTCGTAGCGCTGCTGGTCCGTCGTGACGAACAGAATTCTCCGGCCCATCAGGCCTCCTTGTCGGTTTGTGGTGCCGTGTAGCCGCGAGACGTCTCACCTGTCTCGACGAGCGCCTTCAGGCCAACCAGGGCGTCCCGGGTGGCAGCGCGCAGTGCGTAGGTAAGAGCCTCTGGTCTCAGTTCCTGTCCGTACAGGACCCTGGCTGTGCACCCGAGATCCTCCACCTGGAGGGTTCCAAGGTGGTGCTCAAACTGGATCGGACCGGTGATCGTGTACTCGAGGCGCATCAGGTCGTGGTCGATCGAGAGGATCTGCTCCAGGAGGAAACCCCCTGCAGCCGTTCCTATGGTCCTGATGTCGTTCTCGACGGTCGATGAGACCATGCCGGGAAACCACTCGGCCTGCCGCTCGGCTGCTGCGACGACGGCCCAGACCTCCTCGGAGGGAGAATCAATGACAATCTCGTTTGTGAACTTGGCCATCGGGTTCCTTCCGTGAACCGTGATGCTAGGTGTCGAGAGATTGCCGGACAGCGTCGGGCCGTATGATCCATGGGAACTACCGGGAGCGACATCGTGGAATCTGAGACAGTTTCTGACATCTTTGACCCGGAGCGCTGGGTGTCCGTCGATGGGTTCGATCTGTCCGACGTCACCTATCACCGGTGCACCGATCAGGGCACGGTCCGGGTCGCGTTCAATCGGCCCGAGGTCCGCAACGCCTTTCGTCCATCTACGGTCGACGAGCTCTACAGGGTCCTGGACCATGCACGAATGAGCACCGATGTCGGGACCATCCTGCTTACGGGGAACGGCCCTTCTCCGACCGATGGTGGTTGGGCCTTCTGTTCCGGCGGAGACCAGCGGATTCGTGGAGCTGACGGTTACCGGTATTCAGACGACTCTGGGGCGGTGGACCCTGCAAGGACTGGACGGCTCCACATTCTCGAGGTGCAGCGTCTCATCCGGTTCATGCCAAAGGTGGTTATCGCCGTTGTTCCCGGCTGGGCCGTGGGCGGGGGGCACAGCCTTCATGTGGTCTGTGACATGACCATCGCCAGCCGCCAGCACGCCGTGTTCAAGCAGACAGATGCCGATGTCGCCAGCTTTGACGGTGGATTCGGTTCGGCCTACCTGGCCCGCCAGGTAGGTCAGAAAAGAGCACGAGAGGTCTTCTTTCTTGGACGCAACTACTCGGCCGATGAGGCCTACGCCATGGGAATGGTCAACGCAGTGGTCGACCATCCGGACCTTGAGAGCGAGGCGCTTGAGTGGGCATCTGAGATCAATGAGAAGAGCCCCACTGCGCAGCGAATGCTCAAATTTGCCTTCAACCTCATCGATGACGGCCTCGTCGGCCAGCAGATCTTCGCCGGCGAGGCAACCCGGCTGGCCTACGGAACAGACGAGGCAACTGAAGGGCGCGATGCCTTTCTTGAAAAGCGGCCACAGGATTACTCGGGTCATCCCTACCACTTCTGATTGCGGCGACCGAGGTTGGTTCGACTGCCGATCCCCTGGCTGAGGTCAGCCCACGTTGCGCATTTCGGCCGCAACGGCGTCGGCTGCCTTCACGCAACGAATCACCACTTCCATCACGACCTCCGTCGCATCCCTGGGGTTGGCGATGTCGATCACACCGATGACCTCGGTCCTGATAGCCAGCGGGTAGCGCCGCCACGGGCGAAATCGGGGAGCCACGGAACTACGCGGCCAGAAGTCCTCCGTCCCACTTGCACCGACGGCGACAACCGGGACGCCGGCCTCTGCCGCAAGGCGACCTACGCCCGTTCGCGCCCTGCCCACCCCCTCTTTCCGCCATTCCTCGGGAGGCATCACCCTTCCCTCGGGCATAAGAGCGATCGACCAGCCTGCCTCCAGCTCTGCCCTCGCCATGTCGAGGGCCTCGGCGCCCTCCACGGGAATGCACCTGAGCCGTCTGAGTAGACGGCCAAGGCCGGGTTTAGCGAAATAGGCCGACGCCACCAACGGTCGTATTGGGCGGCCCCATGAGTCGAACGTGACCGCTGCCAGGAGCAGGTCGGCAAGGCTGCGATGGTTGGCGGCATAGAGCGCCGGACCAGGCGGAATGTCAGGTGCGGGTCCAATGTCGCACCTCGTGAACAAGGACATCACAGAAGTGACGCGACCAATCGTCGACAGGAGTGACTCCTGTTCTTCCGCAGGCGGCGTCGAAATCATCTCTACCATGCTCTCAGCTCTCGGGGAGTTGCAGGCAACCCAGCGAAGCATCGTGGCGCCGAGGACCGGCGTTGACGGCCCAGAGGCAGACGGGGCTCTCATCGTCGCCGGCGGATACCGAATCGACCTGGAACTCAAATCGATGGTCGACACCGGTTGGGCCAGCCAGAAGCGGCTCACTTCCCGGGATGGTGTAACGAACGTATAGACCCCCCGCGGGCAGGTCGGCATCAAAGGCCCAGCCGGTAACCAGCGTTCCGCCGCTCACCCTCTGAGCAGGATTGACACGTCCCGCCGGAGCATCCCCCGGTGCGAGGCTGTGCATCGCCGCCGCCGCGAGATCATCGGACATGCATGCGGGCAGGGCATCAAAGACCCAGCCACGATCGGAGTACTCCTTGAGAACCTGCTCAACGATGTGGAGTGTGAGCCATTTGCGATCATGGAACAAGACAACCAAGCCGTCACGCTCCCGCCCATGGAGGTAGGACATGGCATCCTGTATTGGCGGGTCGCGCCACTCCTGTGGGTCTGCGGTCCAACCTGCCAGGCTCATCCCCAGCCTGGGACCGAGCATTGCTGCTATCTCCCCCACCTCGCCATAGGGAGCGCGAAAGCACGTCGGCGAAAAGCCCATAAGGCGCTCAAGGCCCGATGAGGCCATCGCAACCTCTGAAAAGGCCTCGTCGGCAGACATTCGCGACAGGTCACTGTGGTGCCAGGTGTGGTTGCCGATCGTATGGCCCCGATTCAAGAGATCGCGCGTGGTCGCAGCGTCCCAGCGGTCGACAATTGCTTCTGCCGTTGGGAAGAAGGAAACCCGGGCTCCGTAGCGGTCCAAAAGGTCGAGGAGCATCGGTGTGAACAACCAGTGCGGTCCGTCATCGAAGGTCAGGTACATGACAGGGGCAGGGGTTTCATCGGGAACAGACACGACGTCTGAGCCGCCCGCCGGCTCGCCGCTGAGACCCACCAGAACAGCCGCTGCCAACGCACTCGACAGCAAAAGGGTGCGTAGTTTGCGACCGGTCGCCGACAAGTCAGGTAGTGCCGTAGATGCGGTCACCGGCGTCGCCAAGGCCCGGCACTATGTAGCCGACGTCGTTGAGGCACTCGTCGACAGCGCCGGTCCAGATGTCCACGTCCGGGTGGGCTTTGTGGAGGGCAGCAACACCCTCTGGCGCCGCCAGAAGGCAGAGGAAGCGAATCGCAGCCGGGCCGTCAGCCTTTACGCGGTCAAGTGCCGCAGCGGCCGAGTTCCCGGTTGCGAGCATGGGGTCGACAACGATCACCGTACGGCCTTCCATCGGCGGGAACTTGCAGTAGTACTCGACAGCCTCAAGCGTGTCATGGTCCCGATAGAGGCCTACAAAGCCGACCCTGGCTCCGGGTATCACCTTGAGTACCCCGTCAAGGAGCCCGTTTCCTGCACGCAGTATTGATACGACTACTGGATGGTCGATGAGTTCCGGTGCCGATGTCGTTGTCAGGGGCGTCTGGATCTCAACCTCGTGGAGGTCCAGCTCTCTGGAAATCTCATATGTGAGCAGAAGGCTTGTCTCGCTGAGCAGTTCACGGAAGTGAGCACTCGGTGTCTCTACCCTGCGCATCTGGGTCAGCTTGTGCTGCACAAGGGGATGGTCGACGATGTGCAGTCGGGGCGTCGGCGTGCTGGCGGTGTCATTGGTCATTTCCCCACCATATGCCCCTGAATGTCCGCCTCCGTGACGCGCTAAACGTGGTCCCATCCCCTAGCCTGCCCGCGGTCAGCGACCGAATGGGGGTTGGCCGGTAGACCGCACCGGGCGGGTTGCCGGCAGGGCCTCTGGACAGGAGCCGGGAATGTCCCGCCACGGCTACAGGTACTCGGCAGGGAAGCTGCTGAAGCACGGTGTGACGCGCGGCGACTGGCCGCGAATGTGGAGCAAACCCGAGCGTCGAGACTCCTACGACGTTGTCATCGTCGGTGGCGGCCTGCATGGGTTGGCCACTGCCTACTACCTGGCGAAGAACCACGGCATTACGAACGTGGCAGTTGTCGACAAGGGCTATCTGGGTGGCGGTGGGTCCGGCCGAAATACGGCGATTGTGAGATCCAACTACCTGACACCTGAGGGCGTGGCCTTCTACGACCGCTCGCTTCAGCTCTACAACACGATGGCCTCCGACCTGAACCTGAACGTCATGCTCTCCCGACGCGGCCATCTGACGCTGGCCCACACTGATTCGGCACTCCGCACGATGACCTGGCGCGCCGAGGTCAACAAGCTCCTCGACATCGACTCAAGCGTCATCGACCCTGAGGAGGTCAAACGTCTCACCCCCAGCCTCGACGTCTCATCAGACACGCGTTACCCGATCCTGGGTGCCCTGTACCACCCGCCGGGTGGCATCGTCAGACACGATGCCGTCGTCTGGGGTTATGCCAGGGCGGCCGACCATTTGGGTGTGCACCTTCTCCAGGACACTGAGGTGCTCGACATCTCGTGCTCCGGTGGCGACGGGCCCGACGGGAAGGGCCCTGGGGGAAGGGTCACCGGTGTTCGAACCAGCCGTGGCGACATCAGCGCGCCTGTGGTCGTGAACTGCACCGCCGGATGGGCCTCGCTGATCTCAAACATGGCCGGCGTTCCCCTTGCGATCACCACCCACCCGCTGCAGGCCGCTGTGACCGAGCCGTGCAAGGTGTTTCTTCCCACCGTCGTGGTCTCCGGTTCACTACACGTCTATGTGAGCCAGACAGATCGAGGCGAGCTCGTCTTTGGTGCCTCCGTGGATCCCATCGGCACCTACCGGGTGAACGGCACCCTCGAGTTCACCGAGGAACTCGCCGGGCACGTTCTGGAGTTGATGCCCGGCATATCCAAGATGCGCCTGATGAGACAGTGGTCGGGTCTGTGTGACATGACCCCCGACTACTCCCCGATCATGGGGTTCACAGCGGTGGATGGATACCTGGTCGATGTCGGCTGGGGAACCTACGGCTTCAAGGCGGGCCCGGTTGCCGGCGAGACAATGGCTGAGACGATCGCAACCGGCCGCACAGCGGACCTGATCGCCTCCTTCGGAATCGAGAGGTTCACCGAGGGTGATCTGGTCGGCGAAAAGGGCGCAGCGGCGGTGGGTCACTGATGATTCTCGTTCCCTGCCCCAACTGCGGGCCACGCAACTCATCGGATCTCAGAAATACGGGCGAGGTGGTCCCCCGTCCAGATGCTGCGACAGCAAGCCTCTCGGAGTGGCGCTCTTACCTCTATCTGCGAGACAACCCGGCAGGATGGGTGACAGAAACCTGGTACTGCCGGAGTGGTTGCCGCACCTATTTCACCATCGAACGAAACACCGCCACCAACGAGGTCCGCGGATTGGAGAGAACATGAGCCCGCGGCGCATCCCGAGCCGACCGGGCGAGCTCATAGACCGCTCAACTACCGTGTCCTTCACGTGGAACGGAAGGGCGTTCACCGGGCACCAGGGGGACACGATCGCCTCTGCGCTCGCTGCTGCAGGCGTCGAGATCTTCTCCCGGAGCATGAAGTACCACAGGCGCCGCGGAATCTTCAGTGCAAACCACTGGGACCCGAACCTCTCGGTTCAAGTTGGCGACGAGCCCAACGTCCGAGCAGGCAGTCGTCGCCTGCTCGAGGGAATGCAGGTGAGCGCCCAGAACGTGTGGCCGAGCCTCCGCTTCGACCTCGGCACCGCCAACCAGCTGGTGGGGCGCTTTCTCTCAGCGGGCTTCTATTACAAGACCTTCATGCGGCCACAGTTTCTATGGCACAGCCTGTATCAGCGGATTCTCCGAAAGTTCGCTCCCGGTGGACGCATCCACTGGAATACGAGCACCCACGGCGCGTACGACAAGCGGTACGCCCACCCGGATGTCCTGATAGCAGGTGGTGGCCCTGCAGGAATGGCCGCTGCTCTGTCTGCGGCCGAGGCTGGTGCGACGGTCATGTTGGTGGAACAGGAACCGGAACTCGGTGGCCACCTCCGATGGGGCGCCAATGACGACCTTGAAGTCCTGGCAGACCTGCGTTCAGCCGTTGAGGCATCCCCCGGCATAGAGGTCCTGGTCGATTCGACGGTCTCAGGTCGGTACGACCACAACTGGATTGCCATCAACCAGCGCAGTCACCCCCTGGCCCCCGAGCGTCTCATCAAGGCCAGGGCAGGGAGCTTGGTCGTGGCCCCCGGGCTGATCGAGAGGCCCTATGTGTTTGCGGGAAACGACACACCGGGCGTGATGCTCGCCGGGGCAGTGAGGCGCCTGACGAACCTCTGGGCTGTTCGACCCGGCGACCGTGCCGTCGTTTTGACAGCTAGCTCTGAGGGAGACTCGGCGGTTGCAGACTTGGAATCAGCGGGGGTCGAGATCGTCGAGGTTCTAGATGCCAGATCGGGCGCCGACATCGTCAAGGTGGATGGCAGGGGCCGGGTTCGGAAGGTGCATCTGGGCGATGGACGCACCCTCGCTGCTGATCTGGTCGTCACTGCCACCGGCTGGACTGCACCGACATCGCTCCTGAACATGGCCGGCGACCGCCCGGTCTACGACCCGGTGGCCGCCCGCTACTTTCCACACGCGCTCCCTGACAATGTCCTGGCAACAGGCGGCATCACCGGCGACGGCTCGATTGCCGAGTTGTTGGCCCATGGCAGGGAGACCGGCGAGCTGGCCGCGGCACGCGCTCTGCGGATCCGCCACGACGTTCTCACTACGACGGCACGCTCCACCAGTCCCAAGGGCCCCAGACCTGAGACCGTTCCTGATGATCGGATCCCTCTGCGGCGTGTGCCTCATCCAGAGTGCTACCGGAGTTCAACCCACGGTCTGGTTGACTTTTCAGAGGACATCTCATCCAAAGACCTGATGCAGGCGGCGTCTGAGGGCTTTGACTCGATCGAGTTGATGAAGCGCTACACCACCGTCACCATGGGGCCCTCGCAGGGCAAGCTGGAAACCGTCAATGCAGCCTCAGTTCTGGCTGAGGCCCGACAGGTCGACATGGCAGATGTCGGCACCACGGTCTGGAGGCCGCCGTTCTCTCCGATTTCTCTTGGAGCACTGGCCGGTCGAATCTTCGAGCCGGTGAGGCGGTCGGCCCTACAGGATTGGCACGAGGCGAACGGGGCGGTCAACCTGCTCGCCGGACAGTGGGTGCGCCCGGACCGCTACGGCGACCCCATGGCCGAGGCCCTCAACGTGCGCAACAACGTCGGCCTCATAGACGTCACCCCTCTAGGCAAGTTGGATCTCCGCGGACCCGACGTGCCGAAGCTGCTTGAGCTCGTCTACGTCAACCGTTGGCAGAAGCTGAAGGTGGGTCGGGTCCGGTACGGCGCCATGGTCGGCGAGGACGGCGTGGTATCCGACGATGGCGTCACGGGACGCCTCGCCAAAGACCACTACCTGATGACAACCACCTCATCGGGTGCCGGTGCCGTCTGGGAGATGCTCGAGGACTGGCTCCAGACCTACCGGTCCGACTGGGAGGTTCATGTGACGCCGGTTACCGGCGGACTCACGAGCATCAACGTGGCGGGCCCCCGATCCCGGGACCTCCTTGAGCGGCTCGTGGGTGGCGTGGACCTCTCCGCCGATGCCTTTCCATATTTCAGCGTCCGGACCGGAACTGTGGCTGGGGTCGCTGACTGCATCATCTGGCGGATCGGGTTCACGGGCGAGCTCTCGTATGAGCTGCATGTCCCATCGGGCCATGCTCTCCACGTCTGGGAGTCGCTGCTGGCAACCGGTTCCGATCTGGGGGCGGCGCCATTTGGCGTCGAAGCGCAACGCATCCTGCGTCTCGAAAAGGGTCACTACATCGTCGGTCAGGACACCGACGGCCTCAGCAAGGCGCCGACCGCGGGCCTCGCCGGCTTGGTCAAGTTGGACAAGGAGGACACCGTTGGTCTTCCGGAACTGCGTGCCGCATTTGACCGCACTGACCTTCCGGTGCTGGTCGGGCTACAGCCAGATGATCCCACGGTCGTCCCCGAGGAGGCCTGTCAGATCGTGGCAGGCGACAGCAACGAGATCCTGGGGCGCGTCACGTCCAGCCGGATGTCCCCCACCCTCGGCAGGTCGATCTGTCTTGCTCAGGTGGATCCCAAGCTGGCAGCTGCCGGAACCTCGGTCACGGTGAAGCTCGTGGACGGTAGCCGCATCACTGCGACAGTCCAGGAGCACCACGCGCACCTCGATCCGGAAGGAGAGCGACAACGTGTCTGAGATTGACTTCCGGGGCCCAGTTGACTCTGTGGCACTGTCAGCACCCGACGGAGCTATCACCCTTGCAGATGAGTCGAGCTGCACCAAGGTTCTCGTTCGCGGAGCCCGGAAGACAGCAGCCGGAATCCACCTGAAGGTCACCTACGGCCGGAGTCGGCGGCGCAAGGACGGTGTCCTCGTCTGTGGCAGCCGTCCCGGCGAGTGGACCCTGCTTGCTGAGCCGGGCCGGAGCGGCGACGTTGCCGAGTCCATTCCCAGTGAGGGCTTCGTGAGCATTGTCGACATCACACACGGTCGGGCCATGCTTCGCATCTCGGGACGTGACGCCGTGGGAGCACTCGCCAAGGTCTGCAACGTTGATCTGGCCGATGACATGACGCCAGACGGCGCGGTCTTTTCCGGCTCGGTGGCCAAGGTCACCTGCGATCTGGTGCGTGACGACCGGGATGGTGAACGTTCCTACCTGATCTCATGTGAGCGCTCCTTTGGCAGATACCTGTTCAGTGCCGTGGCAGACGCCTGCGTGGAGTTTGGAGTCGACATGCCGCCAGGGTTGTCCATTCACTGACCCGCCTCGGCTGTCGCCGGCTCATCAGCGGCAATACTGTCCCAGCCATGGATCCAGTTGACCTTCCAGCTGTCGAGCAGTTCCGTCTGATGGAGGCCGGTGCCCTCTCAGCCGGCGAACTCCTGGAGGCCTGCAGTAAGCGAGCGAGCATCACCGAACCGGTGGTGAACGCTCTGGTGGCTGTCGACTGGAACAAGGCGGCCGAGCTGGCGACCGCTCTTGATTCGGACCGGTCCCTCTGCAGAGGGGCTCCTCTACGTGGTCTCGTCACTGCCCACAAGGACCTTCTCGACACTGCCGGCGTTCCAACGACCTATGGAAGCACGGTGTACGCCAGACATGTTCCCGAAACCGACAACCCGCTCGTGGCGCTTCTCCACAGGGCCGGGGTGGTCCCCGTCGGCAAGACGAACACGCCCGAGTTCGGTGCAGGCTCACACACCTTCAACAGCGTCTACGGGGTCACGAGGAATCCCTGGAATCCCGGCCTAACTGCAGGTGGCTCAAGTGGTGGGGCGGCTGCGGCCCTGGCGTGTGGCTCCCTGTCGATCGCAGATGGCTCAGACCTTGGAGGCTCGCTCCGGAATCCTGCATCCTTTTGCGGCATTGTGGGTTTTCGGCCATCGGCCGGGCGTGTCCCGGGAAACACAGGTGCGGATCCCCGGATCACCATGCCGACCAACGGACCGATGGGTCGCACGGTGGCCGATGTGGGCCTCCTCTTCGGCGCGATGACCGGCCACCTGGAGCCTCCGGTTCAGGTTGATCCGCCGCGGGCCCTCCTTTCACTTGACCACGGTGACCTTCCCGTTGATCCCGCTGTGCGTCGCCTGGTTGAGGATGCCGCCGGGACTCTCGAGGAGGAAGGATGGCAGATCCAGAGCGGCGACCTTTCGCTTGCCGGGGCCGATGCCTGCTTTGAGACCCTCCGGTCTCTCGCCTACTCCCTGATGCACCCGGACCTCGTGGATGACGGGCGCGTAAAGGCAACCGTTCGAGGCGAGATCGTCCGGGGTATGAGTCTTCATCCGGACGATGTTGATTCGGCCCTCGTCACCGAAGCCCGCATTCGGCAGCTGTGGCGCCGCATCTTCGATGATCACGACGTCGTAATTACGCCTACCAGCCAGGTTCCCCCCTTCCCTGTGGGGCAGGAATGGGTTACGGAGATCGAGGGTGTGCATCTCCCCAACTACACCGACTGGATGCGCTCGTGTTCACGCCTAACCGTGACAGGTGCACCATCGGTGTCGCTGCCGGCAGGATTCACCGGAGATGGCCTACCGGTCGGTGTGCAGCTCTCATGCCGGCGAGGATCCGATGCCTATCTTCTCGCTGTTGCAGAGGCAGCGGAGATGTGCATGGGAGTGGACTCACAACCGCCCATTGAGGCGATTGCGGCGATATCGCCCGATGATCTACCTCCGGGTCCGCCGGCCTGAGCCGGATGGCACAGGGGTATGCGTTGTAGGGCACACCCCGCGGACCTAGATTGCGCGCGGCACCGTCAAGGGCAGATCGGGTAAACCGGGAGGTATGCGACATGTCAACTGTTCCGGAACCTCTGAGGGTCTGGGAGACAGTCGTGCCGTCGGAATGGATCGACTACAACGGCCACCTGACCGAGGGCTTCTACGGGGTTGCTTTTGGGGCCGCCTCCGACGAGTTGCTGATCCATCTCGGCTTCGGCGAGACCTATCGCAGCCAACATGGAACCTTCTACAGCGTCGAGACGCACATTCGGTTCCTGAAAGAGGTCCATGAGGGATCCCGCATCTCGACGGACACATACGTGCTTGGTGCCGACGAGAAGAGGCTCCACCTACACCACGACCTGCTGGTCGACGGTGATTCGGTTCCGGTTGCGACCCAGGAGGCAATGCTCCTGCACGTATCCCAGCCCTCGGGCGGTGGGCCGCCCCGCACTTCTGCGATGGTCGAACCTGTCCGTGGAAATGCCATCGCCGCCGCTCGTGCCCATTCAGCCCTGTCGGCCCCCGCCCATTCGGGTCGCGGAATCCGGACCCTGAGGTGAACAGCACAGCTACGCGTCAGGGGTCAGGTTCTACCCTGATCGGCGTCTGGGCGCTGTTCCTCGGCTTTGCCTTCCTGCAGGTCGGCAACGGTCTTCATCGGATTCTTCTACCGATTCGTGCCGAGTCGGAGGGCTTCAGCGCGGGCGCCATGGGTGTGGTCATGGCCTTTCACTTTGCTGGGTATCTGGCCGGCGCCAAGGTGATCACCCGGGCACTCAACTCGGTTGGGCACATCCGGGTATTCGCCGCCCTGGCGTCGCTTGCATCAACTGCCGTGCTTCTCAACGCCGTTCTCGTCCTGCCAGTGGCCTGGAGCCTCATCTACTTCGTTGGCGGGATTTGCAACGCGGGGGTCTTCGTGGTCCTGGAGAGTTGGCTCAATGACCGCGCCACCAACGAGACCCGCGGACGGATTCTTGGTGTCTACATGATGATCATGATGGGGGGAACGGCCGGTGGGCAGCTCCTTGTGAACGTCGCTCCGGTTGATGGCTTCAAACTCTTCGTTCTCTCATCGGTTCTCATTTCGATGGCGGTCATACCTGTCACCCTCTCGGCCGGAATGGCTGCGCCCCTGCCAAGCACGGAATCCATGTCTGTGCGAGAGCTTTACCAGACGATTCCTTCAGCGGCCGTGGGAATCGTGTTCTGCTCGTTCGTCCAGTCGGCATCCACCAGCATGGCAGCCGTCTTTGGAACGACTGCGGGCCTCAGCACACAGCGAATTGCGCTCTTCACCTCGGCCGCTGTCATTGGTGCCGTTCTTCTGCAGATGCCTCTGGGGCACCTCTCTGACCGCTATCCCCGCCGAGCTGTGATCTTGGTGGTTGCTTCGATCGCTCTCGGGCTGGCACTGGTGGGCGCCCTTATTCCGCCATCCAGCCTGCTTCTGATTCCCCTCAACCTGGCATTTGGAGCCTTCGTGTTCCCGCTCTACGGACAGTTCGTGGCTCTGGCAAATGATTGGGTAGCGCCACAGAAGAGGGTGGCCGCAGCATCAGCCCTGATCCTTGCGTCCAGCACGGGAGCAGTGGCAGCCCCCATGACCCTCGGGATCACAATCGAGGTGTTCGGACCGGCCGGCTACTACCTGTCGCTGGCAGCCGTGCTTGGCGCGCTGGTGTTCTACCTGTCCTACCGGAGCCAGGTGCGAGAAGCGGTGCCTCTCGAGAAGCAGTCGGCATTTCAGCCGATTCTTGCCCGCTCTGGAGCCATTGCCCACTCTGTCGGTCAGTGGGTCAGGCACCCTCTCTCCGAATGGAATCGACAGGCGCCTCGACCTGATGAGGTCGAGTAGGACGAGTCCTGATCAGGCAGCAGATCTTCGGAAGACGGCCACGATTCCGGTGTCGTCAACGTGCTCTCCGGACTCGTAGACCTCGATGAGCTTGATGGCCGGTTGTGTAATGCGGCCGAGAGCCACGTCCCGTTCGAAGCGGTCGGAGAACCCGAGTGCATCAAAGTGGCTGGGTTTGATTCCAATTGCGAACAATGCGCCGGGTCGGGCGATCCGATAGAGCTCATCAAGAGCCTCGGGGCCGACGTGGCCATGGGTGAACGTACCGGCACTCAACACCCCGGCATAGCGACCGGTGGGAATCTCAAGTGCCCCGGCGAGGTCTCCTTCGATCAGATCTGAGTAGATGGATCTCCCGTCGTGGTCGATCTTCTGTGCTGCCTGGTTCAGCATTTCGGGAGAGATGTCGAATCCGTCGATAACGGACTCGGTGAGGTCGCAAAGTGCGAGGCCGACCAGCCCGGTTCCGCAGCCAACGTCCAAAAGCAGCCCCTGTTTGCTTCCGAAGGTCTCGATGAACACCTGCGCAACATTCTGCGGGTTTACGTAGCCCTGCTCGGTTGCGAATCCCGACTCGTAGCTGGTGGCCCACCTCCGGTAGAGCCTGCGGCTGTCCTCCGGGGTATGGATGGAGTAGGCCTCGTCAAGGCCGATCGGCTGTTCGAGGCCGGGGTCCACGGTGTCACCATCACGGTCACCCATCGTCAGGCACCGTTGCAGCCTCCGCCAGTTCGGTCAGGCCCTTTGGTCCCAGCAGCAGCCTGACGGCATTCCTGACCCCCTCGTCGGCGGCGAGGGTCTCGGACGTGTGCAACATCGCCAGCATCGTCCGACGCCTCAGAAAGTCGACAGGGTGCAGCACCTTCTCGTGGCGCGCCATGACGGTCACCTCGGCGGCGCTGAGGGTGTCAAGGCCGCCAAGAGACATACCGAGCGAGGCGTCGTTCCGGATCAGGTCGAGGATCTCGCCTGTCCGTCGGCCATTTCGGCGCCACATGAGCATCGCAGTATCTGGAGGCACGCCCAGAGATGCCGCCCGTTCGAGGGCGACTGTCCGTTCGGCCTGAGATGGTTCGCCATACCACTGAACCGCTGGCCGCATGGGGTGAAGACCACACCGTCGCACTGCCTCGACCACCTCAGTCCCCACGTTCAGACAGTCGGAGAGCTTTCCGCCGAGAATGGAGACGACCCGCCTCTGGTCATCGGACTCGACGGCGTGTCGGCGCGACAGTTCCGTCCAGTCGCGCCGCTTCGACGATCCGCCGGGTGGGACGACTAGGGCCCTCACCCCACAGCGCTCGGAGATCACATCGGAGTGCCTGAGCCTGTTGGCGGGACTCAACCTCTGGCTCACCTGCTCGATGAGGAAGTCCCTGTCGCCGTCTGTCACCGTCACGTCTGGATCGTCGACCGGGGTGTCCGTGGTGCCGATTATCGAGCGGCCGCCCATGGGGAGGACGTAGAAGAGGCGTTCGGTGTCGTCGAAGAAAGCCAGGATCCTTCCGGAATCGGTGACCCGTGGAACGGTCAGATGAACCCCCTTGGAGAAGACAAGCCGGTTGAGTGTGGTTGATCCCGTTACCAGACCGACTTCGGACAGCCTGGGTCCGGCGGCGTTCACCAGCACCTTCGCCGTCGCAAGGAGCGTTTCACCGGTCTCCTGGTCCGTGAGGGAGACAGACCATCTGTCATGCAACTGTTCGGCCTCGTCGAATGACACGTAGTTTGTGACCACAGCGCCGTGCCTCTCGGCCTCGATGGCCATCTCTGACACAAAGCGGGCATCGTTGTCAACCAGCAGATAGTCGGAATACTCGATTCCGCCACGCGCCCCATCGATCTTTATCGATGGCTCAAGACGCGCAATCGTTGAAGCACTCCGGTGGCGTGGACGATGCGTGTGAAACCTGCCGAGCCCCCAGTAGGCGTTGGCGCCAAGGGTTGAGAACCATGGCGAGAATGGCGCCTTCTCGCCCAGAACGGCCATGAAGCGCGTCTCCAGGATGCGGGAGGGGTAGGCGTTGGCGAGCCTGTTTCTGGATCCGCAGAGGCCGGCAACGAGGCGCAGGTCGTAGCTCTCCAGGTACTTGAACCCGCCCCAGACCATGTTGGAGGATTCCTGACTGGTTCCGGATGCCAGATCCCCTGCCTCGACGAGGCCCACCTTGAGACCATGTGCTGACAGAGCCAGCGCCGAGACGGCCCCGTTGATGCCCCCGCCGATTACGAGCACGTCAAGGTTGGTCGAGGAGAGTCTCTCCAGCGACTCCTCCCTGCTGAGGGGTTGTCCGTGAAGCACGGGTTCGTCCAGGTGCATCTGCTATTTCTAGCGGCCCCCTGAGGTAACGGGTACCACCACGGTGGCGACCTCCTGATCAACGGGCACTACGGTCCAGTTCGGAGAACCGTTCACACAGAGGGAGACGCAGATGCCATTCGCAGAGGTCAACAGCCAGACAATTCACTATGTGGACTCAGGTGGCGATGGCCCGGTCATTCTCCTCAGCCACGGCTTCTCCATGGGCCATGAGATGTGGGCCCCCCAGGTGGGACCTCTGACGGATGCCGGCTGGCGTGTTGTCACCTATGACGAGAGAGGCTGGGGACAGACGGAATACACCGAGCCATTCACCTACTGGGACCTGGCAGATGATGCACTGGCTCTGCTGGATCACCTCGAGGTCGAATCCGCTGTCCTCGGGGGCATGTCACAGGGCGGATTCCTTACGGTCAGGGCTGCCCTGACAGCGCCTGAGAGGGTCCGTGCAATGGTCATCGTCGACAGCGACGCCACCGCCCTCAACGACGAGGAGCGTGTTCAGTTTCAGGGCCTGTTTGACGCAGCAACTGCCGACGGCCTTGCAGGTCCCGTGGGTGAGATCCTTGCAGCGGTGCTCTTCGCTCCAGGATTCGATGCCTCAATCTGGCGGGCCAAGTGGAACGCCAAGCCGGTGTCCGCATGGATGGCAGCAAAGGAGTGCCTGTTCGAACGCGACGCAACCGACGACCGTCTTGGCGAGATCACGTGTCCGGCAATCGTGTTCCACGGGGAGTTGGATGCTGCGATCCCGCTGGAGCGGGGACGTTCAATGGCTGACGGGTTTGGTGGGCCGACAACATTTGTCCCTGTGCCCGGCGCCGGCCACTCCAGCAACCTTGAGAATCCCGACGTGGTCAACCCGGCCCTTCTGGAGTTCCTGGCTTCGCTGGCGTGACCTGCCTGGACGAATCTCGGCCTGACATGGCCTGAAGGCTGGCGATGTCAAAGCCGGCCAGTGCCTTGTAGGCGGTGGCTTCGCGTTCAAGGTCGTGTTCATCTACGCAGGTGTGGCGATTCATGCAGGAGCCGTCACAGCGGTCCTTGACCCACTGCATGACCCTCTCGGGGCCGGCCTGCCTGTTGGCCAGGACCAGCCGTCCGGTTACCTCTCTTCGCTCTTCGTCATAGGCCTGAAGCGCCTCAACTGGATCGGATTCGGAATCCAGGGTCACGGTCAGGGTCTCGGCGTCAAGTATCCCCTGGCTGGCGCCGTTGCTTCCGTTGGGGCGCATCGGATGGGCCGCGTCACCGAGGAGCGTGACCCGTCCGTGAGACCAGCGTTCAAGGGGATCCCTGTCGACCATTGGAAACTCGTAGGCCATCTCACTGGATGCAATGAGCTCGCCGACATGGATCCAGCCGAAGTCCCAGTCTTCGAACCAGGGAGCAATTTTGCTGGGATCCACTGGCGTGTTCCAGTCTGCAGTGGCCACATCAAGGTCTACTGGCCGCTCGGCAACCCAGTTGATGAGAGCCGTACCCCCCGGCTCGCTCGGGTTTCGGATTGGGTAAACGACCGCCTTTTGCTGATCATGTCCAGCCATGAACATTGTGCGGCCATCCAGGAAAGGCTCAGCTTCGACGGCACCGCGCCACAGGACCAGACCCGAGTAGTGCATTGCACCCTCGTCGGGGAACAGCAGACGCCTCACGGTGGAGTGAAGTCCGTCACAGCCGATCAGCAAGTCTCCCCGAGCAGAGTCCAGATCCATTCCGGTCCTCCTGTCCACGAAGTCGGCGGTCACTCCCCCGGCATCATGCTCAAAGCCCGTCAGGTGGTGGCCGGTCAGAACGCGACCCGCGCCAAGGTCCCGACGGACGGCGTCCAGAAGCAGCATCTGGAGATGGCCGCGGTGGATCGAGTACTGGGGCCACGGGTTGTCGGCTGCCAGTCCCCTTGGCTCGGACCAGATGAGGGTGCCATCATCGCTGCAGAAGCGGAGCTCACCCGTCATTACGGCGCCTGCAGCGAGGGCCTCCTCAAGGCCCAGATCATGGAGCACCCGAACGCAGTGCGGGAGCAGGTTGATGCCTACACCCAGTTCGCGTGGCTCGGCCACCGATTCAAACACGGTTACGTCGTGACCTGACCGGTTCAGGCAGAGAGCCAGGGTCAGACCGCATATGCCGCCGCCGACAATCAGGACTCGGCGAGGGTCGCCATCGATTCCGTCCATGCGTTCCACGCTACTCCCGCTCACCTTC
Organism: Actinomycetota bacterium; assembly: GCA_014381745.1. Classification (GTDB taxonomy): domain Bacteria; phylum Actinomycetota; class Acidimicrobiia; order Acidimicrobiales; family MedAcidi-G1; genus UBA3125. The sequence continues at coordinate 119,704 of JACNLA010000028.1, read as the reverse complement.
AGGCCGGATCGCCGAGAAGCTGATCCAGGCGAGCCGGGACATCAGGCAAGGCGGAGACGATCTCGACCAGCTTGTTCCTTGAGCGCTCCCCTCCCACGAGCGTCACGCTCCGTCGCGAAACGCCGAGGGCATTGGCCAGAGCCTCTACCACGGCCTTGTTGGCCCTTCCATCCACAGCCGGAGCCTGGACAGCCACCATGAGAACGCTGTCAGGTCCCCAGGTCCCACCCACGTGCACCGTACGGGCCCCCGGCCGGACCCTCACCGGGATCCGGAGGGCTCCCGTCGCTGCCATCTAGTTCACCCCGGGGTCTGGGAGCAGCATCGCCAACTGGCGGGATCTGGCGAAAAGGGCCCCTGTCGAGTCCCAAAGGGTTCCGGACTCGATCATGCGGCCGTCGTGAAGGTCCTCGGTCACGAACTGGCCACATACCCACCCGGGTGCAGGCCTCTGGCGCACATGGACTGTCAACTCGATCGTTGGAACCCAGCCGATCTTTCCCAACAGACCAAAGATCGGCGGTGGGAATGCATCGGCGAAGAGTGTCGCTGCGAGCGTGTCGGGTTGACGCCCGTCGCTGAACCTGATCCATCCCAGGGTCTTGGCCTGTTTCACTCCGGCCGCCGTCGCATAGTCGGGGTGGACACGCATGTCCACACGGCTCTGGATGTGTAGCTCCACTCCCTGTTCCAGGCCGGAGCGGTCGACGCACTCCTCGGGTGGTGGAATGTCCGGCATTGCCTCTGTAACCACGTGGCCGTGGCCGGAGCCACCGTCGAGGCGACCGAAGGCTGCGAGAAGTTCCAGCCGGTCGGTTCCATGCTGGCTGAGACTCGCCCGTGCAGTTGTCACGCTGCGGCCCGTGCGGAGAAGTGATGCCGACAGGTCAGCCGAAGCTCCGCCGGTTCCCGGCCGCAGAAAATGGGCGGTTACCGAGATCGGATCCGGGTGGGAACTGATTTGCCGTACTGCCTGAAGCGCAGCCGCTACCAGGTAACCGCCGTTGGGGTTGTCGCCGATGTTCCAGCGGTCGGTCAGGTCAACCGTCCAGCGGCCGTCCCCGTTCGGTACTGCTGCAGTCTCAATGTCGAACTGGTGGGTCAACGCATCACGAAGGGGTTCGACATCGGTGTGTCTGATGTGTTGATCCAGACGCTCTTGGTGCGCGTGTACTCGTAGATGGCGTCCATGCCGGCCTCCCTGCCGTAACCGCTCTGTCCAAAGCCACCAAAGGGCGCTACCGGGGAGATCGCCCGGTACGTGTTCACCCAGACGATTCCGGACCGGATGGCCTTTGCTACTCGGTGGGCACGGGCCACATCTCTTGTGAAGACGCCTGCACCAAGACCGAACTCTGTGTCGTTGGCCAGCGCAACGCCCTCGGCCTCGGTCTGAAAGGAGAGGACGGACATGACAGGCCCGAACAACTCGACCCGGGTGCTTCGAATATCCTGATCGCCGCAACCGATGACGGTGGGCTGGAAGTACCAACCTGTCTCCATTCCGTCAGGCCTCTGACCACCGGTGTGGATCGTCGCTCCCTGCGCAGCCGATTCGGCTACGACAGCCTCGATGTGGTCACGCTGCGCCTCTGTTGCGAGAGGACCCATCTGGGTGTCTGAATCAAGGGGGTCACCGATGCGCACGGCTTCGGCCCGCTTCACCACCTCGTCGATGAACTCGTCGTGGATGCCCGCCTGAACAAACACCCGCGAACCCGCCACGCAGCTCTGGCCACTGGCACCGAAGTTGCCGGCCACCGCACCGTTCACGGCCCCCTCAAGGTCTGCATCGTCGAAGATGACGATCGGCGACTTTCCACCCAACTCAAGGGAGACGTGGGCGAAATTGGCTGCCGTGTTGGCCACTACGTGCCGGGCTGCATCCACCCCGCCTGTAAACGCCACCCGGCTGACCAGAGGGTGGCTTGTAAGAGCGCGGCCGCACGGCTCACCGAAACCGGTTATCAGGTTGAACACCCCTGACGGAAAACCGACCTCGTCCACGAGCTTGGCGAACTCCAGCACCGGGGCCGGCGCTTCCTCAGATGACTTGATCACGACGGTGTTGCCGGCAGCCAGAGCCGGTGCGGCCTTGGTTGCGGTGAGAAGCATCTCGGCGTTCCATGGGACTATCCCTGCGACGACACCGATCGGCTCACGCGTCGTGAACACGTGGAGGTCAGGCTTGTCGATCGGAAGGGTGTTTCCCTGGATCTTGTCAGCCAGGCCTCCGTAGTAGCGGTAGTACTCGGCCACGTAAGCCGACTGCCCGCGTGTCTCCACGGCCAACTTCCCGCTGTCTGTGGTCTCGATGGACCCCAGATGTTCGGAGCGCTCCGCCATCAGGTCCGCCAGGTCGAATAGCAGTCCTCCACGGCGGGTCGGGGTCATCTCGGCCCACTCCCCCTCGTAGAGGGCTCGTCGAGCAGCCCTCACCGCCCGGTCGACGTCTTCCTCTGTAGCCGCCGGCGCCGTGGCCCATGCGGTACCCGTTGCCGGGTTGACGGAGTCGAAGCGACCGCCGTCCGAGGCCTCACAGAACCCGCCGTCTATGTACATCTGGTAGTCGATCACGGCGTCATCTCCATCTCCAGAAAGTCGGTCAGGGCAGTCGCAAACACGTCGGGTTCCTCGATTGGTGGCAGGTGGTGAAGACCATCCAGAACACGAGCCTGCCCGTTCGGCACAACTCCTGCCAAGGCGGTTGCCATTTCCGGGGTAGAACCAACGTCCAACTCGCCTGTCATGGCCAGTACGGGGTCTTGAATCTGGGCTACTTGCGCCGGCACCAAAGGGTCGCCGTTGATGAAGAGCCTGTAGGCCTTCAGGTACCCGGCAAGATCGGTGGCCATGAGGCTCGCACGTACGGCTAATACCCGATCGGGATGCTCGACCTGCCACGGTGAGTCAAACCACCGGTCGATCGCCGTGTCGGCTACTGCGGCCATACCTCCGGCCTCAGCGGCGGCAAGGCGGCTAAGAAGTGCCGTAATCTGCTGTGGAGTCCGTTCAAACACCGTATTTAGTAGAGCCATCCTCCTGAACAGGCCGGTGTTTCTGACCGCTGCTGCGAGGGCGACCATGCCACCCATCGAGATTCCAGCCACGTCGGGGCGATTCAACCCCTGCGTGTGCAGTACCTGAACAAGTTCAGCGACAAAGTCCTCGACCCTACGATTTCCGGGGCGGTTGGGAGTCCGCCCGTGGCCGATCATGTCGTACCGGATCACGGTTCTCTGCTCAGCCAGGCGACCCGCCACGAGATCCCACATGGTGTGGTCGAGCCCCACCCCGTGGATGAGAACCAGGGGTGGGCCCTCGCCGTCCACCCGGGCGAAGGTCTCGTGCCTCATTCAGGGCTGAGGCCCATCTCCTCCATGTCGGAGTAGCGGTTGCCGATGCGGTGATGCGGCCTGCCCCCCACCGATGCCCCGATAGCCACGACGATTTCATCGGGGCCCGGTGCATCCGCAACGGTCATCTCGAGGGTGAGGTAATGGGACCTCCAGCCGGGATCGGCCTTGTGCATCATCGGGATCGAGATTGTCGCACCGGGCGCACCCCTCGTGTTGGTAAAGGAGAGATACGAGGTGCCACCTACCGCATCTCTGAACACGTTCCCGAAGCGGAGCGTGTGGATCAGCGCCGATCCGTGCTCGACCTCACCTGAGGTGCCGACCATCGCCGCCTTGCCGTAGGCCTCGACGGCATCTCCACCGCCGGCAGCGTCTACCAGGCTGGGAACCACCAGGGCGCCAAGCTCGGGTGCGACCTCGAGAATCTCTGGCTTCAGGTCATCGATGAACTCTTTCCCCGCCCACGGGTTCGCAATGACAGCGGCCACTCCGTAGAGAAACAGGGGTGGGTCGGCCTCCCGACCGCCCTCGATACGGATCTCCTCTGAACGCGTAACCAACTTTCGTACCTGAAGTGCCATCAGAATGTGCCCCCCTGTGCCGGTTCCTCAGAGAAGAGTGGCATGACCTGTTCGGTGAACATGGTGATGCTGTCCATGACTGCCCCGTGTGGCACTCCCGGGAAGTTTGACCACAACAGGAGTGTCTTCAGGTTCAGCTTGTCCTTCATCTCCTGGATCTTCTCGGCGATGTATTCGGGGGTTCCGAACAACATGTTGCGTGGGTGGATCCAGTCGTATGAGAGGAGGTCCAGGTTCCCGGGCGTGTCTGGCAACTCCTCACCCGGGAAGAGGTGGTTCCCGAGGCCTCTGAAGTGGCAGACCCACTCCAGATAGGTGAGCATTCCGGGTCCGCCCAGCCGTTCGGCCTCTTCCATTGTCTCTGTCACGAACAGGTCCCGAACGAGCGCCACACCATCTCCCATTTCCACCTCTTCCCCTCTGGCTTCAGAGGCGGCGTCACGGTAGATCTCAAAGCGCGGAACCATTGCGTCGGTTGGTGGAATCCAGAACATGCCCTGCAGGCCGTTTTGTGCTGCGAACTGAATGGATGGTGGCGTGTCGATCACCTGCCACAGCGGCGGGTGTGGCTGCTGCATCGGCTTCGGCACAACCGAGAGTGCTGTGATCTCGCCTGTTTCAGGGTCGGTGTTCGCCGGCGTGGGCGGGCTCATTGAATGGCTGAAGGTAAGGCCAGGTTGGGGGAAGGTGAAGTGTTCGCCTTCGAAGGAGAAGAACTCCTCGGTCCAACAGCGCCTAATTACCTCGAGGGTCTCTGCGAACAGGGCACGGTTCACATCGGAGTTCCTGACATCTGAGGTCGGGTTCATGTTCACGGCCTCACGGGGATAGATGCCCCGACCCACACCGACCTCGAGACGTCCGCCACTCATGTGGTCGAGCATTGCCAGGTCCTCGGCAAGCCTGATCGGGTGGTGGAAGGTGATGATGCTGGCCGCCTGTCCGATCCTGATTTGCTCTGTCCGCGCGGCCAGGTCAGCTGTCATGAGTATCGGGTTTGGGCAGACCTCGAGCCCCTCGTGGCCGAAGTGGTGTTCGGTCGTCCAGATGGAGTGCCAGCCGTTGCGGTCGCAGTAGGTGGCAATTTGACGACCTTCATCGACCACCTCGTTGAACGGCTTGGCGAGCCCGAGGTTGTTCTGGTTGAGGAAGTATCCGAAGTGCATGTCCGTGCTCTCTGTCAGGCGGCTGGGTCCTGGGCACACACCTTTTTGCCTCGCTGCCTGCCCGACTCGAGGTGATCAGATGCTACGGCCAGTCCGCTCATCAGGTCAACGAGTGCTCCGGGCAGATTGCGGAGGGTGTCCATGCGTCAGTCGATTACCGGAAGTTCCGATGAGGCCCTTCGGGACAACAACTCAGGCCCGTCACTTCGGATAACCACGTTCTCCTCGTGGAGCATCATCTTTCCGGGTTCCCAGGTCAGACCCGGTTCCAGCGTCAGGACCATTCCCTCCACAATCACCGTTCCGTCGTGTTCAGTGTGCGAAGGCCACTCAGTCACCTGCATTCCAATGCCGTGACCGAGTCGCCCCACGGAGTTGCCCAGCGAACCACCGGCTGTAAGGACGTCGGCCATGGCCGCCCAGACATCGCTGGTGGTAGCCCCGGGCCTCATCACCTCGAGGCCAGCCTCGGTGGCATCCCAGACCGTCCGGTAGGCCTGAGCAGCAGCGGGGTCAACCTCGCCGAATGCGTAGTAGCGGTCAAAGTCACTTGAGTAGCCGTCGAACACGGAGCCGGTGTCGAACATGAGCAGGTCGCCGTGTTCGATCTCCCGGTCACCGGGCTGTTTGATCACGTCCGAGAAGCCTGGCCCGGTGGCTCCGACCAGGTACGGAACATCGTCTGCGCCACGCTGAAGGAGGTCGACCTTGAATGCCCTGAATGCGTCTCTCTCGCTCATCCCGACATGAACGAGGTTGGGCAGCGCGTCAAAGGAGTTGGAGACGATGCTGCAGATGTGGGCGATCTTGGCGATTTCGGCCTCGGACTTGACCATCCGCAGCGAACGCACAATGTCGGTGGCATCCACGAAGCCGATGTCTCCCAGGGTCTCCTGCAGGGATGCGAAGTCGTTCAGGGGCATCCGCAGGTGGGTCTCGTGGCCCATCGGGAGACCGATTGTTCCGTTCGGGCCTGCAACGTCTCGGAGGGTCTCTGAGAGGAGCGACAGGCCGTCGTCATCGGGCTGAGGGGCCGGCCATGTACGGATGTCGTCGACCCAGGTGCCAGACATGGTGGTCTCGCCAATGTTGGGAATGACGGCGATCGGCTTCCCCGTCTCGGGTACCACCACGAACCAGGGACGGGTCGGGCTCTGCCAAAAGGGCGTGAAGAAACCCGTGAAGTACCTGACCTCAGGTTCGGTGCAGACCAGCAGGCATTCAATTCCGGCAGGAACCATCATCGCCTGGGCTGCCTCGGTTCGACGCCTGTACTCGGCCTCATGGAAGCCGCGGGGCGGTGGAGACCCGGTCAACCTTCACCCCGTGCCAGACCGAGGGTGAAGAGCCGCCCCAAGCCCGGGAGCTCGTCGTCAACACCGGCAAGCCTCAACAGGTGCCAGATGAGAGCCAGGTTGCTCGACACAGCCGGCTTGTCGAGGCGCCGCTCGATGTCAGACACGACCCCGAACGTTCTGAGGCTTGTGCAGGAGACAAACACTGCCTCGCATCCGGCGGCCTCTCCGATAAGAGCAGCACCTTCGGTGACCGCCTGCTCCGTAATCCGAGAGACGACATGGTCGTCTGGCTCCAGGAATGACCCTGCTGCGGCAACCTCGATGCCAACGGACTCAAAGTGTCCGACGATCCGATCTGTCACATCTGCCGTGTAGGGGGTCAGCACGCCGATGCGGCTGACGCCCATGGCCGCAAATGCGGAAACTGCAGCCTTAATGGGGTTGGTATTTGGCACCCCCGGATGAGCCGAGTCGAGGGCTGCGTGGACACCTTCTTCACCAATGAGGGTCGCAGCCGACGTGCAGCCGTATCCGATGGCGTCCAGTTGAAACTCAACAGGTAGAAGGGCCGCAGCCATCGGCAGCCTCTCCTCCATTGCAGTGAGGGTCTCAGGTGTGACGGTCGCATCGTTGGCAATGCGGGACACGTAGTGGACGACCCCGTCAAGGTTGAGCATCCGGAACTCGGCCTCAAGGGTGTGATCCGACTCCAGGACGACCAGGCCCAACCTGGCGCGACTGCCGAGACCGTCATCGGTCTTGAAGTTGAGCTGAAGCAGGTCGATGTGTGTCACATGTCCACCGTATGCCGCTCCTGCTGGTTGAAGAAGGAGGCGCCAGTCGGGACCTCCGGGTACTCCATGTTGGACTCGCTGCAGCGGACGCGGTTGGTCGATGCGCCCCTCACCACCTCGCCCTCGTGGACAGACGGTACGTGGCTGACCTGCAGTGGACGACAGTCCTCGGCCTTGTACGCACAGATGAAGAGCGTTCGGGGTCTGTCGGAGAGGTTGGGTGCCGAGCCGTGCAGCGTTCGACCGTGCATCAGGCAGGCTGAACCGGCGGGTCCCACACATGACACCAGTTGCCCCTTCGCCTCATCGACCACAGATTCAGAGACTGAACCCGTGAAGAGGCCTTCGTGCCAGTGATCGTAAAGGGGCCCCGTGTGGCTTCCGGGTAGCACCTCGAGGGGTCCGTTCTGCATGGTTACCTCGTCGATGAAGTAGAGCACTGTGATCATGTCATCATTGCTGTGGGGTTCGAAGAGGAAGTCCTGGTGGAACTTCACCTCGGTTCCGGCACCCGGGAGCTTGGAGTTGACCTTGGTGTGGTTCAGGGCGACGTTCGGGCCTATTAGCTGCGCCGCTGCATCAACGGCAATGCTGGAACGCATGACGTCCAGGTAGGCCTCAGACAGTTCCGTCGGCGAGGCGATCCGCCTGAGGGCGGGCGCCTCGGCACAGTGACCCGGCTCCACGTCAAAGCGCGGTCTGCCATCCATCGTTGTTCCGAACGGCTCGCTGTGGGAGCGACTCTCATCGACCCAGGCGTCGAACTGCGATGACAGGGCAGCCAGCCTCTCTGCCGGTACAGCGTCCTCCAGAAACAGGTAGCCGTCGGCCCAGAAGCCATCAGTCTGCTCCCTGCTCAGAACCTCCACGGAGAACCTCCTCAGCGAAATTTCGATCGTGGTAACAGCGGCGAAAGGCTACCTGTGGGCCGGTTCGACAGACAAGAGCAGTTGCCAGTTAGACCCTCAGGGCCTGATCCAGGTCGGCGATGATGTCGGCGGCATCTTCCAGCCCGACTGATATCCGAATGAGGCCATCGGTGATGCCGGAGGCTTCACGCTCCTCAGGCGGAACCACTGCGTGGGTCATGGAGGCAGGGTGTTCGATGAGGGTGTCGACGTTGCCGAGGCTGACCGCCAGGGAGCACAGCTCGAGTCGTTCGAGGAAGCGGGAGGCCGCCTCGTAGGAGCCCAGGTCGAATGCGATGAGTGCGCCGAAACCATCCATCTGCCGGCTCGCCAAATCATGTTGGGGATGGCTCGCCAGGCCGGGATAGGAGGTGGCGGCAACTGCCGGGTGCCCTTCCAGGAACTGGGCGACAGCCATGCCGTTCGAAGAGTGCTGACGCATCCGCAGCGGCAGGGTTTTCAGGCCAAGGTTTGTCAACCAGCAGTCGAACGGGCTGGGCACTCCACCTGTGTAACGGATCAGGGAGGCAATCTCGTCGGTCATCAGGGCCTCGTCGTTGCTGATCACAGCCCCACCGATCACTGTTCCGTGTCCGTTGATGAACTTGGTTGTGCTGTGGACCACAACGTCCGCGCCCAAGTCGAGTGGTCGTTGTAGGACTGGCGTTGCGAAGGTGTTGTCAACGACAACCCTTGCTCCCGCTGCATGGGCGATCTCCACCGTCGCTGCGATGTCGATGACCGCCATCGTCGGGTTGGCCGGAGTCTCCAGGTAGACGACCGTGGTTTCGGGGTGCTGTTCCAACTCCCGCTCGAGCGCATCTGGTACCAGCCCGGCGACCCGGGAGTTGCTCACACCAAACCCGGTCAACACATCGGAGATGAGGTGATCGGCCGAGCCGTACAGGACCTGCTGGGTGACAATGTGGTCTCCGGCCTTGGCAAGGCCCATGAGTGCAGCGGATATGGCCGACATGCCAGAGGCGAATATCTCAGCCGAGACATCCGCTGCGCCGCCTCCCTCGAGTGCTGCCAACTTTGAGGCCAGGGCGGTTCTTCCGGGATTGCCGCCACGGGAGTACATGTAGGCATCTGACTCCCCTGCTGCACGGGCCTCGACAGCAGCCATGTCGGCAAACGTGAACGTGGACGTCTGGTAGATGGGCGAAATGTGCGCACCCGAGGCGTCGTGTACCTCGCCGGCATGGATTGCCTCGGTAGCCATCCGCCTGCGTCCCTTGTCACCCATTTCGGCTCCAGTCATCATGTGTCGTCCTGACTCGCCGATCCTGTCTACCTCGTCAGGTCGACTTTGCCCTCAGCGGATGGGTGGATCAGACTGCTCCCTGTGCGTGTCGCCGCCGTCCAGGCCTCTCCCGCCTTCCTTGACCGGGAGGGGACCATCGCCATCGTCGTGGACAGGATTGTCGAATCTGCAGCCGGAGGTGCCGACCTGGTCGTATTTCCTGAGGTTTTCATTCCCGGCTACCCCATCTGGCTGGACCGGACGAACTCCTCAGCATGGGAGGATCCTGACCAACAGGCCGCCTTTGCCTGCTATCTGGATCAGGCAGTTGACGTGTACGGGACCGAGTTTGAGGTCGTCGTGGAGGCCGTGCGCGAGGCCGGACTGTTCGCGTACGTGGGTGTCGCTGAACGGTCAGCCTCAATGGGCTCCGTCTACTGCTCTCTCGTCGCAATCGACCCGCTCGAGGGAATCGTCAGCGTCCACCGGAAGCTGAAGCCGACCTACACGGAGCGCCTCGTCTGGGCTGACGGTGACGGAGCCGGCCTGACTGCCCATGACCATGCCGGGGTACGCCTGACAGGCCTCAACTGCTGGGAGAACTGGATGCCCATGGCGAGAACGGCGATGTATGCGACCGGTTCCCAGGTGCACGTGGCTGCATGGCCGGGCTCGGTGGGTCTAACCGAGGACATCACGAGGTTCATCGCCAAGGAGGGCCGGCTGTTCGTGATTAGCGTCGGAGCCGTCTATCGGTCTGAAGACGTACCAGATGACTTCCCCCTGCGTGACCTGCTACCCGCGGGTGAGCGCTACCACAACGGGGGAACCTGCATCGCCGGTCCTGACGGACGCTGGATCGTCGAGCCGGTGCGGAACGACGAGACCATCGTGTGGGCCGACCTGGACATCGGCGAGGTTGGAAGACAGCGCCAGAACTTTGACCCGGCCGGCCATTATTCCCGCCCCGATGTTCTCCGCCTCGAGGTGGACCGCTCTCGAACCACTGCTCCCTAGTTGCCTGGAATGGTTCGCCGCCTCACCGAACACTCGGTACTCACCTTCGATTGTTACGGAACCCTCATTGACTGGGAGTCGGGCATCTGGGAGGCCCTCCAGCCCCTCCTCGCCGGCGATACGCCCGGTTGCCCCGAGCGGGAAGATGCAATCAAGTTGTTCAACCGCTACGAGGCTGATCAACAGGCGGCCACCCCGACGCTCTCGTACCCGGGCGTCCTTGAGAGGGTTCACCGCTCGCTCGCAGGCCATCTGGACCTGCAGACCACGGTGTCGCTGGACCATGCCTTTGGTTCCTCAGTGCCATCATGGCCGGCGTTTCCCGACTCATCCGCCGCTCTGAGGTTGCTGGCCGAGCACTTCGACCTGGTGATCCTGTCGAACGTGGACCGGGCGGGCTTCGCGGCCTCGAATGCCCTGCTGGGGGTCGAGTTTGACGCCGTCTACACCGCTGAGGACATCGGCTCATACAAACCAGATCTGACCAACTTCGAGTACATGATCGAGCACGTTGCCACAGACCTGGGCCACGGGAGGGCGGAGATCCTCCACACGGCCCAGAGCATCAGGCACGACCACATCCCCGCACGCTCGATGGGCCTGGACAATGCCTGGATCGACCGGAGCCGTCTCTCGGAGACGGCCGTCTCCGGGCTGCCCGCAACTGACCACACCTTCTTCACCCTGGCTGAAATGGCAGCGGCTGTCACTGCCGAACCTTCCCTCTGACTAGTAGAGGGCCATCAATTCCGCCACCACGATGAGGGTCACGATTGCAATGTTCATGACCCTGAAGCCCGCAAACGGCGACTTGGCGTAGTTGCGGCCCATGTGACTGTCAGCCATCTCCTCAGGAAGGTCTCGGGCGCCGGCGGCAAGGTCCTGGATGCAACCGTCGGTCCATACCATCGCCCAGAGCGAACCCAGGACTGCCCATGCCGCCACAGCCAGGGTCACCCCGTCTGCCTCGAGTCCGCCAGCACCAAAGACGATCGCAATGACAACCCCGGTGTGGGCCAGAACAAAGGGCAGAATTATCGCCCTCATGTCGGCCGATCGGTTGGAAATAACGCTCATCAACAAGTCTGCGCGCATCATGCACTCTCCATTCTGGTTTGGCCGGTCCCTTCGGCGCTCTCCTCAGATCCTTGACGCTGCCGGGATTGCCTGTCAAGCGGCCGCAACTCAGTCATCAGCCCAGCCAGCAACCCACGGGAGCCAGCCCGTCACGGTCGCTTCCGACAGGTAGCGTTCCGCTGTGGAGCTCCATGTGACTGCTACTGCCCGCGATGGGGCCGGTGTGGCCCGCTCACCTGACGGCAGGGTCATCTTCGTTGAGGGTGCCCTTCCCGGCGAGGCCGTCGTAGTGGAGTTGTTGAGGGAGGAGAAGCGCTGGTCGCGTGCCACCGTGGCAGAGATCGTGAACGCCTCACCCGATCGGGTACCGATCTCCTGCACGCACCGGTTGGCAGGTTGTGGCGGCTGCGACCTGTTGCATCTGGATACGAACGCGCAGCCGGGCATGAAAGCCATGATTGTGGCTGAACAGCTAGAGCGGTCAGGTGTCGCCTATCCGGAGATCGGACTCCGGTCGCTCGAGAACGACACGGGTCGGACCACCGTCAGGGCAGCCGTTCTAGACGGCCGAGCCGCCTACCGCGAAACCGGCTCCCATGACATCGTGTTCCCGGCGACCTGTCAGGCCGTCGATCCGATGCTTGAGACACTCCTCGTGGAGGGCCGCTACGGCGACGCCAGCCAGGTCACCATCCGCGTCGGGGAACGAACCGGGGAGCGACTCGTGCTGGTCGACGGCGACCCCTTCGAGGTTGACGTACCAGATGACGTTCTCGTGGTCAGCAGAACTGAGTTGGCAGAGGGGCGCAGGGCATGGTTTCACGAGGAGGCGGCCGGACGGTCGTGGCGGATCTCGGCCCGTTCGTTCTTCCAGAACCGGCCTTCGGGTGTCGATGCGCTGGTAACTGAGGTAACCGGAATCGTCAATGATCTCGGCACCGACGGCCCGCTGATTGACGCCTATTCGGGAGTCGGCGTCTTCGCCGGAACCGTCGGTCGGAACCGCCGCGTGACAGCCATTGAGCGAGGCGCTGACTCCGTTGCAGATGCAAGGGTGAACCTGGCTGGCGCCGACGTGAAGATCGTCAAGGCCGCTGTTGAGTCATGGAAGGCAACCAGGGCTGCGATCGTCATAGCCGACCCCGCAAGGGAGGGACTCCGCAGGCCCGGCGTTGCAGCGCTTGTGGCATCAGAACCCGACCTCTTCGTGCTCGTCAGCTGTGATCCTGCTTCATTTGCCCGCGACGCAGGCATCCTCAAGGAGTCAGGATTCGACCTTGAGAGGGTGACGGTGCTCGACATGTTCCCCAACACATCACACGTCGAGACAGTTGGTGCCTTCACGAAGCCCTGAGATATGGCGGTGCTATACCTCAGGTATACTACTGTGTATGACAACCCCCATTCCGACCCGTTTCAATGACGCCGAGGTGGCGAGGATCGACTGGCTCGTGTCGCAGGGCATAGCTGAGAACCGATCCGCTGTGATCAGACGAGCGGTAGAACGCCTTGAAGACGCTGTGCGTAGGGAACGGATCGGTGAGGCTGTGGCCACCTCCTACCGACTGAGGCCGCAGTCGACTGATGACGACGCTCTCGCCGCTGCAAACGCCCTCGCAATGACCACTACTGAACCGTGGTGATCTCACAGGGCGATATCTGGATCCTGGAAACCCCAAACGACAAGCGTCGCCCGGTTCTGATAATCACCCGGGACGAGGCGATCGAAGTGCTGAACAACCTTGTCGTAGCCCCACTCACAACCAACATCAGGTCGATACCTACGTGCGTTCCAATAGGCCCCGACCACGGCATCGACCGCGAAAGCGTCGCCAGCTTCGACAACATCGCCGTAGTCCCCAAGGCGCTTCTCACATCGCACCTCGGCAGCCTCGGGCAGTCGGGGCGACAGCGCATCTGCGCAGCCATTTCAGCCCTCGCCGACTGCTGAACCACGCCGCCGCACCGAGCCGACAGCGACACCACGCCGGTGTTGTGCGCCCACCAGCCCGTTCCGCAGGGATCCTGATTCGGACAGGTAGGGGCCACCATTGACATCGGTCACATCCACGGGATTGGGGTATTTGGTCCCTAATCGGACCACACGCGACAGGTGCACACTGCAAGAGAAGGCAGGTGCCGATTAGGGAGTAACGATGCGACAACTACTTGTACTCGGAGCAGGCACTGCAGGAACAATTGCCGTCAACAAGTTGCGGCGGCGTCTTCCGGACGACGAGTGGACAATCACCGTCGTCGATTCCAAACCGGAGCACCACTACCAGCCCGGCTACCTTTTCATCCCGTTTGGCACCTACCAGCCCGATGAGGTCATCAAGCCGAAGGCCCAGTTGATCACCAACGGTGTCGACCTGATCATTGGTGAGGTTGATGTCGTCAAGCCCGACGAGTCCATCGTCGTGCTCGTTGACGGCGCAGAACTTTCCTACGACCAACTGATCATCGCCACAGGCACACACCCCCGCCTTGACCAGACCGAGGGTCTCGACTCCAGGCACTACGGCGAGACGATCCACGACTTCTACACCCTCGACGGCGCCACCCGACTCGCTGAGGTGCTCGACGGCTGGAAGGGCGGGCGCCTCGTGGTCAACATCGTCGAGATGCCGATCAAGTGCCCGGTCGCCGCACTCGAGTTCATGTTTTTGGCCGACGCATTCTTCAAAGAGCGTGGCATCCGCGACAAGGTCGAGTTGACCTACGTGACGCCGCTGGACGGTGCGTTCACGAAGCCTTTGGCTGCTGGCTACCTCGGCGACATGCTCGACCGTCGCCAGATTGCATTGGAGACCGACTTCATGACGATGGAGGCAGACGGAGACCGGAAGATGCTCGTCAGCTACGACGAGCGTGAGATCCCCTACGACCTCCTTGTCACCGTGCCCGTCAACATGGGTGCCGACTTTGTTGATCGCTCCGGCCTGGGTGACGAGCTCAACCATGTCGAGGTCGACCGGCACACGTTCCTGTCCGACGGACACGACAACATCTTCGCCCTCGGCGATGCCGCCAACCTCCCGACCTCCAAGGCCGGCTCGGTGGCGCACTTCGCCGTCGACGTGTTCGTCGACAACTTCGTCCAACACATCAAGGGCCTACCGATGACCGGCAGCTTTGACGGCCATGCCAACTGCTTCATCGAAACCGGGAACGGGAAGGGCATGTTGATCGACTTCAACTACGACGTCGAACCGCTACCCGGCAAGTACCCGCTGCCCGGCATCGGCCCGTTCAGCCTGCTCAAGGAGACCCCGGCCAACCATTGGGGCAAGCGGGGCTTCAAGTGGACGTACTGGAACGTCCTTCTGCCCGGCCGCCATCTCCCGTTCGGCCCAGACATGTCCACGAAGGGCAAGCGCATGCAGGAGATGGCATCGTCATGACACCTGTAGGCCTTCCCGTCCGTCGGCTGGATACACCCGGCATTGACGCCAGATCAGATCAACATCTACAGACGCCCCCAGCAGTCAGAGGAGATACCAGATGAGCACAACAACCATCGCCGGTCACTCGGTCAACGTCAACGACGAGGGCTTCATGACCGAATACGACGAGTGGAACGAGGACCTCGGCCGTGAGTTGGCATCAATGATCGGTATTGACGAACTCACCGCCGAGCACTGGGAGGCAATCAACTTTCTACGGGGCGACTTCGCCGAACGTAGTGAGACCCCCACCCTGCGCCGCGTAACGAAGGTTGGTGGAATCCCGACGAAGCAACTCTTTGTCCTGTTCCCGAAGAAGCCTGCCAAGAAGATGGCATACGTCGCTGGTCTACCCAAGCCCAAGGGCTGCGTCTGAGCACGTCCGCGAAGGAGGAGAATGCAAATGACTGTCACACACACCAACACAACCGAGGCCCCACTCGTGCCGGACTTCGACGACGACAGTGATCGCAAGATCTGCTTCGTCTGCTCCAAGGGCAACCTAGACATGGCCTACCCCGCCCTGATCATGGCAAACGGTGCACTCGCTGAGGGAATCGAGACCCACATCTTCTTTACCTTCTGGGGCATGGACATGATCAACAAGAAGACCATGGACGACCTGCAGTTCACGGCCCTCGGCAACGCAGCAATGCACATGCCCCCCGGCCTCGGCAAGCTGTCCGACAAGCACATGCCCCAGGGCCTCGCCGGCCTGCCCGGCATGACCGGTATGGCGACCAAGATGCTGAAGAAGCAGATCGCCGACCTCGACGTCCCGGAGGTTCCCGAGTTCCTGCAGTTGCTGTCCGACATGGGCGCCAAACTGTGGGCATGCCAGATGTCGGTCGACATGATGGGCCTGGACGCCGACGATCTGTTTGAAGAGGTCGTAGACGTGATCAACGTCGGCGAGTTCATGGAGTTGTCTGACGGCGCCCAGATCGTCTTCGTCTGACAATCAGCAGACAACTGGTGTCGGAGGGGCGAATGCAACCGTTAACCCTCGCCATCGCAGTCACTGGCTGCCGGCGGGACGAGCGGTGTGATCGTGCGGTCGACGACGTACGGCAGCCGGTCGGCTAGGACGGCTCGATGAGGGGCAGGCCGCGGATCACGAAGTCGATGAGGCGCTCGAAACTGTCGTCGACCGCGAGGTCGCCGGTGAAGGAGTCGGTTGCCTCCAGGGCGACGAAGCCGTGGATCGTGCTGCGGACCACACGCGCGTGGTGCGCTGCTTCGTGTGTGCTGAGCCCGCAGCTCTGGAGGACGCGTGCGATCACACTCACGATGACCTCTTGGGCGGCGAAGAGTTCTTCGTCGCGTTCTGCCGGCACGAGGAGGGTGCTGGCGTATTGGCCGGGGTGGTCTTCGGCGAAGCTGCGGTAGGCCTGTGCGATGGCACGAACCGCGTCGTGGCCGGAGCGGGCAACCGCACTGTGCAGGAGGGTGTCCGCAAGGTTGACCGACGCTCGCACAGATACCTGATGCCGAAGCCCGTCAAGCCCTTCGACGTGGTTGTAGAGCGCCGAAGATTGGACGCCGAGATCATCAGCGACCTTCGCAAGGGCGAGGTCGTCGACACCCCCTTCGTCGACGACCTCGAGCGCGCTTTCGATCACGTCCTCGACGTCGATGCGTTGGCGCGGCATGTCAAAGACCTTAGCAGATGCCGTCACGAACTCTCTAGTTGGCGACTACGAGTTTCAGTAGTATGAATCAGGTTCACAGCCCGCCGATCTACACGGCCTCCTCCAGGATTGGTCCCTGTCATGCCCGAATCGCCGTGGAGCGAACACGCCGACCGCTTGTGGCTGGTGCGTGTCGTCTCGACGCCGGACGCCGACGCCGCGCCCGATCGCGATCGACCGGTGACCCCGAAGACGGTGTTGGGCGTGAAGATCTCGGTTCACGGCGACGAGATCGTCGCGAGGTTCACGGTGACCGCTCCCGACGCCGAGCGCGCATCGATGCGGGCGCTCTCTCGCTGGCGCCGCACCGCTGAGCTCGTCGGACTGGCGGGTTTCGGCGTGGCGTCACTCGTGGTCGAGCGCGCCGAACCCGATTCGATCGGCCCGTTCACCATCGCCGACGCCGACCACGACGGAGCGTGGCGTCCCCGGTCAGAACGGCTCCGCATCGATCTCCGCGACGGCGAAGCTCCGGCGGACGACCACCCACATCTCCCCTACCGCATCCGCCCACCCGGGCCGGACGCCACCGACTGAGAGGAAGCACGTCGATGGACCGTGTGCCCCGCGGCTACGTCCTACCCAGTGCCGCGTTCACGATTCAGCCAAAGCGAATCCACGCCCACATCCCGTGGACGGCCACGCCACGCCACGGCGATGTGCTGTACGGGCGCATTGAACGCCTCGGCGCGCATCGCGAAC
This sequence comes from Actinomycetota bacterium, assembly GCA_014381745.1. GTDB lineage: Bacteria > Actinomycetota > Acidimicrobiia > Acidimicrobiales > MedAcidi-G1 > UBA3125. The sequence goes on along the minus strand of JACNLA010000028.1, from coordinate 102,419 downwards.
TGGAGAACAAGAGCGGCCGAATCCACCGGATCGCCGATGGCTCCGCCGCGATCTTCGTTGTCGGGAATAGGTACGCGAGCGATGCCTACGAAGCCGTCGTCCCGACGCGCCCGGCGCCCTCGCTCGACCTCGTCGCCCGCTCCGGCATGGTCGGCGAGGTCAAGACTCGCAACAGCCGCTTTGGCGACCCAACCCGCGTCCGGATCCTTGGCCAGGTTGTCGACAAGGAAGGCGAGCCGCTCAACACGCTCGATCACTCACTCATCAGCCCTGCCAGCGAAGCGAAACGGATGCCACGCTCGAAGCTCATCTTGGTGGTCGGCACGTCGATGAACTCCGGCAAGAGCACCGCTGCAGTCGCGTGCTGCTGGGCCCTCACCACCATGGGGCACGAAGTGCGGGCGTCGAAGGTCACCGGCACGGCGTCGCTCAAAGACATCCTGCACATGAACGACGCGGGGGCGAAGGTCTACAACGACTTCACCTACCTCGGTCATCCCTCGACCTACCTCCTACCCGAGGACGACCTCCTCGCAGTGTTCAACGACCTCGACCTCCGGTACGCGAACAACCCCCGCAACTACTGGGTGGTCGAACTCGCCGACGGCGTCCTCCAACGCGAGACCTCCCTTCTGCTATCCCACCCAGACGTGCGCGAACGGATCCACCGACTCATTTTCTGCGCGAGCGACACCTTCGGCGCCCTCGGCGGGCTCACCGTTCTCCGCGATGACTACCAGCTCACGCCGGCGGCGATTTCCGGACTCGTGTCGGGCTCCCCGCTCGGCATTCGAGAACTCGCCGAACGAACCGACATCCCGGTTTTCGACAGCGCCGAACCTGACCTCAAAGCCCTCGCCCACCTTCTGCTCTGAGCCATGGCCCGCGCTCGGCCACCCGTCGGCCTCCAACACGTCCCCGGCCACGCCGCCGACCGAATCGCCCGCCTCGCCGGAATCGAGGGGCTCGCGCGTGCCGTCATGGTCGGCACCGTGCCTCTCGTCGCCCTCGAGCAGCTCGGCTCCAAACAAGCCGTCTCCTACGCCTTCTTCGGGGGCTCGATCGTCACGGTCGCCACCACACTCAACGTCGCCCGACTCGAACGCCTGATCCCTCGCAGATGGATCCTCACCGGCGGAGGACTCGCGCTCGTCGGCGCCGCGACCCTGTTCGCGCTCGGACCCTCCTGGTCGATCGCCATCGCCATCGGCCTTCGATCCTCCCATGCCTCGGTCTTCTCCGTCGTGCTCTCGCTCTACCTCATGGACTTCGTCGCCAAGTCGGACTTCGTCAACGCCGAGAGCCGGCGATTCCTCTACCTCGCCGCGGCGTGGCTCGCCGGGCCCGCATTCGGCACATGGCTCTGGAGCAACGTCGACCCCAACGCTCCCTTCGTCACCGCCATGGCCGTCACCGTCCTCATGCTCGCCTACCACTGGCGACTGCGTTTCGACGGCAACGAGATCCTCCGCGCACCCATCGCCCCCGCGCCACGCATCATCGACTCCGTGGCTCGGTTCTTTCGGCGCCGCAGCCTCCGCATCGCCTACGCGATCACCATCATCCGCTCGGTCTTCTGGGCCGCACTCTTCATCTACGGCCCGATCTACGTGGTCGAGGCCGGCCACCCAGAATGGATGGCCGGCGCCCTCCTCTCAGCGAGCAGCGCCACGCTCTTCCTCGCTCCGGTCGTGGACCGAGCCGCCCGTCGGATCGGCGTTCGAGCAACCATGGGGATCGGCTTCGCCCTCATGACCGTGAGCCTCTCCGGACTCGCCATCATCGGCGACGCAGCCACCCCCGGGATCGCGCTCTGGCTCCTCGGCGCCACCGGCGGCGGCATGCTCGACGTCCTCGGCAACATCCCCTTCGTACGCCTCGTCAAACCACGAGAACGCGCCGCAATGGCCAGCGTGTTCTCCACCTGGCGAGAAGTCTCCTTCCTCATCGCCCCCGCACTCGCCGCCCTCGCGCTCGCCCTCGGACGCTTCTGGCTCCTCTACGCCGCCCTCGCCCTCCTGTCCGCAGGCGGCATCATCCTCACCACCTACCTCCCCCGACGACTCTGAGACACCCCGGCGCCTTCGCCCCACCCGATGCGCCGCAGCCTCGATCAGGTGAACGCGCTCTCCTCGTACTCCTCGAGCTGCTCGACCAGGTGCGCGAGCCACTCAGTGAGCGTCGCTTTCACTACCCGGCGGACGAACGGCGCATGTGGGGCTCGGAAACCCGCGCGTGTGGGTGCTGACCAGCCCCGATGCCGCCTGTGGGGGCCGAATATTCGGTCGTGCCCGCTGATCAGGGGAAACACGGCCGAAGCTGATCGGCTGTGTCTCGCATTCTCTACCGCCTCATCGCCGGCCTGGCCCGTCTCGCTGTCAGATCCGGCCGCTCCAAGGAACTCGAGATCATCGTGCTCCGCCACCAACTCGCCGTGCTGCGCCGACAACTCGGCCGACCCGCTGTCAACGACAATGATCGGACTCTGCTCGGCGCCATCGCCGCCGCGCTCCCCCGCCCACGACGAGCCGGTTGGATCGTCACCCCCGACACCCTCTTGCGATGGCACCGACGACGCATCACCCGCCACTGGACACAGCCCTCACGAGGACCGGGACGACCATCCACCGCAACCGAGATCCGAAAGCTCGTTCTTCGCCTCGCTAATGAGAACCCGACCTGGGGCTACCGCCGCATCCATGGCGAATTGGCCGGCCTCGGCCACCACATCGCGTCCTCCACCGTGTGGAAGATCCTCAAGACCACCGGCATCGACCCCGCCCCGCACCGATCCGACGTCACCTGGTCGCAGTTCCTGCACTCCCAAGCGGCCGTGGCCTGCGACTTCTTCACCGTCGACACCGCCCTGCTCCGCCGCTGCTACGTGCTGTTCTTCATCCACATCCCCACCCGACAGGTCTTCTACGCCGGCACCACCGCCAACCCCACCGGGGCCTGGACCACCCAAGCAGCCCGCAACCTCTTGCTCCGCCACACCAACCATCTCGCAGGCTCACGCGCCCTCGTTCGCGACCGCGGCAGCCAGTTCGTCAATGCCTTCGACGAGATCTTCCGAACCGAGAACTTCAAGATCCTCAAGAGCCCGGTCGGCACGCCCGTAGCCAACGCCTTCGCCGAACGGTGGATCGGATCCATCCGCCGAGAGCTCCTCGACCGGACCATCATCTGGAACCAACACCAACTCGAACGCTTGGTCATCGACTACATCGAGCACTACAACACCCACCGGCCCCACCGCACTCTCAACCAGCAACCACCGCTCGCGAGCAATCGAGCAAGTCCCCCAGCTCATCGTCATCTCAGCGTCGTGAAATCAACCCGGTGCGGCGGCCTCATCCACGAGTACCGAAACGCAGCCTGACCAGGCACGACGTAATATTCGGCCCCCGCAGGGTTCGGGGCAGCCAGTTCATCGACGCCTTCGACGAGGTCTTCCACTCCGAGGGCTTCAATATCCTCAAGACGCCCGTCCGCACTCCGGTGGCCAACGCGTTCGCCGAACGCTGGATCGGCTCCATCGGCCGAGAACTTCTCGACCGCACCATCATCTGGAACCAGCGGCAACTCGAGCGTGTCGTCGTCGACTACATCGACCACTACGACGAACACCGACCCCACCGCTCCCTCGACCAAAGACCACCCCTGCCCACGCCAGACGCCGACCCCTGTCCCCCGAGGCTCCGGATCGTCAAGGCAACCCGGTGCGACGGCCTGATCAACGAGTACCGAAACGCGGCCTGACCAGCCACGACGCAATATTCGGCCCCCACAGGCTGGTACTGGGCGGTCGACGCGTTGCAGGCGGCAGGGGTCCAGGTGCATCTCGCTGCGCCGTCGAGGCTGTCGGCGTTCGAGGGGCGCCGGGTCAAGAACGATCAACTCGACTGTCAGGTCCTGGGAGACCTGTTGCGGTCGAACATGTTGCCCGAGGCATGGATCTCCACCGCCGACGCTCGCCACCATCGTGAGCTGGTCCGCTATAGGGCCAAGCTCGTGGCCCTGCGGTCGGGGCTCAAAGCCCAAGTCCACGCGATCATCGCGAAGCGGGGCATGCACGTGCCGATGACGGATCTGTTCGGCAAAGGCGGCCGTGAGCTCCTCGCCCATCTGCTCGAGACCGACGACTGGTTCGCGTCGCCGTTCGGGCAACGGATCGAGTCGCTGTTGGTGTTGATCGACACGTTCGATCACGAGATCGGCGAGCTCAACGACTCGATCGGCCACGTCTTCGCCGACCACGCCGGCTACCACGCCATCCAACAGATCCCCGGCATCGGGCCGGTCATCGCTGCGATCATGGTCGCTGAGATCGGGCGACATCGACCGGTTCGCTTCTGCCGGGCATCTCGCGTCGTGGTGTGGCCTCACCCCACGCCACCGCGAGTCCGACATCAAGGTCTCCAGGGGCCCGATCACCAAACAAGGCAACCGGCTCGTGCGCTGGGCCGCGGTCGAAGCCGCCCAGAAACTCCGCAAAGACTCCTGGCTTCACACCCAACGAGAAGCACTCGCCGAACGCCGCAACAGCCGAGCCGTCGCCAAAGTCGCGACAGCCCGCAAGATCGTCACGCTCGTCTACTACGGCCTCCGAGACGGCGAGATCCGCTGCCTGCAACCGACAACCGCCGAGCCCACCGCCGCAGTGTGACTCCACAAGAACTCGGTCAGTGCGCGAACCCGACTGTTGTCATGACCCCCACACCCATGGCGAGGCCGACCACTTGATTGCGTCCGCCTGACCGATGCCGAAACACACCATGCCCCACGACGACCCCGTCAACGGCGGCGAAGTGAATCTCCCCGGGTCTGGTGGAGGCTCCGATCCTTGAGAAGGATGGAGCAATGTCAGATCAGAGAAGGCCGGGGCGTTACCCGGCGGAGATGCGTGAGCGTGCGGTGCGGATGGTGCTCGATCATCAGCACGAGTACGGGTCGCAGTGGGAAGCAATCTGTTCGGTCGCGGAGAAGCTGGGCCCGACGCCGGAGACGGTGCGCAAGTGGGTTCGCCGGGCCGAGATCGACGGCGGCCGTCGGTCGGGGCCGACGAGCGATGATCTCGCCGAGCTGAAGCGGTTGAAGCGTGAGAATGCGGAGCTACGCCGGGCCAACGACATTTTGAAGGCGGCTTCGGCTTTCTTCGGGGCGGAGCTCGACCGCCAGTCGCAGACGTGATCCGGTTCATCGACGAACACCAGGATCGGCGCAGCGGGACGCTGCGGTGGGGAATCGAGCCGATCGCCAAGATGCTTGGCATCGCCCCCTCGACCTACTACGCGGCCAAGACCAGGCCGCCGTCAGCGCGAGCTCAGCGTGATGCCGAGCTCAAGCCGGTGATTAAGCGGGTCTATGACGAGAACTTCGTCGCCTATGGCGGCGACAAGATGTGGGATCACCTCAACAACGTCGATGGCATCCGCGTCGCTCGCTGCACTGTCGAACGCCTGATGAAAGAGATGGGGCTCTCGGGCGTACGTCGGGGCCGATCGTGGGTCCGCACCACCATCACCGACGACGGCTCGGACAGGCCGGCCGATCTCGTTGACCGGGACTTCACCGCCGAGGCCCCGAACCGGCTTTGGCTGGCCGATCTCACCTACGTCAAGACCCATGCCGGGTGGGTGTACGTCGCGTTCGTCATCGACGCCTACTCCCGCTTCGTGGTCGGCTGGCAGGCCTCGACCTCTCTGCGCTCAGATCTGGCGATCGACGCGTTGGAGATGGCGGTGTTCAACCGCCGCCGAGCCGGCGCCGACCTGTCCCAGCTCGTGCATCACAGCGACATGGGCGTTCAATATCTCAGCATTCGATATTCCCAGCGGCTGGCCGACAACGGCGTCGTCGCCTCGGTTGGTTCCAAGGGCGACAGCTACGACAACGCGATGATCGAGTCGTTCAACGGGCTCTACAAATGGGAGCTCATCTACCCCCACGGTCCCTGGGCCGGCCTCGAGGATGTCGAGTTCGCCACCCTCGAATACGTCGATTGGTTCAACCACCGACGCCGCCACGGCGAGATCCTCCCCGGCCGCCGCCAGTTCACCACCCCCGCCGACCACGAAACCGAATACCGTCAGACGAGCACAGCCAACCAGGCCGTGACTCAATAACCCCAGCCTCTACGAAACCCGGGGAGATTCAAAGAGATGACCGACACCCCAGGCCCAACCCGGCGAGAACGACCAGCAACCACCACCTGGTGAGGCACCACAACCAACCACCTCAACACCAACACTCCGTTGGCCTAGCCCGCCGCGCCCACCACACGGACACGGCTACGCCGAGGCCCTCTTGACAAGCCCCGCCCCTTCAGAGATGACACCGATCACACGTATAACGCCGGTTCGGTGACGCTCAGTTGGAGGGGTCAGCGACCGCGTTGGCGAGCAGGTCTTCGACCGCGGTCCAGGTGCGGTTCGTGTTCCCCTGTTGAAGAGTCGCCGTTAGCAACTCGTTTGCAGACCGACACACCTACGTCCGCAACAGCGCTCTGACCAGCATCTTTGAGCAAGCGACTCGATGGACGGAGAACAAGTGCCCCTGCCTCCGACACGAAGACAAAACGCCTGGTCACAGCACTATCGCTACGTAGCTTGCACTCGCCGAAGTCCACGGAACACCGGGCGCAACCCTCTGACCAGGGCAAACGCGATTTGTGTCGGAGGGGGGACTTGAACCCCCACGCCCTTGCGGGCACCAGCCCCTCAAGCTGGCGCGTCTGCCAATTCCGCCACTCCGACGTGACCTCCGGGAGACCCGGAACGCCGGTCAGGCTACCTGCCGCCGACAAACGACCACCCGCCGAAGGGTCCTGGGTCTGATAACCGTTAGATAGATCAGAATATATCTTCCGCTACAGGCTCGTATATACTCCGAGTATGACCAAACGGTTGATCGACATTGACGACGATCTCCTTGCTGATGCGCGGAGCATTCTCGAGACAAACACGATGAAGGACACCGTAAACCGGGCTCTAGAGGAGATCCAGAGAGGCGAGGTTCTGCGCAAACATGCCATTCGCCTCACAACCATGGAGGGTCTGGATCTAGATGACCCCGAGGTCATGAAGGGCGCGTGGCGGTGACCGCCCTGTATCTGGCTGACAAGAGCGCTCTGGCCCGACAGCCGCATCACCAGGTAGCTGAGCGCCTCCTCCCACGAATTTCCCTCGGCCTTGTGGCGACCTGCGCAGTCATCGATCTCGAGGTCCTATACAGCGCCCGAAATGCGACCGAATACGCTCGGACGGCAACTGAGCGCTCCTATCTCCCACAGGCCACCATCGACCGTGAGGTCACGGACCGTTCTCTGGAGGTGCAGTCGCTCCTTGCCCAGAGAGGACAGCACCGGCTCCCGATACCGAACCTCCTGATCGCCGCTGCCGCCGAGGTGAACGACTTGGTCGTCCTGCACTATGACACCGACTTTGACCGCATCGCAGACGTGACGGGCCAGCAGACCGAGTGGGTCGTCCCAAAGGGCTCGATCACCTGATGAAGTTGTCTGATGGCACCCTGATGCAGGGCGCCGCCTAGAACATCAGGCCCAGGGCGATGGTGGTGAAGGCGAACACCAGCGCGGTCACGATGGTGATGCGGTCCAGGTTCTGCTCAACCACGGTTGAGCCTGCGGTTTGGGCGCCGATACCCCCACCGAACATGTCGGAGAGGCCACCGCCCTTACCGCTGTGGAGGAGAACCAGAAAGATGATTCCCAGCCCGGAACCTGCCTGGATGATTGCTACGAGAACGAACATGGTGAGAGCAGGCTATCGCTGGAGACGGCCTCAGCCGACCAGTCGATAGGCGATGATTCGGGTGAACTCCTCGGGATCAAGAGATGCCCCACCGACGAGGGCACCGTCGATGTCGGGCTGGCGCATCAGGTCGGGGGCACTCACGGGCTTCACGGAGCCGCCGTACTGGATGCGAACAGCATCGGCCGCGGCAGTTCCGGAATCCTCGCCGACAACCTTGCGGATGACGGAACAGACAGCCTGTGCATCCTCTGGGGTTGCAACCACACCGGTACCTATTGCCCAGATCGGTTCATACGCAACAACCAGGGACCCCACCTGCTCGGGGTTCACGCCTGAAAGCCCGGCTCGCACCTGGCTGGAGACCCTCGCCTCGGTGGTTCCGGCCTCGCGCTCATCGAGGGTCTCGCCACAGCACATGATCGGGGTCATCCCGGCGGCCAGCACGGCCTTTACCTTCTTGTTGACGTCCTGATCGGTCTCTCCGAAGAATTGCCGACGCTCGGAGTGGCCGACGATCACGAGCGACACATCCAGCTTGGCAAGCATCCCCGGTGCCACCTCTCCGGTGAAGGCGCCGTTTGCCTCCCAGTGGCAATCCTGGGCGCCAAGCATTACCGGGATCTCGTCTGACTGCAGAACGGTTTGAACGGACCTCAGGTCGGTGAACGGAGGGTGTACAGAGACATCGACAGCGTCGTAGTCATTTGCCGACAGCAGGTAGGACAGCTTCTGGACGGCCTGGATTGCCTCAAAGTGGTTGTGGTTCATCTTCCAGTTGCCGCTGATCAGCGGTTTCCGTTCACCTGTCATCTTCAGTTCCTCTCAGTTCCGGCCCGCAGTGCGGCGAGGCCGGGCAGGTCGCCCTTTTCAATCAGCTCCAGTGCCGCTCCCCCGCCGGTTGACACATGGTCGATTCGGTCCTCCACACCAAACATCCGGGCAGCAGCAGCGCTGTCACCTCCACCGACCACCGTGAACCCACGGCAGTCGGCCACCGCCTCAGCCACGGTACGGGTGCCGGCAGAGAAGCGGGCATCTTCAAATACCCCCATCGGACCGTTCCAGAGGACCGTCCTCGCCTCGGCAATCAGGTCACAGAACTCGACAGCGGAGCCGGGTCCGATGTCGAGCCCCATCCATCCGTCAGGCATGGAGGTGCCAACCTGCCTCACCTCGCCGCCAGCTTCCGGGTCTCCGATGACTCCACCGGGGCCGAGGGCCGTAATGTCGATAGGCAGCCGTATCGGCGCTCCAGAATCGAGGAGGCTGGCACAGGCTTCAATCATGTTCTCCTCCAGCAACGAGGAGCCGACCTTCGCTCCCCTTGCTGCAAGGAACGTAAAGCACATTCCACCGCCGACGATCAGCTCATCGACCACCTCCAGGAGTGCCTCTATCACCCCTAGCTTGTCGCTCACCTTGGCTCCGCCCAGGACTGCCAGAAAGGGACGCCGTGGTGCCGACCTGAGCGAACCCAGAACGTCAACCTCCTTTGCCAACAGCCGCCCAGCCGCACACGGCAGGTGCAGTGGTGGGCCCACGATCGACGCATGACTCCGGTGAGAGGCTCCGAAGGCGTCGTTCACATAGGCGTCCTGGCCCTCGATCAGGCCAACTACAAAGTCCGGGTCGTTCCCGGTCTCACCGGGATCGAATCGGAGGTTCTCCAGCAGGGAGACACCAGGTGCAAGTTCAGCGAGACGCGCCCTCACGGGTTCCAACGAGAACGCCGGGTCAGGACGACCACCGGGGCGACCAAGGTGCGAGCAGACGGTCACGGATGCCCCGGCATCAGTCAGGTACTGCAGGGTCGGAAGTGACGCCTCAATCCTGAGGTCGTCGACGATGCGGCCGTCGGCCAACGGGACGTTGAGGTCGCAGCGGACCAGAACGCTGCGACCGCTTAGTTCTCCCAGGTCCTCCAGTTGCGGAAGTTCCACCGGTACTACTTGCGCCCGGCCTTCCGGGTCTTCTTGGTACGCCTCGTTCCCACGATTCTGGTCAGGTCAACGAGACGGGTCGAGTACCCCATCTCGTTGTCGTACCAGCCGCATATCTTCACCATTGTCCCGTTGGCCATGGTCAGGTCGGCGTCGATCGTGCACGACGCCGGACGGCCGATGATGTCAGACGAGACGAGGGGTTCCTCGCTGTAGTCGAGGACCTTCGCCAGGGGCCCCTTGCGGGCTGCCGCGGCGAATGCGGCATTCACCTGCTCGACGGTCACCTTCTTCTTGAGGGTTCCTACAAAGTCGGTTACAGAACCGTCGGGGATCGGCACGCGAAGAGAGATGCCGTCAAGGCGGCCTTTCATCTTGGGCATGACGAGGCTGGTTGCCCGGGCGGCTCCGGTTGAGGTTGGAACAATGTTGACGGCAGCAGCTCTGGCCCTGCGCAGGTCGCTGTGCGGCCCGTCAACCAGGCTCTGATCGCCTGTGTACCCGTGCGTGGTGGTCATGAAGCCCTGCTCCACCCCGAAGGCGTCGTCAAGGACCTTGATCATCGGCACGAAGCAGTTCGTGGTGCACGATGCGTTTGAGACCACGTGGTGCTTTGCAGGATCGTAGGTGTCGTCGTTCACGCCGACGACGAACGTCGCATCGGCATCACCGGACGGCGCCGAGATGATGACCTTTTTCGCTCCGGCCTCAAGGTGCAGCGCCGCCTTCTCCCGGCTGGTGAAAATACCTGTCGACTCAATGACGACGTCAACTCCCAGATCGTCCCACGGAAGATCAGCCGGGTTCCGCTCGGACAGGACGGTGATCTTGTGGCCGTCGACGGTGATTCCGGTGCGGGTCGCCCTGACCCGGGCACCAAGGCGGCCGTGGACCGAATCGTTGGCCAAAAGGAAGGCCATCGTTTCGATGGCCCCCAGGTCGTTGACAGCCACGAACTCGATCGGGGCGTTGGCAGCGCGTGCTGCCCGCAGGAAATTTCGGCCAATCCGGCCAAAGCCGTTGACGCCTACACGCACTGTCATGACGATGTTGCCTCCCGGGGCCCTCGGGCCGCCAGCTAAGTGGTTACCTGCATTGCTAGCCGATCTGGAGGCTGCCGGCGCGCAGTCCGGGCTGGTTTCCTGTCACACCGGTGTTCCCGCCGGGACCCTCAGCGATTCAGGTCCCTGTGCCTCACTGATGGGGTGAAACCGCGGTCCCGGAGTCGCTCCGCTATGGCCTCGGCAACTGCGACCGATCGGTGCCTGCCGCCGGTGCATCCGAAGGCGATCGACACGTACGCCTTCCCCTGGGCGACATAGGCGGGCAGCAGGTGGCTCAACATTTCCTCCAACTGGTCGAGGAAGGCGAGCGTCAGGTCCTGTCCGAGCACAAAGGTCTGGACCGGTGCCTCCAGCCCGCTCAGCGGACGAAGCTCATCGACCCAGTGGGGGTTTGGGATGAACCGGCAGTCCAACAGCATGTCGACATCTCTGGGAGCACCGTGTTTGAAGCCGAACGAGGTAATCGAGGTACGCATAACCCTGTCGTCCTGGCCTCCGTAGAGTTCAGCCACCTTGTCCCGCAGGTCGTGGACGTTGATGTCGGAGGTGTCGATGACGAGGTCGGCTACCTCACGAACCGGCTGCATGAGCGCCCGTTCGGCTTCTATCCCGGCTTCTATCCCGGAGGCTTCCGGAAATGGGTGAGGACGCCGGCTTCCCTTGTAACGCCGCACGAGCTCGTCGGTTGAACAGTCCAGGAAAACCACGCGCATGCGGTTCGAGACCTCGCGCAGGTCATCGAGCGCCCGAAGGCACTCTCCTTCCACGGTGTCTGCCTTGAGGGCGAATGCCACGCGGTCCCAGGGAGAGTCGGTGCCGACCGCCAGGTCTGCGACCTTGGTGAGAATGTCTGGCGGAAGACGGTCGATGACGAACCAGCCCAGGTCCTCTAGGTCGCTCGAGAACTCGGAGCGACCGGCACCCGACAGGCCGGTGATCACCAGAAGGTCGCTCATGAGCCGATTCTAATGGCCTCTCAGCCGTCGCTCAGCGGGGCTCCCGCAGCTCGCACACAAGGCAGAGCAGGCGGGGGATGGTCGATGCCTCCCGGTACTCAGCTGCCCGGGAGAGAAACCCCTCGGGCGGTGACGGCTCATACATTCTCTGCAGCAGAAGACCGTTCTGCGCCAACGCGTTCACGTACCGGCTGAGGGGCCGGTGGATGAAGGGCAGGAAGACGCCCTTCTCGACCTCTTCTGCCTGGATTGACTCGACCAGGTAGGGGCCGATTCTCCAGTACTGCTCCGGAGGATCCAGGATCTGGTCGTCGATCCACCCGCTGCCCGGCGTCTGGAGAAGGGGGTGGTTGAGGAAGAACGCGAACCGGCCGCCGGGGCGCAGCACCCGGGCCACCTCCCCCACCGCCTGGTCCATGTCCTCGATGTGTTCGAACACCAGGCAGGCCACGGCAGCGTCGAATGTGGCGTCGCCGAAGGGAAGCTCGGCGGCCGCTGCGCGTGCATAGATGGCCCCACCGCCACGATGCACCGCCTCGGTTGTCTGCGCACGGGACGGATCCACCCCCACGACGGCAGCTGATCCTCCAGCGCGTGCCAGCCGGGCGATCTGGCCCTCGCCGCTGCCGATGTCAAGCACGCGGTCGTATCCCGACAGGAGCTCGGCAGCGAGGGGAAGAATCTGCTCCTCGTATTCGGCATCGGCCCCAGCTGTAAAGCCCTCCTGCCACCAGGCAGCGTGCTGTTCCCAAGGATCGTCGGCGGCCTCCATCCGTTGAGCGTCCCACATCTCCGCCTGATGCACGGGACATCAGCCGTAGCCTGCCTCCGTGGCAGCATTCCTGGCCCTTGTGGCAGCGTCCATGTTTGGGCTCGGCGACTTCTGCGGGGGCATGGCTTCAAGGCGGGTAAGCCCTCTTCGAGTGGTTGCCGCGACACATATTGTCGGACTGATCCTCGTAGTCCCTGCTGCGTTCCTGATGGCCGAGACCTTCACAGGCCGATCGCTTCTGGTCGGCGGCGCAGCCGGAGTCTTTGGAATGATCGGGATCGGGTTCCTCTACCGGGGCCTTGGTCGAGGCCCGATGGCTGTAGTAGCGCCGATCACAGCGGTCAACTCAGCTGCCATTCCGGTCGTCTGGGGATTGGCCTTCGGGGAACATCTCTCCCCTTTACATATTCTGGGAATCCTGGTGGGCCTGTCAGCGATTGTGCTGGTGTCCCGGGTTCCGGGCGGCTCGGAGGCCGTGCCACCCGGCCTGGTTCTGGAAGCAATGCTTGCCGGGGCCGGCTTTGCCGCCTTCTTCATTGTCATTGATGCAGCTCAGGACTCAACAGCGCCGTGGCCGCTCGTCGGAGCCCGGATCGCTTCTGTGCTGCTGGCCTCAGTCGCTGTCCTCTCCAGGGGTGGTCAGGTGCTCCCTGCCCGAGGCGAGGGCGTGACCGCTCTGGTCCTCCTGGCGGGCGTGTTCGACATGGCGGCCAACGTGGCGTTCCTCGCGGCGGTGAATACCGGTCTGCTGAGCCTGGTTTCCGTTCTGGCAGCCCTCTACCCGGCCACCACCGTGCTTATGGCCAGGGTTGTCCTAAAGGAGAAGATGAGCCGCTCACAGGTACTCGGGATGTTCGGCGCCATCGGGTCGGTTGCTTTGATCGCCCTCGGGTGACCGGCCTGTCAGGCCTGACCGTGGGTGCGCTCGAAGATGGCTTCAGCCACCGCATCTGGCAGCCACGGCTGGTCCATGAGATCCTCAAGGGACGCTCGCTGTACCGCCTTCACACCGCCGAAGGCGGAGGTGAGGCGCTTTTTCCGGTTTGGACCAAGGCCCGTTATGCCGTCCAGTACCGATCCTGTCATTCGCTTCGAGCGGAGTTGACGGTGGTAGGCGACCGCAAACCGGTGGGACTCGTCCCGCAGCCGCTGAAGCAGGTACAGGGCCTCTGAGCCCCTCGCAAGATCCACCGGCTCCCCTCTGCCGGGTCGGTAGACCTGTTCGAACCGCTTTGCGAGAGCTGCCACCGGTATCTCGTCTCCCAGCCCCAGTTCGGCAACAACCCGTTCCGCCACCGCCAGCTGTCCTGCCCCGCCGTCGACCAACAGGAGGTTGGGTGGGTATGCGAAGCGGCCGGGCCTGTCGGCGACCGGCAGCCGGCGTTCACTCAGATAGGCGCTGAGCCGTCTGGTGAGAACCTCTTCCATCGCCGCGTAGTCGTCGTTTCCGTCAACGTGCCTGATCCTGAAACGTCGGTAGTCGGATTTCTTGGCGATTCCATCCTCGAACACGACCATCGAGCCCACGTAGTCAGTTCCCTGAAGGTGACTCATGTCGTAGCACTCGATACGCAGCGGAGATTCAGGCAGATCCAGGCCAACCTGAAGTTCGTTCAACGCTCGAGCCCTTGTGTTGTGGTCCGTAGCGCGTTTCAGACGGTGCCTCAGGAACTCCTCGTCGGCGTTGCGTGTGACCGTCTCCATGAGCCGGCGCTTTCCGCCCCGCCTGGGAACACGAATCTCCACCCGGGTTCCCCGCTCCGCTGTCAACCACTCCGACAGGAGTTCAGCTTCAGCTGGCGCATCGGGCACCAGCACCCTGCGAGGAACGCCGCGCGGAGGGTCGGACCGGTAGTGGGCGGAAAGAACCTCGTCGACCAGCTCTGCACGTTGCAGATCCTCGACCCGCTCCATGACGAAGCCCTTGCGACCCACAACTCGGCCGTGCCGAACGTAGAAGACCTGCACTGCAGCCTCCAGATCGTCACCTGCTATTCCGAAGACGTCCATCTCCTCGTCGCTGGGCCCCACCATTTCCTGTCGCTCAAGCACTCTCTTGACGCTCGCCAGACGGTCCCTCTGTCGAGCTGCCGTCTCAAAGTCCAGTGCTTTCGCAGAGGCCTCCATTTCGTTTTGAAGACGGGCCACCACGCCGTCGGAGTCGCCGTCAAGGAACTTGATCAACTCGGCAACAATCTGCTGGTAGGTCTCCTTGTCGATCTCGCCGACACACGGCCCGGAGCACTTCTGTATGTGAAAGAGCAGGCAGGGGCGGCCAGCTCTTTCATGGGTCTTGAACTTCGTGTCAGGGCAGGTTCGAAGGGGAAAGGTCTTCAGGAGCAGCTCGAGGGTGTCGCGGATGGCTCCTGCCTGCCCAAAGGGCCCGAAGTACCTGACTCCCTTCTTCCGCCTGGCTCTGGTGACCATCGGACGTGGCCATTCCTCCTCCACCGTGATGGCCAGAAACGGATAGCTCTTGTCGTCCTTCATGTCGACGTTGAAGCGAGGCTTGTGCTCCCGGATCAGGTTGAACTCGAGCATCAGGGCCTCAAGCTCGTTGCTCACCTGAATCCACTCGACATCGGTTGCCTCGTCGAGCATCTGGGCTGTCCGTGGCACCATGCGGTCGCGGTTGCCGAAATAGCTGCCGAGACGCTGGCGGAGGCTCTTTGCCTTGCCCACGTACAGGACACGACCCTCGGGATCACGGAACTGGTAGGAGCCTGGTGCGTCCGGGATGGTCCCGGCTGGTGGTCGTGTCACCATCTCACGAGCGTAGGCCTCCAGCGGCCATGGTCTTCCATGCCTACTTCTCTCATCAACCGCCCAGAAGCGCACCCAGGAAATGCCCGGTGTGGCTCTCAGACACGGTGGCGACCGTTTCAGGGGTGCCGGTTGCCACGATTCGCCCGCCACCACTTCCTCCTTCGGGCCCCAGGTCGATCAGCCAGTCGGCCGTCTTTACGACATCCAGGTTGTGCTCGATCACGATTACCGAGTTTCCCTGGTCCACGAGGCGGCTCAGAACCCCGAGGAGTTTGCGTACATCTTCGAAATGCAGGCCCGTGGTTGGTTCATCGAGGATGTAAACGGTGTGTCCTGTTGGTCGTTTGGCCAGCTCGCTGGCCAACTTGACCCGTTGAGCCTCGCCTCCCGACAGGGTGGGTGCTGACTGACCGAGCCTGATGTAACCGAGCCCGACGTCGACGAGGGTCTGCATGTGCCGGGTGATTGATGGTTGTTTCTCGAAGAACCCGAGGGCCTCCTCGCAGGGCATGTCCAACACATCGGCGATGCTGCGTCCCTTGAATGTGATGTCGAGGGTGTCCCTGTTGTAGCGACGACCCCGGCAGACCTCACACGGCACATAGACGTCGGGCAGGAAGTGCATCTCGATACGGAGGGTGCCGTCTCCGTTGCAGGCATCGCATCGCCCGCCCTTCACGTTGAAGCTGAAGCGGCCTGGCTTGTAGCCACGCACCCTCGCCTCTTCGGTCTGTGCGAAGAGCTTGCGCACATGATCGAAGACGCCCGTATAGGTGGCCGCATTGGAGCGAGGTGTCCGCCCGATGGGCGTCTGATCAATGTTGATCACCTTGTCGACCGACTCCACCCCCTCGATGGAGGTGTGTAGGCCGGGCGGCACCTTCGACCCGTAGACGCCCGCCATGAGGGCCTTATGGAGAATCTCGTTGACGAGGGTGGACTTGCCCGATCCGGAGACACCGGTCACCGCAACAAAGCAGCCCAACGGAATTTCCACGTCGATGCCGTTCAGGTTGTTCTCCCTGGCGCCCTTTACGATAAGCCTCGCTTCGTTCAGGGGTCTCCGCTGTTCGGGTACGGCGATTGACCGTCTGCCGTTCAGGTACTGCCCGGTGAGAGATGTCTTGTGGCTCAAAAGCCCGGCCAGATCGCCACTGTGGAGTATGTCGCCACCATGTTCCCCGGCACCGGGGCCAATGTCGACTATGTGGTCTGCCGACCTGATGGTCTCCTCGTCGTGTTCGACCACGATCACCGTGTTCCCGAGGTCTCGCAGGCGCAGGAGCGTCTCAATGAGCCGTTGGTTGTCCCTCTGATGGAGTCCGATCGACGGCTCATCGAGGACGTAGAGGACTCCCACCAGCCCGCTGCCGATCTGGGAGGCCAGGCGTATGCGCTGTGCCTCGCCGCCGGCGAGCGTGGCGGCAGAGCGCGACAGGGACAGATAGTCGAGGCCAACATCTAGGAGGAATCCGAGGCGAGAGTTGATCTCCTTCAGGATCTGCTCGGCGATCATCGTCTCCCGCTCGGTCAGGTCGAGCCCCTGGAGGATCTTTGCCGCCTCACCAATCGACAGAGCGCACACGTCGCGGATCGAGTGGCCGTCCACCATGACCGCCAGGGAAAGGTCGTTCAGGCGTGCACCCCCACACTGGGGGCAGTGAACCTGGCGCATGTAGCCCTCGATCTGCTCCCTCTGGGTATCGCTCTCAGCCTCCTGGTGTCGGCGCCGCAGGTATGGCAGCAGGCCTTCGAACCTGGCCGAGTAGGTGCGGCTTCGTCCAAAACGGTTTGTGTAACGGACCTTCACACGGCCCTCGAGGCCCTTTTCGAGGAGCATTCCGCGATGCTTTGCCGACAAGCGGTGCCACGGCTTGTCCATGTCAATCTTCTGGTCGGCGGCCACCGCCTCGACCAGGCGGGGAAAGTACCGGCTGCGCCCGCTCGACCATGGTGCAATCGCTCCCTCGGTGAGGCTCAGGTCCGGGTTGGGTACAACCAGTTCCGGATCTACCTCGAACACGGTTCCGAGTCCGGCACAGTGTTGGCAGGCCCCGTACGGGCTGTTGAAGGAGAAGTTGCGTGGGGCCAGGTCCTCAAAGGACTTTCCGTCGCTGGGCCTGCTGAGGTGCTGGCTGAAGACGATCGTCTTCGGAAGGTCACCTTCGGGATCCTCGGCCGGCAACTCATCGGGGCGGGGAACAATCTGGATCTCGGCGACCCCCTCGGCCAGGGTCAGAGCGGTCTCCATGGACTCGGTCAGACGCTGTGCAATGCCCTCACGCTGAACGAGGCGGTCCACTACGACCTGGATCGTGTGTTGCTCGTACCTGGCGAGATCGACATCGTCGCCCAGTTCGTGGAGCTCACCGTCAACAATGGCCCTGCTGAAGCCCTGGGCGGCAAGATCGGCCAGCAGTGTGTCGTAGGTGCCCTTGCGGCCTCTCACAACCGGTGCCAGGACCTGGAATCTGGTGCCCTCCTCCATCTCCAGAACCCGGTCCACGATCTGCTGTGGGGTCTGACGAACCAGACGCTCGCCGGTCTCAGGATCATGTGGGATACCGATCCGGGCATACAGGAGACGCAGGTAGTCGTAGATCTCGGTGATCGTTCCGACCGTTGACCTGGGGTTACGGGAAGCGCTCTTCTGGTCGATGGAGATTGCCGGCGAGAGACCCTCGATGAAGTCAACGTCCGGTTTGTCCATCTGGCCGAGGAACTGCCGTGCATACGAGGACAGCGACTCCACGTAGCGCCGCTGACCCTCGGCGTAGATCGTGTCGAAAGCCAGCGAGGACTTTCCAGAACCGGAGATTCCCGTGAAGACGATCAACTGGTCGCGCGGAAGGTCCAGGTCGACGTTTCGCAGGTTGTGTTCCCGCGCTCCCTGCACCACAAGGCGTTCAGACACGGCGGCGAGCCTAGGCCGACATGAGATGCTCCCCTGCTGTCGACGCAATCGTAGGTTTCACGATGACTCCGACATGTCGCGAACCTCGCGCTCCAGTTCCCTGATCTCGTCACGCAGGCTGGCGGCGTACTCGAACCGCAGATCGCCTGAGGCGTCCGCCATCTCGGCCTCGAGGCTTCGGATCAGGCGTAGAAGGTCCTCGCTCGGCATGTCCGAAAGTTCATGGATCTTTCGTCTGTCGCTTCTGCCTCTACCCCGCGGGGTCGGTGAGGAGGAGTCGGGTCGGATGAGTTGGAGGATGTCGCTGACCGCCTTGCGCACGGTCTGGGGGTTGATTCCGTGCTCCTCGTTGTAGGCCTTCTGGAGTTCGCGACGCCTCATGGTCTCTGAAATCGCGCGCTGCATCGACTTGGTGACGGCGTCGGCATACATGACCACCTGGCCGTCCACGTTGCGGGCAGCACGTCCGATTGTCTGAACAAGCGAGGTTTCGCTCCTCAGGAACCCCTCCTTGTCGGCATCCAGGATCGCCACCAGGGAGACCTCCGGAAGGTCGAGGCCCTCACGCAGCAGGTTGATTCCGACGAGCACATCGAATTCTCCGAGCCGCAGGTCACGCAGGATCTCGATGCGCTGAACGGTGTCGATGTCAGAGTGGAGGTAGCGCACCCGCACACCGTTCTCGAGTAGATAGTCCGTGAGGTCCTCAGACATCTTCTTGGTCAGGGTCGTCACAAGGACCCGCTGTTCGGCTTCGACCCTCTGACCGATCATCTCGAGCAGATCGTCGATCTGGCCCTTCGTGGGTCGCACCACCACCTCCGGGTCGATCAGGCCTGTTGGCCTCACGATCTGTTCAACCACCGAACCGGAGTTCTCCAGTTCCCATGGGCCTGGTGTGGCCGAGAGGAATACGACCTGGCCAACCCGCTCAACGAACTCCTCAAACTGCAGGGGCCTGTTGTCGGCAGCGGAGGGAAGACGAAAGCCATGTTCGACAAGGGTTTCCTTGCGGCTCCGATCTCCCTGGTACTGGCCGTGGAGCTGGGGTACCGCCACATGGGACTCATCAAGAACCACGATGAAGTCATCGGGGAAGTAGTCGAGGAGCGTAAAGGGCTGCTCACCCGGGGCCCGGCCATCGATGTGCGCGCTGTAGTTCTCGATGCCGTTGCAGAAGCCGAGCTCCCCCATCATCTCCAGGTCGTGCTCTGTGCGCATCCTCAGCCGCTGGGCCTCCAGCAGCTTCTCCTCTTCGCGAAACACGGTCAGGCGGTCAGCCAACTCGGCCTCGATGCGTGTCATGGCACGGGCGATGATCTCCCTGTCGGCCATGTAGTGAGTCGCCGGGAATACGACGAGATCATCAAGTTGGCGAAGGTGATCACCGGTAAGCGGATCGATCTCTGTGATCTGTTCCACCTCGTCGCCAAAGAGGGAGATCCGAATCACGGTTTCCTCATAGGCCGGGTGAATCTCGATGGTGTCGCCCCTGACCCGGAACTTTCCGCGTCCGAGGGTCATGTCGTTTCGTTCGTACTGCAT
Source organism: Actinomycetota bacterium (assembly GCA_014381745.1). GTDB lineage: Bacteria > Actinomycetota > Acidimicrobiia > Acidimicrobiales > MedAcidi-G1 > UBA3125. The sequence continues at coordinate 82,684 of JACNLA010000028.1, read as the reverse complement.
CTCGATCAGCTGACGAAGCACGGCCCGTTGCTCCACACGGGAGCCTCGCTCCAGAACCAGGAGCTTTCCCTCGTAGTGCTCCGGCGATCCAAGCCCGTAGATGCACGACACCGAGGCAACGACGATCGTGTCCCTACGGGTCAGGAGGGCTGCCGTGGCGGAGTGGCGAAGTCGGTCGATCTCGTCGTTCACCGACGAGTCCTTCTCGATGAAGGTGTCGCTCGAGGGCACGTACGCCTCTGGCTGGTAGTAGTCGTAGTAGGAGACGAAGTACTCGACCCGGTTGTCTGGAAAGAATGAGCGCAGCTCGTTGGCCAACTGGGCTGCAAGCGACTTGTTGGGGGCGATCACCAGGGTCGGCCGCTGAAGTTTCTCGATCGTCCATGCGATCGTGGCGCTCTTGCCGCTACCGGTAATGCCGAGGAGGGTCGTGAAGCGTTCCCCGCCGCTTATTGCCTCGCTCAGCTGCCTGATGGCAGCCGGTTGGTCTCCGGCCGGCGAGAACGGGGCTTCGACCCGAAAGAGGTTGCTCACCAGCGCATGCTACCCAGTGGCCTGCAGGGCCTTCAGTCCGTGGAGAGTGTTGTTATCCACTCCCAGCAGCGATTCACCTCTGCGATCAGGTCGTCCATGCTTCCGGCGTTGTCAACAACAAAGTCGGCCTTCTTGAGCCGCTCATTGCGTGAGGCCTGGTTGGCCATCCGGCTTCTTGCATCGGCCTCATCGAGACCGCGCACAGCCACAAGCCTTTCGAGCGCTATCTCCGGATCCAGGTCGACCACAACGATTCCGTCAAAGCCGCCGCGTCCCACCTCTACGAGCAGGGGAATGTCAAACACAAGAATGGCGTCGCTGCCCTCGTAGGCGGAGCGGCGCCTCTCCATCTCGATTGCGTGCGCTGGATGGACAATGTCGGTGAGAGCCTTGAGCTCCGCTGGATCCTCGAAGACAATCGCAGCAAGCGCTCCTCGGTCAAGCGTTCCGTCGGCTGCAAGGATCTTGTCACCCCAGTGGGCGACCATCGCCTCAAAGACCGGCGTTCCGGGGACCTGCAGTTCCCTGACAAGTGAGTCCGAGTCGAGGACTACTGCACCACGGTCGGCGAGCATTGTCGCCACGGTGGATTTTCCCGAACCGATTCCCCCGGTAAGACCTATCTCGAGCATCTCTCAGTGCCGGGGTGATGCCATGTAGGACCAGACCTCAGGCTCAGGCTCCGGCTTCCTCAGCGTCGTCAGCGTCGTCAGCGTCGTCAGCGACCGCAACAGGCTCCGCTGCGCTCTCAGCAGCATCCACTACCTCGGCCTCAGCCTCAACAGCCGCTTCCACGATCTCGACAACAGCTTCAACATCGGCCACTACGTCGGCGTCGGCCTCGGCGTCAACCGTTGATGCCTCCGCTGCCTCACCGGAGTCCTCTGCAGTAGCAGCATCCCCGTCGGGGGTATCTGCCACGCTCTCGTACAACTCGGACCATGCTTCCTGACCCTCGGAGTCGTCGCCGCCGATGTAGTTGCCCTCTTCGTCGTAGGCGTGCTCACCGAAGTGTTCCTGATACTCGGCCGCCACAACTCCACCCTCGGCAGCCTGCTTGATCGAAAGGCTGATTCGACGTCGCTGAAGGTCCAGATCGATGATCTTGACCCAAAGTTCCTCGGCTGGGGTGACCACCTGCTCGGGAAGGTCGACATGGTGCGCAGACATCTCGGAAATGTGAACAAGACCCTCGATGCCCTCACCGACCTGGACGAAGGCTCCGAATGGAACCAGCTTGGTGACACGGCCGTAGACCAGCTCGCCAACCTGGTGGGCAGTGGCGAACTCCTGCCAAGGATCCTGCTGTGTGGCCTTGAGTGAGAGGCTTATGCGCTCCCTGCTCATGTCGATTTCAAGCACCTGGACGTCGATCTCATCGCCGACGGCCACGACAGAGCCGGGGTGGTCGACGTGCTTCCAGGACAGTTCGGACACGTGGATCAGGCCATCCATGCCGCCAAGGTCCACGAATGCTCCGAAGTTGACAACGCTCGACACGACACCCTTGCGGACCTCACCCGGGCGCAGGTCATGAAGGAACTCCTCGCGCTGATCCTTCTGGTTCTCCTCGAGCCAGGCGCGGCGGGAAAGAACCACGTTGTTGCGGTTCTTGTCCAACTCGATGATCTTGGCTTCGACGTTGGTGCCGATGTAGGGCTGCAGGTCGCGGACACGTCGCAGCTCGACCAGCGATGCGGGAAGGAAGCCACGTAGGCCGATGTCGACGATGAGGCCCCCCTTGACAACTTCAATCACGGAGCCTGTAACAACCCCGTCGGCCTCCTTGACCTCTTCGATCTTGCTCCAGGCCCGCTCATACTGAGCACGCTTCTTTGAAAGAACCAGGCGCCCCTCTTTGTCCTCTCGCTGGAGTACCACCGCCTCGACCCGCTCTCCAAGGGAGACGATCTCGGTTGGGTTGACGCCATTTCGGATGGAAAGCTCGCGTGGCGGAATTACGCCTTCGGACTTGTACCCGATGTCGAGAAGGACCTCGTCCTTATCAACCCGGACGACCGTGCCCTCTACGAGTTGACCGTTCTCGAGATCCAGCATCGTGGCCAGATAGGCCTCTTCGAGGCTGAGGGTGCCGAGGTCGTTCTCAACGATCTGGCGAGGGGTGTACTCCCCGCTCTCGTCGAAGGTCCCCATCGGCGGGGAGTCGGATGCGGGTGTTGTGAGGGTCTGCTCGGGCACGTGTTCTTCTCGTCGGATAGGGAAATAGGCGGACATGGGTGCCGGCGTTGGCCACGTCGGACTGCGAAAGCCTACCGGTCAGGGCCGACAACCCCTTCTGACCTGTGTTCTCAGGCCTTTGCGTCGGCCCAGGTGTCTCCGGTGGCCATGTGTACCTCCAGGTCGACCCGCAGGTCGAATGCCCCGGCCATGGTGTCAGCGACCAGCTGTCGAACCTCATCCAGTTCCTCGGCTGGAACCTCCAGAATCACCTCGTCGTGAACCTGGAGAACTAGGCGGGCGCCGAGCTGTCGATCCTCGAGTTCATGGTCGATTCTCACGAGAGCCACCTTGAATATGTCGGCAGCCAGGCCCTGAATGCCGGCGTTCATGGCCTGCCGTTCGCCGGCCTGACGTACGTTGAAGTTTCCGGAGTTGAGTTCCGGGATGCGCCGGCGCCGGCCGAAGAGAGTCTCGGTGTACCCCTTTCTGCGGGCTTCGTCGATGGTCTCCTCCATGTAGGACCGGACCGCCGGGAATGCTGCAAAGTAGGACTCGAGGATTTCGGAAGCCTCATCTGTGGGAATTCCGAGGCGCTGTGCCAGACCGTACGCCTCCATCCCGTATGCGAGGCCGTAGGCAACCATCTTTGCCCTGTTGCGGAGCTCGCCCGTTACCTGCTCAGGAGGGACGCCCCACGTGTTGGACGCTACGGCCGTGTGTATGTCGTCGCCGGCATCGAACGCTGCGATCAGGCCGGGGTCTCCGGAGAGGTGGGCTATGCAGCGCAACTCAATCTGGTTGTAATCAGCGACCAGCAGGGTTGTTCCCGGAGCCGGAACGAACGCCCTGCGAAACGCCCGGCCTGTCTCGCTTCGTACGGGGATGTTGTGCAGGTTGGGAGCATCGGAGCTGAGGCGGCCCGTGCGGGTGACGGTCTGGTTGAAGGTCGCTCTGATCCTGTCACCGGAGCCGACCTCGGCAAGCAGACCCTCGCCGTAGGTGGAACGGAGTTTCTCGACCTCGCGGTAAGAGAGAAGGAGGTCGACAATGGGGTGCTCGCCCCTCAACTTCTCGAGGGTCGCCGCATTGGTCGAGTAACCGGTCTTGGTCTTCTTGCCTGGGCTGAGCCCCAGGTTCTCGAACAGGATGACGCGGAGCTGCTTGGTTGAGTTCACGTTGAACTCCTCGCCGGCCGCTGAGTGAATCTCAGCGCGGAGCCTGTCGCATTCAGATGTCAGGTTGTCCCGAAGGCGGGTCAACTCCTCGACGTCTACACCGACTCCGGCGTTCTCCATCTTGGCAAGGACCCTGACCAGAGGTACCTCTACCTCGTCGTTGAGAGCCTGCAGGCCCTGGGCGTCAAGGGCTTCCCTCAGGGTTGTGCTCAGAAGGGAGATCGCCCTGGAGCGATAGGCGGCCTCGCTGGACGGATCCCTCGTGTCCCCGTCCAGGTCAAGTTGGCCGCTGGGAGCGCCGGTCTCGGGCAGGATCATTCCCAGGTGTTCCTCGGCCAGCACCTCCAGGTCGTAGCCGGAATCGGTCGGGTCCAGAAGGTAGGCCGCGAGCGCCGTGTCGAGCATGAGCCCCCGAGGGTCGATGCCGACGTCGAGAAAGGCACGCGTCAGCGGCTTGCTGTCGTGTGCCATAACGCCTGGCCCGCTGGCTCCGAGCAACTCAGCGAGCGCAGCGCGGACATCGGGTGACTCCAGCTTCTCCGCTGGCACCCAGATGACGGCGTCTGAGCCTGCATGGCAGAGCGCCAGGCCGTCTCCCAACCCGGCGGCAGGCTCAGCGACGGTGGAGATGGCTACGGGCTCGCCAGCGTCTACGAGACGTCGTAACGCCTCGACGGTCGACCGTGCGTCGGAGAGGTTGATTACCTCTCTCTCAATCATCTTCGCGGCCGGGGAAGGGCTGGCTTTGTCGGTGCCGCCGAAGCTGACACCCAACAGTGGGCCCAACCGGGTCCCTGCGGTCTTCAGCTCCAGCTCGTCGAACATTTCGTCGGCCCTGGCGACATCAACCTCTCCTCGAATGAGGTCATCTGCCTCCAACCCGAGGGGAACGTTACGGACGAGCTGCATCATCTCTTCGTTGAGACGGGCAAGGGCCTCGTTCTCATGAAGGTTCTGACGCAGTTTCGGGGTCTGGCCGTCGGCGGCCGCAAATACGCCGTCGAGGTCGCCGTGCTCACCGATTAGTCGCGCCGCGGTCTTGTCGCCGACACCTGGCACGCCGGGAAGGTTGTCGGACTTGTCGCCACGAAGTGCGGCATAGGCGACGTAGCGGTCTGGTCGGACACCAGTTCGTTCCTCGATTCCGTCCTCGTCGTAGAGCACGTAGTCGGAGACACCCCGCTTGTTGTAGAGCACCTTCACATGTGGGTCCTCCACGAGTTGGAAGCTGTCGCGGTCGCCGGTTACTACGGTTGCATCCCGTCCCGAGTCACGGACGATGGTTGCAAGCGTCGCCAACACATCGTCTGCCTCGAATCCCTCGGCGTCAACGGCGACGAGTCCAAGGGCTTCGACCAACTCCCGGACAAGGGCCAACTGCTCGTAGAGGATGTCGGGCTGCTTCTCCCGATTTGCCTTGTATGTCTCCAGGCGCTTGTGACGAAATGTAGGACCCGGCCTGTCGAAGGCCACAACGACTCCATCGGGTTCGTGCTCTCGCAGGAGGATCGCGAGCATCGAGGCAAAGCCGACGACGGCGTTCGTCACCTGTCCCGATGCCGTGACCAGATCGGCCGGAAGGGCAAAGAACGCCCTGTAGACGAGGGAGTTGCCGTCGAGCAGGAGCAGGCCGGGCATCACGCGACCCTATCCCCGGCGTCACCCCGGTTGTGCAGGCCGTGGCCGTCGCATGCGATCAGGGCCTGAGGCCCTCCTCGATCACCTTAAGCGCAACGTCCTTCATTGATCGGCGACCCGACATCGCAGCCTGCTGGATAAACCTGAAGGCCTCAGATTCCTTGAGGCCACACTCGTCGATCAGGATGCCCTTGGCCCTGTCGATCACCTTTCTGGCCTCGAGTCGGTCGGCCAGGGTCACAGCCTGATCGGTCAGCGCCCTCATCTCCCTGTGGCGGGTCCTTGCAATCTCGACTGCTGGAATCAGGTCACTCTTTTGAAATGGCTTCACCAGATAGGCAAGCGCACCCGCCTCGATGGCCCTCTCGATCAGGTCCCGCTGACTGAATGCCGTAAGGATCACGACGGCGGCGTCGTGGGAGGCGGCGATCCTCCGGGCTGTCTCGATGCCGTCAAGCCCCGGCATCTTGATATCAAGGATCACAACGTCGGGGTTGTGTTCGGCCACGAGGTCCAGCGCATCATCGCCACGTGCGGTGTCACCGACAACGGCATAGCCCTCCTCGATCAGGGTTTCCCTGAGGTCCATCCTGATGATCGCCTCATCCTCGGCGATGACGACCGTGACCTTCGCCGCCAACTCAGCGACCTTCGTTCAACCGGTCAAGGAGGTCGTCCTGACTGGATTCGAGACGGCTGATCTCGGCGTCGAGGTTGTCTCGGTGGCGTTCCATGGCCCTTGCGTGGCGATCAGCCCCCCTGTGCTCACGGTCGGCTATTGCGGTCTCGGACACGAGGGCCCTGACCCTGGCGTCGTCGGCCTCCTCGGCGAAGTGCGCCATCTGCTCATTGGCCACCGACAGGTCGGAGCGGAGTCGCTCGAGCCGTTCACCGATCTCGGTGAGCTTCCTCTCGATCACTGGTCGTGCCATCTGTCCACCCGGTGGTGTCTCTGTCCTGTTGATTTGTCTACAGGTCTGATGGTGCCCGGGGCGGGACTTGAACCCGCACGACCTTTCGGCCAGAGGATTTTGAATCCTCCGCGTCTGCCAATTCCGCCACCCGGGCGAAGCACCAGAGCCTACCGGTCACCCGTTGACGCCTCACCCGGAGTCCACATGCGCCTGAATACCTTCAGACGTGCTTCCGATACGGCTTTCCACGCGCCACACTGTGACAGTGCAGACCGTGGAGAGACGCCTCCGATGATCGTGTTCACCTATTCCGGCCAGGGGTCCCAGAAGCCGGAGATGGGGGCCGCATGGTCGCAACACCCTTCCTGGGAGCTGGTAGCGGAGGCCTCGGATGCTGCCGGGAGGGACCTGGCCCACCTTCTCCTGGACGCCGATGCGGACGAGTTGCGCGACACCCGAAACGCCCAGATCGCCACCTTCCTGCTCAGCATGATCGTTCTGGATGCCGTTGAACGCGTCGGTGTCGACGCCGCCGGCCATGCCGGCCACAGCCTTGGGGAGTACAGCGCTCTCACAGCCTCGGGGGCGCTTGATTTCGGTGACGCCATTCGGCTCGTTTCAGAACGCGCCGCCGCAATGCAGGTTGCTGCGGCGAATCCACCAGGCACCATGGCTGCCGTTCTTGGACTTGACGACGCCTCTGTCGAGGGTGCCTGCGCATCTGTCGGCGGCGACGTCTGGGTCGCCAACTACAACGCCCCTGGTCAGGTCGTCCTGGCAGGTTCTCCTGAAGGTGTCGCAGCGGCCGGTGAGGCGGCGCGCTCGCTCGGAGCCAAGAAGGTGTCTCCACTGCAGGTTTCCGGGGCGTTCCACACGCCCTTCATGGCGCCGGCAAGAGAAAGGCTGAGCGCTGCAATTGCCGAAGCCGATCTCCGCCGCCCAGAAGGCACCGTCGTGGCAAACGTCGATTCCACTGCGCACGCCAATCCTGAGACGTGGCGGGCTCTCATGAACGCCCAGCTCTGTAGTCCGGTCCGGTGGCGTCAGACCCTTCTGACCTTCGCTGATTCCGGTTTCACCACGTTCATCGAGTTGGGTCCCGGCAACGTCCTGACGAGCCTCGTCAAGCGCACCCTTCCCGATGCGGCGCGCCTGGCCGTTAACACCCCCGAACATCTGGATCGTCTCCTCGACGCCCTGGCTGCTCCATCCGTTGACGCCGGCGACGCTGCGGCCGCCCATGAGGGCGAACACCTCTTCGCCACGGACCGGATGGTGGTCAGCCCCGGCGCCGGGATCTTCACCCCTCTCCCGACCCTTGAGATCGGCGCCCAGATAGTCGCAGGCGAGCTCCTCGGCAACATCGGGGACACCGAGGTCCGGTCCTCGTTCTCGGGCGAATTGATGGCATGGCTGGCCGTTGACACCGAGCGGGTCACCTCCAGCCAACCGATCGCCTGGCTTCGTTCCGGCTGATGCGGTACGTAGCCTCTCAGAACATGCAAGGGAGATACAGATGAGCAGGGTCGTACTTGTCACCGGGGGCAACCGTGGAATTGGTCTTGCCTGCGCCATGGCGTTCGCCGAACAGGGCGACAAGGTGGCTGTCACCTGTCGGGGCGAAGTGCCAGCTGAGGTATCCGATGCCGGGATTCTGGCCGTTCCCTGCGACATCACGGATTCCGTCCAGGTTGACTCCGCCTTCGATCAGGTCGAGGCGGCTCTTGGTCCTGTCGAGGTTCTGGTCGCCAACGCTGGGATCACCAGAGACGGGCTTGTCCTGCGGATGAGCGACGAGGATTTCGCCGACGTTGTCGACACCAACCTGACAGGATCGTTCCGCGTCGCCCGTCGAGCCGTAAAGGGCATGATGCGTGCCCGCTGGGGGCGCATCGTCTTCATATCCTCCATCGCAGGCCGGATAGGTCAGACGGGGCAGGCCAACTACGCCGCTTCAAAGGCAGGGTTGGTCGGCCTTGGACGATCCCTCGCCAAAGAGTTCTCCAGTCGTGGCATAACCGTGAACATCGTTGCTCCGGGTCCGATCCTGACCGACATGCTGGCTGCCCTCCCCGAGGAGCAGCAGGCCTCATATGCCGAAGCTGTTCCGCTGGGACGTCTTGGTCAACCCCACGAGGTTGCCGAGGTGGTCAGGTTCCTGGCATCCGAGGGTGCCGGCTACGTAACGGGAGCCGTAGTTCCGGTCGACGGCGGCATCTTCATGGGATGACGTGTCTGCCGGCGGCCGAATCTGTCGCCTACCGCACTATCGCCTCTAGGGTGGTGCGGTCCCCATCAGTGATAAGGAACGGAGTCCGGCATGAGTGACGAGAATTTTGAACGATTCAAGAAGTGTGCCGTTGAGGTACTTTCGGTCGACGAAGGTCAGATAACCCACGAGGCCAGCTTCGCCGATGACCTCGACGCCGACAGCCTTGACCTGGTTGAGCTGGTCATGGCTCTCGAGGAGGAGTTTGACGTAACCGTCGAAGAGGAGGAGTTGGAGGGAATCACCACGATCGGTGCCGCCTTCACCCTGATCACCGGCAAGATCTAATGACCCGCCGTCGGGTTGCCGTCACCGGTCTGGGGGTGGTGTCGTCATGTGGAATCGGCGTCGAGGCCTTCTGGGAGGGCCTGTGTGGCCCCGCACCGACCGGTGACCGCCGCGTCGCCGACTTCGACCCGACCCCCCACTTTGACAACCCCAAAGAGGTACGACGGGCAGACCGCTGCACCCAGTTCGCCATTGCTGCCAGCGACATGGCACTGGCTCAGGCTGGCGACCTGACTGCCGACCCGCTGCGCAAGGGGGTCTTCATCGGCACCGGCATCGGGGGCATCGAAACCCTTGAGACCCAGATCAAGGTCATGGTGGAAAAGGGCGAACGACGGGTCTCCCCGTTCCTCGTTCCGATGATGATGCCAAATGCCGCTCCCGCTGCCGTGTCCATGCGGCATGGCTTCCAGGGGCCGGCAGAAAACACATGCACGGCCTGTGCGGCAGGAACCCACGCCATCGCCAACGCTGCAAGGCTGATTGCCCACGGCCGCTGCGACGTGGTGCTCGCCGGTGGGAGCGAAGCTCCCTTCGTTCAGGCTGCTATTGCCGGATTCACCAACATGACAGCGCTGTCCTCATCAGGCGTGTCCCGGCCGTTCGACGCCGAACGCGACGGTTTTGTAATGGGAGAAGGCTCCGGTGTCCTGGTCCTCGAAGAGTGGGGCATGGCACAGCAGAGGGGCGCCACGATTCTGGCCGAGGTCCTGGGCGGAGCCAGCACCGCCGACGCCCACCACATAACCGCCCCATCGCCAGGGGGCGTCGGAGCGGTGGCATGCATGGAGCTGGCTCTCGAGGAGGCCGGCATCTCCCCAGATGCCATCTCTCACATCAACGCACACGGAACCTCCACGCCGCTCAACGACATGGCCGAGGCAGAGGCCGTCAACAAACTGTTCGGGTCCGACGGTCCGCTCATGACCTCCACGAAGGGCATTACCGGTCATGCTCTGGGAGCAGCCGGAGCTCTTGAGGCGGTTGCCGTTGTTTTGGCAATGCAGAAGGGGCTGGTGCCACCTACAGCAGGCTTCACCACACCTGACCCGGAAATGCCCACGATCAACCTGATAGCCGGAGAGCCGGCACCCTGGACTCCGGGGCCTTCGCTCTCGAACTCGTTCGGTTTCGGCGGCCACAACGGAAGCCTGGTGCTCGGCCCCGCCTGAGGCGACTCTCTTACCTGGGCGGGTCAGGCAGAGGCGAACACAAAGAGCAGGTCGCACTCACACGCCGTCTCTCCACCAACCGATGCCCGACCCCGTCCCTTTCCAGCCAGCTTGGAGAGTCGACCAAGGTCTACCTCGAGATCCAACCTCTCACCGGGCAGCACCTGCCTGCGGAAGCGGACGCCGTCGATTCCCCCGAAGAGCGCCAGGCGTCCTGCAAACTCTGGTGTGCTGAGAAGGGCGTAGGCACCCAACTGGGCTACCGACTCGCACATGAGAACACCGGGGAGGGTGGGCCGGTCAGGAAAGTGTCCTTCAAAGAAGGTCTCGGCACCGGTCAGCTGCCAATATCCAGCGGCGCACACTCCGGGTCGGAGTTCCTGAACAGCCGTCAGGAAGAGAAACGGATCCCGGTGCGGGATCACATCACGCGGCGCGGGCAACTCCTCAGCGACCACGTCTGCACTCCCTGCCGACAGTTCGACGGATCACCTCCGGAATGGCCACACGTGCCATCCCGGAGGTCCGTCAGATTCCGGTACTACCAGGAAGAGGCAGGTGCCTCTGCTGCCGGGGCACCGCCGCTCTTGGCGGCTGCCTTCAACTTGGATCCAACCGACACCTTGCAGGCCTTTGTGGCTGGCACATGGAGTGCCTCGCCGGTCTGCGGGTTGCGACCCATTCGGGCACTGCGTGTGACCTGTTCGAAGGAGAGCCAGCCCGTAATGGAGAGCTTCTCCTCTCCGGCAGCCACCACATCGGCGACGACGTCCATGAAGGCGTCGAGGCAGTCGCCGGCGTCCTTGTTGGACGTACCGGCACGCTCTGCCATTGCAGCGATCAAATCGCTCTTGTTCATCGACCATCTCCTCTATTGGCTATGGGATGGGCGAACCCACCCCTTGATCAAATGACACGCTTCACGGTTTTGGGCCCCATGTCAAGCATTTCCGACCAGCAAGGCCCTCCGTTGCACCGATTCCCTGCACAGACCCGACTGCCCGGCAAATGACAAGCAGCAACTTTTCCGCCGGTTCGGAGTGCATCCAGGGCGCCCGGCGGAATCAGAACCGCCTAATAGGCGTCGTCAAGCGCCCGTCTGAAATCAGCGACGAGGGATGCAACCCCCTCAGGTCCGGCACCGTCCAGCATCCGTTGGACAACGGCCGAGCCGACCACAACCCCGTCGCCGTGCCTGCTCACCTCAACGGCCTGCCCCGGTGTGCCGACGCCGACGCCGACCAGCACCGGCCGGTCGGTCACTGCCTTGAGGCGCTCGGCGATCCTGCAGGCGCTAGAGGCCAACTCAGCCCGAACACCCGTCACCCCGAGAAGACCCACGCCGTAGACGAACCCCCGGGACCGCTCACAGATAGCCGGCAGCCTGTCATCGGGTGTCGTCGGTGCCGCCAGCAGGATCGTCTCTACCCCACTTTCATCAGCGGCCTGCGCCCACGGGCCGGTCTCCTCGAGGGGAAGGTCCGGAAGAATGCAGCCAGACACACCAGCAGCCGCCAGCGACGCAGCAAACCTCTTCAAACCCATCCGGAAGGCGATGTTGTAGTAGGTCATGACGACCAGAGGCACCCCAACGTCGAGGCCACCGAGAGCGTCCAGGATGCCGGGTGGGGTCGCGCCGGCTCGTAACGAGCGGTCGTTGGCCTCCTGAATCGTCGGCCCGTCCATTACGGGGTCCGAGAACGGTATTCCGATCTCGATTACGTCTGCTCCAGCGGCGGCAACGGCCTCTACAGTCGCCGTCCAGTCGTCTCCGAGGCCGCCGGTGACATAGGGAACGAGTGCCTTGCCGCCACGCTCTCTTCGCTCACGCAAGGCGTTCTCGACGAGGCCGGGGCCGTTCACGAGAGGATCTCCATCATCTGCGCAACGTCCTTGTCGCCGCGACCAGAGAGGTTCAACAGCACCGAGCCCCCAGCAAGCGATTCTCTCTCGCGTGACACCCATGCCAGAGCATGTGCAGGTTCCAGGGCTGGAATGATCCCCTCGGTCCGGCTGAGCAGTTGGAACGCCTCGACCACCTCGGCGTCGGTAACTGATTCATACCGGGCACGACCGGTAGCCGCCAGATAACTGTGTTCCGGCCCCACCCCGGGGTAGTCGAGGCCTGCGCTGATGGACTCGGCCTCGAGCACCTGACCGAACTCGTCCTGCATGAGATATGAAGCGGATCCGTGCACCACGCCGGGCACACCTCGCCCGACTGCGGCACCGCCCGCAGGCTCAACGCCCACCAACTGGGCGTCCGAGTCGACGAATCCTGAGAAGATGCCGATGGCGTTGGAGCCGCCACCGACGCTGGCACACACGACGTCGGGGACCCCACCGAGGAGTTCCTCGCACTGACGGCGTGCCTCGGTGCCGATGACCTCCTGGAAGGTCCTGACCATGAACGGGTACGGATGCGGGCCCATCACGGACCCGAGGCAGTAGTACGAGTCCTCGACGGTCGCGACCCAGTCGCGCATGGCCTCGTTGATTGCATCCTTGAGCGTGCGGCTCCCTGACATCGCTGTGCGCACCTCGGCACCGAGCAGTCGCATGCGGAACACGTTCAGTTCCTGGCGGGCCACGTCGACCTCACCCATGTAGACACAGCACTCCATTCCGAGCAGAGCAGCAGCCGTGGCGGTCGCAACCCCATGCTGCCCGGCTCCGGTCTCAGCCAGTAGACGGGACTTTCCCATTCGCCTGGCAAGAAGCGCCTGACCCAGGACGTTGTTGATCTTGTGGGAACCCGTGTGGTTGAGGTCCTCGCGCTTCAGGAGCAGCCTCAGGCCAAGTTCTTCAGACAATGTGGGGCACTCCGTCACCGGTGATGGTCGGCCGGCATAGTTCGTCAGGAGCCCATCCAGTTCGGCACGGAAAGCCGGATCAAGCCATGCCTCGCTGAACGCCTCTTCGATCAGACGGCAGGCGGGAACAAGGGTCTCGGGTACGAATCGGCCCCCAAACTCACCGAAACGGCCCTCCGGCGTCGGATCAGAGAGCGCCATCACTCAACCTCCCAGTCGAACGGTCGGGGCCTCGATGATTCAACGCTGGTCGCTGCCGGCGTGGCGGCCCGGGCCGCCTCGATGAACGCCCTCAGGAGGCGGGGGTCCTTGCGGCCCGGTGAGCTCTCGACACCGCTGGATACATCGACGCCAAAGGGCCCTACACGCTCGATCGCCGTAGCCACGTTGCTTGGGTCCAGCCCACCGGCCAGGAGCATCTGCCGCTGTCCAGGTGCTCCCTCGGCCATGGCCCAGTCGAACACCTCGCCGGAACCCGGCAGGGGGGAGTCCAGTAGCAGGAGATCGGCTCCGAACTCGTCGAACCGCTCCAGATCCGGGGAGCCCGCGGAAAGCGCCCTGATGGTGACGGGAACTCTTTCAGATACCCATCGGCAGTCCTCGGGGCTTTCGTGGCCGTGCAGTTGGGCGGCTCGGAGACCTGCGCTGTTGACGATCTCGACAACTCGTTTGGGGCTTTCGTCGCGAAATACCCCAACGGTCATGATGTCGGCGGGCAGACGTCGCGCAATGTCAGCGGCAATCGACGGCGCTACCTGCCGGGTGGACGGGGCAAACACGAAGCCCACGGCATCGGCCCCGAGGGCCGTGGCAAGCAGCGCATCCTCCTCGCGGGTGATCCCACAGATCTTGATGAACATCGCCGCGACGCTACCCCGCTCCGGCCCCGGCCGACCCTGCTGCAACCAGGGCAGCCACAGCACCGCTTCGGTCTCCGGACGTAACCAGGGACTCCCCCACCAGGACTGCCCTGAATCCGGCGTCGTACAGGGCGCCTGCATCCTCTGGCCCCCTGACCCCCGACTCGGCAACGCGCTCCACTCCAGGTGGAATGGATGCTCCCACGCGGCGCGCTCGGTCCGGATCCACCTCAAATGTGACCAGGTCCCGCTGGTTAACCCCGACAATGTCGGCTCCCGCGACAAGGACACGCTCCAACTCGGCCTCGTCGTGCACCTCAGCAAGGGCATCCAGGCCCAACTCCCCGGCCAGGGCCATGAAATCAGCCAATTCGGAGTCATCAAGGGCCGCCGCTATCAGCAGGACCGCGTCGGCTCCCATCAGGGCGGCATCGCACACATCGCGGGCGTCAACCGTGAAGTCCTTCCGGAGCACCGGTACGGGAACCGACGCTCGCGCTGATCGAAGATCTGCGGCGGAACCTCCGAAGTGCTCGCCGTCTGTGAGGACCGAGAGACACACAGCCCCGCCCGCCACGTAGGCAGATGCGGTCTCGGCCGGGTCAAGGTCCACCGCCAGGTCGCCCCTTGATGGAGATCTACGCTTGACCTCTGCAATTACGGCCATAAGGTCATCGTCCACCGATTGGATGGCGAGGCGAAAGCCTCGCGGCTCGGCAACCGCCAGCGCCTGCTCGATGAGGGCATCAAGGGAGCGGTCATCAGCGGAAGCAACAGCACGGTGATGCTCGAGGATGCGGTCCAGATAGGTCGCCACGCAAGGGAGGCTAACCAGCGACCGCAGGGGGATGTCGGGCAATATCGGGGCGTTTCTCGGCCATAACCGTTTCATCACATCGTCGGGGCATCATCGGGGTGCGTGGCGACGTCACCGGGCGTGCCAGCATGGAGGTGTCATGTCAGAGCAGGCGGTGGTCGTGGTCGTTGAGGACGACCCGAATATTGCCGATCTTGTCGATCTATACCTCCGACGCGACGACCATCGCGTCTATCAGGCCTCCACCGGTGAGAAGGCTCTCGAGGTCATCGGGCAGCGCTCCCCCGATCTGGTCATCTTGGATATCGGCCTTCCGGGCGAGATCGACGGTTTCGAGTGCTGTCGCAGGATCAGGGCCACATCTGACGTTCCGGTGATCATGTTGACAGCTCGCGACGACGAGATCGACAGGGTCGTCGGATTTGAGCTGGGTGCGGACGACTACGTGACAAAGCCATTCAGCCCGAGAGAGCTGGCAGCCCGCGTCAAGGCCATTTTGCGGCGTTCCGGAACTCCACGGGATCCGGTTGGCGCAGTTCACGAGTTCGGAGACATCGCGGTTGACACTGCACGCCTCGAGGTTCTACGGGACGCTGAACCCGTAGCGTTGGCCGCTCAGGAGCTCTCCCTTCTGCTGTTTCTCCTCGAGAACCGGGGGCTGGCCCTAAGCCGCCGTCAGCTTCTTGACGGAGCCTGGGAGGTCGACTGGGTGGGAGACGAACGCACCGTGGATGTTCACGTCCGACAACTCCGCCGCAAGCTGGGGCCGAACCTGCCCCTCAAGACGGTCCCGGGTGTCGGATACAGGCTGGGATGAGGCTCTCCTGATGCGTAGACGAATACTCACGGCGCTAGTCGGTGCGGTCATCGCCGCGTTGCTCGCTGTGGGGGTGGTGACGGTCGTCCTTGTCAGGTTGGCTGCCTACGACACGACCGTGGAGCACCTTGAGAACAGCGCCACGACGCTTGCTGCAGTGATCGGTGACTCGGTCGCCGAGGACGCCCACGTGCTCCTGACAAGGGGTCGAATGCAGCGCCTGAGTGCATCACTGGGCGTGGAGAACATCGGCGTGGTCCTCGCCATGCCGCATTCGAACATGCCCGCCAGGGTGCTCGCCGAACTACCGGAGGGCCTCACTGTCCCAGATCTGGATCTGGAGGTGCTGGCCGCAACCGGGAACAGCAGCGGTCGAGCATCTGAGAATGCATGGGCGGCAGCCACCTTCGCCCCCCGGGACGCACCGGGGCCCACCATCATCGTGGTTGTGAGCAGTGGCCTCATCGCTCCCATTGGTCCTGCCGGAACGTGGTTTCTGTTCGCAGCTGCTGTGACCCTCGTAGGTGCTGCTGCGATTGCCCTCCGTCTTAGCCGCAACCTGGCCAGGCCACTCGTCGAGGCGACCGCGGCCACTCGCAAGATTGCCGCCGGCGAACTGGACACGCGCCTTCCTGAGCCACCAGCTGACAGCCATGACGAGCATGCCGAGTTGGCCAGGGCCGTGAACGCCATGGCGGAGAGCCTTGAGAGGTCCCGGGGCCTTGAGCGGCAGTTCCTTTTGTCCGTCTCGCATGACCTTCGAACCCCGATGACATCAATCCAGGGATACGCCGAGGCGCTCAGCGACGGGACCATCGATGATGCCAGCCGAGCGGGCGGGGTCATCCTCGATGAGGCGCACCGTCTGGATCGCCTAATACATGATCTTCTCGACTTGGCCAGGCTTGACTCACGACGATTCAACCTTGATCTCCATTCGGCCGATGTCGGTGCTGCAACCGAGAAGGCAGCCACGGCTTTTGAGCCTGAAGCTTCCGGCCGAGAGGTTCGTCTCGTAGTTCGCACACCGGGAGATCCGGCCACGGCCCGAATCGATAGCGACCGCTGGGGGCAGGTCGTCGGGAACCTCATTGAGAACGCTCTTCGCCACGCTGCAGGCAGAGTCGACATCGAGGTCACATCAACGCCCGGACAGGTCAACCTGAGCGTCGCCGACGACGGGCCGGGCATTGCCAGCGAGGACCTTCCCCATGTGTTCGAGAGGCTCTACGTGTCCAAGCGGAAACCAGCCGGCCACGAATCCGGCTCAGGACTCGGTCTGGCGATAGTCAGGGAACTCGTGCAGGCAATGGGAGGATCCGTTTCAGCGGAATCTCTGTCAGGTCGGGGCGCCAAGCTGGTGGTCACCATCCCGTCTGATTCCTGAGGGAGCGCAGCAGACGGCGGCTCAGCTGACCCCTGTGCGTGCCGCCGTCATTCGGCGTGCCGCCGGTATTGCCACGAGAAGAGCCCGCGCCTTGCTGCGACACTCCTCGTATTCCGCCTCCGGAACGCTGTCAGCAACGATGCCGGCACCTGCCTGGACCGAGGCGATTCCGTCCTTTACCAGCATCGTCCTGATCGCGATCGCAGTGTCAATGTTGCCGGAGAAGTCGAAGTAGCCGACCACCCCCGCGTAGGGGCCGCGCTTTACGGGTTCGAGTTGGTCGATTATCTCCATTGCCCGCACCTTTGGTGCTCCCGAGACCGTCCCGGCCGGCAGCGTCGCCCTCAACACGTCTACCGGTGTGCAGCCCTTCGCCAACTCTCCCGAGACCTGGCTGGTCAGGTGCATGACGTGGCTGTAGCGCTCAAGGGTCATCATCTCCTCAACCTCTTCTGTGCCAAAGCGGACAACCCTCCCGACATCGTTGCGGGCCAGGTCCACGAGCATCACGTGCTCAGCCCGCTCCTTCGGGTCCTCGATGAGTTCTGCGGCCATCCTCTTGTCGTCGACGTCGGAGCTGCCCCGGCGTCTGGTTCCGGCTATGGGCCTCGAGATGACACGTCCTCCGAGCAGTTGGACCATCGGCTCTGGTGAGGAGCCGACAACCGTCATCTCCGGGTAGCGCAGGAAGTACATGTAAGGGCTGGGGTTGATCTGCCGCAGCACCCTGTAGACGTCGAAGGGCTCCGCATCCAGCTCGACGTCGAACCGCTGCGACAGGACCACCTGGAAGACGTCTCCCGCCAGAATGTGCTCTCTGGCCGCTTCGACAGCGAGGCAGTACTCCTCGCGGTTGATGCTGGAGGTTGTCTCTGGTGGTACGTCTTTTGGGTCTGGTGGGGCCATGAGCGGTTCGTCTAGTGGTCTGGCGCCGGCAGCGGCGAGATCGTCGAGACGTTTCAAGGCTTCGCCGTACAGGGTGTCGAGGGTCGCCTCGTCGGCGTCATCGGGCACGATGACATTGGCGATGAGCACAGCCCTCTGGCGCCAGTGGTCGATGGCGACCATGTCTCCGATCACCGACATCACACCGTCAGGAAACCCGCGGTCGTCTGGTGGTACGTCTGGCAGATCCTCGACCTCGCGGACCACGTCGTAGCCGAGGAAGCCCATGAGGCCCCCGTGGAGCGGTGGAAGGCCCTCGATTTCCGGTGACCGGTAGTGTTCGAGCATTCCCTGCATCGCAACCAGCAGACCGCTATCGGTGCGTATTCCTTCGGGAAGTGCTCCTTTCACCGTGAGGCTGCCGTCGGCGAGCGTGAGGGTCAACGATGGGTTCAGACCGATGAAGGACCATCTGCCCCATGTCTCACCCCTGTCGACGCTCTCCAGCAGGAACCCGTCCCCGTCGCCGACACACCGCGTGAACAGGGCAACCGGCGTCGTCAGGTCGGCCAACAACTCGCTCCACACCGGAACGACGCTGTGGGAGCTGGCCAGCCTGCCAAAGGCCTCCCTGCCTGGACCGTCCACGTGGTCAGGCGTCGCCTTGGCCGAACGGGCGGAAGAAGCAGGTGTACTCGCCGGTGTGGCAGGCACCGTTCCCCTCCTGGTCAACCACGAACAACAAGGTGTCACCGTCGCAGTCGTAGTAGGCCTCGCGTACGTACTGGCGGTCTCCGGACGTCTCCCCCTTGCACCAGTACTCCTGCCGGCTGCGACTCCAGAACCAGGTGCGTCCGGTCTCCATGGTCTGTCTCAACGAATCAGAGTTCATCCAGGCCATCATCAGGACCCGGCCTGTTCCGGATTCCTGAACGATCGCCGGCACCAGGCCGTCAGCGTTGTAGGTGACCGCCGCCAACTGTTCGGCAGTTGCGTCGATCGGTTGGCCCGTGTGGGCAGAGGAAGGCTGGTTCATGGCAGCCAGCCTACGGTCAGGGCGACCTCTCCCGAAGCGAGTTTGTCGTACCCAGTCGACGTGGCCTGTCAGAGGTAGAGACCGGTGCTGCCTTCTTCGAGGCGTTGGGCGGCCACGGCGTGGATGTCGCGTTCACGCAAGATGATGTAGTCAATTCCGCGAACCTCGACCTCATAGCGGTCCTCAGGGTTGAACAGCACCTGATCGCCGATCTCCATTGTCCGAACGTTCGGTCCCGTCGCCATGACCTCGGCCCATGCGAGACGTCGGCTCATCTGGGCCGTAGCAGGAATGAGGATGCCGCCAGAGGACCTTCGCTCGCCTTCAGCGTCATCGATGCCAACGAGAATCCGGTCGTTGAGCATCTTGATGGGTAGCCCGTCGGCATCAGCGGGGCCTGGCACTGCTGCTATCGCTGGTTTGTCCACCGAGGGAACGGTATCCAGTGGCGTGCCCGATGTGTTCCGCATTCAGCAGCGAGCCGGCCTGACGGCCACGCCGCCAGCCTCGAGGCGGTCCTTCGCCTCGCCGATCGTGTGCTCACCGAAGTGGAAGATGGATGCAGCCAGAACCGCGTCGGCTCTACCTGCCACCGCACCGTCGATCAGGTGGTCAAGGCTGCCCACTCCTCCGCTGGCAATGAGAGGAACGTTGATGGCTTCACCGACTGCAAGCAGCATCGGCGTGTCGAAGCCATCGCGGGTTCCATCACGGTCCATGGAGGTGAGGAGGATCTCACCGGCCCCAAGGCCTGTCGCCCGGGCAACCCAGGCAACGGCGTCGATGCCCGTGGCTCTCCGGCCGCCGTGGGTGAACACCTCGTAGCCGCTGTCCACATCGGTACTCCTACGTGCGTCGACCGCCACGACCACGCACTGCTCGCCGAACTCTGCGGCCAGTTCGGATATCAGCTTCGGATGCTCCACGGCAGCGGTGTTCACCGAGACCTTGTCGGCACCTGCGCGCAGGATCGCCCGTGCATCGTCGACGCTCCTGATTCCTCCTCCGACGGTAAACGGAATGAAGACCTCCTCAGCCGTACGACTGACCATGTCCACGGTTGTCTGTCGGGAGTCCGATGAAGCCGTTATGTCGAGGAATATGAGCTCGTCGGCGCCTTCGAGGTCGTAGCGCCGCGCCAACTCCACGGGGTCGCCGGCATCTCTCAGATCAACGAAGTTGACGCCCTTCACCACTCGCCCGTTGTCCACGTCCAGGCAGGGAATCACCCTGACCGTCTTCATGGTGTCGACCCCACCGCTGCGAGGGCCTCTTCGAGGTCGACGGCTCCCTCATAGAGGGCCCGCCCGAGGATGATTCCGTCGACCCTGCGTCCAGCCTCGTTCAGCTCAGCCACGTTGACGAGATCATCGATCCGACCAACTCCACCGGAGGCGATCACGTTGACACCTGTGGCCCTCATTGTCTCTCGGAGGAGGTCCAGATCCGGGCCCTCGAGGGTTCCATCTCGGCGTATCTGGGTCACCACGAATGCGGAGACCACCGCCGGATCGAATAGATCGACGGCCTGTCGGAGGGTGAGGCCACTTCCCTGGGTCCAGCCACGGAGGGCCACGTCCGTTCCCTTCACGTCGATTCCCACGGCTACCGAACCAAGATCCGCCACCCGTGCAACGAGGTCCGGATCCTCAAGTGCTGCTGTCCCCATGACCACGCGCTCCACTCCGGCAGCAAACAGAGCTTTGGCATCCGAGGTGGATCGCACTCCCCCTCCGGCCTGGACAGGTATGTCAAGGGCTCCCGCCACGGCGGCCAGCGCCGATCGGTTCAGCGGCTCGCCTGTCAGAGCGGCGTCAAGGTCAACAACGTGGACCCAGGGCGCTCCAGCAGCCTGGAAGAGAAGAGCCTGTTCCACCGGGTCGTCCCCGTAGACGGTCTCCCGGGAGAAGTCACCCTCACGCAACCTCACGCACATTCCGCCACGCAGGTCGATTGCCGGGTAGAGGGCCACTCCCATTATCTGACCCCCACGAGGGTCGAGACGAAGTTCTCGAGCAGCGTCAGGCCAGTGGTGCCCGACTTCTCAGGGTGGAACTGCACACCCCAGAGGTTGCCGCGCCTGACAGCTGCACACAGCGGAGAGCCATAAACACACGTTGCCACCGTGTCGGGTCCGACGGGAGCCGCATAGCCGTGGACGAAGTACATCCAGGCCTCTTCGGGCAACCCTGCAAGGAGTTCTCCGGGCTTGAGCACATCCAACCGGTTCCACTGCATCTGGGGACACTTCACGTCTCCGCTGAGGCGCTCTACCCTGCCGGCCATCACCCCTAGACCTTTGGTTGCAGGGGATTCAGCACTCTCCTCGAAGAGAAGCTGCATCCCTACGCAGATCCCCAGAAATGGGCGTCCTCCTGCCGCAGCGTCAGAGGCGGTCTCCAGTGCTGTCTCGGTCAGCCCCGATACTTCCAGAGCCTCGACGCAACGCCCGAAGGCGCCAACACCAGGTAGCACGATGCCGGCTGCATCTGCGATCAGGGCATGGTCAGAGGTGAGCCTGGCATCGGCTCCGACCCGCTGGAGTGCCTTCTGTGCCGATCTCAGGTTGCCAATGCCGTAGTCGAGTACAGCGACCAGTGGCCCCTCGGTCACAGGCTCCCCTTGGTGGAGGGGACGGTGTCGCCTTCAACTGCCACGGCGTCACGTAGGGAGCGGGCCACCGCCTTGAAGCCGGCTTCGATGATGTGATGTGTGTTGACGCCCCTGATCGATTCGATGTGGAGGGTCAGGGCGGCCGAGACGCTGAAAGCACGCCAGAACTCCTCGATCAACTGCGGATCGAACGGCGGATCGCCAAGAATCTTCTGGCCGGGAAAGGCAACTTCGTAGTGCAGGAACGGCCGGCCGGACAGGTCCAGCGACACGTCTATGAGAGCCTCGTCGAGCGGCACCCTGTTGGAGGCAAAGCGCCTCACTCCCGCCTTGTCTCCAAGAGCCTCAGCGAAGGCGGTTCCGAGGGCGATCCCGACGTCTTCGACCGTGTGGTGCGCGTCTATCTCCAGGTCTCCACGACACTCGACGCTCAGGCCAAGTCCACCGTGTCGGCCAAGCTGATCGAGCATGTGGTCAAAGAAGGGGATCCCGGTGGATGCAACAACGGGCCCCCCGTCGAGGTGAACCTCGACCTCTACAGCGGTTTCGCTGGTATTGCGTTGACAGGATCCTGTGCGGGTGGTCATGACAACACCTCTCTGAGGGCGACCAAGAAGCGGTCGTCCTCGCTCTGGGTTCCGATCGTTACCCGCAGGCAGCCGTCAAGGCCCTCTGCGGAAGAGAAATCACGCACGAGCACGGACCTCTCCAGAAGTCCCTCCCAGACCCGACTGGCGGGCATGGTCTCGGGCCGGAAGAGCACGAAGTTGGCCTGGGACGGCCAAACGGTCACAGGGAGTTCGCTCAGCAACGCGGAGAGGCGCTGTCGCTCCGCGACGATTGTCCCAACATGCTTCTGCATCTCCTCACCGTAGGCAAGGGCCAGTGTCCCAGCCTCCTGTTTGATGGCGTCGAGATGGTACGGGAGGGCGACCTTCTCCAGCTCGGTGACACACCATGTCGGTCCAAGGAGGTAGCCGAGACGCAAACCGGCCATGGCCCATGTCTTGGAGAAGGTGCGGCTCACGACCAGGGACCGATCTTCTGAGAGAAGGTCGACGGCGCTGGACTGCGAAAACTGGCCATATGCCTCGTCGACGACGAGCAGGCCGCCGTGGGGAGCCAGCATCTCGAGTGCCGCCAACACCAGGCCGTCGGGGTCCACGAGGCCTGTCGGGTTGTTTGGAGAACACATGAACATGACGTCGGGGCGTTCGGCCGCCACCAACTCGCCGAGGAGTCCCTCGTCGAGGCTGAAGTCCTGCCTGCGTGCGGTTCCCACGACCCGGGTTCCGGTGATTCTGGCTATCTGGGAGTGCATCGCATAGGTCGGCTCGAACACCGCTGCGGTGCGCCCTGCTCCGCCGTAGGCCAACAGGAGGGCCTGGATCGCCTCGTTTGAACCGTTTGCTGCAAACACCTGGCTGACATTCATGCCGTAGCGGTCCCCTATTGCCGTGCGCAGACGTACGGCACCCCTGTCCGGGTAGCGGTTCAGGGTCAACCCGGCAAGGGCCGCCTGGAGGTCGGCTGTGAACGCCTGCGGGGGCGGCTGGGCGGCCTCGTTGGTGTTGAGGCGCACATCTACGTCGACCTGCGGTGAGTGGTAGCCGGCCAGCAACGCCAGATCCGTGCGTACCCGAGGCTCCTGCCTGATCGGGTCAGTTGGGTCAGCCACGGTCCACACGCATTCTCACTGATTCAGCGTGTGCGTAGAGCCCCTCGACATCGGCAAGCGCAACGATGTGGGGACCCAAACGCTCGATTGCCGCCCGATCGGCGGTGACCACGTGCACATCCTTTGTGAAGTCGGAGACGGTCAGTGCGCCGGCAAAGCGGGCCGTTCCGGCAGTGGGAAGCACGTGGCTGGGGCCGGCCATGTAGTCGCCGAGGGAAGCCGGCGACCAGGGACCACAGAACACGGCCCCGGCGTTTCGTACCTCGAGCGCCATGTCATCTGCACCCTCACACATCAGTTGCAGGTGTTCCGGGGCTATCTCGTCCACGACGGCGAGTGCGTCGGTCGGTGTGTCGACGATCACGCAGTAGCCGGAACTGTCGAGCGTCGCCTCGATCTCGGTCCTGCGTGGGGAATCCAGGAGGTGACGATCGATGGCCGACTCCACAGCGTCGGCAAAGTCCTCGTCCCAGGTCAGGAGCCATGCAAGCCCGTCAGGACCGTGCTCAGCCTGAACGAGCACGTCTACGGCGGCGAAATCCGCAGGAACTGTGGAGTCGCCGACGACGATGACCTCCGACGGGCCTGCGAAGCCGGTGGGAATTCCGACCACCCCGGCCACCTCACGCCGGGCAAGGGCCACGTAGACGTTGCCGGGCCCCACGATCACGTCAACTGCCGCAATGCTCTCGGTTCCGTATGCGAGGGCAGCAATGGCCTGGGCTCCTCCTACCGGGTGCAGTCCATCGACTCCGGCTACAGCGGCCGCGGCCAGGGTGGCATCGGGAACCCTGCCGTCGGGTCCCGGTGGAACACACACGACCACCTCTTCAACTCCGGCGACCCGGGCGGGAACGGCTGTCATGAGCAATGTCGACGGGTAGGCCGCCAGACCCCCGGGCACGTAGCAGCCCGCCCGGCGGACCGGACGGGGAATGGACCTGACGACCAGGCCTGCGTCTTCGGTCCTGTGTTCCTGACGCACCTGGCCCTCGTGGTGCCTCCGAATGGCAGCAGCGGATGCCAACAGGGCCTCGGCCACCACGGGGTTGACCCTTTCGAGCGCCGCTTCCATCTCGTCGCGACCCACCGACAGGCTCTCTGGGGAGCAACCGTCGAATCGGAGCGTCAGCTCGCGGAGCGCATCGTCGCCGTTGGCACGTACCTCGGTGATGATGGTTCGGACCGCCTCGAGAGCTTCGTCACCAACGGCATCCGGGCGCGGCAAGATATCGCCGAGAGCGCCTTTGATTCCGCGTAGGTCCAGTCGGGTCAGCACCCCGCCACGCTACCGGTCGGTGCCTTACCGCACGGGGGCATTTCCCGTAGCCGGTGGCCGATTGTCGTCATTGTGAGCCAGACTGCCCCATGGTCGCGGATCCGGACGCTGAGCTTTCCTCGGTGGCGAGCCAACTAGAGGACCTCATCGGGCGCGTGGGCGACCTGCTCGGTCAGATGGATCATGACGATCGGATCGACGGATCTTCGGTGCTGCTGGAGGTTGAACGCCACCTCATCGGTGCGCTAAGGGAGCTTCAGCGCAGGGTCCGCTAGACGGTCGACGACGGGCAGTAGTCGTTGAGGACACACTCCTCGCAGCGTGGCGACCGGCTCGGGCAGACACGTCGCCCATGGAGAATCAGGTAAAGGCTGAACAGCCCCCGTTCGGCCGCCGGAACCATTGGATTGAGCGTCATCTCCACCTTCACGGGGTCGGTCTCGTCTGTGATGCCAAGGAGCCGAACGAGGCGACCCACGTGGGTGTCGACCGGTAGGCCCGGAAGATCCAGTGCCACGCTGCGAACAACGTTTGCAGTCTTGCGGCCGACACCGGGAAGCGACACAAGGTCAGCCATCGCCCCGGGGACCTCTCCGTCGTACTCATCGGCGAGGCGTCGGGCCATGCCCATGAGGTTCCGGGCCTTGTTCGCGTAGAAGCCAGTCGAGTGGACGAGATCTTCAAGCTCTTCGGGTGCGGCTCCAGCCAGCGCCTCGGCATCCGGGTAGGCGGCGAACACGGCCGGGGTGACCATGTTGACACGTTTGTCCGTGCACTGAGCCGAGAGGATGGTCGCGACAAGCAACTGGAAGGGGTTTGAATGGTCCAGCTCACACTGGGCGTCGGGATACTCGAGCGCCAGCCGCCGGTGCGCCTCTCTGGCTCGCCCCTTGGGCGTTCTGGGGATTCCCATGGGTTCGGACCGTATCCGCCAGAATGCGCTACCGGGGATATCCTCATTCCCAATGGAGCGGCTTGTCATATCTGACGGTACCGACACCGCCACACTTACCCCGACCGGGGAGCACTGGGTCTTGACCATCGACGTGCCTCCGGGACAGCCTGAGCGAGGGCAGCGCCTGATGGAGGCTGCTGCACAGGCGGTCGGGCGTGATGGAGGTGGGCGGATTGAGTACTGGGTCGATGGAATCGACGACGGGAGCGATCGTGTCCCAATGGCCGCCGGCTTTGCCCCGTTCAGGGATCTCTGGAAGTTGGGCAGGTCTCTGCCCGCCATTGATGGCGAGTTGCAAACCCGCCCGTTTCGGAGTGATGACGCCGACGCCTTCCTCGATGTAAACAACAGGGCCTTTGACTGGCACCCCGAACAGGGTGGGATGACACCGGAGGGGCTGGCCTCGCGTCGCAGTGAACCCTGGTACAACGATGACGGATTCCGGGTCTGGGAAGACGATGCCGGCAATCTTGGTGGCTTCTGCTGGACAAAGGTTCACAATGATCTCGAACCACCAGTCGGTGAGATCTACGCCATCGCAGTCGATCCCGAGCATCGTGGTCGTGGCCTGGGCCGGCAACTCACCCTTGCTGGACTCGAGTGGCTGGCCGCCCAGGGCCTCCGGAGGGTGATCCTCTACGTGGAGTCCGACAATCGGCATGCCAACCGGATTTACCGCGAGCTCGGCTTTGAGCGCGAAGCCACCAACAGGGCCTATCAGCGCATCCTGAGATGATGCCAACCGAGAACGATGCTGGGGCCCCCGAGCAGAGCGGGAAGGGCATTGCACCGTCGCTCTACGACCACGACCGCTTCGCCCTGGGAGAACTCCTGGAGGGCCAGCCTGCCTACCGGATCGATCAGCTCTGGCAGGGCCTCTACAGCGACCTGGCCTCCCCTGCCGACATCACCACGCTTCCGGCGCCGCTGAGAGGGGAGCTGTCCGAGCATCTGCCCGCCGCCCTCTCCGAGGACCGGCGGTCGGTCAGCGACGACGGGCAGACCATCAAGTGGTTGTGGCGCCTCGCCGACGGCTCCCTCATCGAGACCGTGCTGATGCACTACGAGGACCGGTCCACCGTCTGTGTCAGTTCCCAGGCAGGTTGCGCAATGGCATGTGGGTTCTGCGCCACCGGCCAGATGGGTTTTGACCGGCACCTTTCAACGGGCGAAATGGTTGAACAGGTCATTCGAGCCCAGCGTGAGGCCGGATCCAGGCGTGTCTCCAACGTGGTTTTCATGGGCATGGGTGAACCGCTTGCCAACTACGACCGCACATGGTCGGCCATCGAGAGAATCCACGGTGCCCTCGGGCTGTCGGCACGGCACCTCACCATCTCCACCGTCGGCCTGGTACCGGGAATCAGGCGACTTGCCGACGAGGCACTACCGGTGAACCTGGCCGTGTCACTCCACGCTGCCAACAACAGGCTCCGCGACGAGTTGGTTCCGGTGAATCGCCGCTGGCCGCTGGAGATCCTGGCCGAGGCCTGCGGACACCACGCGGAGACGACCGGCCGGCGACTGTCTTTCGAGTGGGCCCTGATGCACGACGTCAACGACACCCTCCGTGATGCCGCCGAATTGGCCGACTACGCAGGCCCCCTGGCTGCACACGTGAACCTGATTCCCCTCAACCCCACACCCGGATGGCCAACCCGAGGCTCATCGCCACTGCGTGTCAGAGAATTCGCCGAGGAACTCGGAAACCGGGGAATCAACGCAACGATCAGGCGAACCCGCGGAGTGGACATAGATGCCGCCTGCGGCCAACTCAGGGCCAGCCGCACCCCGGTCGAACTTGGACAAACGCGACCTGAATCTGCTGCTTCGCTGCCAGACTGACCCGATGGAAGCACGCCGCTGGCTCAACAGGTACCAGCCACAGACCCTCGTCACCGGAACCGTTCTCCTCTACATCGAGGGCCTCTTCAACCTGATCCGGGGAACTGAGTTGATGTTCATCGGGCTGCTCATGTTTCCCGCCGCCTACGCGATAGCCAACGACAAGCGGTGGGGCTGGAGGCTCGGGGTCGGGGCAGCTGCCGTTGCAGTTGTTATCCGGCTGACCTCAGTCCTCTCCTACGGTTTCTCTCCGACGGTCCTGTTGATCCTCGTGTTCCCGGTGGCCCTTCTGGCCCTGCTTGTCCACCCGATCAGCAGGGAATACCAACGGATCTGGTTCTCCTGAAGATGCCTCCATCGGAGGATTCCGGGCCTTCGGGCACCAACGTGGACCTGCCCAGCGGGGCAGCGAAGGCGGTGGCCGTGAGGCGCATGTTTGACAGCATTGCCCCCCGCTACGACCTGGTGAACCGGATCATGACCTTTCGCATGGACGTCGCCTGGCGTAGGCGCACCGTTTCCATGCTCGAGTTGCCGGCAGGCTCAATCGTCATGGACGTGGCATGTGGCACCGGGGACCTGTGCAGGGATCTTTCGGGGGCCGGTCACAGCGTGGTGGGGTTGGACATGTCATGGGGGATGCTGGCTGCAGCGCGTACCGATGCTCCCCTGCTTCATGCTGATGCCCTCAAGCAACCGGTTGGGGAAGGTTCCCTCGACGGTCTCACGTGCGGCTTTGCCCTGCGGAACTTCACGTCACTGGAACCGTTCTTCTTCGAGGCGGCTCGTTTGGTCAGAAGCGGAGGGCGCATTGCGCTACTTGAGGTTGACAGCCCCGTGAACCCTCTTCTCCGGTTTGGACATGCCTTCTACTTCGGAAGGGTCGTGCCCCTCGTGGGTGGGCTGTTTTCCGACCGTGATGCCTACAGGTACCTTCCGCGATCTGTCGCCTACCTTCCCCCTGAAGAAGACCTGCTCTCAATGGTCGCTGCTGCCGGCTTTGGAGAAGTCCAAAAGACCCGTCTCTCAGGGGGAATAGCCCAACTGATCACAGCCACCCGCTCCTGAGAAACTCAGTTCAGATCGGTAGTGCCAGCCCCAACGTCAGGAGGGTGCCCGCTACGACCTGGGTCCGGGCGGTTCTACCCAGTACGGGAATCAGATCGACTCCAGCGGCGCCTCGCAGAACGGCCCTGATGGCAGGCCCTGCTGCGAGGCCTGCTCCCATGACCAGCAGGGACAGGGGCCTCTCCAGGGCACACAGTGACCCCAGTACCAGCCCGGCGTCCACCAGGACCACATAGAGGATCCTCGTGGGTCTCTCCCCCATTCTGACGGCGAGGGTGCGCTTGCCGGCAGTCCGATCGGTTGGTATGTCGCGCAGGTTGTTCACAACCAGTAGGGCACACGCCAACAGCCCGACAGCCGAGCCGGCCAGCACCGCCAGGCCGGTGATCTCCCTCGTGTGAACGTATGAGCTGCCCACCGTCGCGACCAGGCCGAAGAACACGAACACGAACACCTCGCCGAGGCCCATGTAGCCGTACGGCCTTGGACCCCCCGTGTACAACCAGCCCGCCGCAATCGAAGCGATGCCCACAAGGAGCAACCACGGGGTGACGACGATCGCCAGCACGAGGCCCGCGACTGCGGCTACGGCAAACGCTGCGATCGTGGCCACCTTCACCTCTGCCGGCGTTGCCAGACCCGACCCGACGAGTCGCCTTGGTCCCGTCCTGTCCGGACCGTCGGTTCCGCGAACACCGTCGGCCAGGTCGTTGGAGTAGTTGGTCCCCACCTGCAGGGCGAGCGCCACGACGAGTGCCAGCAGGGCCCTCCACCAGATCACGCCGGATCCTGTCGCTACGGCGGTTCCGACCGCCACCGGGACGACCGCCGCCGGAAGTGTTCGGGGACGTGCCCCCAAGATCCAGCGCTGCATACCGACAGTCTGCCAGCGACTGGGCAAACGGGGCCATCCCCGCGCTACGGACCGGTATGGTCAGGCGCCTGTGAACCGCCTCGCCGGGGAGACCAGCCCCTATCTGCGACAGCACGCCGACAACCCCGTGGACTGGTATCCGTGGGGTGCGGAGGCCTCTGCGGCTGCTGTCGAGTTGGACAGGCCCATCTTGTTGTCGGTGGGCTACTCCGCCTGCCACTGGTGCCACGTCATGGCACATGAGTCGTTTGAGAACGCCGAGATTGCGGCACTCATGAACGACGGGTTTGTGAACGTCAAGGTTGACCGTGAGGAGCGGCCCGATGTTGACGCCATCTACATGGATGCGGTCACCTCGTTGACCGGCCGTGGCGGGTGGCCGATGACCGTGTTCTGCACCCCTGACGGCCGCCCCTTCCACGCGGGCACCTACTGGCCGGACACCCCCAGGGGTGGCATGGCGTCGTTCCCGCAGGTGCTGGCTGCTGTCATGCAGGCGTGGGATGGGGACAGGCAGAACCTGGACGCCATGGCCGACAAGTTGACTGCCAGCATGGCCCGGCATGCCGACATGGAGTCGGCGGGAACAGCCCCGGGACCGGCGACCCTCGCCGCTGCCACCGACCGGATGGTGTCGCTGCATGACGATGAGTGGGGTGGCTTCGGAGACGCCCCCAAGTTCCCACAGGCCATGAACCTGGAGGCGTTGGCTCGTCACATCGCCGCCACCAGTAGCCCGGAGGCGGGCCGTGTGCTCACGACCACGTTGGACGCAATGGCATCCGGCGGAATGTACGACCATCTGGGTGGCGGCTTCTCCCGCTACTCGGTCGACCGGTTCTGGCTGGTCCCCCACTTCGAGAAGATGCTCTACGACAACGCCCTCCTGGCCCGGGCCTACCTGCACGGTTGGCAGGTTCTGGGGCACGACCGATGGCTCCAGGTGGCCTCTGAGACCATCGAATACGTGCTGCGGGACCTGAGAGATCCAGGAGGGGGTTTTCTGTCAGCTGAGGACGCTGACTCCGAGGGGGTGGAGGGGAAGTTCCACGTCTGGTCCGAGGCCGAGGTTCGCGA
Source organism: Actinomycetota bacterium (assembly GCA_014381745.1). Taxonomy (GTDB): domain Bacteria; phylum Actinomycetota; class Acidimicrobiia; order Acidimicrobiales; family MedAcidi-G1; genus UBA3125. The sequence goes on along the minus strand of JACNLA010000028.1, from coordinate 52,509 downwards.
GGTGTGCGGTTCCGATGCCGACGCTGCCGTCGCCTGGTACGGGGTCAGTGCGGGCGGCAACTTCGAGGGTGCGAACATTCTGCACCGGCCTGTTCGCGGTGACCTGAAGCGGCCCGACGAGGTTGAGAAGGCGAGAAGGGCTCTCTTTGAGCGACGGGAGAGCAGAATCCGACCGGGCCTTGACGACAAGGTCCTGACCGAGTGGAACGGCCTGATGCTGGGGACCCTGGCCGAAGCGGCGATGGCTACGGGCCGGGCCGACTGGCTGGAGGCGGCCCGGGTCAACGGCGATTTCCTCTGCGGGGTTCTTCAGCGTCCCGACGACCGCTGGCTGCGCTCCTGGCAGGCTGACGGCGGCGCACGGCACCTCGGCTACGCCGCCGACCATGCTGCGATGGTCGACGGCCTCACCCGCCTCGGCGAGGCCACGGGTGAGGCCCGCTGGACCGAGGCAGCCGTGTCCACTGCAGACGTCCTGTTGGAGCTCTTCAGCGACGCCAACAACGGCGGCTTCCACACCACCGGCAGCGACGCCGAGGCCCTGGTTATGCGCCCCAAGGACCTAATGGACAACGCCCAACCGTCTGCGAACAGCCTGGCCGCTGTTGCCCTGTTGCGTCTCGGCGCCCTCGTGGGTGACCGTCGCTACACGGAGGCCGCCGAGGGTGTGCTGAGCCTTCTAGGCGACCGTGTGACCGAACATCCGACAGCGTTCGGCCACCTGCTGGGCGCTGTGGATCTGTTCCACTCGGGTATCACCGAGGTGGTGGTGACGGGCGACCGGCCGGACCTGGTCGAGGTTGTTCAGCGGGCCTACCTCCCCAGCGTGGTGCTGGCTTGGGGTGAGCGCGGCGATGGGCCACTCTGGACGGATCGCTACGGCGACCGCGCCTGGGTCTGTCGGAACCACGCCTGCCTAGCTCCCGTCGGCTCTCCGGAGGAACTCCTGGCAGACCTCTCCTGAGGCGGCATCAGCCGCTGATGCTGGCACCCAGGGCAACGGTCTCCGGTGAAGGCCCTACCCCTAGTTCCTCGGCCAACACATCCTCGCAGTGGCGCAGTGCCCGCATGGCAGCTCCACGGTCACCCCTTGAGCACTCGGCCTCGATCAACAGTCGGTGACCCATCTCACGAAGCGGGTCCAACTCAACCAGCGTTTCGGCATGCACCGCTGCCTGGCCCGGGTCGCTCCTGGCCAGCCACGCCTGTGCCAGTACCGATGAGCAGCGGTAGTGGGCCTCAGCCAGTTCCTGGCGTCGATCCACTATCCACGTGCTCCACAATCCCGGTAGCAGTTGACGACGCAAGATGGCCGAGGCAACGGTGGCGTCCGTCAATGCGACATCTACGTCGCCGCGACGCAAGGAACCCTCGGCTCTGTCAAGCCGTTCCATGGCATCCTCAACATCCACCCATACATCTCCCGGCAGGCGAAGCACGTAGGTCCCGGCGTCAGATGCAAGGACCGACGTCCCCTCGAGACCGACTTCGGACAGGCATGCCCGAACCTTGCTGACCACCGATGCAAGGGCGCCCTTCCACTTTGACGGTGGAGATCCGTCCCACAGCATCTCAGCGAGCCGGTCGCGCGAGACCGGTCCGCGCTCCAATAAGAGAACCACGAGGGCCAGACGTCCCTGGGGTCCGGGCAGGTCGCCGCCAAGGAAGTTTCCCGACGGGCCCTCCACCCTCAGGCCACCGGTCAGATAGAAACGGGCCGTGACCCCTGTCCTATCTGTCATTGCCTTGCCCATGCGTCACCAATCATTTACCAACCAACGCCCGCGAGGATGCCACACGTGAACGACGAACCGGTTGGCCAGAGCATCGAGTGCCCGTGCGGAACAGTTCTGCGGGGGGTGAATGCGGAGGCGGTTGTCGCTGCTGCCCGCACTCACGCCAGAGGGGTCCACGACATGGACCTCTCAGATGAGGACGCCCGGGCCATGGTGCGGCCAACCTGAGGTCGATCGCCCGTCCACCTATCGGTGAACGGAGCCCAATGACCAGGAGGTCGATTATGAAGCAGTTTGCGTGTGGAAGCGTGGTTCCGGGTTGTGACGGCGTGGTGCTGGGCGAGACGGTTGAAGACGTGATGGCGGCAGCAGCCGCCCACGCAGCCGATGTCCACGGCATGGACTCAGTGCCCGACGATGTCGTCGCTGCAATCCAGGCCGGCATCACCGACGTCTAAACCGTTCAGACCGGTGACCGGGAACGGAAGCCTCTGCCACGACCACGGCTGATCGAACCGGGGGGTCAGCTTCGATTGCCCCCCGGGCTGCCGCCAACTCTCAGCGGGACTTGGCCTTTCTGATCATCCCGGTGGCGGGAAGCATCATCACCGCAATCGCCATAGGGATCCGAGCATCAATGGGGCGTTCCTCGGGCGGTCACCGTCGACGTTCCACCCGTTCGGGACTCCGACGGCCTGACTAGGCGGCAGCCTTCTCCAGGATATGGATCCCGCACGATGAGCCCAGGCCGATCACATGTGCAAGGCCGACCTTGGCACCCTTGATCTGACGGTCCCCCGCCTCGCCACGCAGGTGGGTAGTCACCTCGAACACGTTTGCCACACCGGTCGCCCCGATCGGGTGACCCTTGGAGATGAGCCCGCCTGAGACGTTTACCGGTGTGGTCCCGTCTCGAAACGGTGCGCCCGAGTCGATGAAATCGCCAGCCCCGCCCGGCTCACACAGACCCAGGTTGTCGTAGTGGATCAGCTCGGCCGTGGCGAAGCAGTCGTGCAACTCCACAAGATCCAGGTCCTCGGGGCCGATGCCTGCCTTCTCGTAGGCCTGGCTGGCGGCGTTGCGGGTGAGGGTATTTACATCGGGCTGGACCTGACCGCTCTCCACCCATGGATCCGACGTGAGCACTGACGCGGCGATCTTGACCGCCCTCTTCTGAACCCGCTTCGGCATCGAACGCAGACGCTCCTCGGACACCAGAACCGCAGCAGCCGCCCCGTCGCCTGTCGGGCAGCACATCAGAAGCGTGTTGGGGTAGCTCTGGACCGGCGACCCCATGATCTCCTCCAGCGAAAACTCCTTCTGGTACTGGGCCAGAGGGTTCAGCGTGGAGTGGAGGTGGTTCTTGTAGGCGACCTTGGCGAACTGCTTGAAGCCGACACCGTCGTTCTCATAGGCGTAGGCCATCCCGGCCTGGGCGAACACGCCCGGCATGGTTGCCGTGCCCAGAACACCGTCGATGGAGGTGACCGCCCCGTAGCGACCCGAAGGCTCGTAGACGTTGGCCTCCTCCTTGGAACCGCCGGCCAGCAGGCCCATCTTGCCCATCTGCTCGACGCCGACCGCCAGGCCCATCGATGCCTCCCCCGCCTTGATCGACAGGTAAACGGCCCGGATGGCCGTAGCGCCGGTAGCACACGCGTTGGTGACGTTGAACACCGGTATCCCGGTCTGGCCGATCTGCTTCTGTATCCGCTGGCCCATGCTGGTGCTGGCCTGGAAGAGGGTCCCTGCAGCCATCACGTCCATGTCGTGGACCGTTACCTCACCGTCCGCGAAGGCCTCGAGGCAGACCCTGGCCGCGAGGTCCACCGCATCCAGGTCGGGGTAGCGCCCGAACCTCGTCATGCTGGTTCCTAGCACCCAGACTGAGTCACCTGACATGGAATCGTCCTTTCGCTGAGGGTTTGAAGCTTCTGTTCAGGCCGGCCTGTATCCGAAGGCCACGCACTCTGTTCCGGCGTCGTCGGTCCCTGCCACGTACGTGGCCAGGCGTACCTTCATGCCAAGGCTCACGTGTTCGGGGTCGGCGGGACAGTCGATCAGGTTGGATCGCACCGTTGTGCCATCGTCGGTCTCCACCAGTGCCGACACGTAGGGCACCGGTATCCCCGGCGCTGCCCTGTGCACGATGCTGAACGAGCGCAACACCCCATGGTTTGACACCCGTGCGTTCACGAAGTCGGCCTTGCCGCACTTTGCACAGGCGTTACGACGGTCGAAGTATCGGGCACCGCAGCCGCCGCACTCCTGCGCCCTCAGATACGGGCGGCTTCCGACCCGCAGGTACTCGACTATTGGCACCTGCTTAGGGGTTGGCATCGCTGCTCCGTGTCGGCTGTTGGCTGGCTTGGCGAGACTCGACTGGACCCTAACCGTGGCCCATCCGACGTCAAGAATCGGGCCTACCAGTTACCCCGATGGGCCACGGTCGCAAGGGGGCTGCGGACCCGGCTCGAGGACCTGCTCGGGCGCAACGCAGCCTCGTCGGGATGGCCGATTGCGAGCACCCCCGGAGAGCGGGCGGTATCTGGCACACCAAACCTCTGCCGAACCGCCGCTTCGTTGTCGAACAAGCCGAAGAAACAGCACCCCAGGCCCTGCTCCACGACCAACAGTTGTAACGCCATCATCGAAAACGCCGCATCGGTGAGCCAGTAGGGAACGGCCCAGTCGGCTTTGTCTCCACCCATGCCGCTGGCGACCTTGTCGTTTTCGCTGTAGCGCTTCAGGTACACCTCTGGAAGGCCGAAGGGAACCACCAGGGCCGGTGCCGACAGGAGACCGGGCCATGGAAACCCACCTCGCCTGTCGGATGGCAGGGTTGTGTCCCAAAACGAGGTCACCTGATCGGTTCCCTCAAGTATCAGGAACTCCACTCCCTGACAGTTTCCGGCCGTCGGCGTCCGTCTGGCCTTGTCGACGAGCTCGTCGAGCAACCAATCGGCCAGTGGCTCCGGGGCGAAGGAGCGGCAGGTTCTCCGCGCCGCCAGGACTTCGGAAACCGACACGTCGCCGACCCGTCTGACGGCTCGACTCAGAGGAGCTTCTCGAGCCCCTCGGCCATCGCCCAGCCGCAGGCAACCAAAACGTCACCGCGTCCGTGGTCGAGCCCCTTGAAGAAGTCGGCGACATCGGGGTCTGTCTTTTCAGGAGTGAGGCTGGCGTGGTCGAACACGCAGGGTTGGCCATCACTTCCGGGAGCGGTAAAGGTGCGCTCGTTGTAGGAGAGCGACGACATTCCGAACCGCTTTACGAACCGGCGTCCCCATGCGCGCTCCTCGCCGGCAGCCTTGTGGCCGGGTCGGGGAACGACATCGACGAGGGTGCGGTAGGCCTCGAACCCAGATGGATCGTTGAAGCGTGCGCCGATAACCACGTCCTCGTCGGGAAAGGCCAAGGCAGCCCGGCGCAGTTGCTCAGCCATTACAGCCCGAAGCACGGTGTCGCGTCTGCTGGTGCGGCGTATGGATGCAATGCCGATGATCACGCTGGGCGTCCCACCAATGCGCTCGAGGGTGCAAAAGGAGAAGCCCTTCAGGTGTCCGCCCTCGCGGGCCGTGGTTACGAGAACCCACTCCTCGGTCTGTTTCGACAACAGCCCGATTCCGAAACAGTTCGGCCCATCGGCAGAGAGATCCGCCATCTCCTCGATCTCGGCATCACCGAGCATCGTGCAATCCTTGGTCTCAACCTCGATTGCCATCGACTTCCGACCCCTTGTTTGCGGACGACTCTGCTTGGCTGAACAACAGGCTTACACCGGCAATTACAGCGGACGTTCGACCAGATTTGCAAGCCGTACGCCCCTCCATCCTGCCGGAGCACCGCCGCTATCCCAACCCTGCCGGGATCAAGGGCGTCGTCTTCTCAGATGGTCAGAACCGAATCGGCACCCAAAAGCACTCGAATCTCAGCAAGGAGGCCGTTTGACGGATCCACCGAGAACTCTGGAGGGAGGCGCACGACGTCGTTGTCGCCGAGGTGCAAGAAGACCTCGGAATCTCCTGGGTGTGTCGACAGGACGGTCTTCAGCTCGCCGATGGTTTTCTCGCTGACCTGTTCCAGCGGCAACTTCACTCGTACCGGCCTGGACACGCCGATCATGGAGGTGTCAAAGACCTCTACCTCCATGCAGATCAGTTTGGGTTCATCCTCTCGGGTGTCGAGGCGCCCCTTCAGCAGGACGACGACGTCGTCATCGAGCTTGTGGCCGTGTTCGGTCATGGTCTTTGGAAACACCATCACCTCGATGGAGCCCTCCAGGTCCTCCAGTTGGAAGACCGCCATCAGGTCACCGCGCCGGGTCCACTTCTTGTTCAGGTTCGTCACCACGCCACCAACGGTCCTGAACATGCCGTCCTCGGCTTCCCGGAGCTCAGCGATGCTCGTGTCGGTGCGCCGCCGCAGCGCGCCCTCATAGCCACGCAGTGGGTGGTCGGACACGTAGAGGCCGAGCATCTCTTTCTCAAACGCCAGACGCGTCGACTTGTCGAACTCGGTGTCAGCGATCTCGGCCCGTTCATCAAACGCCGGACCTCCTTCGTTCTCCCCGAAGAGGGACATGACCCCCATGTCATGCTCCCGTCGTCTTGCAAGCGTGTGGTCGATGACCTGCTCGTGGACGTGAAGCAGTCCCTGTCGGGGATGGCCCAGGCTGTCGAACGCCCCAGCCTTGATGAGAGACTCGACGGTCCGCTTGTTCAACACGGTCATGTCGCAGCGCTCCACGAAGTCATAGAAGTCCACGAAGGGGCCGGACTCGTCCCTCTCAGCCTCCAGCAACTCAACGAGCCCAGCTCCCACGTTGCGTACTGCGGACAGGCCAAAGACAATCTGTCCGAGGTCGCCGGCGGCGGAATCGCTGGGGACAGGGTTGAAGTCGGACCGGGCCTGGTTGATGTCGGGCACGACCACCTCAATTCCGAGGATGCGGCACTCGTTGAGGTATACGCCGGCCTTGTCGAGGTTTGACTTGACGCTTGTCAGGAGCGCAGCCATGTACTCGACCGGATAGTGAGCCTTCAGGTAGGCAATCTGATATGCGATGAGGCCGTAGCCGTAGGCGTGGCTCTTGTTGAAGGCGTAGTCGGCAAACTGTTCGATGATGTCGAACAGTTCCTCGCCGAGGGCGCTCCCGTAGCCGGTCTCCTCGCAGCCTCTGATGAAACCATCGCGCTCCTGTTGCATCATCTCGCGAATTTTCTTTCCGCAGGCCTTGCGGAGGTTGTCGGCCTGGGCAAGCGAGTAGCCGGCGAACTTCTGGGCCACCCGCATTACGGACTCCTGGTAGACCATCAACCCGTAGGTGTCGGCGAGAATCTCCTCGGCGTCGGGGTGTATGTACGAGACCGCCTGCCGGCCGTTCTTGCGGTCGGCGTAGTCGTTGTGCATGTTGGCCGCCATGGGTCCGGGGCGGTAGAGGCCGACCAGCGCTGCCACATCGTCGAAGCTGGACGGTGCCAGGGACCGCATCAGGGAGCGCATCGGGCCTGACTCAAGCTGGAACACTCCAACCGAGTCGCCTCGTGAGAGAAGGTCGTAGGTGAGGGCATCCTCGAGGTCCACCGAGTCGATGTCGACGTCAGTTCCCTGTGTGCGCTTGATCAGGAGCAGCGTGTCGGTAATGACGTCAAGGTTCCGGAGGCCCAGAAAGTCCATCTTGAGAAGGCCGAGGTCCTCGACGCCATGCATCTCGTACTGGGTTACGACGGGCGCATCCTTGGGGTCCTGTCCTGATTCGGGCTTGCGCTGGATAGGCAGGTATTCGGTTAAGGGTTCCTTGGTGATCACCACGGCAGCAGCGTGAATGCCGTCCTGTCGGCGTAGACCCTCGAGACCCTTTGCCACGTCCACCACGGCTCTCACATCGGAGTCAGTGGCGCACATCTCTCTCAGATCGGCTGCCATTTTGTAGCCGTCCCTGTGCTTCTCGGTCTCCTCCAGACATGCCGCAAGGGGGGTGTCCCGGCCCATCACCAGAGGCGGCATGGCCTTGGCGATCTTGTCCCCCACTGCGTACGGATACCCCAGCACCCGCGCTGCGTCACGCACGGCGGCCCTGGCCTTGATCTGGGAGAACGTGACGATTTGTGCCACGTGGTCCCGACCGTATTTCTCGGCCGCATACCTGATCAGCTCATCGCGGTGTCTTGAATCGAAGTCCATGTCGATATCTGGCATCGAGCTTCGACTGGGGTTCAGGAAGCGTTCAAAGAGCAGGTCGTAGCGGATTGGGTCCAGGTCGGTGATCCAGAGGCAGTAGGCGACGGCGCAGCCGGTGGCACTGCCACGACCCGGACCGACCCTGATATCCCGCTCTCTGGCGTATCTGATCAGATCCCATGTGATCAGGAAGTATGAGGAGAAGCCCATGTCCCTGATTGTTGTGAGCTCGAATGCCAGCCGCTCCACCACTGCGTCCGGTAGGTCATTTCCCCAGCGCCGGCGTGCTCCGTCGAAGGTGAGGTGTTCCAGATAGGCGTCGTGGTCGTCGAACTCCTCGGGAATCGGGAAGTCGGGAAGCTGCGGGTTCCCGAACTCGATCTCGACGTTCGCCCGTTCGGCAATCCAGAGGGTGTTGTCACATGCGTCTGGCAACTCGCTGAAGAGGCTGCGCATCTCATGGGCGCTCTTCAGATAGTGCTGGTCTCCGCTGAATCGGAACCGGTCCGGATCGCTCACAAGTGATCCCGTCTGGACACAGAGCAGGGCATCGTGGGCGACAGCGTCGTCCTGGTGGGTGTAGTGGCTGTCGTTGGTGGCGAGGAGGGGTGCATTTATCGCACGGGCGATCTGAACCAGCTGCGGGTTGGTCCGATGCTGTTCAGGTATCCCCTGATCCTGGAGCTCCACGAACAGGTTGTCGCGACCGAAGATCTCCTGCAGGCGACCTGCCTTTGCGAGAGCCTCGTCGTAGTTGTCGCGCAGCAGCGACTGAAGCACGTGCCCTCCCAGACAACCTGTGGTGGCGATGAGCCCCTCACTGTGATCCGAGAGGACCTCCCAGTCCACGCGGGGCTTGTAGTAATAGCCCTCCATGAATGCACGGCTCGCCACCTGAATGAGGTTCTTGTAGCCGGTGTCGTTCTCAGCCAGGAGGGTGAGGTGGTACATGAGCTTGCGCCCACCCTCGGTCTCACCACCGGAGTCGTCCACCCGGCCTCGTCGTGAAGGTCGCTCCGTTCGGGTTTCGTGGGCCATGTAGGCCTCGGTCCCGATGATCGGCTTGATTCCCTGTGATCGACATGCCCTGTAGAAGTCCAGAACCCCGTACATGTTCCCGTGATCGGTGATCCCCAGCGCTGTCTGGCCGTCGGCGGCGGCGGCGGCCACCAACTCGTCGACTCTGGATGCTCCGTCCAGCATGGAGAACTCCGTGTGGACGTGGAGGTGTGTGAAGTCGGCGCTCACCTCACACCGGCGACGGACACCCGGGGCATCCCGGATCCGGGTAATCGAACACAGTGCCCACTAGAGATACGTACCCGGTCTGGGTTCGCCTCCGGGGCCGTGGGGTGATGGCTCTGGCTGTCCGCCAGGGCCAAGCTGGCCGCGCCGCATCCCGGCCAACTGCTGTTGGGCCGCCATCTGCTGGGCGAAGAGCGTGGCCTGGATCCCCTGTATGAGGCCTTCCAGCCAGCCCACCAGCTGGGCCTGCGCCACCCGCAACTCATCGGAACTGGGGGTACCACCTGCGTCGAAGGGGCCGATAAGCCGGTCCAACTCCCCGTTCAGTTCTTCAGACAGCGCTGAGCCGAGCTCGGTTACCGATGTCTCGAAGATCTCACGGAGACGTCCCCGGCTGGCCTCATCAAGGCTTGATTCCCGGACCTCTTCAAGCAACTGCCGCATCATGGTGCCGACGCGCATGACCTTTGCCGGCTCTTCGATGGAGGTCTCGCTGTGCTCTGTCTGGTCGGGTGGGGCATCAGAAACTGGTGCGGAGATCACCTCCGGTTCAACTGCATCATCTTGTTGCATCTGCCTGTCACCGCCCTCGTTCACCGTCACAGCCGACTCTATGCCTCGCGTCGCCACTCAGACGACCGCCCCGAGGGCAGGCACCAACATCTCGTCGGGTGTCAGCGAACCGTGTCGTCCGATCAGGGCTATGGGGATGACCTCGGCCGGATCGATGAACCCCACCCCGTCCCTCGCCACGAGCGCTACGTCGCCGAGCCTTGACCGTGCTGCCGGCGTGACCTCCGGTCCCAGCCAACCCGCTTCGATCACCTCGTCAACTGTTCGTACCCATGCGGTCTCTCCGAAGATCTCTCTTGATGCCGTCTCAAGGTCGCGCGACGCTCCGGGTTGGGCATGGAGCCACCTGAAGCGGGCCTCTCCACTCTGTCCCGAGAGGAGCGTGGTCACATCGTGGGGCAACTCGATCATCGAGTCCCCCACATGAACCTGTCCATGGTCTGCGGTGACGAGCAGGCCCGTCCCCGGTGGGAGTCGATCAAGCAGCGAAGCGACCATCTGGTCACATTCAGCCAGCTCCTCCTCGTACCTGCCGGTAAGGCCAAACTCGTGGGCCGTGTGGTCTATTCCGTCCCAGTAGGCGTAGACGAACGGTTCGTGGGCGGCAACGAGATCGACGACGTTGTCCACCAGCCCGGATCTGTTCTCGTAACCGGTCAGCCTGGCGCCGGCCAGATGAGCCCTGGTGAAACCGGAATCGGCGAAGGCCTTCCATGTCACCACCGGCGGCCTCTGTGCCCCGAAGCAGTCCAGCGGCTGGAAGGCCGCCGGGTCGTGCCTGGAGCGTGCGTCACCGTCTGCCGTGTTCCAGCGAAGGGTGTTCAGCACGCCGTCGGCTACTGCGACCCTGTAGCCGAGGAGACCGTGCTCACCAGGTGGGCAGCCGGTGGAGATCGACGTGAGCGCTGCGGCCGTTGTGCTTGGGGCCACAGTGGTGATCGGGCCCCCGTCCAGTGCAGCCATTGTGGGTGCAGCGGTGGGTCGTGAGCGGAGTTGGTTCCATCCCAGCCCGTCCAGCACGAGCAACACGACGCTGTCGGCCTCGAGCATCCCAGCCGGAAGCCAGTCAGGCTGTGCAGTGCCCTCCAGCAACGCAGGTACCAGATGGGTGATGCAGGCGTTTTCGTAGTCTGGGGCAAGCGGGTTGCCTTGTTCGCTCATTTGGCCCACGACCGTACCGTGAGCCGGCGCCGTCTAGGATCGCTCTCTGTGAAGGTCTCTACCCGCGGCGACTATGCGAGCCGCGCCCTCCTCTCGCTTGCACTCCACGGCGACGGAAAGACCCCCCGTTCCGTGCGTGACATCGCCGACGGCACGGGCCTGCCCCAGCCCTACCTTGAGCAGATCCTGTTGGCCCTGAAAGGGGCCGGGATAGTGCGCTCCAAGCGAGGAGTCGGAGGCGGCTACGTGCTGGCCCGGGAACCGGGGTCAATCCTTTTGTCCCAGATCGTGTCGGCTGTGGACGGACCGATCGTCGCAGGCGACTTCACCGATCCACATACTGACGGTGCCTGCGACCACGAGGGCCAGTGCGTGCTGCTCTCCATCTGGGCCAGCGCAGGAACCCATATGCGCGAGTATCTGGATTCGTTCACCCTCGACGACATCGCCGCCATGGCCCGGGGCGAGTCAACCTGGCCCGGCAGCTGACCACGACCGCTGCGCTCAGGCGTCAGGTGCTCCCAGGTCTTCAAGGAGGCCGGTTAGCTCCTCGGGAAGCGCCGAGTTGAACTCCAGCCTTTCGCCGCTGTCCGGTTGGTCGAACGCAAGGTACTCGGCGTGCAGGAACGGCCGGTTGGCGTCGATTGCAGGTCGACTGCCCCCATATGCATCGTCTCCCACCAGCGGGTGACCGATAGCTGCAAGGTGAACCCTTATCTGGTGCGTCCGACCGGTTTCAAGGCGACACTCGACAAGGGACACCTCAGGTGCTGACCACATGCACTTCACCTCATAACCGGTTCTGGCTTCCTTGCCGCTGGCTACGACGGCCATCTGGGTGCGATCGCGTGGCGAGCGGCCGATCGGAGCATCGACGAGACCCCGCAACTCTTCGAACCGGCCCCACGCCAAGGCAACGTAGCGACGGCCCATCGAGCGGTCCGCCAACTGGCCTACGAGGCTGTCGTATGCAGCCTGCGTGCGGGCAACCACCAACAGTCCCGATGTGCCCCTGTCGAGTCGATGGACGATTCCAGGTCGCGCAGAGGAGCCCACGCCACGAATCTCAGGGTGGGAGGCCAGAAGGCCGTTGAGGAGGGTGCCGGACTCGTTTCCGGCTCCGGGGTGAACGATCATTCCCGTTGGCTTCTCGACGACGATGACCTCGTCATCGGCGTACGTAACAGACACCGAAACATCGGCATCAGGTTCGGGCCCGGCCTTCTCGTCGCGGCTCAGGTCCGTGATCTTCAACTCTTCACCTGTGCACACCCGGTGGGCCCTGTGTGTGCAGGGTGCTCCATCCACCCAAACGGCACCTGCATCTATGGCCGTCGCTGCCCTGTTCCTGCTCACAGCACCAAGGAGAGCTACGACACGGTCCAGGCGCTCACCATCCAGGGCACTGGGAATGGTCTCAGACATCTCATGGCCGACAGGGTCGACAGGGTCGACAGGGTCGACAGGGTCGACAGGGTCGACAGGGTCGACAGGGTCGACAGGGTCGACAGGGTCGACAGGGTCGATCATGCCGTGTGCTCCCCTCTCTGATTCCCCAGCCAGAGAATGACGACGGCACCAACAACGACGACGGAGTCGGCGAGGTTGAACACGGGCCACCACTGGAGGTCGATGAAGTCGACCACGGCTCCGCCGAGCAGCCCGCCATCGGAGCGAAATGCCCGGTCGAAGAGGTTCCCCAGAGCTCCGCCTATGACAGCGCCAACCGTCACGCGTGCCAGCGGATCAGCCGTTTTGGCACCGATCCGCGCCAGGACGACCACCACACCCAACACAAGCAGCCCGATTAGCGGTCCGAGGCCCTCCCCCTGACTGAATGCGGCGCCGGTGTTCTCGACCAGGCGAAGGCGAAGTGTCCAGAAGAGGTCAACCGTTCGACCGTCGCGGAGGAAGTCCAGGGCCCATCGCTTCGTCAGTTGGTCCAGAGTCAGGACCACGACGCCGGCGAGTGCTGGCATCGTCCACCGACCGGACCAGTCGGCCTGCATGCTCAGCGCCGACCAAGGCCTCCGGCCTTGACCTCTACCCGCTCAGCCGCCCACGGGATGGCCTTCAGCCTGGCCTTTGGTATTGGTTGGCCCGAGGTGGTGCAGATGCCGTATACCCCTCGGCGTATCCGGTCCAGCGCTGCATCTATCTCATCTACGGCGTCACGGGCCTGGGCGCTTAGTGCCAGGTCCAGATCCCTTTCAACGGCGAGGGTGTCGCCCTCGCCTGACTCTTCGTCGAACTGGACGTCGCCGGGATCGCGGCTCTCGAGCAGAGAATCAGCTTCCTCCTGGAGGGTGGTTGCACTCTGCAGGTACGTGGCACGCTCTTCAAGGAGCAGCGCCTTTTGGGCCGCTACGAAGGGCTTGTCGAGACGAGACTTCTTCGCAGGAACCTTCTTCTTGGCCGGAGCCTTCTTCGCCACGGCCTTCTTCTTCACAGGAGCCTTCTTCGCCACGGCCTTCTTCTTCACAGGAGCCTTCTTCGCCACGGCCTTCTTCTTCACAGGAGCCTTCTTCGCCACGGCCTTCTTCTTCACAGGAGCCTTCTTCGCCACGGCCTTCTTCTTCACAGGAGCCTTCTTCGCCACGGCCTTCTTCTTGGCCGGAGCCTTCGACTTGCCTTCAGCAGCCATTGACCTCTCCGATCACCTGTAGGGCCCGGTCTGGAGCCTTATCCACCAGTGTTCAGCCCAAAGCCGCCCGGGTTAGACCGATTGATCACGGACTGTGCGGCCGCGCATCGTATCGGGAGGTGGAGAGAACCGGTTGGATGTGACCTTCGAAAGCACCTGAGGTGCTAGGAGGTGGCTTCTGGCGTCAGCGACTCTGCAAGCCTGCCGAGATCCTCGACGGCTGCAAGGATCCGGTCCCTGTGGGCTCTCACATGCCGTTCGTCCATGCTCATGTCGTCGCGAATGGCGTCACGAGCCCTGGTCAGCTCCTCGGTTTCGGCAATCAACTGCCGCCGTCCTTCTTCGATTGCGCTCCTGAGCTCGATCTCGGCCGCAGTCCGGATGCTCTGCACCTCGGTTTCAGCCTCCTCGCGGATCCGCCGCGATTCTTCCTCTGCCGCAACCAGGGCACCCTCCGCATCTGTTCGCGCACCCCGTGCAGGCTCGAGTTCGGCCTCGAGCCGCGCCTCTGCCATGTCAGCCCGGTCGATGGCCGACTTGAGCTCGCTCCTGACGGATTTGATCTCCTGACCTGCACGGTCGAGCAGTTCATCAACCTCAAACGGGTCGTAGCCACGCATCTTCGTGCTGAAGTCGGCCTCGTCCAGTTCGTGGATGATGTCACCGGATTCCATGCCGGGATCGTAACGCTGGACCTACGTTTGGAGATGCACCCCCGGCCCCACCCCTCAGCTGCAGAGCAGGCTCATCAAAAAGGAGATTCCAAAGAACGCAACCAGAGGCGAGAGATCAAGTGCCATTGCACCCATCCGGACCGGCGGCAGAAACCTGCGGAGCGGAAGTAGGACGGGGTCTGTGACCATATAGAGAAACCCGGCAACGGTTGCCATGCCCCCCTGCGGTGAGATGGGGAACCACGACAACACCACGCGAACGAGAAGAACGAAGATGTACAACTGCAGGAACGTGCACACGAGTGATGCCATCAGATCAGTGGGTTTCCGTCTGGATGTTCAGCTCTACGAGCCGGAGTCCTCGAGCCGCCTTCGATCTTCAGCTGAGACCTCCACGTCCGACGGGGTCAGCAGGTACACCTGGCTGGTGACACGCTCCATCTGACCCTCCTTGCCGTAACAGAGGCCGCTGGCGAAATCGATTATGCGGCGGGCCACCTTGCCGTCGACACCCTGCAGGTTCACGATGACGGGCTGGCTTGCCATGAACCTGTCGGCCAGCTCAGGTGCATCGTTGAAAGAGGCGGGCGACACCGTGTGGGGCTTGACGGCGACAGCGGGCTGAAGTGGCCTGACCGTTCCACTTGGCTCCATCGGCAAGGCTCTAACCGAGGTGGAGGACTCATCGGTCGCCCTCAACTGGTGGACGTTTCCCGTGTTGTCAGCGGCGGCCCTGGCCTCTACGAACTCACCGGACGTGAGAGGCCCCTGATTCACCCAGGACTCGGTGCCGTACTCTTCGTAGGCATCATCGGGTCCCAGACCCAGCCACAAAAGGGCTTTCCTCATTATGGGCATCGACTTCGGCTTCCGTCCCGGGCTGTGGTTGCCACGGAGCCCCGTGGCCTCGTCAGGATGGTACCTGCAAGGGGGCCCTTCATGCGGACACCCCGGACCAGGAAGCTGAGATGAAGGCCACAGGCCTGGGAGAGCGTTACATCATCGGGGCGGTCTGGTGCCGAAGATCGCCCTGCCCACCCGCACGATTGTCGACCCCATGTCAACGGCCATCTCCATGTCGTCGGTCATTCCCATCGACCGCTCCACCAACTCCATGCGATCGGCCATATCAACGAGGACACCGAAGGCATGTCTCGTCCGCTCCGGATCTCCGGCCGCGCCAACGGTCATGAGCCCGGCTACGTCCAGCCCCAACTCAACTCCCCTCACTACCAGTGACTCAACCTCTCCTGGAGGGCAGCCGGCCTTTCCAGCACCGTCCAAAGGGTCGACCTGGATCAACACCCTCGCTCCGGGGTCTCGCTTTGCGATTTCATCCAGGAGAGTGCTCCGGTCGACGGTCTGCCACAGCGTGACCACCCCTGCAAGACGCCTCACCTTGTTCTTCTGGAGGCCTCCGATCATGTGCCAGTCCACCAGGCCCTCTGGGATCAATCCGTTCTTCTCTAGAAGTTCCTGTGCGTAGTTCTCGCCAACCTCCCTGAACCCGGCTTCCATCACCGCCGAGACCGCATCCACGGGAAATGCCTTTGTCACCGGCAGCAACCGGGTTCGCCCTCCGCTGCGGTTGGCAAGCTTCTCAGACAGGTCGGCAATTCGCTCAAGGATCAGTGGCAGGGGTGGGATCGTCCCCGATGATGCCCCGTCATCTGGCATCTGCTGTCCTCCGTGGCTCGAGTGCGGCGATCATCGCCTGACGCCTTGTTGTGCCCGTCTCCCTGTAGGACCAGTACCGGGCATCACATGCCGTGCATGCACCATCAACCTCAAAGTCGCTAACCCCGGCCTTCTCCAGTGAAGCCATGACGGCATTGGGGAGATCCAGTGCTGGTTGTCCGTCTCGTGTGGCGCCAAGGACAGCAGGGGTCAGGTCCCCGGCAAGAGCCGCCAGGTCCACCGGGTCGAACTCATAACAGCATGGGTGAATACATGGTCCGATGAGTGCACTCTGCGGACCAGGCACCATGTCGCGCAGGGTCGCCGACGCGACTTCAAGCACCCCGTCACGTACTCCCCGCCAGCCCGCATGGATCGCTGCCAGACCTCCGCCTTCGGCCATCAAAACGACAGGGGCGCAGTCCGCAACCCGGATGCTGAGGACGCAGCCGGCCTTGGTGGTTACTGCGGCATCGGCTTCGGCTCCCCGGCCTCCACCAGGTTCATTCACGACAACCACCCGGCTTCCGTGGACCTGCCTCAACCATGTCAACGATGCACCAGCAGTCGAGTCGGGCGCCAGGTGCCGACAGACAGGGGACTCTCCAGCCATGTCACCGTCTGCAATCTCGGAGACCTGCACCCATGCGACATGGCCCGACGCAAGCTCTCGTCGGGCCAAGGCCCGGGTCATCTGGAACTACCTCAGGAAACTCGGAACATCCAGGTCGTCGTCGCCGTCGTCGCTCGCCAGGTCGGCGAACACGTCGACTATCGGCGTCTCAGCAGTGGCGGTGGAGCTGCGGGATGTGCCCATTGGACGATCACCGTCCCAGCGATCAAAGCCTGCGGCGATCACGGTTACGCGGACATCGCTGCCCATCTCATCGTCAACGACGGTACCGAAGATGATGTTGGCGTCTGGATGGGCAACGCCGTGAATGACCTCTGCTGCCTCGTTCACCTCAAAGAGGCCAAGATCGGCCGGACCGGAGATGTTGAGAAGCACGCCCCGCGCTCCCTCGATCGACGCCTCAAGGAGCGAGCTGGAGATTGCCTTGCGGGCGGCATTCAGGGCACGGCTCTCACCGCTCGCCTGTCCGACTCCCATAAGGGCGGATCCTGCATCTTCCATGACGGTCTTCACATCAGCGAAGTCGGTGTTGATGAGGCCCGGCGTCGTGATGAGGGTGGTGATCCCCTGGACGCCGTGGAGCAGGACCTCGTCGGCGAGTTGAAAGGCCTCTAAGAGCGGGGTCTTGTCATCGGAAATCGAGAGGAGGCGGTCATTGGGTATCACGATCTGTGTGTCCACCTGGTCCTTCAGCTGAACGATGCCGTGCTCGGCCTGAACAGCCCTGCGGCGTCCCTCAAAGCCGAACGGCCTGGTCACCACACCGATGGTCAGCGCGCCTACGGATTTGGCGACCTCGGCCACGATGGGGGCGGCACCGGTTCCGGTTCCGCCGCCTTCACCGGCCGTGATGAAGACCATGTCAGCACCGTCGAGGGCTTCTTGAATGTCGGTACGGTGCTCTTCGGCAGCCTGACGGCCGAGTTCCGGGTCGGCGCCTGCACCGAGTCCCCTCGTCAGCTCTCGACCGATGTCCAACTTCACGTCGGCATCGCTCATCAACAGCGCCTGGGCGTCTGTGTTCACCGCGATGAACTCAACCCCCTTGAGACCAGCGTCGATCATCCGGTTGATGGCGTTCACGCCGCCACCACCAATTCCGACGACCTTGATCACGGCCAGATAATTCTGTGGATTGCCCACTATCAACTTCTCCTGGTTCTAGTGCCGCCCTGCGACGAGCTCTTACGGTTCCCGGCCCATTTCAAACCCTCAGGTTTACCTTGAGGGTTGAAGCCGGCGACTCCGTTTAGTGGTTGAGAGACTACGGGGAGTAGTCAGCAAACGTCAACCCGGCAAGCCTCAGATCTCCTGTTCCCGACTTCAGCACCGGGCCTCGTCCCGCAGCAGAACCGGGTTGTGGTGGATCGAGACGTCAATGGTCACCAGGCATGCCAGCACCACCCATGTCAGAACCGTCGCCAACGACCTCATCTCATCGCGGTAATCCTCGCCGACCCCTAGTTCCGCATCCACGCCTCCGACCAACTCGGCGCGTACACCCTCGCCTGTCGGAACCAGCGCGACGATCCAACGCCCCAGATCGGGCGTCACGTCTGCCGCCGCCCGCAACAGCAACTCGATTCCGGGAACCACAGTTCCGGGTTGCCCCAGCGAATCAACTCGGATTGTCGTGAATTCGGGATCAGGTTCAACTGTTGCCGTCAGAACCGTTGCGTCTCCGTCCAAAAGCGCAGTCCGACCTGCTCGATCCACGGCATTGACCACAGCTCTACGCTGCAGGACCGACATCCTTACCGAGCCCGGCCACTCTCTCACCACCTCGACCGCCTCCACCCAGGGTTCCGCCGTGACCCTCCGGTCAATGGCATCGGTGTCAACATCCACCATCGGCTGACCTATCTGCACCGCTGCGATTTCCAGGATCTCCGATTCGCTGAGATGCCCAATAACGCCAACGACCTCCACCATGTCCACGTCGAGCATGCCGCTTCGGGTTGCCGCATACCCGCCCGCCCCCAGCACCACCAGGAGCAACAGGACCCACGCCCACCACAGGCTCCGCCGAGCGTCGCTCTCCCCTTCCCCGCTGCTCACGTCGTGTCCCCGAAACCGACTAGCACGGTCTCGGCGACCAGGTCGATCCCGTGGGCCGCCATCACGAGTTCCCTGATCTCGCCCATGAGATCGAACACGTCGTCAGCAGACCCGTCCTGATCAGCCTGAATGAAGTTGGCATGACGTTTCGAGACACACGCTGAGCCGATCCTCAGCCCCTTGCCACCCGCCAACTCGATCAGCCGTCCTGCCGAGTCGCCGGGCGGGTTGGTAAACACCGAACCCGAGTTCTGACCTCCTGGCTGGTTCTCCCTACGCCATCTAACGATCTCGGTGAGCAGGGCGGCGCCAGACTCCCTGTCCCCTTTGGCCAGGTCGAGGGTCGCAGAGACGACCACCTGCCGGGAGGTCACGGCGGACCGGCGGTATCCAAGGTTCAACTCGGAGGCTTCGATGACGGACATCTTTGCGCTCGTCAGGTCCAGAATCGTCACGTCAACGAGCACCTCTGCCATCTCAGAGCCGTGCCCACCTGCATTCATCCTGACAGCCCCACCGAGGCTGCCGGGCACACCCACTGCCCATTCGAGCCCCGTCAACCCCTCCGCAACGGAGTGTCTCGCCATTACAGGCAGGCTGGCTGCTCCGCCCACCGTGAGCCGCGTTCCAACGCACCGAATCTCCTCAAAGCCAGACCCCAACTGAATCGCCAGACCTTCAAAGCCCGCATCTGCGATGAGCATGTTGGATCCCCGTCCGACGATTAGCACCGGAATCTCTGAATCCAGGAGAGCTTCGGCCACCCCCAGCAGCTCGGTCCCGTTGGTGGGACGAACAAACAGCGCCGCGGGGCCACCCACCCGGTAGGTCGTCAGGTCGGCAATGTTGAACCCGATCTCGACCCCACTCTCCAGATCTACCTTGCGCAGCCTTTCCGCGACTCCGGTCAGGCCTCCCACCTCAGCCACCTGATCTGGCATCCAGCAGGGACCGCACCTCGTCTGGAACCGACGTCAGGTCGCCCGCACCCATCGTGAGACACAGGTCGCCCTCGCTGAGCAACCCGCCTAACTGTCCGATGAGCTCCTCGCGCCGCGGCACGTAGTGCACAACCTGGTCGGGGCACGCTCCCCTCACCGCCTCGGCAATGAGGTTCCCCGAAACACCGGCCCTTGGAACCTCGCCCGCCGGATAGACGTCGGTTACGAAGAGTACGTCCACCCCGTCAAAGACCTCGGCGAAGCCCCTCCAGAGGTTTTCGGTACGGCTGTAGCGATGCGGTTGGAATACCGCAACCAGCCGATTCCAGTTACCACTGCGGGCCGCTCCGACCGTTGCCGAAACCTCGGTTGGCAGGTGCGCATAGTCGTCGACGAAGACAACCCCTGCCGACCTTCCCCTCTGCTCGAAACGACGCGCAACGCCTCCAAAGCGTGCGAGCGCCCGGGCGACAGACTCCGAATCGGCCCCCATCAGCATTCCCGCAGCCGCTGCCGTGGCCGCATTCCTGGCATTGTGGACACCAGGTAGGGGCAACTCGATTGCCAGTGGGCTCCTGTCGGGTCCTGTCAGGCTGAAGCGCACCCCCTCCCATGATTCCTCGAGGTCATGAATCATCCAGTCGGCCGGCAGTGTCGTTCCGATGCTCACCGCACCGGACTCAACCGCAAGGCTTCTTCCGCCCTCGTCGTCCACGCCGACAAGTGCCGGGCCGTCTGTCTCCTCCACGAAACGACGGAAGGCTCGTTGCAACTCCTCGTACCCACCGTGATGTTCGAGGTGGTCGGGCTCCAGGTTGGTGACAACACCGAGCTTTCTGGGCAGAAGCAGGAAGGATCCATCGCTTTCATCTGCCTCGACCACGAACAGGCGGCCGTCGTCCCAAGCCGCTCCGGTTCCGATTTCGTTCACATCGCCGCCGATTATGAACGACGGACGAAGGCCGGCCTCGCGCAGGACAAGGGCAAGCATCGAGGCCGTCGTGGTCTTGCCATGGGTGCCCGCCACGGCAATGGTCTCACGCTCACCACAGATTGCCGCAAGGATCTCAGCCCTCGTGAAGACCGGAATCCCTGCCTCACGTGCGGCCCGGCACTCCGAATTCCTATCTGGCACGGCAGTCGAGCGTGTAAGAAGTTCGGCTCCGCTGATGTGGTCGGCACTGTGCCCGACCCTGACACCGACACCAAGGGCGGTGAGCCGATCCAAGCCTGCTGATGCCTTCAGGTCCGAGCCGGTCACGGTGTGACCCATCGCGGCCAGCACCTCGGCTATTGCGCTCATTCCTGCTCCACCGACCCCTACGACATGGATATGGCGCGGGTCAGATATCGCGGGCGTGTCGTCACGCATTGTCGCTCCCTGCACCGGTGTGATCCAGAGGCTCGCGCGATGCGACGCGGTTGATCATGTCTGCCACCAGGTTCGCAGCATCGGGGCGACCAAGTTGGCGGGACCGTTCACACATCCCGGCAAGGGCGTCACGGTCATCGAGGAGCCTTGCCAGCTCATCAACCAGCCGTACACCATCCAGTTCGGCATCGCTGACAACGACGGCTGCGCCGGCCTCTGCGAGCCTGGCTGCGTTGACCTCCTGGTGGTCCCTGGGAGCCCCCGGCAACGGCACGAGCACTGCGGGCCGTCCGACAACGGTCAACTCGGCAACGGTCGTGGCGCCGGCCCTGCACAGCACCAGGTGGGAGGCGGCGATCATTGCTGGCATCTGGTCCTCGTATTCGACAGGCCGGTAGTCGACGTATGGCGACCGAGTCTGCGGTTCCGGCACCAACTGCGGCCAGTCGCGTCTCCCGACCACGTGGTGCACCACGATCTCCTCACCCCTCCAGATGCGGACCATCTCGGCTACCGCCTTGTTGATTCGGCGCGACCCGAGCGAGCCTCCGAATGCGAGCACGAGCGGGCGGTCGTCGATAGCCAGCCTCTGGCGTTCCTCTCTGCCTGCCTCCGGACGGGAAAGTTCCCTCACCTTCCGCCTGACGGGATTACCTACAAGGATCTCCCGCCTGAGTCCAGTTCCGTGGAAGGCAACCAGCGAGGCAACCGCAAAGCGGCCGAGAAGCCGGTTTGCATCACCAGCCACAGCGTTCTGCTCGGCTACCAGGATGGGAATTCGTAACACGACAGCGGCAAGCCCACAGGCGACGCTGGCGTAGCCACCGGTAACCAGGACGACGCTCGGCCTGAACCTGGCCAAAAGGTAGAGGGCCTTCATGGCAGCCAATATCAGCCCCAGGACGGCCAGGAGGTTGGCTGGAGTGATCCTGCGTTGAATCCCACGCCCGGGCAGGACCGTCAGGCCAAAGCCCGCCTCTGGCACCAGCGTGGTCTCGATGCCACGACTGCTTCCAACCATGTGCACGTACTCAGGTCCGCTCACGAGGGATCGCTCCACCAGCGCAGTTGCGACCGCTAGTCCTGGCAGAACATGTCCGGCCGTACCACCGCCGGCTATCAGGACGCCTCCTCTGCGGGGGCGACCCGCCCCCAGATGGCCGGGTGCCCTGTTGCTGATCACGTGGCTTGTCTTGCGATGTTGAGGAGCATCCCGTAGGCGGCCATGGTGACAACAAGGGCACTCCCTCCGAATGACACGAACGGCAGGGGCACACCGGTGATCGGGAGGACCCCCAGCACGGCACCGATGTTGATGAATGCCTGGACGAGAATCCAACAGGTCACACCGGCAGCGAGCAGTTGGCCGAAAGGGTCCGGCGCCCGGAGGGCCGTGGAAAGTCCCACCAGACCGATTATGAGAAATGCCAGAATCACCAGCCCTGCACCAATGAGCCCCCATTCCTCGGCCACGATCGCGAAGATGAAGTCGGTGTGTGCATAGGGAAGGAACCCCCATTTGGCGCGGCTGGCTCCCAACCCGATCCCACTGATTCCTCCGCTCGATACTGCGACACCGGCCTGAATGGTCTGCCAGCCGGTGTTCAGCGGATCCGTCCACGGATCGAGCATGCCTATGAGGCGCTGCCTGCGGTAGCCAGCGCTGAGGCTGAGACCCGCAAGCCCGATGATGCCGAGCACTCCGAGTCCGGCCAGAACGTCAAGGCGGGTGCCCGAGAAGAAGAGCATCGACGCGACGATGGCCACGATTATGACCACGGTTCCGAGATCCGGTTCGAGCATGAGAAGGGTGCCGACGGTGGCGGTCATCAGGAGAACGGGGCGAAGGGTGAGCTTCAGCTGGCTGCTCGGTCGGCCCGGGCGTGACAAGAGGTCGGCGCAGTAGAGCAGGACCCCCAACTTCGCCACCTCAGAGGGTTGGAAGGTGAAAGACCCGACGCCGATCCACCTGGCTGATCCGTTGGCGCTGACACCGATTCCGGGGACGAGAACCAGGGTCAGAATCCCGACGGTCACGATTATCGCCGGTTGGGCAAACACCCTCAGCCGGCGGTAGTCGATCCTCATCATCATGGCTAGCGCAAACAGCCCCATTGCGAACCAGATCACCTGCCGCTTCAGGTGGTACCAGGCATCACCGTAAGACTGCAGATCGTTGACCGAAGATGACGAGAGCACCATCACGACACCCAGCAGGCCCAGCAGCATCGCCATTGCCCCCAGAACGACGAAGCGGACGGAGCGGCGCCCGGGCGGTTTGCGAGGGCCGCTGCGCGATACGCCTGCGGGATGCCTGGTGCGCGTGCCGGCCCTACCCCGTGCAGTTGTAGCGCTCACAGCGCTCCCTCCATTTCGGCCACAGCCCGTGCGAAGTCAAGGCCCCTCTCAGAATATGAGTCATACCAGTCGAACGAGGTGCACCCGGGCGAGAGGAGGACAGTTCCACCTCCTGCGGCGTACTCGCCGGCGATCGCAACAGCAGCGCTCATCGACTCGGCGACCTGGAGAGGGACGCTCCCCGCAAAGGCTTCGGCGATCTCGTCGGCCGCCTCGCCGATCGCAACAACACATCGAGGCCTTGAGGCTGCCAGAACGGACAGGTCGAGTCCTTTGTTTCGACCACCGGCGATCAGCACCGATCCGGGTAGACCGGCGAGAGCGGTAAGGGTTGCGTGAGGGGTTGTGGCCTTGCTGTCGTCGATGTAGCGGACGCCATCCAGTTCCGCTATCAGGCTCATGCGGTGGGCGAGCCCTCGGAAGCCCGCAAGGGTTGTCGCACATGCGTCGAGGTCTGCTCCACACCGGAGGGCCACCGCTGTCGCAGCCTGCGCATTGAGCAGATCGTGGGGCAAACTGCGCGGCATTGACGCCACATCGATCACCATGTCCGCGCCGTGCACCAGTTGGCCGTCGGTGATACGACACAGCGAGTCCGTGAGCCCGAAGCCGGTTGCTCCCTGCGGCGCGTGGGATGCGACAACCGTGTCGGCCATGTTGGCAACTGCATCACCGGGGTTGGTTATCCCCTCCCAGATACGGGCCTTGGCATTTTCGTAGGACTTCAGGTCGGAGTGGACATCGAGATGGTCTGGGCTGAAGTTGAGCCATGCCGCCGGTGACGCCGAGAAGTGCCGGACATGGGCCAACCTGAACGAGGAGGCCTCCACCACGAAGACCTCTGTTTCGGCATCATCTATCGCTGCGACCATCGGTGTGTCGGTGTTGGCCACCGCTGCTGCACGGACCCCAGCCTGTTCCAGCATTCCCACGATCAAGGTGACAACGGTCGTCTTACCGTTTGTCCCGGTAACAGCGCACCGGGGTCGATCATCCCAGCGAGCCGCCAGGTCGTACTCGTCGAGGATGGGCACGCCGATATCTGCGGCAGCAGCGAACAGGGGATGGCGGTCCGGAACTCCGGGACTCACAACCGCTTCACCACATCCGGCAAGAAGGCTTGTCCAGTCCGATTCCTTCGGTGACTCCACGATCTGGACTCCGAGGCGGTCTGCCGATTCCCTTGCGGTGGCATCGGGGGCATCGTCGACCACCAGGACGTCATGGCCTCTCGACGTGAGGGCACGGGTGACCGCCCGACCAGTCAGGCCCAGACCCAGCACCAGCACGGTCGGCTTCACGGGTTCGACATGCCAACTGCGTCGGTCAGGCCGGCGTTGATGGAGTCTGCGTAGAAAAGGCCCAGACCGGCTGCGGTGCACATTCCAGCGAGGATCCAAAAGCGCACGATGACGGTGGTTTCGGGCCATCCCTTCAGCTCGAAGTGGTGGTGGACCGGTGCCATGCGAAACACCCGGCGACCTCCGAACATCCTGAAGCCAATGATCTGGATCATGACGGACACCGTTTCGGCGACGAACAGCCCCGCAATTATCGGCAACAGGAGGGTCGTGCTTGTTGCCAGAGACAGTGCGGCTAGGCCACTGCCGATTGCAAGTGAACCTGTGTCACCCATAAAGATCCGGGCTGGCGCGGCATTCCACCAGAGGAAACCAAGGCACCCACCGGCCATCGCCGCTGCGACTACCGCCAGGTCCAGTGCGTGCCTGATCTCGTAGATACCGGGGAGGCGGAACTGCCAGAATGCGATGACGGTGAAGGCTCCGAAGGTGAACACACCGGCGCCTGCGGCCAGGCCGTCAAGCCCATCGGTCAGGTTCACGGCGTTGGATGAACCCACGATGAGGAGCACAGCCCAGATCACCCAGAGAACGCTGCCGATTCGTATACCGGGTTGGCTGAAGCGGGCAAACGAGACCACCTGGTGGGTTGGGGTGTGCTCGACCATCAAGATGGCGAACGTGAGCCCTACAGCAAGCAGGCCGAGCATCTTGGCCCGCTTGTTGAGGCCCAGGTTTCGTTCCCTGACCACCTTGATCCAGTCGTCAAGGAGGCCGACCGCTCCCCCGCCGACTATTGCCAGCATGACGAAGATGCCCGATGTCGTGTAGATGCCGTTGTAGAAGTCGCTGACTATGTAACCCAGCACGGCACCTGAGACGACCGCCAGGCCACCCATGGTGGGCGTCCCGGCCTTGGTGTTGTGGCCCTCCGGGCCGTCGTCACGGATGGGTTGGCCGATTCGGTAGTGGGTCAGCGACCTGATCAGGAAATGGGTTCCCAGAAGGGAGACCGCCATCGCCACCGCTGCCGCTATGAGAATTCTGATCATTGGCCGGCCCCGGTCTCCGCATCCTCACCATGGCCGAGGTGGACAGCCTCTTCAATGGCCACCGAGCGGTCGTCAAACGGTCTGTCCTGTCCAGCGATCGACTGAACCGTTTCGTGGCCCTTCCCGGAGATCACCACGACATCGCCTGCATCCGCCAGAGCCATGGCGTTGTGGATCGCCTGACGCCTGTCGACATTGATGTGTGCCGGCTGCCCTGTCATCCCCGTAAGGATGTCCGCAATCACCCCCTCGGGTGGTTCACCCCTCGGATTGTCCGAGGTGACAACGACAACGTCGGCCCCCAGTTCTGCGACCCGCCCCATCTCGGGACGCTTGCCGGCATCACGTTCTCCACCGCATCCCAGGACCGATATCACCCGTCCGCCGTCCGCAACCCGGCGAGCAGAGTCCAGCAGTTGGGCCAAGGAGTCAGGCGAATGTGCGTAGTCGACGATCACCGTGTAGTCGGTACCCACATCGACTGGTTCGAAGCGTCCGGGGATTGGCGCCACCTCAGCCAGGCCAGCTACAACCACCTCTGGCTTGACCCCGAGGACCACTGCCAGCTCAGCTGCCACCACCGAGTTGGTGACGGTGAACGCACCGCCAACTGGAACCACTACGTCAAGGTCGCGCCAGCGAAAGGCCACGCTGTCAATGCAGACCTTGGGCTCGAGCCCGACAACGGACACCTCAACTACGGAAAGACCCTCCCGCGCTGCGGCATTCGCCACCCTTTGGCCAGCGTCGCTGTCCACAACCACCACAGCACGGTCTGTGAACTCCGGCGTGAAGAGGCGTGCCTTGGCAGCGGCGTAGGCTTCCATGGATATGTGGTAGTCAAGGTGATCACGGGACAGGTTCGTGAATGCTGTTGCCGCAAACCGGACGCCGTCGACACGGTGCTGGTCAAGGGCATGAGAGGAGACCTCCATGACCACCGTTTCACGACCCTCGTCCACCCACAAGGCAAGTTGCTCTTGAAGGTCGGGGGCTTCAGGCGTGGTCATTGCACCTGTAAGGGTGCCGATCGTGGCGGGCCTTCGACCGGCGTGATCAAGCACACTGTTGAGGAGATGTACGACGCTGGTCTTACCGTTGGTGCCGGTCACCCCGACAACGTCAAGGCTCTCTGAGGGTCTTCCTGAGACCTCTGATGCCAGATGGGGCATCAGGGAGCGGACCGATTCGGTCAGGATCACCGGTCCATCCACCTGGACCGGGCGTTCGGACAGGACGGCTACGGCTCCGGCTTCAACTGCCTCTGCAGCGTGGAGGTGCCCGTCGCTATTTCGTCCCTTTATGCAGCAGAAGAGGTCTCCGGGCACGACACGACGGGAGTCGTGGGCGATTCTGAGTATCTCCGGATCCCCGGTCGCGGTCGCGGTCGCGGTCGAGGGTGGCGTCTGGAGCGAGGATGACGATCCGGTGGCAGCCAACAGCGCTGATAGCAGCATCTCACCCGATGCCCGACAGGGCAGCCTCCTCGGCGGCCAGGATGCTCATCTCCCGCGCCGGCGTGGTAGCCATGACCCTTCCAACCTGGTCCAGCCCGGTCCGTTCAAACTCTGATGGAATCCGCAGTTGGCGGACGGCGAACTGTGCGTAGTCAGCGAAGATCGGCGCTGCCGCCCTGCCACCTGAGTAGGTGCTTCTTGCGGGCTCATCCACGACTACCAGTATCACGATCTCGGGAGCTTCTGCGGGAAGGAACCCTGCAAAGCTCGCGACATAGCGGATCTCATCCTTGTCCTCGCCGTAACCGCCCTTGTCGAGGGGCTTCCACGCCGTACCGGTCTTGCCGGCAACCCGATAACCGGGCACCTGGCCGCGCTTTCCTGTTCCATCTGAGACAACAGCCTCCATCATCTCGACGACGCTCCGGGCGATACCCGCTGGAATTACCTCGACCTGTTCGCCCACGCCGAGCGGAGCGAACACGCCCTCATCGTCGAGGGAACCTCGGACAAGCGTCGGTATGGGTCGAAGGCCGTTGTTGGCCAGGGTTGAGAATGCGGTGATCATCTGGATCGGGCTGGCCGACACCCCCTGACCGATGGCAATGGTCGGAAGCGATGTGCCAGACCACTTGCCTACAGGAAGGAGTATTCCGTTGGCCTCGCCAGGAAATCCCAACTCGGTGGCTGATCCCAGTCCAAAGTCCAGGAGTTGACGGTAGAGCGCCTCCTCGCCGAGGTCCTGAGCCCAGAGGATGGTTCCAACGTTGGAGGACTGCCGGAGGATGTCGGCCACCGACCACTCCTCGGTGCCGTGTGGGAACGAGTCGGTGAAGTCGGCGTCATGGACAAAAACGCTGCTCGGAACGTCCCGGGTCGTATCAACTGCAGCTGTGCCCGTTTCGAGTACAGCTGACATCGTCAGCGGCTTCATGATCGACCCGGGTTCAAAGGTCCAGGTGGCTACCCGGTGCTCGGTGGAGGGCCTCACGATTCCGTCATCGCCACGTGACACGGTTGCAGAGGCAAGAACCTCGCCGGTCGTGGGACTCATTGCAACCAATACACCGCCCTTTCCGCCTGCCGCCGTGACACCTTCGGCCAGCAGTCTCTCGGCCTCAAACTGGAGCGCTCGGTCGATTGTCAGCACAAGGGTCCGGCCCTGGTCAGCAGCCTCGACCCGGTACTCGCCTCCCGGAATCGTGGACCCACCCAGGCCAGCTTCGACGATCATCTCACCGTCGGTTCCGGAGAGGAGATCGTCAAAGACAAGCTCGAGACCACTGATGCCGTTGTTGTCGATATCTGTCCTGCCGAGGAGGGCAAGCGCCGATCCGTCGCCGGGACGCAGCCTGGCTCTCTCCGGCTGGGTATAGATGCCCGACAGGTCGAGTGCCATGGCCATTTCGGCGATCTCGTCCTCGACCTGTCGTTCCAGATAGACGAAGGAACGGTCGCTGGAGAGGCGGCTCTCAAGAACTTCGATGTCAGTGTTGAGGATCCCGGTGAGGGCCATTGCTGCCGCTGTGGGGTCAGCGATGAGGCTCGGGTTGGCGACCACGGAGTTGCGTGGCACCGACAGGGCCAGGTCCACGCCGTTTCGATCAACTATCGCTCCCCTGACAGCAGGGAGTGCAACGGTGCGGATCCTCTGGGCGAGGCCTCTCTCCAGGTACCGGTCGGGCTCCATGATCTGCAGTTGGACGAGCCTCCACCCCAGAAGCCCGGCAAGGACGGCGAAGATGAAACCGACGAGAAGAACCCGGCGCTTGAGGCGGATCTGGGCGTCACGACGCAGAAGGTCCCGGCTGGAACCACGGCCGGTGCCGGTTGTCGCCTCTGGTCCCGTGCTCAACGGACTCGGAGCGAGAAGGGGTTCGCTGCTGGGGGTGGCAGTGGGCGTAGCGGGTCACCAGGCACTACCGATGGCAGGTAGAGGCGGTTTGGAGGCGGCATCATTCCTAGGCGACCGGTCGCTGCTGCGAGGATCCGTGACGGGCTCTCGAGGCGTGCCACCTCCTCTCTCAGCACCTGCGACCGTTCCTGTCCGTATTCCAGGCGGTCGTGGAGGCTGTCGAATTCGAACTGGCCGTTTACGAGAACACTGTGCAGGGAGGCCATCGCCAGGAGCGCGACGAAGAAGCCGAAGATCGTGAGAGCCCCCATTGCCCCAAGTGCCGGCCTGGTTGTTGCGACAAAACGGGGCTTGGCGTCGGTGCGGGTTTTCGGTGCGGTATGAACCTGTCCACGGCCAGCCGGCCTCACTACCGCAGTCATGCCCGCTCCAGAATTCGTAGGCGGGCGCTGGAAGCACGTGGGTTGCTCTCAACCTCGGTTTCGCCTGGACGTAGTGCCCTTCTCCTGAGCGCAACTGCCTCGGGTACTGCACCGCAACCACAGGGCAACCGTGGTGGGCAGGTGCAGCCGCCGGTGACGGCGCGGTCGAACCGGACCTTCACCAGGCGGTCTTCGCCCGAATGGTAGGAGATGACCACTCCCCGCCCGCCGGGTCTCAGACGTTTGATTGCTGCGTCGAGTCCGATTGCCAACTGTTCCAGCTCAGAGTTCACCTCGATCCGGATGGCCTGAAATGTGCGCTTGGCCGGGTGACCGCCGCTTCGGCGCGCTGGGGCAGGGATTGCCGAGCTGACCACCTCGGCAAGTTCGGCGGTGTCGGTGATCGGTCTTGCCGCCACGATGGCCTCGGCGATTCGTCGGGCGTACCTCTCGTCGGAGTTTCTGTACAGCACGCTGGCAAGGTCCGCTGCGCGGTAGCTGTTCACGACCTCTGATGCTGTTCGGCCTCGAGTCTGGTCCATTCGCATATCGAGGGGGCCTGCGTGCCGGTAGCTGAAGCCGCGCTCGACACGGTCCAGTTGGGGCGAGGAGACACCCAGGTCAAAGAGGAATGCCGAGATCTGCCGGTTCCCGGCCTCGTCGAGCACCAGGCCGAGATCGCCGAACTCTGAGTGGTGTAGAGCCACCCGGTCGCCGAATGCTGAGAGCCGCCCGGCTGCGGCTGCAAGGGCGTCAGGGTCCCTGTCGATGCCGATGAGGTTGCTGTCGGGGTGAGCGGCCATGAGGGCCGCTGCGTGGCCTGCTCCTCCGACGGTCGCATCAAGGATGGCGCCCTCCGGGATGTCGGACAGGGACTCGAGGACCTCGTCGAGCATCACCGGCTGGTGCTGGAAGTTCTCTGCCGGAACTCGTCCGCTGTTGTCCATCTGGTTGTCTTCTTCCACGATCCTGTCGACCTCGCAGCGACGGTCTCTGCTCCGTCTGCGAGCTGTCATCAACTTCATGCTCTTCCTTGTCCCGGGCTCAGATTCCACTCCCCCGGCGAAAGGCTTCGGCGACGGACCTGTCCAGGTCGTCGGCCATTCCCTCCCAGTCGGGGGCATTCCAGATCTCGATCCAGTCGATTGCGCCACAGACGGCGACGTCACGTTCGAGTGCGGCGAACTCCCGGAGCCTGGGCGGCACGATGATTCGGCCCTGTGGGTCCAGCCTGACCTCCTCGGAGCGGGCTGCCAGTCCTCTCAAGACGCCCGGTTCGGTTTCGCCGGCGCGTACCTCCTCCTCGAGACGGCGAACCATGGCCGTGAATCGGTCAGCTGTCCATAGGGCGACACATCCGGCCCAGGGTGAGAGGTATGCAGGTCCGTTGAGGTGGCTGCGGAACTTGGCAGGCAGCACGAGGCGGCCCTTCTCGTCAAGGGTGTGGTCATACGTCCCGACGAACGGCATCGTCACCTCTCCCCTTCCCTCCATAACGCTCCACTCTATGGGTATCTCCCCCACTTGGCAAATCGGAGGAACCACCTCAACCCAATCCGGGAACCTGGACGCGCAGGTAGGGCGACCGTTGCTACCAAGAACCGGACGCGCCGACTCCCCCGAATCGGAAGATGAAGATCAGGGAAGTCGGTTCAAGAACGCCGCAGACAACTCCGGCGCACCGGCTCCAAGACCCATGGCCGCTGCCTCCAGATCAACCAGAGCCTCAGCGGCAGGCTCCAGATTGAAGAGCCGGACCATCTCAGCAGGCCTCCAACGCAGCAGCACAGCACACTGGAAGCGAGCGCCATGCCGGTTCCGCCGCTGGCTTATGCCCACCACCTTTCGACCTCCGACCAGAACCTCCCCCGGCCCGACCCCGGCGAAACAGACCCTGTCGGACCATCTGGTGGCGAGCATCGGACCGGAGTGGACCGTCGCCTCAACACCGAGATCAAGAAGCGCCATGCGCCAGGCATCACCCAGCCACCACACGGAACTTGAGACATCGTCCTGCCAGAGCGGATCACCCCTTGGCAGCACCACATCAACCCAGAGCAGTTCGTCAGGGGCCAACAAGACGGCTCCCCCTCCTGACCTCCGCCGAAGGACCTCAATGCCCGTCGACACCGGCACCTCCCTCTGGGCGCTGCCAACCACAATTGCGACATCGCTGATCTCATGAATCAGAACGCTCCGACCCTCGAAGTGCGGCTCCCTCCCGTGCCGCTCGGCGATGCTCCCGGCCGGACGCTCCACCGCCCAACCGGACGGCATCAGATGCCCCGCTCCATCTCCGCACACCATGTCAACCAGACGAGCACATCGGCGACATCGGGCTCATGCTCCGAATCCCCGTACTGCGTGAGGGTCCGGAAGCCCGCGTACCTGCGGTCGGGCAGCGGGAGGAAGGGGGGATGCCGCCACCAACCGGGAACGGCAAGGCGGTTGGCCTGCCTGACGGCAACTGGCCACAGCCTCGGCCGACCGAGGATGGCCACCATTAGACGGGCAACCAGCCTGATTCTCACGGGACCAGAACCGACTCGCCCAGCGCAGTCCGGCCGACTGCAGCAGCACCCACCAGGGGACCGTCCGGCCCGAGGCCAGCAGGAACAATCTCTGCCCCGTGGGTAAAGCCCAAGCCACAGTGGTCTTCCAGCTCAGCCTGGGCGGCCTCAAAGAAGACCTCACCAAACCCCAACGCAACCGACCCGGCCACAACGACGAGGGGCAGGTCAAGGAGGTTCACGACGGATGCGACACCACGACCCACCAGCTGCCCCGTACGTCTACGCACATTCTCAGGGGCATCCTCAACCGGACAGTCGAGTTGTTCGGCAAGAGCAGTGCCCGACGCCATCGCCTCAAGGCAACCTCTGCTCCCACACCTGCATTCAGGACCGTCCGGGTCGACGATGAGGTGACCAATATGCCCGGCATTTCCGGCTTCGCCGTCAAGGAGGCGGCCGTCAATGACCAGCCCGCCACCAACGCCAGTTGACACAACCATGGCGAGATAGTTTCGGCAACCGACTGCTGCACCACGCCAACCCTCGCCCAGTGCCAGCGCCTTGGCGTCATTGTCGACAGCTACGGGCACCCCGACCAGGTCCTCAAGGCGCCGCCTGAGGGGAAACCCCCGCCACTGGGGGATGTTCAAGGGAGACACCGTCTCACCGCCTGTCGTCATCGGCCCACCTGAACCGACACCGCACACCTCAAGGTTGCCTCCATCCATCAACGGAGAGACAAGATCCGCCAACTGCCCGAAGAGCTCTTCTGCGTCAGCGCCGGCAGTTGCCACCCGGCGGCGATCAAGGATGATCCCCTCGGGATCGACGCGCGCCGCCGCCAACTTGGTTCCACCGATGTCGATGGCCAGGGTGTGGGCCAATGCCTGTCGCCTTCGCAGGCGGCTCAGATGCCGCCCGGGCGACGGTCGTCGCCTCGGCGGAAGCGCTCCCTCATCCGTTGGCGGCTATCTCCGACGGCAGTCTTGAGGGCCGCTCCGCGACCCGACTGTGTTGCCTGCTGAATACCCGTGCGACCCAGATGGCGGGCGTTGCGTTCGAGTGCCAGCGCCGACGCCAGCATCACCAGGAACCCCAGAAAGGACAGCAGGAATGACGTTGAGAGGCTCGCGACCATGATCGTCACACCCAGGACGAAACCCAGGATGGACCACTTGAGGTGCTGAAGGGACTGTGTGTACACGGTCGTCTGGGAAACCTCGCGCACCAGGCCCGGGTCGGTTTCGTTGAGCTGTTCCTCGATCTCGCTGAGGATGCGCTCCTCTTCGTCGGACAGCGGCACCGCCTACACACCTCTTCTCGTCAACTCACAGGCCTTCACCGAAGTGGCCCTCAGGGCTTCAAGCATCGCACAGCGGCACCCACTCAACAACGCGCACGATCATTTCTCGCAGATACCGGTTGTGAGCTGTTGCCCGTAGGCCCCCCCACAGGCGCTTGTTGATCAGGAATCACGAGAATCCGGCCCCCATGGTTGCCTCTCGGTCGAATCCTCCACCCTCGAACCTGTTTCAGGCAGGTCGCGGCCAATGGCCCGGTGGCCGAACCGACGCCTTATCAGATCCACCACGCCATCGGCAGCGCGCCACCGAGGCAGCCTGTCCGGACGGCTTCTTGAGTCCCACCCGGTCTCAGGAATCTCATCCAGCCGAAGTTGTCGGACCGATCCATCGCGCAACCCGCTGAGAGACACGCCGAGCAGCCTGACTCCCGGGGCGGTATCGATCAGGTCCAGCATTGCACCGGCGACATCGCCGATCTCAGCGCCGCTATCGGTTGCATCTGCGAGGGTCGAGGAACGACTGATGGTGGTGAAGTCAGCGAAGCGCACCTTGATGTTCACGGTTCTGCCCGTCACCCCCGCCTCTCTCATCCTGACTGCGACCTCATCCACCATTCTCAGAAGTTGTCGGGCGAGGGCATCAGGCTCCACCAGGTCAACAGGGAAGGTCTCCTCATGCCCAATTGACTTCACGGCCTGCTCAGTTTCGACGGGCCTCTCGTCGAGCCCCCTTGCCAGGCTCCAGAGTTGACTGCCGGAGGCACGGCCCAGAACCGAGATCAGGGTTGCCTCGGGTACGGCGGCCAGGTCACCGACCGTTGAGACCCCCAGCCTCTGGAGGCGCTCAAGGGTCTTGGGGCCTACACCCCACACAGCCCGCGCCGGCAGAGGGGCCAAGAACGCCTCCACCCCATCTGGCATGACAACGCAGACTCCTGCTCCCTCCGCCGCTCCATCACGAGAGACCTTCGGCTTTGCCTGTTCGCTGGCCAGCTTGGCCAGGAACTTGTTGGGGGCTACTCCAACCGAGCAACGCAAACCCTCCTCGGAGAGGACAAGGCGCCGAATCTCAGACGCGATCCGGGTCGGTTCACCCATCGTGCGTTGGGCTCCACCCACATCCAGGAAGGCCTCGTCAAGGGAGATCGGCTCCACAAGGGGCGTGAACCTGTGAAATATCGCCATTACCCGCTGACTCACCTCCCGGTAGTGGGCATGATCGCCGGGCAGGAACACGAGGTCCGGGCAGAGCCCCCTGGCCCTCAGGGAGGGCATCGCAGAGTGGATGCCGAAGACCCGCGCCTCATAGGAGGCGGCTGCCACCACACCCCTCTCTCCGCTCCCACCGACGACGACAGGCTGCCCCACCAGTTCAGGGTGGCGGAGCACCTCGACCGCGGCGAAGAACGCGTCCATGTCAACATGCAGAATCGGCGTGTCGGTCCTCACCTGCGCTCGACTGTCAGGCCCGCTGGATCAGTTCCGGTTGCCAGATAGTCAAAGTGCATCCCGGGTCTCGTCTCGCCGGCAAGCCATGCGCAAACCGGTTCGTTCACCCACCGGGGCGCCGACCTCAACAAAGCGCTGCCCTCTTCAGGGTCCACGAAGCGACCCTCTTCCACAATCCCGTCGGGATCTGCAAAGACCATGGCTCCATGCCACGAGTCGGCCATGAACACCTCGACCCCCAACTGCATCCCTCGCTCCGGAAAGTCGACCGATACCTCGTAGATCATCGAGGACCATGACTCCACAATGAGGCCGGTTTCCTCACGGACCTCGCGAGCCAGCGCGCCCTGGCTTGTCTCGCCGGCATCTATCACCCCTCCGGGCGGGGTCCATTCCAGGCTTCCTCCCCGCCTCCGGTTGGCGACCAACAAAAGCAAGCCGTCCTGTTCGATCAGGGCACCCGCAACCCTCCATTCATGTTCCCGCCGGCCGGCCATCGGCACAGTCTGCACCATCACCGAGGACGGAACCGGAGGTAGCCTCACCCGTCGTGAATGAAAGCAGTTCTGAGACGACAACTCCGGGCCCACGCTCAGCTGCACCCTCACTGATCGCACGCCTGCTTGCCTTCTTAGCGGTATTGACCGGTGGGGCATCCGGTGGCCTCGTCGGATATGCCGTAACCGACCTCCAGTGCACGTCAGGTTGTCAGAATCTGGCCGGATTGATGGGTGTGCTGGGCGCGGCTATCGCTGCCGGCGGCGTGGGAATCGTGGTTGCGCTGACCCTGCGGGCAATGGCCGAGTGGCGGACAGGGCAGCTCCAACAGGCAGCACGAGACCACCATCCGGTGGACTGACAACCCGTGCCGGACCTGATCGCACTTCGTGACCTGGCTCTGAGCACGGCCCGTCGGGTCGCCCCTGAACTCGCAAGGAGAACCGGGGGCCTTCTCGACACAGCCACCAAGAGTTCGTCGACCGACCTAGTCACCGATGCAGACCTCTGGTCCGAGCAGAAGATCGCCGAACTACTGCACGAGGCCCGTCCCAACGACTCGATCCAGTGCGAGGAGGGAACGGCCGTCACCGGTACATCAGATGTCAGATGGGTGGTCGACCCCATCGACGGGACCACCAACTTCGTCTACGGACACCCCGGCTTCTCGGTATCAATCGGCGCTGAGCTGGACGGCGAGCCAGCGGTTGGCGTGATCCTCGATCCCCTCCTGGGGGACGAGTTTGCCGCTGCACTGGGCCATGGGGCCACCCGCAACGGTCAACCGATCCGGGTCAGCCAGACAACCGACCTGTCAGCAGCGTTGCTGGCGACGGGTTTTGGATACCAGCCCGAACGACGACGCAGGCAGGCCGAGGGGCTCGTCGAGATTCTCCCCCGGGTCCGCGATATCAGGAGGATGGGAGGAGCGGCCCTGGACATGGCCTCCGTGGCATGTGGCCGCGTGGATGCCTTCTTCGAGAAGGGGCTTGCACCCTGGGACATCGCCGCCGGAAAGGTGCTCATTGTCGAGGCCGGTGGCCGGGTCTGTGATCTGTCTGGCGGCCCCACGACCGGTGATTTCGTTGCAGCTGCCCCTAAGGGGCTCATGTCCGAACTCCTTTCGCTGCTTAGGAGCGTGGACGCTGCCAGCGTCTAGTCGCCCTCGACGGGCGTGAACGGCTGCCGACTCCTAGGATCACTACAGGAACCAACAGACCCCGGAGCACTATCCAAAGATGATGGGTACAAGCATCCTGATCGTCGAAGACGACGAACGCATCCGCACGGCGGTGAGGCTTGTCCTCGAAGAAGAGGGCTACCACGTCGACGAGACCGAGAGTGGCGAGGCAGCCCTGGACGTCTTCGCGCCATCACCCAGCGACGTTGTCCTGATCGACATCATGCTCCCGGGGATCGACGGCTTTGAGGTGTGCCGCAGGATCCGTCGGCTCAGCGACGTACCAATAATCATGGTCACAGCGCGCGACGACAGCCACGACATAGTCGCTGGACTCGAAGCCGGCGCCGACGACTACCTCAGCAAGCCTTTCGACCCCAAGGTCCTGTCCGCCCGAATCCGTGCACTGCTGCGCAGGGCACGTCCATCCGAGGCTGCGCACTCCCATCTGGTAGTCGACCAGCTGGAACTGGTCGCCGACGAGGGGACGGTCAGGGTCGCTGGACAGGAGGTCCACCTGACCCACACCGAGTTTCGGCTCCTTGTAGAGATGGCATCCAGCCCCAACAAGGTGTTCAGCCGCGAGGACCTCCTGGCGGCGGTCTGGGACTACGACTAT
Source organism: Actinomycetota bacterium (assembly GCA_014381745.1). GTDB lineage: Bacteria > Actinomycetota > Acidimicrobiia > Acidimicrobiales > MedAcidi-G1 > UBA3125. Next base: position 15,604 of record JACNLA010000028.1, on the reverse strand, counting down.
CTGGGAGACGGGCGCCTGGTCGATGTTCACGTCAGGAGGCTCCGCACCAAGATCGAGGCAGATCCCGCCAACCCGCGATACGTGATGACCGTGCGGGGCATGGGTTACAAGCTCCAGACCTGATGGCCGCGGTCGACCAACCGGAGGACGGCCAGGATGTACCTGCCGACCACCATGCAGATGAGTCCCGCCCCGTTCCCCTTGGACTCCGGGCGCGAATCTCCCTCTCGTTTGCCGTCGGTGGCCTGCTTGTCTCGGTTGTCGTGGCCGGGGCGACCCTGGTTCTCACCCGGCGGCAACTCATCGACAGCAGGGAGAGCGCAGCTGCAGCCGTCGCCGTCAGCAACGCAACACGTCTCAGCAACCAGTTGACCCACGACGCCAGCATCGAGGACCTTCCGGCGATCGCCGACTCCCTGACCAAGATCGAAGGCTTCCAGCGGCTCATCCGCCTCGGCGACACCTGGTTGCCGGCTCCCGAACTCGGGCAGGAGGATCTGCCACCTCTTCTCCTCCAACAGCTGTCTGACAGGGTTGCGGGGCAGCAACGGGCCTCCCTTTCAGGTCAGCCCCATCTGGTCGTCGGCATTCCGCTGGCAGCATTCGACGCCGACTACTTCGCCGTTGTAGATCTGGCAGACGTCGACGACACGCTGGGGAACCTGCAGATAGTTCTCTTCGGGGCGAGCATCTTCGCCACCATCATCGCTGCCGTATTCGGCGCCTGGGTCAGCCAACGAACACTTCGTCCACTACGTCGTGTGCGCAGTGCTGCCGAGGCGATCGCTGGGGGGCGTCTGGACACCCGCCTGGAACCCCAGTCGGACCCAGACCTCGACCGCCTCGCCGACTCATTCAACGAGATGGCCAGGGCCCTCGAGGAACGAATACTTAGAGACGCCCGCTTTGCCTCAGACGTCAGCCACGAGCTTCGCAGCCCGCTGACGACCCTGAAGGCCAGCGTCGGGGTCCTTGAAGCCCGCCGCGAGGAGCTGTCTGACCGCTCCCAGACGGCCCTGACGCTCCTGTCCGATGACCTTGATCGGTTCACGAGGCTGGTGGTGGACCTCCTCGAGATCTCCGGCTACGACGCCGGGGCGGCCGCCCTGGACCTGTCAGAGGTCCAGGTGTCACAGTTCCTCACGGCGACCACCAGGGGGACGGGACCTGTCCCGATTCACATGCCGGGCCACGCCGGCGACCTCGTCATCACCGCCGACAAGAGACGTCTTGCCAGGCTCATCTCGAACCTGTTGGAAAATGCCAACCGCTACGGCGACGGGGCAACCTCGATCATCGTGGACGAAGATGGAGCCGGCATCAGGATCGCTGTCGAGGACAGCGGCCCCGGCATTCCTGAAGAGGAACGAGCAGCAATATTTGAGCGCTTCTCGCGCGGGTCCTCAGGCGGTCGACGCGGCGGTGGTGACAGCGGCACCGGGCTGGGTCTGAGCCTCGTCATCGAGGACGTCCGCCTCCACGGAGGAAGGGTCTGGGTAGAGGACCGACCCGACGGAAAGCCCGGAGCACGCTTCGTAGTTGAGTTGCCGACAGCAGCGGAGAGCCAGTTGTGAACACATTGCACCACCGGCTACAACCCACCCTCCTGCTGGCTGCGCTCATGACCCTCCTGATCTCGGCGTGCAGCATTCCCCTCGATGTGGCTCCACGCGAGCTGTCTGCCGAGCTTCCAGACGCACTCCTTCCAGCGGGATCCACCACCACGGAGGCACCGGCTCCCACTGAATCCGTCGAGATCTACCTCGCGAGGGCCACGGCTGACGGCACCATGCTTCTCGAGGCCGTAAGCCGCGAGATCGCATCTGACGGATCCGTCAACGTGATCCTGGACCGGGTTTTCGCTGGCCCGACGGCGGGCGAGCAGGAATCCGACCTGGTGTCGCCGTTCGCAGAGGGCAGCTCGGTTGTCGGAACGATCCTCACCGGGACGATCCTGGAGATTCACCTGGACAGCCTCGACGGCTTTCCCCAGGACGATTCGATCAGCAACCGGCTCGCATACGCAATGCTGGTCTGTACGGCATCCGAGTTGATCGTGGGAGCCGACATCGACGCTGTCAGGATCCTTGTCGACAGCGACGGGACCCTGAACCCCATCAGCATTCCGGTAAGCGACGGTGACCCACCCACTGCCGGCCAACCTGTTGACTGTTCCAGCTACACGAGTTTCGCTCCGGAACGACCATAGGGATCAGGCAAAGAACACCTTCGCCTTCTCCCAGAGATCGCTGTTCAATGTCTTGACCTCGGCTACTGCGTCCGCCAGCGGCACAAGCACTATCTCTCCGGCGGTCAGGGAGGCCATCATGCCCAGCGAGCCGCTGTGGATTGCGTCGACCGCCGCCACACCGAACCGCGATGCCAGAACCCGGTCGAAGGCTGTTGGCGTTCCGCCACGTTGGACATGGCCGAGGATCGTGACCCTCGTCTCAAAACCGGTACGGCGCCCGATCTCATCGGCTACCAGGTGGGCAATTCCTCCAAGCCGGACGTGACCGAAGACGTCGACCTCATCTTCCGGGATGTCCATGGTGCCTTCGACTGGCCGGGCGCCCTCTGCTACCACGAGCACCGATGCAAAGCGGCCGCGCTCATGTCGACGCCGAACGACCGAACAGACCTCGGTAATGTCGAAGGGTTCTTCCGGTACGAGCGTCAAAGTCGATCCACCTGCCATGCCCGCCCATGCCGCAATGTGCCCGACGTGCCGCCCCATTACCTCAACGACCATCACCCTGTCGTGTGACTCTGCAGTGGTGTGGAGCCGATCGATGGCCTCGGTTGCGATCTCGACCGCCGTCTCGAACCCAAAGGTCATCTCGGTTGCGCCGATGTCGTTGTCGATGGTCTTGGGTACTCCAACTAGGGGGAAGCCGAGTTCGTGGAGGCTGCTTGCGCATGAGAGGGTCCCCTCTCCGCCCACGACGACGAGGCCGTCCAGGGCATGTCGCTCAAAGGTGGCGCGGGCCCGCTCGACTCCATCCTCCATCCCGAACGGCTGAAGACGCGACGTGCCCAGCACCGTTCCGCCCCTCGGAAGCAGGCCCCTGCACGCGTCGACGTCCAGAACCACCGTGTCGTCCTCGACCACGCCTTTCCAGCCATCTAGAAAGCCGACCACCTCGTCACCGAACCCTCTCTCGGCGCGCCTGACCACGGCACGGATCACCGCATTCAGACCCGGGCAGTCTCCGCCGCCGGTAAGCACACCTATTCGCATCTCTCCACCTCGCTTGTGCTGTCGCTCCCCCACTAGGAACGTAACCTCTACGCATGGCAGTTGTGCTCGCAATCGACGCTGGCACCACGAGCGTCCGCACCCTTGCCATCGATGTTGAGGGCAGGGTCGTGGATTTGGCCCAACGGGAGTTCACGCAACACTTCCCCCGCCCGGGCCTCGTTGAGCATGACGCCACCGAAATCTGGAACGCAGTGTCACACACGCTCTCAGAGGTCGCCACCCGCCTCGATGAGTCGGCGACCGCAATCGCCGCCGTGGGCATAACCAACCAGCGCGAGACGATCGTTGCCTGGGACTCCGACACGGGTCTTCCCCGGCACCGGGCAATCGTGTGGCAGGATCGCCGGACGACCACGCTGTGCGAAGCCCTCCATGCCGACGGACACCTTGAAAATGTCCGCCGCATTACCGGGCTCGTGCTGGACCCCTACTTCTCGGCCAGCAAGATCCAGTGGCTTCTCACCGACGGTGGTGTCGAAACCGACTCTGCACTTCGTCTGGGAACCGTCGACTCCTGGATTCTCTGGAACCTGACAGGCGGTTCCGTGCATGCCACCGAGCCATCCAACGCCAGTCGGACGATGCTCTACGACCTGGCGTCTGGAACCTGGTCCGAGGAAATGTGCTCCCTTTTCGACGTGCCGGTCGGGGCGTTGCCTGAGCTTCGCCCAACATCGGGTCGGTTTGGTGTAACGGCCGACGCTGGTCCGCTCCCGGCAGGCATACCGGTCAGCGGCATTGCCGGCGATCAACAGGCGGCCCTGTTCGGTCAGGCCTGTTTCGAACCCGGCGATGCCAAGAACACCTACGGGACGGGGTCCTTCCTCTTGGCCAACATGGGTGCCCTCTTACCCGAACCCGTCGATGGGTTGCTGACAACGGTTGCCTGGCAACTGGCCGGGAGCGAGGCGACCACCTACGCACTGGAGGGGTCGATCTTCGCCACGGGAGCGACGATCCAGTGGCTCCGCGACGGTCTCGGACTGGTCGACTCCGCATCCGAGGTTGGAGCCCTGGCCGAGTCCGTAGCCGACAACGGCGGCGTCTACATGGTTCCGGCGTTCGCAGGCCTCGGGAGTCCCTGGTGGGATCCGCGGGCCCGAGGCACCATCGTCGGGCTCACCAGAGGGTCCGGGCGGGGCCACCTCGCCCGCGCTGCAGTCGAGGCAATGGCATTTCAGACACGTGACGTTGTCGAGGCGATACATCGGGATGGAGGCCTGGCCATCACCGAGCTCCGGGTCGATGGTGGCGCTTCTGTCATGGACCTTCTGTTAGAGACCCAGGCTGATCTGCTGGGCGTCTCGGTGACCCGCTCAGCAGTGCAGGAGACGACCGCAATGGGAGCGGCCTGGCTGGCAGGCCTGGGAGAGGACTTTTGGTCTTCGACCTCAGAGTTGAGCGACCTGTGGCGCTCAGACAGAACCTTCCAGCCGACTACCGATCGGGCCCAGGTCGAGGCGTCCTACACCCGATGGCTTGACGCCGTGCAGCGGAGCCGGTCATGGGAGACGGACGCCTGACCAGAAGTTTCAGGCCTCCAGACGGTCAAGCGATCCCTTCAGGTTCCTGATGGCCTGACCGATCCGCTGTTCGTTCTCGATGAGGGCAAAGCGGACATGGCCCTCGCCTCCCGGACCGAATCCGATTCCGGGCGACACCGCCACGTTCGCCTCTCGAACTAAGAGGCTGGCGAACTCAATCGAACCCATGTCGCGGTACTGCTCCGGGATTGGAGCCCATGCGAACATCGTCCCCCGGGGTGGCTCAATCGGCCAGCCGATGCGGTTCAGACCGTCCCAGAGGGTGTCGCGTCGCCGCTGGTATGTGGTGCAGACCTCGGTCGGATGGTCGGCGGCCTCATTCAACGTGACCGTTGCCGCTATCTGGATCGGTTGGAAGCTCCCGTAGTCGAGATAGGACTTGAGCTTCGTGAGGGCTGCGATCACCTCGGCGTTCCCCACCATGAAGGCGACCCTCCAACCCGCCATTGAGAAGCTCTTGGTCATGGAGTAGAGCTCCACTGCAACCTCATCGGCGCCGGGAACCTGCATGATCGACGGAGGCTGGTATCCGTCAAAGCCGACGTCTGCGTAGGCAAAGTCATGGACCAACAAGACGTCCCGCTCCCTGGCAAACGCGACCACCTCTTCCATGAACTTGAGGTCCACGCAGGCAGTAGTCGGGTTGTGGGGAAACGACAAGACGATGACCCTGGGCTTTGGCCAGGAGTAGTCCCATCCTTCCCGGAGCATCCCGATGAAATCGCCATCCAGGGTGAAAGGCATCTCGCGAACCTCGGCGCCGGCGAAGAGGGGCGAGTAACGGTGGATCGGATATGAAGGTGAGGGCACGAGGGCGGCATCGCCGGGTTGCAGGAGCACCCACATGAGGTGCGCGAAGCCCTCCTTGGCACCGATGGTGTTGAGGACCTGCCGATCCGGGTCGAGGCTCACACCGAACCGTCGCTCGTAGAGGGCGGCGACGGCCTCACGCAGCTTGGGAAGCCCTTTGCTCGAGGAGTAGCGGTGATTCCGTGGGTTACGTGCCGCCTCAACAAGCTTTTCCACCGCCAGGTCAGGTGACGGCAGGTCCGGGTTTCCGAAACCAAGGTCGATCACATCTGCGCCCGCCCTCCGTGCCTCAACCTTGAGGGTGTCGATGATCGTGAAGACGTAGGGCGGCAGAGAGGTGATGCGTCGAAACTCCATCGCCGGATCGTACCGCTGGTGTCAACCGTGCAGCCGGCAGAAAAACCAGTTTCGGAGCTTAGGGGATCAGACCCAGAACTCAGTTGGCGTGGGTTCCAGCCTCGACGCGGAACTTAAGGTCGTCTATCGCCGTGTGGACGATCTTGGCCTCTAGTCGTCTCTTCACGAAGCCGGGCAGCCGAACCAGCAGGTCCACATCGAGGTCGTAGGCGAGCAGGGTCGAGTTGGGGTCGCCCTCGACAGGCATGAACTCGTAGTCGCCGGTCATGCGAGAGATCACGTCACCCTCAAGGAGGCGCCATGAAATTCGCAGCGGGTTCGAACCGTAGGTGTAGCGGAGGGTGTAGGAGCTGCTGCGGCCCATGGCTGCGGCCCGAAAGGCCACGTCGCCCGGGCGCCCTTCCTGATCGCGTGCAAGAACCCGGGCCTCTTTGATATCTGGAGCCCACTCGGAGAAGCGTTCGACGTCGAGGACGGTCTCGTAGCAGCGCTGTGGTGGCGCCTTGATCGTTACGTGCTGACTGGCGTGCTCGGTCATCGCGTTTCTCCTCTACCCCGACAGTATCGGAACAACCCGCCACATTTGTGGAGGCAAATCGTCCCTTACTGCGTCAAGGGGAATCAGTGGCCATCTTGGAGATCAGCATCGTCGATTCCGGCCTCGAGGCGTCTGGCCAAAACGTCGTAGGAGAACTCTCGGAGGGCACGCTCCCGAGACGCCAGACCCATCCGTGTCCGTCGCTGCTCGTCTTCGAGAATGTCGGCGATTGCGTCAGCCAGATCCCTGTCGGACTCTGGATGCTCGAGCACCAGGCCGGTAACGCCGTGCTCCACCGCCTCGGCGGCACCACCGCTTTCGCCGGCGATCTGAGGAACACCACATGCGGCGGCCTCCACAAAGACGATTCCGAAGCCCTCCTGCTCGAGCCCACGCCACCGGGACCTGCACGGCATCGCGAACACCTCGCCGGCGCCGTAGAGGCCCGGCAGGAGGCTGTCGGGAAGTCGCCCCAGAATGCGTACGGGAGCACCGGTGTGTTCAACCAGGTCCTTCAGACGTCGTTGGTCCCGGCCCGAGCCGGCGATTGCGACGACAAGGTCAGGGAACCGCGAGCGGAGTCGGCCTGCTGCCCTGATGAGCGTGTCCATGCCCTTGCGGGGCACAAGGCGGCTGACGCCGACGACGACGGGAGCATCGGTCGGTAGACCCAGCTCGCAGCGGACTGAATCCCGCTCTGCTGCATCCAGCGGCGAGAAGCGTCCGGTGTCCACACCCGGAGGCACTATCAGCGTCGGCAGGGGCCGGCGTGCGGCTCTCTCGGCCTCGGCGGCAACGTACCTCCCGGCACATATCACCAGGGAAGCACCGTTCAGGACCCTTGCCAGCAGGGTCCTCGTGACCGGAAGGCGCCCGGGGATGGTCACCTCGGCACCATGCAGCACTACCGCGTAGGGCAACTTGCTGCGCGGGGCCGACATGCCGACCGGTACAGCCGGATCCCAGATGGTCAGGTCGGCCGCGAACTGTTCGGCGAGCCTGTCGACGCGACCGTGCAGCCACGGGTACGGAAGGAGCACAGGTTCCCTGGATCGGGTCACCTCGAAATCCTGGCCGACATCGAACTCGTTGGCCGCCGGATATGGGGTGGTGTGGACAGAGATGTCGCCGGCTGGAAGTCGCCGCCAGAGTTCCCACAGATAGGACTGAATGCCGCCCACCTTTGGTGGGAAGTCGTTGGTGACAAGAAGGTGGCGCCTCAATGGGATGCACCGGCCTCCACCATGTCGCCACGTCCCAGTTCGGTGGCGGCCCAGGCTGCATGGCTCCTAAGCATCGGGTCAGAGCCCTCAAGGTTGAACCTGAGAGCACTCAGGACGGCCGGGTCGGTCGGGTCAGCCGTATTGCCGAGCACAACGAGGGCATTGCGACGCAGGTAGCGGGGGTCACGTTCGGCGATGTACCAGCGCCCGAACCGACCCAGGAGCTCGTCGTCGGAGAGGGACAGGATCTCAACTGCTTCAACGTCGGCTGCCGGATCTTCGCTTCCGTCCGCTGCGCGTCCTGAACGGCCAACCGGACAGACCTCTTGGCATTCGTCGCACCCGTAGATGCGTCCACCCATGGCCTTTCGAAACTCCGCGGGGATGGATCCTGGTGCCTGCACCAGCCACGCCAGACAACGGCGGGCATCTACAACCCCGGGTTCGACAATCGCCCCGGTCGGGCAGCCGTCAATACATGATGTGCAGGCACCGCAACCGTCAGCAACCGTCTCCTGATCCGGTGCCAGCTGTGCGTTGGTCACGACCGAGCCAAGAACGAACCAACTCCCATGTCCGGGCAGCAGAACGTTGCCGTTGCGTCCGTACCAGCCCAGTCCCGCCCTCACTGCCGCTGCACGATCGACGAGGGAGTTGTCGTCAGCGACGACCCTCGTCCGGTAGGAGGCCTCCGTGAGGTGTCCCGCTATCACGGAGAGCGCCTTCCTCAGGTCCCCGTAGTGGTCGTGTCTGGCGTACGCGGCGATCCTGGCCTTCCCGGACCCGGGTTCAGGAAGGCGGGGGGCCGACACCCGCATGGCGCCAACCACAAGGGATCGGGCGTCTTCCATGATGCGTCCGGGGTCGGTGGAGCGTTCGGGGTTGCGAAAGGTGAACTGCATTCCACCGTGCAGGCCTGCTTCGCGTCGGCGCAGGATCTCCGCCAGGGTTTCGGTGAACGGTTCCGCCGAGGTCACCCCGACAGCATCCAACCCGGCCTCAATGCCGAGAGCCTTGAGGTTCTCGACATCGAGGGTTGCGTCACCGGTGGGGTCTACCCTCCGGGTCGTTGAAATCTGGTCTGGCACCCCGCCATGCTCGCACGACGCGACCCCTGTTCGTGACCTCAGGCCGAGATCGCCTGCAGTACCTGGGCCGCTGAACCTGAGTCAATCGACTCTCCGGCAGCCTCGATGCCATCTGCCAGATTGGAACTTACGCCGGCAACGATCAGCCCTGCCGCTGCGTTGAGCATCACGATGTCGCGTCTCGCTCCCCTCTCCTCGCCGGCCAGGATTGCCCGCGTGATGACGGCATTCTGTTCGGGGCTGCCACCCACCAGATCAGATGGATCAGCCGTCGGGATGCCAAGATCGGTGGGATCCAGATTCCACCGGGATATTTCGCCGTCGTTCAGTTCGGTGACCCTGGTCGGTCCGGTAACGGCAATCTCGTCGAGGTGGCCGTGGCCGGTTACGACCCATGCACGTGTCGACCCGCCTGCCCGGAGGACCTCGACCATCCGGTCGGCCAGATCGTCGTTGACGACGCCCACGACCTGACGCCGCACCCGGCCTGGATGAGAGAGCGGGCCAAGCACGTTGAACACTGTCGGCACCCCGATCCCGGCCCTCACCGGCCCGGCGAACCTCATGGCTGGATGAAAGGTCCGTGCGTAGGCGAACCCGAGACCGTGGACGGCCACCTGGGCTTCAAGTTGCGCCGGTGTCTGGTCGATGTCGATTCCAAGGGCATCCAGCAGGTCGAAAGCACCCGATGACGACGACGCACGCCGGTTGCCGTGCTTGCACACGGTTGCCCCGGCTCCTGCAGCGACAAAGCAGGCCATCGTCGACACGTTCAGGGCGCCGTGTTTCCTTGCCGGTGACCCGCCGGTTCCGACGATGTCGATCGTGCCGTCCGGCAGATGAAGAGACTCGGCTGCCGCCACCATCGCCCTGACGAGGCCAGTTGTCTCCTCGGCGGTCTCACCCTTGATCTTGAGAGCCACCAGGAAGGCCGCTATCTGAGCCGGATCGGCCACACCGGAAAGGATTTCGGCCAGAACCGACTCAGCCTCTGCAGCGGTCAGGTCACCACCATCGCAGAGGCGGGCAAGGAGACCCGGCCAACCACCCAGTTGCTCAAGAGGCACGGCCTTATACCTCAGGCGGTCCGGCGGCGACGCCTGGTGATGCGCCGTCGCTCAAGTTCGGTGGCGCCCCCCCATACTCCGGTGTGTTCCCGCCAGGTCAGCGCATGCTCCAGGCAGGCTTCTCTGACATCGCAACCTGAGCAGACAGCCTTGGCCCGTGCCGTCTGGTGCTCGTCATCCGGATCCGGGTAGAAGATCGACGCGTCAAGACCCCTGCAGGCCCCCCGCTCATGCCAGATGGCCAAGACGGTCCCGGTGTCAGAAGTCGCTCCCATGTCCCCGGCAGTTGCTACCTCTCTTCACGTGGACACGCAAGCCCTATTCCCGCGAAACGGGTGCTGAACAATCCTTAGGGAGGAACAAGATCGGATTCTTGTTGGATGTGGGCACCCTGTCGCGCCACACTGATGGGGACGGTGAGCCGGCCGGGTGGCCGCGGCGTGGTCCGCCACGCTGAGGAAGGTCGGGGCTCCAGAGGACAGGATGCTGGCTAGCGGCCAGTCGGGGCGACCCGCAGGAAAGTGCCACAGAGAACAGACCGCCGATGGCCCGGCGTACCTCCCCCCGGGGAGGCACATCGGGCACAGGTGAGGGTGAAACGGTGCGGTAAGAGCGCACCAGCGGCCAGGGTGACCCGGTCGGCTTGGTAAACCCCATCCGGAGCAAGGCCGAACAGGGAGAGGGCTGTCCGCCCGCTGACACTTCCAGGTGGGCCGCACAGATGGATGGCCACACAACCGGATACCCGCAAGGGTCCGGTGGACAGAACCCCGCCTACAGGCCGGCTCACCGTCACCTACCTCGTGGCCGAGTGCACGTAGTCTGCTGTCGATGCAGGTGAACGGGCACGAGATCGCCGCCGGGGCCGACCTGGCCGGGGCCGACCTCACCGACAGTGACCTCCGCGACGTCGACCTGACCGGTGCATGGCTTGGGGGCGCCGTCCTGAGCGGATCCGACCTGACGGGGGCCAAGCTGGTAGGGGCTGACCTACGCCACGCAATCTGCCAGCGCACGATCCTGACCGACGTCGACATGCACCATGCCAACCTCTGGCATGTTGACCTCCGCGGGGCGCGTCTGGCCGGAGCGATGCTGAGCCGTGTGTGGCTCGGAAGCGCCCGCCTGGCCGAAGCCGACCTGCGGGGTGCCGACCTGAGCGGTGCATGGTTGACGGCTGCCGATCTCACCGCTGCACGCCTGGGCTCAGCGACGCTCGCTGGCACCTCGCTCACGCGCACCTGCATGCGCGAGGCCGACCTGACGGGGGCGTTCGCCGCAGGATGTGACCTGCGAGGTGCGGTGCTGAATGGCGCAGTCATGCGCGCCATCAACCTGACGGGGGCCGTTCTGAAGGGGGCGTCGCTCATTTCGGCCGATCTCAGCCTCGCCGACCTTGTCGACGCCGACCTTTCCGACGTCCAGTTGGAGGGTGCCGACCTGACGGGTATCCGCCATGGCGGGGGCACGGTCTGGCCCGATGGGTTCTCTCCCCCGCCCTCAGGCGGAGTCAACGACCACGAATAGTCTCGAGCCTTCCCTCCGCCCAGAGCCTCCTTCGACGCTGCGGGTCCGAGAGACCGAATCGCCTCCATCCCCAGGCGCATGCGAGCAGGCCCAGCAACTCCAGCCCGAGCGTCCCCGGGAAGCGGTCGAACTCGGGTAGTGACGATCCGCCGAGCGTGTCGACTCCGGCAACAGGCCACCAGAAAAGGGTCGTGTAACCCCATGTTCCGTCCATCACCAGGTGGGTGAACATTCCGATGGGCACTCCCATCCAACGTTGCCGCTGAGTGCGACTACCACGTGTTGACAACATCACCACGGTGAGGGCGAACACGCTCCCGGCAAGGGTGTGCAGTATCCACGGCCCTCCAACCAGTCCCTCGCTGACGGGAAGAAGTGCTGCGACCAGCACGAACCGAACGTCCAGATCGGGACTGTCAAATACCAGAGGAACGGCCACGAGGGACCCCGCCACGAACCAGATGAACACCCGTCAGCGCACCACGAGACGCCCGCACTCGTTGCACTCGGCAAGAGTTCCCTCGGCCAGTGCACGCACCCGGTCGGCTTCTACGGCAGGCATCGAGTACGGACAACCGGTGCAGTTGGAGCCTGCGAAGTGAACCACCGTGCTGGCCCCCAACCCTGCGGCAGCCCGGTCGTAGCGCGCCAGGACGTCGTGGTCCACCTGCTCCGCTGCTGCGCTGCGCCTCTCGTTGGCCTGGGCCACGTCGGCATCCACCACTGCCTCGGCGGCAAGCAGTTCCCCTCGGCAGTGTTCAACCACCGATGCCTCTTCGACGCCCCGGACATCCAGGTCGGCAATTAGGCGCTCGACGGGTTCCAGTTCCTCCATGACCTCAAGTACCGTCCCCTCGAGGCTGTCTAGGCGCTCGCGGAGATGGCTGATCTCGGTCTGGATCGCCACAGCCTCCTTGGGTGAGGTGACGGATCCTCCGTAGAGGAGGGTGTCGAGTTCGCCGAGGCGGTCCTCGACAGCAGCCACCTCGCCCTCATAGCGACGCTGACGGCGGAACAGATCCAGGTGGGAGACCTTGTGCTCCTCGACCTGAGCGGCGGTCGCAACAACCATTGCCTCGGCGTCAACCAGCGCCCGACGTTCGGGAAGGTTTGCGTGACGGTGCCTTAGTTGGCGGACGATCGTGTCTTCATCCTGGACAGCGAAGAGGGCATCCATCGGGCTCATGCTAGGGCCGCACCCTCATACTCCGCATGGAAAACCAGAGAGATCACGTGAGCTTCGTGTGGTCCCAGGAGATGACCTTGGTTGGCTCGACAATTACCCCGGTTCGTTTGACCGCAAGTTGGGCCGCCGCCATGTCAAGCGCCTCGGGGTCCAGGCCGGGCTGGTTTCGTTCCACGACGGCCCTAGCAATGCGGTGGAGCCCGTCGCCGTCGTCGACGAGCGTGGCGGTGCCCTTGATCATGACCCCGCGCAACTTGTCGTACTCGAGACCGTCCTCCAACAGGACGGTGATACGCGGGTCACGACGCAGGTTCACGATCTTCTGAGACCTGGTGTAGGTCTCAAATGCCAGCTTCTTGTCGAGGACTGCGAACCAGAGCGTGGACAGGTGGGGTGAACCATCGCGGTCAATGCAGGCAACCTGGAGGCTCTTTTGCCCGTCGATGAAGACCGTGACCTCATCGTCGGTCATGCGGATGAGGTCACGTCGATTCGTCGCCATGCTCACATCTCCCTGACTCGTCTGAGGTCGACAGGAGCCTAGATGCGTCCTTGACGGCGCAACGATGTGGAGGACACAGGCCGCCAAAGCTGGAACTTCGGACGAAAACGTCGCATGCCCCACCTGGGGGGATAGGCGGGGCACGCGGTATTGCTGTCGACCGGGATCGGGGGGGTGATCCCGGTCAGTCATCGCAGGTTCTCGGTGGGGGAACCGTCACCTGCTGTGCTGTCAACAATAGTCATTTCGGCCCCCGTCCACCCGTCGGAAGGGGCCGGAATCTGGTGACATCGGACACCTGTGACCGGTGTCTCAGGATCGCCCCACGGCTAGCCTCAGAGGCGTCCCAAGCCAGACCACCGGGCTCCGCAGCTGCGCTCCCGACCAGCCCGACGAGGAGGACCGGTGACCAGTCCGTCCAACGCCCAGTTGCGTGAGATTCTCGTCGACATGGTCATGGCCCGTACCCAGTCGGGCCGCCTGTGGAACCTCCAGCGCCAGGGCCAGGTGGGCACGGTCGCCCCCATCGACGGACACGAGGCAACGATCGTCGCTGCTGTCCACGCCCTCGAAACCGAGCATGACTGGGTTGCACCCCAGTACCGGGAGCCTCTGGCACTGCGTCGCTACGGTCCCGAGATCCTTGAGCGTTTCATGCTCTACAGCCTCGGGCATCCGGCCGGCGGCCACATTCCTGAACCCATCCGGGTCCTCCCCAATCAGATCTCCCTCGGCACCCAGATTCCACATGCCGTCGGAATCGCCTGGGGCATGACGCTGCGAAGTGAGCCCGGGGTGGCGCTTGTGTTCTTCGGCGACGGGTCCAGCTCTGAGGGCGACTTCTACGAGGCCGGGAACCTGGCCGGCGTCTTGAATGCACCGGTGGTGATGCTCTGTGTAAACAACCAGTGGGCCATCTCAACCCCGGTTCACCAGCAGACGGCGGCGGAGTCCTTCGCCGCCAAGGCGGCCGGCTTTGGAATTCCCGGCATAAAGGTCGACGGCAACGATGCGGCCGCCGTGTACGACGCAGTGGACGAGGCCCGCAGCCGGGCCCTGGCTGGCAAGGGCCCGACCCTCGTGGAGGCGGTCATCTACAGGCTGGGGGCCCACACCACAGCCGATGACCCGACCCGTTACGTGCCCCCCGAGGACCTCGAGGCCGCCAGACGCAACGATCCCATCCTGCGTCTCCGCAGCCAACTAGAGGAACTCGGCCTCTGGGATGATGATGCGCAGGCGGCGACCGAGGCCGAGGCCATGGACCTGCTTGACAAGGCACTTGACGCCGCCAAGGCGATGCCGCTCTCCCCCGACGCTGTGTTGGACCACTGCTTCTCTGCCGATACCCAGCGTCTGGAGCGCCAACGGGCCGACCTGCTAGAGGCTGGACAGAGGGAGGACCGGTAGCCATGGAGAATCCTCTGGAGGATGTTGCGACAAGCGACCTGACCATGCTGCAGGCCATCAACGAAACCCTCCACGCCGAGATGGCCCGGGATGACCGGGTAGTGGTGCTGGGCGAGGACGTGGCACGAAACGGTGGGGTCTTCAGGGCAACCGAAGGCCTCTTCGAGAAGTTCGGCGAGCAGCGTGTCGTGGACACGCCGATCTCCGAGGCGGTTATTGCCGGGGCCACAGTCGGTCTGGCCATCGCCGGCCTGGTTCCAGTGGCAGAGATCCAGTTCCTCGGCTTTTCCTACCAGGCGATGCACCAGTTGGCCGGCCAGGTGGCCAGGCTGCGCTACCGCACCCAGGGGCGCTTTGATCCCTCGATCACGATCAGGGCCCCATTCGGTGGGGGTGTCCGCACACCAGAACTGCACTCGGACTCACTCGAGGCCCAGTTTGCAAACATGGCCGGCCTCAAGATCGCCATGCCGGCTACCGCCGCCGATGCAAAGGGGCTCCTTGCTGCGTCGATCAGGGAGCCCGACCCGGTGCTGTTTCTGGAACCTCTCCGCGGCTACCGCGGAATCAGGGGCGATGTCCCCGATGGCGAACATCTGGTTCCTCTGGGAGTGGCCAGGACCGCCCGCGAGGGCGATGACATCGTGATCATCGCGTGGAGTTACCAGGTGGAGTTGGCCTGTCGGGCCGCCGACACCCTGCGCTCCGAGGGGCTCTCGGTGCGGGTGCTGGACCTGCGCACCATCGTTCCCCTCGACATTGAGGCCATAGCTACAGCAGTGAGCCATTGCGGGCGGGCCGTCGTGGTTCAGGAGTCCTGTGAGACGGGGGGCTTCGCGTCAGAGGTGATCGCCACGATCAGCGATGAATGCTTCTGGGATCTCGAGGCCCCCGTGGCGCGTGTGTCCGGATACGACGTCCCGTACCCGGTGGGAATGCTCGAGGACCACTACGTCCCAGACGAGGCCAGGATCATTGCCGCCGTGCGCCACACCCTCGAGTTGGCCTGACGGCATGACGTTCCTGTTCAAACTCCCCGACATCGGCGAGGGCCTCGAGGACGCCGAGATCGTGGAGTGGCTTGTCTCCC
>JACNLA010000008.1 GCA_014381745.1 Actinomycetota bacterium | reverse complement strand
CTCGGCGAGACGGTCGGGCAGCGCAGCGGGGTGCTCAACCTGGGGGTCGACGGTGTGATGCTGCTGAGCGCCTTCTTTTCCTACTGGACGGTTCTGGAAACGGGCAACCTCTGGCTCGCCGTGCTTGTGGGCCTCGTCGTCGGCCTCGTGATGGGGCTCCTCTACGGCGTGATCACGGTATTTCTGAACGCCACCCAGGGCATCAGCGGCATCGGCATCTTCATCTTTGGCCTGGGGTTGAGTGACCTCTTGTTCCGCCAGTTGGTGGGGACACCCAAGCCTGTGAAACGCCTGCCAAACGTGGACCTTCCCCTACTCTCCGAGATTCCCCACCTTGGCGAGGCCCTGTTCCAGCGCAACCTGTTGACCTACCTGGCCTTCCTCATGGTCCCGGTCACGGCGCTGTTGTTGACCCGGACCACGTTTGGCCTCAACATCCGCTCCGTCGGTGAAAACCCCCAGGCGGCAGACAGCCTTGGTGTTTCGGTTGAACGAACCAGGTTCGTGGCAATCCTGATCGGCAACTCCATGGCTGGCCTGGCGGGAGCGGCCCTGGTGCTGCAGCTGGGCATCTTTCAGCCGAACCTCACCCAGGGTCTCGGGTTCATTGCTGTCGCCCTCGTCTACTTCGGTGCCTGGCGGCCGATAGGGGTAATGGGCGGCGCACTCCTCTACGGCCTCGTCAACGCCACGGTCCTGCAGTGGAAGGCCCTCGGCATTATTCCCGTGAGCGGATCCGATCTGGCGAACATGGCTCCCGCCGTGCTCACTATTCTGGCGCTGATCGTCGTGGCACGCCGGGTACACGCCCCGTCGGCGCTGACCAAACCGTTTACAAGACACTGATCTGATGCATATCAATGGTGGGGACACCCCCCCCGGGAAAGGAAAGGAAACGTGATGAAGAAGCACTGGAGGCTCAGCCCTTCCGTACTGGTGATGTTGGGAGCACTTGCCCTTGTCGGTGCCGCCTGTGGAGGCGACGATGCTCCTGCAACCGGTAGTGGCGAAGGCGGGGCGCTGAGGGTCGCGATCGTGGCACCTAGTGCCTCTGACGACCTTGCGTTCAGTCAGAGCATGGTCGACGCGGTGAATGCCATAGAGCGCGATGTGGAGCTGTCTGTGACTGACGGAACGTTCATCATCGAGGATGCCGCAGCGGCTATCCGTGGATACGCCGAGGACGGCAACGACGTCGTTATTGCACATGGCACCCAGTTCGGTGCGTCTCTCATCGAGATAGCCCCTGACTTCCCGGACGTGACCTTCGTTTGGGGCACGGCTTCTGACACCCAGGGCCTTGCCAACGTGTTTGCGTACGCTCCGGCTGCCGATGAGGGCGGCTACGTGAACGGTTCGATCGCTGCGGCCCTGACCAAGACCGGCGTGATCGGTGTTGTCGGTCCCATCGAAGCTGGCGACGCAGTTGCCTACATCAACGGCTTTGAGGCCGGTGCCCTTGCCGGCGGCGCTTCTGAGGTGAACATCACCTACACGGGTTCGTTCGGCGATGTCGCCCTGGCTGCCGAGGCGGCCGAGGCACACCTGGCCAACGACGTGGACGTATTGACGGGCACGGCTCAGATGGTCGTGGGTGCCGTCGGCGTGGCAGCAGATGCAGGTGTGCCGTGGTTCGGCACCCAGGCGAACCAGACGTCGCTCGCACCGAGCCTCGTAGTGGCTTCGCAGGTCTACCACTGGGAGGTCGTGCTCGAAGAGATGTTGACGTTGCGTGACAGCGGAGTTCTCGGAGGCCAGGCCTTTGAGGTCGACCTCGCCAACGGTGGCCTCGTCATCGAGTTCAACGATGCCTATGAGTTGCCCGCCGGCGTGCGAGACGCAGCCGACGCGATGATCAAGGGCATCACAGATGGCACGGTGAGCACCGGATAGCAGGTAACAACGGAGGCAACCGCCTCCAGCAACCGAGGTTCCCACCCCTGCCGATGCCCCTCAGGGGTACCGGCAGGGGTGGGACTCCTTGAAGGAACGGAACAGACGGCACCGTGGAATCTGGCGAGAACATCCTTGAGATGAGGGGAATCACCAAGGCCTTCCCCGGCGTCGTCGCGAACGACGGTGTCGACCTTGACGTCCGCTACGGCGAGGTCCACACGCTTCTGGGCGAGAACGGTGCCGGCAAGAGCACCCTCGTGAAAATTCTGTTCGGCCTCTACCAACCCGATGAGGGGACCATTCACCTTCGCGGTAAGCCCATTTCCGTCGAATCCCCGTCCGAGGCGATTGCTTCGCGGATCGGAATGATCCATCAGCACTTCATGTTGGTGCCGACTCTGACCGTTGCCGAGAACGTCGCCCTTGGGATGGCTTCAACAAGGCAGCCATTTACCGACCTCGACGTGGTTTCCAGACGTGTCTCTGAGATCTCCGAGGAGCACGGTCTTGCGGTCGACCCCTCAGTTGAGGTACGCCGGCTCGCTGTCGGTGAGCGCCAGAGGGTTGAGATAATCAAGGCCCTCTACAGGGACGCTGAGCTGCTGGTTCTTGATGAACCGACCGCAGTCTTGACCCCGGGAGAGGTCGACGACCTGTTCGTGATCCTGAGGCGCATGGCCGACAACGGCCGTGGTCTGATCTTCATCTCGCACAAGCTTCGCGAGGTAATGAGCCTCAGCGACCGGATCACCGTCCTGCGAAACGGGAAGGTGGTCGGTACCACAACGCCGGCGGAGACAAGCAGGGAGGAGCTGGCGCAGATGATGGTCGGGCGAGCCGTGCGCCTCACCCCCGACAAGCCACCCCAGACAAGAGGTGGCACTGCCCGCCTGTCAGTGGAGAAGCTCACGATCCACGGCGACCGGGACACCGTTGCGGTCCACGACCTCTCCTTTGATGTCGCGTCCGGAGAAATTCTCGGTGTTGCCGGGGTTTCTGGCAACGGCCAACGTGAGTTGGCCGAGGCGATCGCCGGCCTTCGAGCGGTTGAGCCGGGTGGGTCAATCAGATTCGACGGGGTAGATGTCGTCGGCACCGACACCCGGACAAGGCGCAACCGGGGTCTCGGTTTCATTCCCGAGGAGCGCATGCGAGACGGGGCAATCGCCGAGTTCACCGTGAGCGAGAACCTGGTCCTCGTGGACCACGGCTCAGACGAGTTCACGAGCCGTGGAATGCTCAACTTCGCTTCAATTCGAGAGCACAGCCAACAACTGGTCAGGGACTTCGATGTGAAGACCCCGGGGCTGGAGACCCCCACCTCCAGCCTCTCTGGAGGAAACATCCAGAAGGTGATCCTTGCGCGCGAGCTCTCCGCCTCGCCGACCGTGCTGTTGGCATGTCAGCCGACCCGAGGGGTCGACATCGGAGCCGCCGAATACATCCACACACGCCTCATCGAACAGCGCAGCCTTGGCACGGCAACCATCTTGATTTCTGAGGACCTCGACGAGGTCATGGGCCTGGCAGACAGGATTGCCGTCATGTACGAGGGGGACATTGTCGCCATCGTTCCTGCTGAGGACGCTACGAGAGACAGGATCGGGCTCCTGATGGCCGGGGTGGTTGAGGCCACCACACAGCCCGCCGTCTAACCGAGGGCCTTGCCGAGGCTCTCGCCGAGGGGGTCGCCGACCACCTTTTCGCCCAACTCGGCCTCTGACTCCCGGGCGGCAGCAGCGAAGATGCCCTTGGACATGAGCGATCTGGTTACCTTGCGCCGCTGCCAGTAGATGTTTGCACGGGCCCTGTGGGCGCCCTCATGGTGCGGTTCGGCTGCCACGGCCATCTCGACGAGGTGGCAGGCCAGGCGAATCTCGCCGGCTTCGGCCAACTCCAGGGCACGGTCGGTGAGGGTTTCGACCGACCCCGCCAGGGCGACGACCTCGGCAGCCAGGGCGGACTCTGGAGCCGGTTTCAGGTTCGCTGCGTTGCCATCCCACCATCCACCGAACTGCCGGTAGACGTTGCGGACCACGAACTCGGGTTCGTCGTACTGGGGTGCCAGCCACGGTCTGTCCCTCAGGTGCTCGGGAACGCTCACCTCGTGGATGATGGTGTCCAGGGTTGCGCCCTCGTTCATGAGTTCAAGGGTTCGTCCGCTGAGGTGCTCGAGCGCCTCGGCCAGGTCACCCAGGACCAACTCGACCCGTTGGCGACCCACGATGGGCAGGCCGTGGGCCGGGAACACCCGCTCTGCTCCGATGGCCAACATCTGCCGCAATGCTGCAGCCCACTCGATTGGGTAGCGCTGGACCTTCTGGGGATTTCCGGCATTGGGAAACACCCACGACATGAAGTCCCCGGTGTAGGCGGTCAGGTTGGAGCCGTCCCACCCCCAGGCATGGTCGTCGGTCTCCCCCCTGGCATGGTGGAGTTCGATGCTTCGGTCGCCGGCCTCGATTGTGAGGGTGTCTCGAAACGTCGTGTCCGGCTCGGCGACGTCTTCGGGAAGGAACTTGCGGCCTGAACCGCCAATACCCATGGCTACAGGCTTCCTGACCCCTCCGAACTGCCTCTGGTTGATGACCATGTTCCATCCGTTGGTTGTGCGGTAGCGCTCGAAGCGGGCAGGCACAGCCTCGTGTGCGAGGACCATTGGTCGGGGCTCTCCCCTGTTTAGGGCATCAGCCATGAACGCCCCGCTGCCACCGACATGGTCGAGGTGGCCGTGGGTGTATACGAGGCTGTGGAATGGGTCGTCGGTCCAGGCACGAATCGCCTCGACGACCGCAGTTCCTGAACCGGCGCCGCTGGTGTCGAAGCAGACAAGGCCCTCGTCGGTTCTGATCACCCAGCAGTGGGAGAACGACTCGACCACGGCGATGTCTTCGTCGACCTGGGTCAACTCACCCGTCACCCGGTTGTGCGGTGGTTCGGCCGTGCCGGTGTCGATTATCCGGCTTGAGAGCTCAACTGGATCAGGGGATGTTCCCACCGGATGCTCCTGTCGGGTGTCGGGTTCCGGATCGTGAGCGTAGGCAACAGCCACGCAGGTGGTTGCAGCGGGCGGTCAACCCAGATGCTTGAGGATCAGCGACGCTCCCCGGTCCAGATCCTCGAAGAGAAAGAAGTGGGTTCCGTCCACGAGCACGAGGTCCGTGTCGAGGCGTCGGGCCTGGGCCTCAAACCACCTCATCTCCAGGTTTGTGTCGGTTCCGACCAGGACCGATGTCGGACAGGTCACGTCGACCAGGTGCTGGAATGCCTCGACTGGTCCGTAGCGGGTGATCGAGCCGAAGAACGTGGCCTCGGTCTCAGGGTCACAGGCCAACTCAACCTGACCGTCGGGACGGTCCACGAACCCCCACTTGACGTAGGCCTCGAGGATCTCGGGCTCCAACACGCAGAGTGGTTGACGGGATCCGTACGAGGCGACGACGGTGGCACGATCCGGCCAGACGGGTCTACGCCGGCGTGCCGCCACGGCCATCGGATGCTGGCCATCCTCGTAGACGAAGTGATGGGCCTCGCGAGTGACGCTGTCTATTGCGATCGCCTCACAGAGCATCATCGATGTGACCCTCTCAGGCGCCGCAGCCGCCACCTCTATCCCGACACCGCCGCCGAGGGATACACCAAGGATCGAAAACCTCTCCAGCCCAAGGTGGTCGGCAACCGCCAGGACGTCGATGGCAAGCGCGTCGTTACCGAGTTGGCCTGCGTCGGTCACGGTGCTGCTTCGACCGTGGCCCCTCAGGTCAACCCCAACGAAGCGGAAGCGGTGTTTGAGCCTTCTGGCGAACGGATCAAAGGTCCCGGCACAGAACCCGCTCGGATGCAGGACCAGAAGTGGCTCGCTGTCGGCATCGTCTGAACCGCTACCCCAGTCCAGGAAGGCGATCCTCAGGCCGTCACGCTCTATGTGCCCGCCACTGGGCCCGGTCCCACTCACCTCACTACCCTTCCATACCGTGCGCCAACCACGCCTACACCGGCGACGACCCTCAAACCCGACCTCGGCCTACGCCTTGATGCTGACATTGGTTGCCGGCCTTACCCTGGCGTCAGCGTGTGGCGCCGGCGATGCCACACGACCCGTGTCCGTTTCCGGATCTGCTGCACCTGATCTTGAGCCTGCCAGGGGTGAGATGCACGTCGAGGTGGTCGCCGAATACCCTCACGACCCGTCTGCGTTCACCCAGGGCCTCGAGTTGATCGATGGTCGGCTGTTTGAGAGCACCGGTCGCTACGGCACATCGACGGTACGCGAGGTTGACCTGGTCACCGGTGACGTAATTTCCTCGACCGACCTTGATGAGGACGTCTTTGGCGAGGGCCTGACAGCCATCGGCGATGGTCGGCTCGTACAGCTCTCCTGGAAGGCCGGCAGGGCAGCAGTCTGGAATCGGGAGTCCCTCGAGCAGGTCGACACCTGGTCCTACGAGGGTGAGGGCTGGGGTATCTGCCTGCTGAATCCTGAAACCCTGGTCATGTCAGACGGTTCGTCGACCCTGACGTTCAGGTCGGCGATGGACTTCCACGAACTGGGCGACGTGGTCGTTGCACGTGAGGAACTGCCACAGGAACTGCTGAACGAACTCGAGTGCGTCAACGGCACGGTCTGGGCAAACATCTGGAAGACCGACACGATCATCGCCATTGACCCTGCCACGGGGATTGTGTTCGCCGCGGTGGATGCCTCATCCCTGCCGCTGGACCGTTCCCTTCTGGCAACCGGTTCGGTCCTGAACGGCATCGCCCACGACCCCGCTACCGGCCGCTTTCTTCTGACCGGAAAGTACTGGCCGACCCTCTACGAGGTGGAGTTTGTCGCCGGCTGAGTGCACCGCTCAGGCGAACCGGTGCGATATCTCTTCTTCGTCCCAGAACCCGGGGAGTGGACGATCGGGGGCATTCTCGGCGTAGTGCCGTAGCCGCTGCACCGCTGCGTCGTCGAACATCTCCACTGCGTCGAAAAACCCGGACCCGCCGACGGCACGCATGGCACGGTCGCCTTCGCTCCCGTGTCGCGGCAGGCGTGGTGTGAGCACGAGCAGGCGGGGACGGTCCTCGGGGGCGTCGCCGTCGTGACCACTCGCAAGGACGTGGGCCCTACCAAGGGTCTTCCAGAGGGCATCGGTGCGACGCATTCCAGGTCGTGCCGTTGTGAACGCTCCCGACACCTCTATGTACCACTGGCGACCGACCGCCTGGTCGGTCACGAGGAAGGCGAAGTGTGCGCCGAGGTCACGGCGGACCACACCCGCCTTGACGATGTCGAAGCCTGCCTCAACGAGAACACCCTCGGCTATGTCGGCCGCCTTCTTGCCCGACTCGGCTGCACGCTCGAGGAGGTGTTCGGTGTCGTCATGGCCGTCCAGCCCCGGGAAGAGGCCGTCCTGTGGCCCGGTGCTTCCGGCCAGATCGCTGCGGCGCCACTCGGCCACGGCGCCAGCTTTCAGTCGGTCCTTCTCGGTTGCCAGACGCTCTCTGGCGAGGTCGATGTAGTCGGCTTCCAGGTCGTAGCCGACTCCTCGCCGGCCAGCCCGCAGGGCGGCCACCAGGGTCGAGCCGGATCCCAGGAACGGGTCAAGTACCAGGTCGTCGCGGTAGGTGTAGAGGTCGATCAGGCGACGTGGCAGCTCCACGGGAAACGGGGCCGGATGACCGACCCTGCCGGCCTGCTCCGAATCGATCCGCCAGAGATCCAGGGTGGCCTCCATGAACTCGTCTGTCGTAACGGTGCTCTCGTGTGGAAGTCCCTCTTCCTCGCGCTTCTTGGGGGCCCGGGCCCTGTCGAAGCGTCCCTTGCTGGCGATCACCACACGCTCGGTCATGTCGCGCAGGACAGGGTTGGCCGCCTTTCGAAACGACCCCCACGCGACCGACCCGGTTGCGCCTTCGGCCTTTTGCCAGACGACCTCGCCCCGCAGGAGAAGGCCCAGATCGTCCTGGAGGATGCGAATCACGTCGGCAGAAAGGCTCCGGTAGGGCTTGCGCCCCAGGTTGGCGACGTTCACGGCTATACGGCCGCCGGGCTCAAGGACCCTCACGCACTCGGCGAACACGTCGGTCAGCATGTCCAGGTACTCGAGATACGAGGTGGGGATTCCAGGAGAGCCGTTTCCGGCCACTGCCAGCTCGTACTCCTTGCCCACAAAGTAGGGCGGCGACGTGACCACGAGTGCCACGGATGCGTCAGGCAGCTGGTGCATGTTGCGGGCGTCTCCGAGGATGCAGCCGTCGCTCAGGTCGGGGGCATCACCGATCGTGTCGTCCTCGGAGACATCAGGCGGCCGGAAACGGGCGTAGAAGGCCGACGAGTCGTGACTTTCGCGGCGTCCCACGCCGAAGGCCGTTGTTGCGGTTGGCTGGCGCTTCTCGCTCACGTGGACCTCCCTTCGGCCTGGCCGACCCCTGAAGTGCCGGGAAGTCAAGGCTACGCGACCCGCGCGCGCGGGCCACCCGAGGCCACCGACTGCAGGCTCTCGGGCCTGTCACACCACTCTGCGATGCTCCCCACACGCCTTGCGACCGGTGCCTCGGCCGCCTCCCACCCCTACTCCAAGGGAGGCCCCCATGGCCCGATGTCCGGTGTTGTCAACTTCAGAGCTGGCCGAACGACTCATAACCCTGCTGGGCCCCGAGGTTCCGCTGATCGTCGGTGTCGTCAGGCACCGCCGCGCCTTCCAGGTTGCCAGGGAACCAATCTGGGCCATGTCCGACATCATCGGACGGACCGTTCCCGAGTGCTGGAGCGCAGTTGGTCTGCACTTTGCAGGACAGGTTCACCGCCAATCCGTAATCGAGGCCCCACATACACGCCTGCTGCACCTGTTGAGCCGCGACGGCCCACCGGTCACCGCTGTCGACCGCGGAGACCACGTCGAGTTGCTCGATGGCGGAGAGGGCCTGCTCACCGACCTGTTGAACCGCCTCCTCGGGCAGGCCACTCCCCCACCCACTACCAACCCCATGACGTTTCTGAGTCACATCTGGATCAACCGAATTCTGACAACCGTGCTGGAACGCCCCCTTGGCTCTCCCTCGCCCACACCCCACGACGTAACCCTGATATGCCCCGATCCGGTAGACAGCTGGGCTCAGGTATGTGACCGCTGCGCCGACGGCTCCCTCGAAATCCCCGGTGTCAGCCCTGGCGCCGCCAGGTGGTTGGACCCTGGATCACTCCAGCGACTGGTCGAGTCGGGTCTGCCCGACCCGGTCGAGATCGTCTCAGACCTGACAGAACTGTTGTCGACCGAAACCCTCGAGTACATGGGTCTCGACTGATGCTGCCTGCACCTAACCGATCCGGTGTTTTGAGAACAATCCCACCAACCGGTCCCTGGCTTCGCCACCGGTTGTGGCCCAGTCGTAGATCGAGCCCCCCACCGCTCCGGTCTCCGAGAGCGACTGCACGAATAGGGCCATGTCGTCGAGGCCCGCCAGAGGTTCGTTGGCCCCGAACACGTCTCCGTTCTCGGCCCCGATGCCCCCGATGCCGTGCACGACCGCTGCCGGGTTGCCAAGGTTCTGGCGCAGCAACCTGATGTTCTCACCGCTGTAGTAGAGCGGGTCGGCGTGTTCCTCGGTTCGGAACGACCAGTAGTTCATGGGCAGCCACACGTCGTAGAGGTCCGCTACAGCCAGCCAGGGAAAGTCCGGCCAAAAGGCAGGGTTGATCTGGTCGGTCACGATCGGCGGCATCACGATGCCTCCCAGGGGCATATCACCCACGGAGTCACGTAACCGCATCGACAGCTCCACCAGGCGGCGGCTTCGCTCCTCGTGATCCTCCTCGAGCTCGCCGCGGTTCCACTCGATGTCAACGGCCAGACCATCGAAACGGTGCCCCAGAACCTCAAAGTCATGGATCGCCAGGAGGCGCTCGAGGTCCTCGGTGTCGGCGCTCCACTTGGGCAGGTACCAGCCGACAACGTTCAGGCCGTTGGCGTGGCCGTTCATCAGGAACTCAGCCAGCACCCACGGGTCCGTCGTTAGCCCTGTGGCACGTGAGTCAGACCTTGATGCCTGCATGAACAATGTCCGTACCCCGGTGTCTGCCATCTCGGCGGTGTCAGCCGGGACCACCGGTGGACTCCCGGACAGGTAGGCGGGATCGGCGTCATAGGAGTCGACCCAGGCGCCAAGACCAGAGTAGGCACCGGTTCCGCCGGGTGGGCGTGTGACGACATGCAGGCTGGGTGACACCTCGGCCATGGGCTCGGCCGAGACCCTGAGCATCGACATCTCACCTGAACCCCCTGTCGCCACGGCAGTCACGAACAGAACCAGACCCAGGGTCGTCAGGGCAGCGAGGGCGCCCGGGTGCCGTATCTCCACATGACAACGCTACTCAGCGGCCGACAGTCGGTGGCCGCGCCCGTACTACCTGTGGTGCCGTGTTCGGGCCCTACACCACAGGTAGCGTCGCCCTGATGGAGGACCAGCCACCCGACGACGGGAGCACGCCGGTCGAACCGGGACCTGCAGCCGTCGCAAGGCGCAGGTTCCTGCTCGGCCTGGGTTTCGGTACTGCCAACCTGGCTTTGCTGCGCCGCATCTCTAGGCGCCCCGAAGGCCCGCCGACTGTACCGGCCGCCCCACGTGCCGCCTCGCCAGCCGCATCGACCACAACCGGTCCGCCAGGAACCACAACCACCTCAGTTCCACCGGTCCTCGACGACTCTCTAGAGGTGTCCACAGATGACCATGTCTACGACACGGTCATTGCGGGCGGTCGGGTGATCGACCCCGACTCGGGATTCGATGCCGTGGCCGACGTGGGCATCGACGGCGACACCATCACCCGGATAAGCCTCGAGGGTCTCTCAGGGGCCAGCGCCATCGATGCCACGGGCCTGGTGGTGGCACCGGGGTTCATAGACATCCTCTCCTACCCACCCAACGGGTACGGCGAGTGGTTCAAGATCGCCGACGGGGTCACCACCAACCTGAACCTCCACGGCATCGACAACCCGATGACCGCCTTCCTCGACAAGGCGGCCGGCAACGATCCACCGGTCAACTACGGAGGCGCTGCCGACCAGGCCGAGCACCGCAAGATCATGGAGGTCGGAATAAGCCGGGTCCGCGGCGACGACCTCGACGAGTTGGTCAGACGTGCCGAGGCAGACGTTCTGGCCGGAGCGCTGGGCATTCACGAGCAGCCCGAGTACACCGTCGACGTCAGCTTCGACGAGATGCTCCGCCACGGTGAGATTGCGGCCCGCTACTCGGTACCGCTGTGCCTGCACGTCCGGTATTCGGAGAACCTCACGCCCGGCACCCAGGAGGAGGCCCTCGACGAGGCAATTCGTGTGGCAAGACAGACGGGTTGCCGGATCCACATAGAACACATCAACTCCACCGGCGGCACCGGCCGGATGGTCGAGGCGATCGCACAACTCGATGCAGCCCGCTCGTCGGGCATCTCGATCACGGCCTGCACCTACCCGTACACGTTCTGGGCGACCTACGCAGGCTCCGCCCGCTACAACAACTTCCGTGAGAAGTACGGCATCTCCTGGGGGGACCTCCAGATCGCCGGCACCAACGAGCGCCTCACAGAGGAGACCTTCAAGGTTGCGCGAAGCAACAACACCCTGACCGCGGCGTTCGCCATGAGCGACGAGGACATCGACACCGCGCTGCTGACACCGTGGATGATGGTCGGCTCCGATGCCATCCTGGAACGTCCCCACAACAACCACCCACGCTCCACAGGGTGTTTCAGCCGGGTACTCGGACACTATGTGCGCGAGCGTGGCCTGCTGACCCTGCCCGACGCACTGGCCAGGATGACGATCCTTCCGGCACGATTGCTGGGAGACATCAGCTCCGACATGGCCCGGCGGGGGCGCATCCAGTCGGGTGCGGTAGCAGACATCACAGTTTTCGACCCTGCGACAATCATCGACAAGTCCACGATCGCCGACACGGCCCGTGAAGCCGAGGGCGTACGCCATGTGCTTGTCTCTGGCCGGGCTGTCAGGACAAACGGCGTGAACGACCAGTCGGTCCGGCCCGGCGTTCCGATCCTGCGGGACCTGACATGAACGACCCGACAGGCACCGATCCGGACCACGATGTCATGTCCGAAACCGAGCGCCGGGCTGCGTGGCATCTGACCAAGATGTTGATGGCCTTCTTCGCCGTCGTGCTCGTGATGGTCATGGCAGACCTGTCAATAGATCTCACGACCCTTGCTGGTGTCAACCGCGACGACGGCCAACCGACAGCCGTAACCGTCAAGACACCGGCCACCACAGTGGCCTACGGAGGCTCTAGCGCAACCACCTCATCGGACACCCCCACAACTGCAACGCTTCCGTTCGAGGGCCGCACCTTCACCCTGGTGGCGACCGGCGACCTGCTCGTCCACGAGTACGTGGCCGACATGGCCGGCTTCTACGGAAGCGACGGTGGCTACGACTTCAACCCCATGTTCAGGCGAGTCCAACCGGTTCTGGCGGGAGCCGACCTGGCCCTCTGCCATCTGGAGACGCCGCTGTCAGAGGACGACAGCGATCTCGTCTACTACCCCAACTTCCGGGTTCCATTCGAGTTGGCCGACGCCATCGGGGCCGCCGGCTACGACGGCTGTTCGGTGGCCTCCAACCACAGCCTGGATGCCGGCGTCTCAGGGGTGCGTGCCACCCTCGGCCACCTGGACAGGGTCGGGGTGGCCCACGCCGGGATGGCGCTCGAAGAGGCCGACGCCGGACCAGCCTGGTTCGCTCCTGGCAGCATCTCTGTAGCCCACCTCGCCTACACCGACATCATGAACGGTGCATCCCTGCCGACCGACCCGCCGTGGCTTGTCGGCAGCCTCGACCCCGACAAGGTGATCGCCGATGCCGAGGCAGCGGTTGCCGACGGTGCCGAGTTCGTGGTGGTGAGCATCCACTGGGGCATCGAATACCAGAGCCAACCCACGGACAGACAGGCTGAGGTCTCAGCCCAACTCCTCGCCTCGCCGGCAGTCGACCTGCTCATCGGCCATCAGGCACACGTGATCCAACCCGTGCTGCAGATCTCCGACAAGTACGCGGCCATCGGGTTGGGCAACTTCCTCTCGAACCAGCCCGGCGACGAACGTCGAAACTGTCAACCGGAGTGCCCCGATTCGACCCAGGATGGCGTCATCGCATGGTTCGCCGTCGCCGACCGGCCTGACGGCTCGGTGGCCGTCGTGGATGCCGGGTATGTGCCCACATGGGTGGACCGCTCCACCTACGAGATCGTGCCACTCGGAATCGACGATCCACCCGGTGCAGATCCCGCTGTTCTGGCCGAGTCGGAGCGGCGTACGGCATCGGTGCTCGAACCGACACTCCGAAGGATCACCTTCGACTGATTCCGACCGCGCCGTTTCCCACCCGGGTAGCCTTGCGCCGTCAGCGACCACGACCCCGGATCCCGCACAGGCCGGACCGGGCTCGACCAAGGGAGCAATCCATGACCACCTCCGCCCGGGTCCACAACTTCTGTGCCGGACCCTGCACCCTGCCCGTGAGCGTCCTCGAAGAGGTCCGCGACGAGCTCCTCGACTTCGACGGGACGGGAATGTCGATCGTCGAGGCCAGCCACAGGGCCGATGCGTACGACGCCGTGCACATGGGCGCCCTGGCCGACTTCAGGGACCTGGCAGCTGTACCAGACGACTTCACCGTCTTGTTCCTGCAGGGTGGAGCCAGCCTCCAGTTCGGCCAGGTTCCGATGAACCTGCTGGCCGATGGCGAGACCGCCGGCTACGTGGACACGGGGGCATGGGGAGGCAAGGCCCTCTCCGATGCACGCCTCGTGGCCGACGTCTACGAGGCATGGAGCGGTGCTGACGGCGACTTCACCCGCATGCCGGGGGCCGACGAGATTCTGGTTCGCGATGGTTCACGGTTCATTCACGTGACCAGCAACGAGACCATCGGCGGCATCCGCCTGCCCGACTTTCCGACCTTGAGCGTGCCCCTGGTTGCCGACATGAGCTCAGACTTCTTGAGCCGACCGATCGACTGGGACCGCTTCGACCTCGTGTACGGCGGCGCCCAGAAGAACCTGGGACCGGCCGGCCTCGCCATCGTTGTGGTTCGCACCAGTTTGCTGGGGCGCAGCGGCCGTGACCTCGTCTCGTACCTCGACTACCGCACACATGCCTCGGCCGATTCCATGGCCAACACCCCGCCGATGTTTCCCATCTACGTGATGGGCAAGGTCCTCACATGGATGAAGACCTCCGGTGGCCTGGGTGAGTTCGAGCGACGCTCCAACGAGCGGGCAGGGCTTGTCTACGGGGCGATCGACGGGAGCGGCGGCTGGTACAGGTCACCGGTTGACGAGGCGAGCCGGTCACACATGAACATCGTGTTCCGCCTGCCCGACGATGATCTGGAGAAGCGCTTCGTTGCCGAGGCCGCCGCTGCGGGCATGGTGAACCTGAAGGGCCACCGCAGCGTCGGCGGTATCAGGGCCAGCGTCTACAACGCCATGCCGGTGGAAAGTGTCGAAACGCTGGTGGACTTCATGGCCGATTTCAGGTCCACAAACTCCTGAGCAGTTCAGCCCTCAAGCAGGGTCACGGTTCCGGCTGATCCGTCGACCTCGACGAGGGCGCCGTCCGGAATCGACAGGGTCGCTCCGGTAACTGCTACGACGCAGGGAATGCCGAGTTCCCGCGAGACGATCACGGCGTGGCTGAGTTGGCCGCCAACGTCAACCACAACGGCTTCGACGGGAACGAACAGCGGCGTCCAACTGGGATCGGTCAACGGTGCGATGAGCACGTCACCGGGCCCAAGGTCGCCAGGGTCTGAGGGATCGGTGACCACCCGGGCGCGACCCCGGGCAACCCCTGAACACCCGGAGATGCCTGTCAACACGGTCCCGGCGAGAGCTTCATCAGCGGTGAAGTCCACGCGCCTCGCCCAGGTGTCGATCGGGGGCATCTCACCAGAGAAGCAAAACGGTGGGACGAGCTGGGAGAGGGAGTCACGGGTCTCCCTCC
Organism: Actinomycetota bacterium; assembly: GCA_014381745.1. GTDB lineage: Bacteria > Actinomycetota > Acidimicrobiia > Acidimicrobiales > MedAcidi-G1 > UBA3125. The sequence goes on along the minus strand of JACNLA010000008.1, from coordinate 6,350 downwards.
GCGAGGCGACCACGTCTGCAAAAGCCCCGGGGTCGCTCCGGTAGTCATCAAGCTCGCCATAGGTGACGTACCAGAGATCGCCGGGGCGGCCATCTGGCGTCATCTCCGCTATGCGCCGTCCCAGTTCACGGGCAGCCAGACGGACATCGTGGATGATCCCCACCAGCATCGTCTTACCCTGCTCCCTGGCGCGGCTGTACAGAACCGTCGATGTGAGAGCCCGGTCGAACAGCCACCTGGTGATGCCGCGCATCTGGGCTCTGGCCGCTACGACTGCAGTTTCCCGCTCACCAGCGCGTACACCGGATCTTGCGGCTGGTGCGTGATCGTCGTCGGCCAGGCGCATCCGGTCGATGATCACCAGCGGCATCGAGGGATCGGTACCCCACACCTCACATGCCATCTCCCACTCGTTGGGTCCGCGGCTGCCGTAGTCATCTAGGAACCTGTCAAACGAGGCACTAAAGCCGTCTACCGAGCTCGTGCCCGACGTGGCGGCGAGCCTGTCGGCAAGGCCTTCGACGCCCTGGTCGAACAGTTCTGTGAGGGTGGTGTCGCCGGCAACCATCCGGCTGAGGTCCCAGAGGGCAAACGAGGGTTCAGCCGAGGCGATATCCCCGATTCCCGATACCAGGCTGAGGGCAAGGGACCCATCACCCAACTTCCTGGAGCAGAGTTCACGCAGCATGTAGAGACCCGCCCCGGCACCTCCAGATACCAGCAGGTGCCCCGTGAACATTCGAGAAACCATCGGAGCCGACCCTGTCATCACGTCGACGAGCTCGTCATCGGTTGCTGTCGAGATGTCGGGCAGTGCCGCCTTCCACTCGGCCGCCGCGGACATGTCGGTTGCGAGATGCGGGATCTGGCGTGCCAGCAGCACCTTCAGCCCATAACGCACACCTCGAATAATCGCCACCGGGTTCCGGTCACCCCACTGGGAGATATGTGGTGGGGCTATGCCCTCTGACCCGAGGAAGGTCGAATCGGTCTCTTCAATAGTGGCACCCGGTGTACGCACCGCGATTACACGTGAGACCGAGAGGTTCAGATACGAATACCCGCCGAATATTCCCATGTGAACGTCGGCGTCCTCTTCACATTCAGCCCGCGTGATGACGCCCGTCGCGAGCAGGGCGTCGCTGAACGGATCACCACCGAGCGCCTCGGCCATGGTTGTGCTGAGCGGATAGACGACCTCCGGGTAGACCTCGCCGGCGTTCCCACGTGTGTAGACGGGAAAGCGGCTACTTGGAGTGCCGTGTGGGTAGGGCCCCAGCCCGAAGTCCTCCAGTTGCATCGGCCAATCCTAGAGTCGGTCGGATCAGCCCCTAGCCGATTCGGGCGATCGGTCCTCCGGGTGCCCAGTAGCCATCGAGGGCTGGGTATGGGATGGTGATGGACACGGTGTTCGTACCCGATCCGCCGACGCTGAAAGGGGCAAAGGACAACACGAGGCCTCCGTTGGTGAGGTTGAAGCGTTCAAAGTTGGCCGCCTCGGGCCCGGCGCCGACCACTCGCCTCTGGTCCGTCCATGGCTCCAGTTCCAGCCTTGCCATGGCCTCGGCCGACACGGCCTTCACCCAGTCAGTTGTTGGGTCAAAGAGGTCACCGACCAGGACGGGTTGACCGGTGGTCAGGTCGAACGTCTCGGTGAGGATTTCAGATGTCTCGCCGGCGACACCTGGCAACAGGCGCCGCACGGTGTTTCGGAGGCTTAGGTAGTTGTCGGTCGCGAGGAGCACCTCGTACTGGTGCTGAAGCCACATGCACCTTCCCTCGGTGGACTCGCGACAGGCGTAACCGTTGCGCTCCACAGCCGTAGCGGTGTCGTCGAGGAACTTCTGGACCGCTCCCTGGGTTATTCCCAGGAGGCGGCCGTTCACCTTCGGAGACTCCCTGGGGCCTTCGATCCGCGGCCACCGCACGAACACCTGGACGAGACCAGATCGGTCCAGCGCCACACCGTCGGGACCAAATGCCATGACCCTCGTGTCGATGACACATACGAGGTCCTCGAACCTGATCAGCGGTCCGCCGGGTACATCGAGTTCTCTGGAGTTCTCACGCGGTATAAGCAGCACCTGACCGATCTTCAACATGTTCGGATCGCTGATGCCGTTGGCCCGTAGGAACTGATCAACCGTGCGTTCGTAGCGCTTGGCGATCTTGCCGAGGGTGTCGCCGGACTCGACGGTCACCGTCTCGGGGCCTTCCTCGATGATCTGGACGCTCTCGGGCTGGGCATCCTGGACGCACTCGTCGTTGGCTGATCGCAGGTCGGGTAGGTCTACCGGCGTCCAGCCGTCGACCTTCAACGGCGCAAGTGTCGTCGTGGTGGCTGTGTCACCGAACAGGTCCGGTGTGGTGGTTGGGGTGGCTACCTCTTCGGTTCCGCCGCACGAGGTCGCCAGTACAGCGATTAGGACGGCTATAGATGATCGGCGACGCACCGTCACAGGATCGCACGCCGAAAGCAGCTCTGGGCGCCACCCCCAGCCCGGATCGGCGGTACCGGCCCGGTGGGCGGCCTTCCTGAGGCCGCCCCCACAGCGGGCCGTCCAACCGCGGCCCACGGCTCAGGTCTCCAGGGGTTCGACAACCGTTCGGCGGCGATGTTCAAAGACCAGGGAGGTGCGCTCGTCGACGACGCCTTCGATGCTGGAGATGCGGTCCAGAACCAGGTGGCGGAGGGCCTCGGTGTCGCTGACGCTCATGTGCACGAGGATGTCGTCGATGCCGGAGAGCATGAAGACCGCCAGCGTCTCGGGAAGCGACCAGAGTTGTTCGACGACCCGGTCCACGATGGCGGCTGTCTTGGGGCGTAGGCGGATGGCAACCATCGCCTGGATGGGGCGACCGAGGGCGTTCAGATCGGTGGTGGCGTGGTAGCCGGTTATGACGCCACGGTCTTCCATCGAACGCACCCGATCCAGCGTGGTAGAGGGGGCCAGACCGACGGTGGCGGCGAGCGCCCGGTTGGTCTGCCGTGCATCTGACTGAAGTTCGGCGAGAATCTGAAGGTCGGTCCGATCAATCTTCGTCATATTGGCCACTTTCCCGTTGTTCGTTCGTTTCTGTTGAGCGATGAGCGTACCCATGGGAGTCTGGGGTATCAGCCAGCGCTGTGAACCGGGGGACCCTCCATGGCCATTCTCGACAATTACCAACTCGACGACCGCTACCTCAGCAGCGAGGGTCGCGTCTACCTGACAGGCATTCAGGCACTTGCCCGGATACCGATACAGCAACTGCTTGTCGACCGTCTCGCCGGCCTGAACACGGCCGTATTCACATCCGGGTACCCGGGCTCCCCCGTTGGCGGCTTCGACCTGGAGATGGCCCGCGCTGCCGCGCTGCTCCCAGACCTTCCCATCGTCAACCAGCCCGCCGTAAACGAGGAACTGGGTGCCACCGCCGTGATGGGCAGCCAGCTGGCGTCCGAGCAGCCCGACTGCAACTACGAAGGGATCCTCGGTATCTGGTACGGCAAGGCCCCGGGTCTGGACCGTGCCGGCGATGCGCTGCGCCACGCCGTGTTTGCGGGAACCTCCAGGCACGGCGGGGCCATAGCGATCGTGGGCGACGACCCGGCCGCCAAGAGCTCGACGATTCCAACGAGTTCTGACGCCACGCTCGTTGACCTTCACATGCCGATCCTCTACCCGGGAGACGTCCAGGAGACGCTTGACCTGGGAATGCACGCAGTGGCACTCAGCCGCCTTACCGGTGTCTGGTCGGCGCTCAAGATCGTCACCAACGTTGCCGACGGAACTTCCACGGTGGACCTCTCACTGGACCGAGTGGTGCCTGTCATTCCTGACCTGGAGATCAACGGCAGGCCCCACGTACACCACCCCAGCGGCAACCTGTTGACCCCCTACACCCTGGAGATGGAACGCGACTTCAAAGAGGTGCGCTCCGAGTTGGTCCGCAGGTACATGGTGGCCAACCGGCTGAACCACGTGACCGTGGACCCGTCCGATGCCTGGATTGGAATCATCTCAAGCGGGTTCACCTACCACGAGATGCTCCACGCACTACGACGAATCGGCCTCGGCTCGCCGGAGGAGATCGAGGCGGCCGGAATCAGGATCATGCACATGCAGGTACCAGTGCCGTTCGAGCCGGCCAACGTCCGCAACTTTGCCCGCGGCCTCGGCGAGATAGTCGTGGTTGAGGAGAAGAACCCGACCCTTGAGTGGCTGGTCAAGGACGCCCTCTACGGAGGACCCGACCAACCGCAGGTGGTTGGAAAGACCCACCCCGACGGGCGGACACTCATGCCCAGCTATGGGATCCTCGACGCCGACACGATCATGGTCGGATTGCATGAACGCCTGGCAGATCGCATCGGAGACCGTCTGGCACCGGTTCCCACTCCCCCGTCTGAGCGGATCATGATCCCACTTGCGGATGCCCGCAAGCCGTTCTTCTGCTCGGGCTGCCCCCACAACTGGGGAACCAAGGTTCCCGAAGGGGCCCTTGTAGGAGCAGGCATCGGATGCCACGGCATGTCCATGCTGATGGACGAGGACCGTGTCGGTGCCACAGCCGGCCTGGCCGCCATGGGTGGTGAGGGAATGCAGTGGGTCGGCATGGCACCGTTCGTGGAGCGTGACCACTTCTTTCAGAATCTGGGCGACGGCACCTTCTTCCACTCCGGACAGCTTGCCATCCAGGCAGCGGTTGGTGCCGGTGTGTCGATGACCTACAAGCTGCTCTTCAACGGCACCGTCGCCATGACAGGTGGACAAGAGACCCCGGACGCGGTCGGCGTCCCCGAAATTGCCACGGCGCTGCTGGCCTTCGGTGTCCGGCGGGTTCTCGTGACCACCGAGGACACATCCCGCTACCAGGGCATCGATCTGCCTAACGGGGTGGAGGTCTGGGACCGCACCCGGATTGTCGAGGCTCAAGAGGTGCTGGCCGACATCGAGGGTGTGACCGTCTTGATCCACGACCAGGCATGTGCTGCCCAGCAGCGCAGGTTCCGCAGGCGCGGCCTTGCCGAAACGCCAATCTTCAGGGTGGCCATCAACCACCGCATCTGCGAGGCCTGCGGCGACTGTGGCGATGTCAGCAACTGCCTGTCGCTACACACCGTTGAAACACCGCTCGGGCCCAAGACCACGGTCGACCAGTCGTCTTGCAACATCGACACCTCGTGTCTGGAGGGTGACTGTCCCAGCTTTATGACCGTCGCTGTCCAACCCGGTGCTTCAGGCGGCACTGCCGTCAGCAGCCCGCCGGTTGACGACCTTCCCGACCCGACTCCCCTCCCCGATTCCGACATAGTCGATATCCGACTTGCCGGCATCGGTGGAACGGGGGTTGTCACAGCAGCACAGTTGCTGGGCACCGCCGCGATGCTTGACGGAATCGACGTTCGGGGCCTCGACCAGACGGGCCTCTCCCAAAAAGCCGGACCCGTCGTGAGCGACCTGCGCCTTTCCCGGACCGTCGAGATGGCGTCCAACCTGGTTGGAGCGGGCGAGGCAGATGCCATTGTGGCCTTCGACCTTCTGGTGGCGGCCGACTCAAAGGCGTTGGCCGGAGCCCAGCGGGATCACACTGTCGTGGTCGCATCCACTACGACCACCCCGACCGGAGCCATGATCGGCCACCCCGAGCTTGGTGGCCCGGCGGTGGCCGACCTGATCGGTCGTGTCGGCCAGAACACCCGAACTGACGCCAACCACTTCGTCGATTCCGGCGCCATGACCGTCGGCCTGCTGGGCTCATCTGAGCAGGCCAACGTGTTCCTCCTAGGCGTTGCTGTCCAGGTCGGTGCCGTGCCGGTGAGTCCTACCGCCGTCGAACGGGCAATTGAACTGAACGGCGTGGCTGTCGAGTCCAACCTGGCTGCATTCCGCTGGGGTCGCACCTGGGTGGTCGATCCAACAGCAGTGGAGGCCGCCGCATCGAGCGGCGTTCCGGTGGAGGTCACCATCGTGACAACAACCCTTCCTCCCGACCTCCGCGACAGGGTTAGATCCACCGTCATTGACGCCGAACTCGTCGAACTCCTGGACCTGCTGGCAGCGGACCTGGTCGGCTACCAGGACGTTCGCTGTGCCACGGGTTTTCTGGATGTCGTTGCAAGCGTCGCCGCGGCGGAGCAGCGGGTGTCGCCCGACTCCAGCCGTCTCACCGAGGCGGTGGCACGCGGGCTCCACAAGCTGACCGCCTACAAAGACGAGTACGAGGTGGCCCGCCTGTTGTCCGGCCCGGAGTCACGGGCTGCTGCAGAGTCGGTGGGTGGGCCCGGAGCACGGGCCACCTGGCACCTCCACCCGCCGCTCCTTGCCGCAATTGGGGTCGGCTCCAAGCTTCGCCTTCCAGCCGGG
>JACNLA010000009.1 GCA_014381745.1 Actinomycetota bacterium | reverse complement strand
TGCGGCCCGGGTGAGGGCCCCGGCAACGCACATCTGGTACGCAGGGGAGGGATTGTGTTCGACACCATCGACCAGCTGGCCGTGATTCTGGCCGACCCAGATGAACCGGTCGTAGCCCCACCCGAACCATCCCAGGAGACCCTGTTCACCGGTTGAGTACCGCGGGCACGCTGCAGTGCATCTGGTGCATAGTGGAACCCATGGGGGAGAGCCACTCCTGATGGGTACACGCGTCGAGAAGATTGTCGTGTCCGGTCCCGGACCTGACGGCACGTGGTACTGGCGGCCACACGATGGATCGGGAGATACCCAGACTGTTGACACGCCGTTGATCGATTTCGACTGGACTAGCGGCGACATCGTCGAAATGCGGGTAAGGCGCGAAATGGGCAACATTGAACTGGTTGGTCCAACCGAGGAACCCGAGGTCGAGGAGGCGCCGATACTCGTGAACGGCGAGCCACTCGACCTGCCAGCAGACGACGAGATTGAACCCGGCGACGTCATCTACGCGGTTGTCCGCTTCGGTCGACCAGCCAACCGGGTGGAGCGGGATCGCGTCGGCAAGCGACGACCGGTAGTTGTCGTGGGACTCGAAGGCGGCCATCTGGTCGTTCGGCCCATCTTCAGCCGCAATACCGAGGGCCGCGGGCAGCGCCTCAGAGAACCCAATTCAGCCAACCTGTCGGCAAACTCCATTCTCGGCCACGACGAGGAGCTCATTACCAGGGCCGATATGACCAGCAGGGTTGGTGAACTGGCCGACGCCGACAGGGCCTGGGTGCTGCGCAGCTAGCACTCTTCAACAAGGAAATCTTGAATGTGGTGAGACCGAACGAGTGTTCTTCTGCAACTATCACTGGGACGAGCCATAATGCCTACTGATGCAGGAGGAATGGCGATCGTGACGTGGGAATGGGAGGAGCCTCTTGACGGGCACGTTGCAGTTGGCGGGGACCTTGTCGCTGTGTTCCTGAACTATGAACCCAAGAGTCCTGGCCACCTTCAACACAACTCGCCGGAGGCTCGCGCAACCCTGCTTGCAAGGGAAGCGATTCAGAACTCTTGGGACTCGGCAATTGAACTGGCGGGCGATGATGATCCGCAGATGAGCATGCGGTTTGAGTATGACCGCCTTGAGGGTGATCGGAAGGCAGATCTTGTTGGTTCTCTGTCTCTTCAAGATCTCAGAGACCGTCTCCGTTTGCTACCCGCGAACGGCTGGAAAGATCTGCGATTGCCAGGTCCTGGTGCGCTTAATTCTATCGAATCCGGTGTGCCCCTTGAGGTACTTCGGATTCAAGAAGTTGGCACTACCGGAATGTACGGGCCATGGGTATTTAACGACGAAGAGCGTTCAAAGATGATCTTCGCGATGATGTCGGTCGGGTTTCGAAAGAAGTCCGGTCCCATGGCTGGTGGAGCGTTCGGAATGGGAAAGGCTGGACTCATCGCTGCGACGGCCACTAGAACGGTGGTGGCCTACTCGTGCTTTCGGGAACGCGAGAATGATCTTGGCGTTACACGGCGACTGATCGGTGTGACCTACTGGGGCGGTCATAACATCCAGGGTCGCACATACACGGGCTTTGGGAAGTTTTGGGCTGGCAACAACCTGCCCTTTGAGAACGAGAAAGCCGATGAAATTGCCGAGGCGCTTGGTATGGGCATTCGTTCACCATCTAACCCTGAAGGTCAGGGAACGAGTTTCCTTGTCATTTCCCCAACGGTTGAGCCCAACCAGTTGTTGGAGGCCGTTGAGCGTAATTGGTGGCCCGCGATTGGGAAGTTCGATGATTTTGAGATTGAAATTGTTGATTATGAGGGTCAGTCGCTAACGCCTAGACCCAAGGCAGACCCAGAACTAAGGCCGTATATTCGCGCTTACGAGATAGCAGAAAAGGCGGAGCGGGCTGAACTTGGAGTTGATGAACGGTTCGCTCGGCCTGGGGATGCTGCTCTCAAACAGAACGGCGGCAGACAGACAACTGTTGGACGGCTCGGGCTCGTTGCTGATCGTGAGGGCTGGTCGTTCCCATCAATGAAGGATGCCACGGCTCATCGGAGTCTCGTTGCCTTGGTTCGTGGGCCAAGAATGGTGACTGAGTATTGGGTCGCAGGCAACGGTGGAGCTCGTCCGTATGTTCGGGGTGTCTTCATTGCCGAAAACGGTGTCGTTGATGATCTCCTTCGACAGACTGAACCGCCGCTTCATGATTCATGGAATGAAGCTCTGGGTGAGGGGGGGGTTGAGGATGAGGCTCCCAAGTTGGCTAAGAAGATCCACGATTTTGTATTGGTGCGGGTCAATAGCTTCCGAGGTGACCTGAAGCCGCCAGCTCCGCCACGTGACAAACATCATCTTCCGGACTTTGACAAGATCTTGAAGGACTTTTTCAAAGGTGGTCGGAAGCGTGCGTCTCTCCCACCTCCAACCCCACGTGATGTCCATGTTGAGCCAGCGAATCGTCAGCAGGTCGTGGTGGATCCAGTTGACAAAATGCGAGTCCGTGCGGAGGCAGGGTGCACTTTCTCTCTTACAGAATTAGGCCGACAGAAGGTGGCTGCCGACGGAAAGGACGCTGCAGCGGTGAGAATTCTAATCTCCTTCCGCTTTGACGAGGATGGACGGGCAGGGAGCGCCGAGGACAGCCGTTCGACAGTGCAGTTGTCAAGTGGCGTAAAGGGATTCAAGGCAACACATGAGAGGTGCTCACTAGTCCTCGCTGGGACGCTGGGGATCAACGAGGAAGTTGTCGCCCAGGTACACACCGAGGCCTATGACCCTGATTTTGCAGGGCGTATCACTTTTTCTGCAGACCTCGTTGCTGCCTTGTCGGGTTCTGGGACCGAGTCGGACGAATCCGATGGCTGACATAACCAGAAATAGCCCGGCACGCGAGTACCGTACGCTCCGTCCATACAGGGGCGTTGGGGCGGTGCAGGATCTTCTTGACGATGCTGTCCTACGTCTCGACGGTGAGGCTTCGGTTGTGCCAGATGGCAACGCCGTGATTGAAGCCAATGCTTATTTGACAACTGAGGTGGCAATCGATCTCCTCGGTGAAGCCGAGGACTCCGGTGATCCAGTTCATTCTCATGTCGAATTCGTGAACAGGCTTGAGGATGCATTAGGGGAAACCGGAATTGGCCCAGACGAGTTCAGCCTCCTGAGGTACACGTTTGTTATCACGACTCCTTATCTAAAGTTGCTCCACGAAGCATGGAGTGGCAGCCACGCTGATTTCACGGCATTGCTGGGCTTGGTGGCGATCGCTGGAGCGGGTCGAGATGACCGTCCCAAACCACTCTTGGCGCCTTCCGGTGGTTGTGTTATTGAGATGATCGTTCACCTCAATCAGGACCGAGACGGAAAGCGTGCAGACCACCCGCTTGAGGTGTGGGGCAAGGGAACCTGGTTGGGGCGGATTCGTTTCTCTCTTGCAACAGACATTACGGAAATCGGGTTTACCCCGACACCCCTAACGGCGGACCTCAAGCAGAAACTGGATCTACCATCTGACACCGTCCGCTACATCGTTCCCGAGAATCCTCTTGACCCTGAGGGATCTGCTACAGACCTTCTCGTCTATGTTGATGAAGGGGTGCTGAACGCGATCACCGCTAATCCCGGCGGATCTGGAGCGCGGACGTTTCAGCACCAACTCGCCCTTGATGTGGTTGCTTCAATTATTGGCGAGTCATCTCGCAGCCTCGCAGGTGAGCCGGAGACCACGCTTACCTCGATTCATGAATCGTTGTGCCACCGGCTTATTCGTCAGGCTTCCCGAACTACGGCGGGGAAAGTTGACGAGGAACGTGAGGAGGCGATGTTCACCCGACTCAAGGATGAGCCGCTCAGAGTCTTGGCAGAGTTCGAAGGCGGTCTTGACACTATTCGAAAGCAGTTGCTCGTCTGCATCAGAGAGGCATCCTGATGCAGTATCCATCTATTACTGAGAAGGCCTGCGGCCGCTTAGCTGAAGAACTCCTGGCCGATGCCGAGCCAGTGATTGTTGACCGAGAACGGCGATTAGTTGGGGGAGATGACCGAGAACTTGACCTGCGACCGGTTGCACAGCTGGCCCAGGAGCTGAAAAGTGAACTCAGCGATTGGGATCGCGCACTGCCCAAGGATTCGTTCGAAGGACATGTTGCTGGACGAGTCCACAGAGTCCTTTGCGACATTGATGTCCAGATCCTTGACGACAAGGGGTTCTGGAGGTATTTGGGTCTGCGGTATTTCTGGTGGCTGGCAACTTGGAGGGAGGATGCCTTTGCAGGTGGGGATCCCGGCAAGTACCTGAAATACGTAAACGGCCACAACTCAACTGAATGTGTTCTTGTTCGGGTATATCTCAGAGGTCAGATCGCGTTGGAGGCAAGTGGCTCAGATAGCAATTATGACCTCGCGAGTGCCGTTCCTGAGGCAACTGACTTTTGGCGGAGTCACATAACGCGGGTCAACAACTGGAAATATCCAGCGCTCGTTCGAGCATTCGTTGAAATGCAACGAGACAACCGTTTGCTTACTGTCCCTCTGCGAAAATTTGCACGTTCGCTCAACCGCCGCCGAAGTAGCTTCTGGCTGCGCGAGCACACCTCGCTTGAGGCGGGAGAGATTGTTGAAGGGCTCCGGGAAGATTCAGATGAGGAATGATCGGCGAAGTCACACGGTGCTGGCATCATCAGGCCATGTCACTTAACGCTGAGCCGCTAGATGTACCAATTGTCCAGGCGAGGCTTGACGGGCGAGTCGGTTCATTGGCCCGAGTGCTGGAAGTTGAAGGACAGGGCTTCAGTTCAACCGTGCCAATGGACGTTGCAAGCGGTGACCTACTGGGTGACTGGTGGCGGGCCTATCTGCACGGTGTGCGTCCTGAGGCCGTCTCCCCGTCTGGTCAAGTGCTACGTGTTGCCGAGTTGTTCTGTGGTCCTGGTGGCCTAGCCCAGGGAGCACGGCAGGCGTGCACCGAACTGGGTCATAGGTTCTCCAGCGGGTATGCCATTGATAACGACCCTGACGCTGTAGGTGTTTATGCACTCAACCACGGCACGGATTACGCGTCTTCAAGTTCAGCAACAATGCTGGTGGACTTCAAGGTAAGAGGCCGTCGGGACAAGGCTGTGATGGCGTACGAGCCGGCCGTCATTGACGATCGCTTTGCTGATATGGAGGGTAGTTTCGACCTGCTCCTAGCTGGGCCTCCCTGCCAGGGGCACTCGAACCTCAACAACCACACCAGAAGAGACGATGGTCGAAATGAGTTGTACCTGACGGTGCCCGCGTTGGCGATTGCTGCTGACATTCCAATGGTTGTAATTGAGAACGTCACGGCTGTGGTCCATGATGCCTCAGGTGTCGTGGAGACAGCAAAGAAGCTGTTTCAAGATGCTGGTTACCACCTAACTGATGGTGTGTTGAGGGCAGACAAATTGGGCTGGCCACAGACGCGTGGGCGGTACTTTCTAGTGGCGCGAAAGGACCGTCCTCCGATACCGCTAGGCGTCGTTGCGGCTGCTTTGGCAGATGAGCCTCGAAATGTTCTTTGGGCGATTGAGGATCTGGTTGATGCTGAACCTGACAATGAGATGAATCGTCGCCCGTCAATGGGTCCAGATAATGTCAGACGGGTTGACTGGCTGTTTGAAAACGACGAATACGAACTGGCGCTTGATCAACGGCCTCCTTGCCATAAGGAAGGAACTACCTATGTTGCTGTCTACGGTCGGATGTACCCAGATCGCCCGGCGCCGACCCTGACTACAGGGTTCCTGACTCCGGGGCGCGGAAGGTTCGTTCATCCCCTCAGGCGACGAGTCCTAACGCCAGCTGAGGCCGCGAGACTTCAGGGATTTCCAGATACGTACAGGTGGCGCTTGCCCGGTGAGCAGACTCCAACGAGCAGCCTGTTGACTAAGTGGATAGGCGACGCGGTACCAATGCCACTTGGACACGCGGCCACCCTTAGTGTCCTAGGTTCAGGCCTCCCAGGCTGAGCGCCGGTAGGGGATCAGCCACCCCACACCGGCCACCCAATAATCTGCCCTCAGGAGTGAGGACGGTTTCGATAGTCGAGCGCCCACATTCAGCTGGGAGCGGCTATGGCGCTGACTACAAGCCAGATACTGGAGACCCTCAACTCACTTGATCTGCTCGAAGTCCACGACCTCAGCTCGTCTTCCAGCGAACCTGATAATTACGAACTTTGTCAGATCGACTGGAACTTCAACCCATACAGCGGTTGTGACTCCGACTGGGAAACGGTCAGGACCGCACTGGACCGCGGTCCACTCGGAAAGCCGCCCGTAGACGCAATCCCGGTGCCGGACTGCGCGGCCTGGTACCTGCCAATCCACTTCTACGGCAGCGACTGCGGCATCTACATCCACGAGTACTCGGTACTCCGCCGTGCAGCAAACATCCGGGCACACCTGAAACCAGATCGCCAACAACACCCAGAAGCGATACGTGCATCGGTCCGAGCGGCCCTGACAATCCTCTACCTCCACGAGGTCTTCCACCACAAGGTCGAGAGCTTCGCCATCAGGCTCGAGATCGCCGACCGGCGCCCCCGCTACGTGCCGTACCACGACCGCGTCTATGCGCCGCTGAAAGGCTCCAACGGACAGCTCGAGGAGGGGCTCGCCTGCGCCGAGACGATCCGGCGTCTCATCGAAGGCAGATACAGGAAGGGCCTCTCGCCTGATGTCGCAGAGGCGACGATCTCGGTCCTCGTGGATGAGATCTCGCGTCATTCAGCCGGCTACAACCGGGGATGCGTCCTGTCGCCCGACGGCCCCTACGAGAGGGCCCGGAACCGGCTCAGCTCACAGATCGACGAAGGGGTCATGTGGCCCGAACGCGACGATGAGGACTGGATGCTGTCGCCCCACTCGTTTCGAGGCCTCGTCGACTGCAGGACCATCACACACGTGGTCGTTCCCCAGGGAACGCAACCCGTCATTCCCTGGTTTGAGGCGCCCACCCCGCAACTCTTCCCGACGCCCGGCATGGACCGGATATCGGTCCTCAAGAGGCTGAGAGCCCGAGTGCAGCGGGGCGGCCCCAACTGCGGCAGCGAACGCTGACATCGGGCTCGGCACAGAGCTCAACCTGCTATGCGGGACCACCGAGGCAGGTCAGGTCCAGGTCTCTGTCAACCGCATCCCAGTAGGCGTCCATGCCGTCGGAGAACTCGGCTGCATGCCAGGTAACGATCTGTTCCTCGGTCACGGGTGCGAGCAGGCATTCCGGGTTGTCGACACCGCCGGACCTCATGTCCTCCAACGTCATCGCCCGTAGGTCCGCACAGTCGGCAACTGGCTGGACAAGTGCCGTCGCATCCTCTGTGCTCATCGCTCCGAGCTGGGCGATGGTGAGGAGGCGTTCGGTCCCGGCGACACCGCTCTGCTTGAACATCTCCATGATGGCGCATGAGGCCTCCTCCTCGGTCCAGAGACCGCCCATCACCGGGTGGAATGGGTAGTTCAACATCCACTCCTCGTAGATCTGCATCTCCAGCGTCAAGGCGTCCTTGGCCCGCTCGCCGTCAAAGTCCCCGGCCATCAACCGGTCAGCCTCGACTTCGGCCTCGCCAGGTTCGGCTCCCCGTTGGATGAGCAGGTCGACGAGCGCGTCGCGTACGCCAGCCATGGCGTCCTCGTCGTCATTTTCCGGTTCGGCGGCTTCGGCGGTGGTCGTCGAAGTCTCTACCGGTACCTCAGGTGTCGTGGGCAGCGGCGTCGCGGCCGTAGTGGCCGCAGGTGGGGGCTTTGGCGGTTCAACGCAGGTCCCGGCGACACCGGTCAGCAGAAAGCCGATCTCGTCAAGGGTCCCGCCGGTGTAGTCAATGGGAAGCATGTCGCTGAGCTTCTCGGCCCCATGTTGCTCGAGAAGGCGTCCCGCAGCACACGTGTACTCGTCGGGAGTCAGCGCCTGGGTGCGGCAGTTGACCCCCTCATCACACAGGTACACAAGGCGTTGATCACTCGTGAAACGCTCGGCGAGGTCCTCTGCTGTCAGCAGCGTTGCCTCAGACGCGCTTGAGGTTTCAGGTCCCAAACTGTCCGAACATGCCGACCCGACAAGCATCAACCCGACCAAGACCACTCCCAAGTGCACGGTCTGATGATGACACGGTCCGGGTTGGATGTATCCGCGCCTCGACAGCCATCGATCCCGAGTCCAGGCGACCCGATCAGCAGGTGGTCTTGGCCAGCATCGACATGATCCACTCACCTGACGTGGTCGGCGGGTGGTGTGGCGGGTAGTCGGCATCCTGGCCGACTTCCTCACCCGCCAGATTGACAGAGCCGAGACCAGAAAGGCCCTTCTCGCCGGTCGTAGCCCCGCCCGAACCATCCCAGGAGACGCTGTTCACAGACTGAGTGCCGAGGCGGGACCCGAATGTCTGGCTACCGGATCTTCGGGCGGTCCGGGGCCGGTCGTCCCGGTGGGCTTGTTGTTGTGTCGCCGGTGGGGTTGGCGAGGGACCGCTCCAGAGCCGTGAACAAGTCGAGCACGCCGTCTGCATGGAACACCCGGTACCTCTGCTTGCCGACGTTTCGCTGCACCACAACACCCGCCTCGGCGAGCCTGTTGATGGCCGCCCCCGTGTTGACGAGCGACCGGTCGATGAGATGCGCCGCAGAGGCGACAGTCACGATCGGGGCGCCCGGCAGGACCGACAGGAGTCTGTCCAGAGACGAATCACCGCGGATCCGGCCGACCTGTGTGCGCCATGTGTCCTCCAGGTTCTCTATGTCGGAGGCGTAACGAATCGCATCGGAACAGGCGCGACGCGTAGCGGTCGTGAACGTGGCAAGCCACGTGTGTGCCGCTCTTGAGCGCTGCGTCGAACCGGGCGGCGAGAGGTGTCTGAAATCGGTCAGGCCCCTGATGTAGTCGGTTGCCCATGTGGCCAGGATGAGGCTGACCGGGGGAACGAAGCGGGGGGCGAGCTCCCGCCGGCGCAGCACGACATGAATGAGGGCGCGTCCGGTTCGACCGTTCCCGTCAGCGAAGGGATGGATGGTCTCGAACTGGGCGTGTGCGACGGCCGCCTGAACGAGCGGGGAGTGGGTATCCGCGTTGACGTAGTCGATGAG
Organism: Actinomycetota bacterium; assembly: GCA_014381745.1. Classification (GTDB taxonomy): domain Bacteria; phylum Actinomycetota; class Acidimicrobiia; order Acidimicrobiales; family MedAcidi-G1; genus UBA3125. The sequence continues at coordinate 14,516 of JACNLA010000009.1, read as the reverse complement.
GTCGTCGATAAGGTCCGGCACTGCCTCCGGCGGGGGTGGCACGAATGCTGCGGTGCACGGGTTGTACTGGCTTCCGCCGATCCAGTTCTGTTCAGTTCTGATCATGCCGCCCAGGTGGGCCAGCCGAGAACTCTCCATCAGATGTGCATGGACCTCGAGGAGGTCCGGGAGGGTGAACCTGGTCTTCTGGCTGGCATACCGGACGGCGGTTTCCATGGCGGTGATGTTTCCGAGGATCTCCACGGCAACCTGATCGGATGCATCGCCACCGAGGGCGATTGCAGTCTCGGCGTCCAGCAGGCGTCGTGGCCCAGCATCCAGGCCCTCGATCCTTGATGAGGCAACCGACTCTGCACGCAGGAGAAACCTGGCGAGGCCCTCGAGGCTGACATGTTTCGTGCCGGTGTCGTTGAGATCACGGATCGCCATCTCGGCATCTGCCACGTCTGCAGCAAGGTCGCCCGGGATCTCAAGCTGCCATCCGGCAAGGGGGTCGGGGACGTAGGCGTCGTAGGAACAACCCTGACGGTCGCGGCGGCCTGCCCCTTCGAATCGGGGCTCCCAGTGTCGGGCGACTGTTCTGGCCACGGGTATCCGGCTCCTACTCTAAGATATGTCTATCTCGTAAGTGTAGGTTACAGGAAGGCAAAACAACGTTTGCTCGGGCTCTCATGAACCCTGGTGGATGGTGCGCTCAGCAGGTGGTCTTGGTCAGCATTGACATGATCCACTCGCCAGACGTGGTTGGCGGGTGGTGTGGCGGGTCGTCGACCGAGGTGCAGGTGGGGATGCACTCGATGCGGGCGTCGAAGTCCGGTTGGTGGAAGAAGGCGATCGAGACCCGGTCGCCGGCATCGTCGGCTGGCACGACGACTCGGTGCAGGGTCGACGTCCAGCGGTCGTTTGTCCACGCCGCCATCAGGTCACCCAGGTTCACCACGAACGCACCCGGGACCGTCGGAGCGTCCTCCCAGGAACCGTCCGGCGACATGACCTGCAGGCCCGGCTCGCCGTCATGGTGGAGGATTGTGATGCTGCCCCAGTCGGTGTGCTCACCCCGCCTCGACTGTCCCGGCAGGGCGGGCTGATCCAGCACGGGGTAGTGGAGTGCGGTGAGGCCCGTGATGTGGTCGCCGATCTTGTCCTCGAACCAGTTCTCGTCAAGGCCCAGCGCAAGGGCCATCAACCCCATCAGGCGTGACGCCAGACCCTCCATGGCGGTGTAGTAGGCCTCGAACGCCGGCCGGAACTCGGCAGGTCGGTCAGGCCAGACGTTCGGGGCAATGAAGGCCCCCCGGCCGTCGCCCGGGTCCGGCGCCGCCACCACATGGTCAAAGCGGCTCACCGAGTAGGTCTCACACAGGTCCGGTGGAGTCTCTATGTCGTGTGCCATCGCCAGCGCCGTCCCCTGAGGCGGGGTGAAGCCCCACCACGTGCCGGCAACCGGAATGCTGCGGATCTTCTCCTCCTCGGACAGGGCGAAGAACCCGCGGGCTGCAGCCTCGGCACCTGAGACGATGCTCTTTGCAACACCGTGACCGGTGATCACCAGAAACCCGATGTCCTCACAGGCCTGTCGGATCGTGGCTACAACGCCGTCACGCCCCGGCCCCGGCTCGGTCGCACCCGCCAGGTCCACGAGCGGTATGCGTGAGGCCGGCGACATCAGCCATGCCTAGCAGCAGACACGGGAGCGACCCTCATGCGCAGGCGCCACGGCGTAGTGGAGGTGCCAGGGTCTCTGCGGTAGTGGAGTCAGTCGACCTGCGCCTTTGGCATCCTGAACCGTCAGCCGCTGGAGGACCATGCCATACCCATGCTCCAGTTGTTCAACCACAGGGCTTAAGGGACCAGGTCAACCAGGCTCAAGAGGTCGGTATTGCCCGCATAGTCGGAGATCCACAACTCGGCTACAAGGGTCGTTCCGGAAGGAATCGGCTCAAACGAGTACTCCAGGCTGGGAATGTCGGCAAACAGAGGAATATCGCCCCCGTCCACCCACACCAGTGAGCCGTCGTAGTCCTCCATCTGCACCGACGGCCAGACGAAACCCTCCGGGTCTGCAGCAAACTCGCTCCATTGCCCGAACTCGTCAACCTGGAAGTAGACCTCGCTGACAACATCACCGGTCGTGGCATCGACTGTCAGGGAGAGCACCAGATCCACGTAGTCGTCGTCGGTCAGGTCGGCTGACCCATATGTCATCGGGACATCGAACAACAACAGGGCCTCGTCCTCGTCGAAGTAGAAGTCGGTGTACGCGTACGAGGTGTCGTACCCGTCGCTGATCGTGAGGATCGTGAGGTCATATATTGCGCCCACCAGGCCACTGCCATCGCCGGCAATCCACCCGGACTCCTCGCCGATGTAATACAGGTTGTCGTCTTCAGGGTCGACCACCCCGTAGTAGATGACGACCTCAGCGATGGCACTCTCGACAACCGGATCGACATACCCGACGAAGTTCAGGCCGTCCTCGTCAAAGAAGTAAGTGCCGCCGTCCTCAAGGAACTGGGCGACCGATTCATCGGGAATCTGGGTGCCAGCCAGATAGTGGGACTGAAGAAAGGCCTCCCACCCAGGGGCGAACCCATTCTCCACGTAGTCAGGATTGAAGTATTCGGGGCTTGTCGGAAGGTAGATGGAAAGGCCTGTAGCCCGCCCAGCCACAGGTCCGGCCACCTTGTAGACCACTGCCTCGTCCATTGCAGCCTGGAGTTGGGCAATCTCGGCGTCAATACCCAGGCCGGAGAGGTTCGAGGCGAAGTCGCCCAGATCGAAGATGTTCGAGCTGTTCTCGGGCTTCGGGCTCGACCCGTACTCTCTGGTTTCAATCACCGCCCTCGCCACCTCAGGTGCCGACTCGGCGGAGTATTCGACCAGCGGATCGGTAAGCCCGGCCAGAGCCTCCCTGATGCCCGAAAAGGCGTTCAGGTCGACCACTGACAAGGTGACATCGGTGTCGGTCCCGTAGTCCCTGGCGTGTTCCAGGTAAGCGTCGGCTATCGCAATCCCGAGTTCCTGGCTTGTTGTGGCCTCGCCGGAAGCCAGAGCGTTGAACACCCCGTAGTCCCAGCCATGGGCTGGCTCCAGTTCCTCGGACGCCACGAGCGTGTCCGCAAGACCCACCACCGACGCGGCCACCTCGTAGGTGGCCATGAGGCAGGCGTCGAATCCGATGAGGTCGAGCCTGTCGACATCGGCGTCGTCGAGCCCTGCTTGTAGGCCGTCGTGAAGTTCGGTCAGGTTGAGGAGATCCAAACCGTCGGTCTCGTCGGGCCCCATCCCGGTCCAGCCCCCGCCGTGATCCCAGAGCACCAGAGCGCTTCTGTCGGCGGGAAAGGTGTTGAGCCCGTAGGAGACAAAGCCCGCCAGTTGATCAGCAGTTCCAAGGTTCAACTCCACCTCTCCTGAACCATCTGGTGAAGTCATAACCGTCATCTCGCCGTTGGCGAACTCGATCAACTGGGTGCCCTCCCAGTTGGGAATCCCGAGAACACCGGCATCGCTGTATCCGCTGAAACCGGGCGCGTCGGGGGTTCGATCGACGAGGGCAACGACGGTTACGTTTCCGGTCGTGTCTATTCCGGCCATCTCCTCCAGGTCGGTCAGCGCAAACATCTCGAGGTCCGTGTCGCCCATCACGTAGACGAGAACGGTCCAGGACTCGTCCGAGGAGGCACCGTCAGCGCCACCGTTCGTGGCCGAAATCACTGTTGTGGTTGCCGGTGGGGCCGTGGTTGTTGCCGGTGGGGCCGTGGTTGTTGCCGGTGGGGCCGTGGTTGTTGCCGGTGGGGCCGTGGTTGTTGCCGGTGGGGCCGTGGTTGTTGCCGGTGGGGCCGTGGTTGTTGCCGGTGGGGCCGTTGTGGCTGTTACAGCAGCAACGGTCGTTGATGTGGCGCTCCGATTCGCCAACTGGGATTCTTCAGGAGCTGAGGCACCGCACGCGGAGCCGATCAGGAGGGCGGCCAAGGCTGGGTAGGCAGAGAATCGCATGAGCGAGGACCCTAGTCGGCGGCAACTGCGCCCCATATATACATCTGGCTAAGCCTGCCTAGGATCCCCACATGGACGACGTGCTCAGGTTCAGGGACCAGTCGGTGACCCTTGCCGGGGTTGAGGGCGTCAACGTCGATGTCCCCAGCGCCAACCCGGTCAACTACCACCAGGCCATCAACGACCCCGACGGATGCGAACCGCTCGTCGCCGACGGCAAGTTGTTTCTGCCCCCGGCCGACAAGCCCCTTCCGCTCGTGATGGTTGTGCCCGGCAGCCTCGGCGTCGGCGAGAGCCACCTGATGCATGCCGGCACCCTCATAGAGGCCGGCTACGCCGTGTTCGTGCTCGACCCGTTCGGGCCACGGGCCGTCGAGTCGACCGTCGCCAACCAGACCCAGTACTCGTTCGCCGCAAGCGCCTTCGACGTGCTGGCCGCATTACGGGTCCTGGCTGCCAACGACGCCGTCGATGCCGACCGCATCTGCGCCCAGGGCCACAGCAGGGGAGGGACGGCCGTCATGATCGCAGCCATGCGAGCGTTCGCCGACCCCATCGTGGGTGACCTCTCCCTGGCCGGCGTGTACGCCGTCTACCCGTGGTGTGGCCACCAGTTCGCCCGCCCCGACGTCGGCTCCACACGGATCAGGGCAATCGTCGGCGAGCGCGACGACTGGCTCTCGGTGCAACAGGTCCAGTCCCAGATACAGGCCATCGGCCTCATCGGAGGCGATGCCACGGTCCGAGTCGTTGAAGGCGCCTGGCACAGCTTCGACCGCAGAGAAGAGGTCTACGAGATACCCGAGGCCAGCGTCGCGCCAGGGGCACCAACCACGTTCATAGAAGACGACGGCGCCATGGTCGACCACCGCACCGGCCGGGCCGACCCAGCCATCACCGACCACGACATGTTCATGGCCGCCATCGACGCCGACCTGGGCCGCTGGGGTGCCCACATAGGGAGCATCGGCGACCAGGCCGACCTGTTTAGAAAAGACATGCTGGACTTCCACGCCTCGGTGCCCGGCTCCTAGGTGTGAGACCTGAGGCTTGCGACAGATCGTGGCAGGCCGGTACGAGCCAGATGCTCCAAAACCTCATCAACTGTCATCGGTGGACTGGTCAGGACCGATGCCTGCGCCCTGACGGTGTTGGCCACGGTCTCGGGGGCAAGGTCGGTCAGGTAGAGCACGAATGTGTCGGGCGACTGTGCCTCGATGTCGTATGGCGCAAGAGCCGCTGATGGGAAGTCAGAGAGGTTCTCGGTCACAATCACCTCGGTTCCCGCACGAATTGCAGCGGCAAGAACGTGACGGTCATCCGGGTCGGGCAACTCGAGGCTGGCGAGCAGGTGCTGGTAGCCGGTGGTCAGGCAGTCAGGTACGGCTTTACACATATTTCGTCGGGTTTGTTCAAGTTGGCTCAGATGCAGGTCAGGTCGGCGACGGGCAATCGAGTTGACCATCTCGTCAAGGATGTCGTCGGTCCATCTGGCACGGAACAGGCCTGTCATCGCCAGACGCACCAGAAGGTCGCGCAGTCCCGCCGGATGCAGTACTCATGCGTCGAAAGTGGCGCCGAAGGCCACGGCGGCGGCGCCTAGGTATACAGGCCGAGGCGCTGGGCCTCGGCCGTCAACTCATCGGCGACTGCCATGCGCTCGGCATCGTCGATCCTCTTATAGGCAACCAGGTCGGTGAGCATCACACGTCGACGGTTGCCGACTCGACGGTGGGGGATCTTTCGCTCTTCGAGGAGTTTCACGAGGTATGGACGGGAGACACCGAGGAGGTCAGCGGCCTGCTGGGTAGTCAGTTCGGCGTGAACGGGTGCGATGGTCACAGCATTTCCGTTGGCGATCTGTGCCAGCACATCGGCCAGGAGCACCAGTGCCTCCCCAGGTATCTCGACGGTGGTGTCAGCCGTATCGGCGACGAGGCGAACCGTCGCGTCCGAAGAATTGGGGTGTTCCAGAAGGAACTGCTTGAGAAGATCGGCGGCAACACCAGCCTGAGTGGCGGTGCTCTCATCTGGCAGGGTCAACCGGTGGTCTAGAAGTGTGCTGGATGCCATGCTCCGACTCTCCCCGGTTCGACTCTGCAGGTGTCTTGTGCGGTGATTGTACCCGGTGAAAGGCGTAGGCGCAATAGGCGAAATAGACGAAACATTCGATATTCGAGATTTCGCCAGTTGTCGCCCCGGATCTCCGGGTGGGCCAGACTGTTGGCATGACCTGGCAGGGAGACACGGTTTCACTCGTTGAGGCCTTCCGCAGCGGCGAGCGCTCTCCCTTGGCCGAGGCCGAGGCGACCCTGGCCGCCATCGAGGCCAGCGGCCTCAACGCCTTCTCCTTCATCGACACCGAGGGCGTGCTCGAGCGGGCCGCCGCTGCCGACGTCTCGCTGCCCCTCGGGGGCGTGCCCATAGGAGTGAAGGAACTCCACCAGGTAGAGGGCTGGCCCGACACGTCCGCCTCGCTCTTGTTCGCCGACCGGGTGGCCGACCACGACCTCACCCTGGTCACCCGACTGAAGGCCGCCGGTGCCAACCTGGTTGGCCTCACAACGGCCAGCGAGTTCGGCGGCCTCAACTGCTCCACCACCAAGCTGAACGGCATCACCCGCAACCCCTGGGACCGGGCCGCCACACCCGGCGGGTCGTCCGGTGGCAGCGCGGCAGCCGTGGCGGGCGGCCTCGTGCCCATAGCAACCGGCGGCGACGGCGGAGGTTCCATACGCATCCCGGCAGGGTTCTGCGGCCTCGTAGGAATGAAGGGAACCGCCGGGCGCATCCCCCGGGGGCCCCACACCACCATCGGCCCCATGACCGTCGTCTCGGGCTGCCTGGCCCGGTCGGTGCGCGACGCCGCCCGCTTCTACGACGTGTGCGCCGGCTTTGACGCCCGCGACCCCTACAGCCTTCCCGCCCAGTCAGGGTGGGAGTCCGGTCTCGGCTCAACGGATCTCACCGGCCTGCGGGTGGCAATATCGCCCGATCTCGGCTCGGCAGTGCTCGCCGACGCCGTACGCACCCGTGTACATGAGGCCGGCGCACTCCTCGTCGAGGCCACCGGGATGCAACTCGTCGAGTTGGACATCTCCATGCCCTCAATCACATGGGAGTGGGCAATAGCCAACCAGGCGGGCCTCTACAAAGAGGTCGGCCACCTCTGGCCCGGCTGCGAGGAGCAGATGACAAAGTCCATGGCATTCGGGGTCCGTATGGGACTCGAGCGCTTCAACATCGAGATCGCAGCCCGGGTCGAGGCCGGCCGCACCGAGGCAAACCGGTGCATGGCCGACCTCTTTGACAAGGTCGACGTGGTTATATGTGCATCGAACCCCGATGTGGCCTTCCCGGCCGAGATCGAGTCCAACACGCGGGTGGCAGGTGAGAAGGCGCCTCCGGGCAACAACGGCGCCCTCACGATTCCCGCCAACATCTCCGGCAACCCGGCGGTGTCGGTTCCCGCAGGCCTCGTAGGCGGGCGCCCCATCGGCATCCAACTCATGGGTCGCCAGCACGAGGACCGCATGGTCATGGACCTGGCACGGGCCTGGGAACAACTCGAACCCTGGCCCCTGTTGGCGCCCCAGCCCTAACCGGGGCTGAAGCGAACGAGCCTGCCTGAGAACTTCCTCTCACCTACCCACAGGTAGTTGCCATCGAAGCTGGCTGCGGCAGGCCAGAACATCTGGTTGCGGCTGATCTCCGGCAGGGTGTCTGATGCACCCGACGCCCCCAGGATGGCATCGGCCGAACGGCCCGCAATGGCGTCGGACACGTTGCGCCACACCAGCAGCTGGCTGTTGCCGGTGTCGGCCACGAACAGGTGGCCGTTGTCAACCGTCGTCCCCTCGGGCAGGTTGAACGTGCCCGAGCCGCCAACCGAAGACGGCGCACCCGATGTGGCGATCTGGTCCACCCGGTAGAGCTGGGTGCCGTGGCCCATCGTGGAGTTGACCGCCAGCCAGGTGCCGTCACTTGAGAGGCGCGTCGGCTGGCTGGCCGACAGCGTGGCCACCGGCTCATGGGTTCCATCGGGAATGCCTGCCCACACGTAGACAAGGTTGGCCCGCTTGTCTGCCACATAGAAGTAGTCGTCGTCCATCGCCACACCGGTCAGCTCGTCGAAGCTGACGCTGCCCACGCCACCCTCGAAGTCGTATGCGGGCAGGTTCCCCTCGGTTGGCAACTCGGTCCAGATCATCAACCGGTCACGACCCGCTAGTGCGAACGTGTCTCCATGGAGGGTGTTGTCCCACGGGCTGAAATTGCCCTCGCACTGGTTGCGTCGCTCGGCGTCATCGTCACGGAACCAGCAGAAGTGGTAGACGACGTCGGGCGTGGAGGCACTGGAATCTGGCAGGTTCTTCCAGACGAAGAGCTTGTCGTCGAAGTCCGACGACGCGAACAGGCTCGTTCCGTTTGATGCCGGAACAGGGTTGGACATGACGAAGTTCTCCATGTTGCCGTCCACGTAGAGGCCAGAGGCCCCCAGCACGAAGTCGGGTTGCTGGGTGGCCGTCGTGGGGATGGAGTCGTAGACGATGAGCGTGGAGCCGTTGCTGGTTATGTAGACACGGTTCCCGACAACCACAACAGTGGAGTAGTCCCCCCACCGGAAGTCGTACCCTCCCGCCTTTCCCTGGCCGTTGTTTGAGAGTGCAGGCCGGTCCGAGGCCGACTGCGGCGTGTCGTCCCAGATGTGGAGCGTGTCGCCCATCATCACAAGGCGGCCGTCGTCGGTGAAGTCGCCCCGCAACCATGGGGCCGACATCTTCTCGCCCAGGGGATCGACCACGAAGAAGTCGTACGGCTGGTTGTCGGCGCTGGGAAAGCTGGTCCAGAAGAACGTTCCAGGGTCGCTCTGACCGCCGGTTGCGGCGTTGTGGTCGCCGACCATCAGGGAATTGCCGTCGCTGGTGATCTGCCTCGGTGTGCCGAGTGCACCTGAACCGGTAAGCAACAGGTCAGCCGGCTGGCCGTCATAGGTGGGGAAGGAGTTCCAGATGAGCACGCTTCCGCTGCCGGTGCTGGCCACCGCCAACCTGTTCCCGTCGGTCCACACGCCCCACGGCCACTGGATGTTGTTCTTGGCGGGCTGGGCGTTGACACCCCCCGAGAGGACAATGTCAGCGGGCTCCGCATTGCTGGTCGGGAAGTCTGTCCATATGAGGATCCGGTCGTTGTTGGTGTCCGTCACCACCAGGCGGGTGCCGTCGGTGCTGGCGCTCATCGGCCAGTTCATCTGGTGGCGCCCGGTTCCGGGCACGTTGGTGGTGAAGTTGGGCTGACCCAGCACAAGGTCGGGGGCCTGGTTGGCGTGGGTGGGCGATGTGTTCCAGATGAGCACCCTGTTGTTGAACACGTCGGTCATCACAAGACGGGTTCCGTCGCTCGTCAGGCCCGACGGGCGGTTGAACTTGAGCGAACCACCGGTGTCGTTGAACCCGAAGGCCGACAGGGTTATGTCGGCGTTCTGGGCGGTGGTGAAGAACCCCGACGTGCCCCCCGGAGCAGTCGGATACGAGGTCGACGGGTAGGTGACCATGATGGTCTCCGCGGGCACGTAGTTGCCCGAGCCGGGCTGGGCAGGGCCCGCCGGTTGGCCCCCATCTGCCGGGTCGGGCCCGGTGCTGCCACCACCAACCTGCAGGGAGTCGGGCGGAACCTGAAGGAACAAGAGGCACTGTGCGGCCAGGTCGTTCTCGGCTCCACCCGCCTGCTGGCCGTTCCTGATGGCACCCAGAAGGGCACCACCGATCTGGCTGACCATGCACTGGTCAAAGCCGGCCGGGACTGGGCTCTGGCCGCTCAACAACCCCATGGTCACGCTTGGCGGGTATGAAGCTCGTGCAGTCTCGACGTCGGGCGCCCCGCCACTGGAACCGCCAGACTGGCCGGACCCTTCGGGTTCGAGAGTTGGAGGGCTGGCCGGTTGGTCTGATGGGGTTCCGCTGGGAGATGACCCGCCAGAGGGCGGTCCCATGCACTGCCCCATGGCCTGCTGTTCAGCGGAGTTGGGCTGCCTGCTTGCCAACTCCTCGTACAACTGCTGCCCGAACACGCCGATCAGGCAACCCCTGATAGTCGGGTCGCTCGTGGTGAACGGGTTGTCAAATCCCGATCCAGGTCCCGGGTCCGAGGTGAGCGGCGGGAGCGTGGTGCTCACAGGCAGGGTGGTGCTGGTAGGCAGGGTCGGCGTCGTGAGGTCGGCGGCAGACGTGGTCGTCGCCGGCACCTCTGTTGTCGACGTGCTCGTGGCCGGTGCAGCTGTTGTGCTGCCCGTATTCACTGTCGGTGTCGCAGCAGTTGTCGTTGAAGCCACGGCTGACGTTGGGGCAGCGGTCGTCTCAGGAGTGACCGTCGCCGAACCCCCACCACAAGCTGCTGCCAGCACCGCCAGGGTGAGGAGGACCGCCGTTGCTCGCATCGACCAAGTCTGGCACGAAGCGTGTTGTGTAGGTGGGGCCATGCTCTAGATTGCGGCGATGGCAGACCCGCTGCTCGAACCATTTCAACTGCGGCACCTGACGCTCCGAAACCGACTTTTCACGTCGGCCCATGAGCCCGCCTACTCCGAGGACGGCATGCCCAGGGACCGCTACCGCCTCTACCACGAGGAGCGGGCCAGGGGTGGCGTGGCCCTCACCATGACCGCCGGATCGGCCGTCGTGGCCGAGGACAGCCCACCGGCCTTCGGGAACCTGCACGCCTACGACGACGCCATCGTTTCGTGGATCCAGCGTCTCACCGACGGCGTGCACGAACACGGTGCCGCCTGCATGATCCAGCTCACCCACCTTGGGCGCCGCACCGGCTGGGCCCAGGACGACTGGCTACCCGTGGTGGCACCGTCACCGTTGCGCGAACCCGCCCACAGGGCACACCCCAAGGAGGCCGAGGACTGGGACATTGAACGCATCGTCGCCAGGTACGCCGATGCCGCCGAACGCATGAAGGCCGGCGGCATGGACGGAATCGAGATCCAGTCCTACGGGCACCTCTTCGACCAGTTCTACACGCCGCTCGGCAACGAGCGCGATGACGACTTCGGCGGATCGCTCCAGAATCGCCTGCGCTTTCCGCAAATGGTCCTGGCGGCGGTGCGTGAACGGGTGGGTCCCGACTACATAGTCGGCCTGCGCATGGCCGTCGACGAGGCCACCCCGGGAGGCATCGATGCCGAGGCCGGTCTCGAGGTACTCAGGCTCTTGAACGGAGACGGCCTGCTCGACTTCGTGAACGTGATCAGGGGGGTGATCGGCTCCGACGTCGAGTTGTCCGAGGTCATCCCCATCCAGGGCATGCCCGCAGCCCCGCACCTGGACTTCGCAGGCCGGGTGCGCGCCGAGACCGACCTGGCCGTACTCCATGGCGCCAAGATCGACGACGTGGCAACAGCGCGCCACGCGGTTGGAGAGAACCTGGTTGACATGATCAGCATGGCCAGGGCCCACATTGCCGACCCCCACATCGTGACCAAGATCATCGAGGCACGCGAGGAACAGATCCGACCCTGTGTAGGCGCCACCTACTGCCTGGACCGCATCTACCAGGCAGGCGAGGCCCTGTGCATACACAACCCCGCCACAGGGCGAGAGGCCACGATGCCACATGAGGTGACCCGTGCCTTCGAGGCGAGGCGGATCGTCGTGGTGGGTGCCGGCCCGGCCGGCCTCGAGGCGGCCAGGGTCGCAGGCGAGCGCGGTCACATCGTGACCGTGCTCGAGGCCATGCCATGGGCCGGGGGACAGATCATGTTGGCGGCCCGCAACCCGAGGCGTGCCGACCTCGAGGGCATCGTGACCTGGCGAGTCCAGGAACTAAGCCGTCTAGGTGTCGATGTGCGCTACGACGTTCTCGCCGAAGCAGAAGACGTCATGGCCCTCGAACCAGACGTCGTGGTCGTGGCCACCGGAGGCCTGCCCCAGTTGCCGATACTCGACGCTGGCGACGATCTGGTGTCGACGACCCGTGACGTCCTAGCAGGCGAGGTTCGACCCGTGGGAAGCGTCCTCGTGTACGACGACGACGGGACCCACTCGGCCATGTCTGCGGCCGAGGTGATTTGCCGGTCAGGTGCCCAGCTGGAGATCGTCACCCCTGAGCGAACCGTCGGCGTCGAGGTGGGTGGCATGAACCTGGTGCCCTACGCCCGGGCCTTCAACGAGACCGACACCAGGGTCACCCTCAACCAGCGGGTCATCGCTGTGCGCGCCGAAGATGGGCGCCTGAGCGTCGAGGTCGGCAGCGATCACAGCGAGCATCGGACCACCCGCATCGTTGACCACGTGGTCGTCGACCACGGGACCCTTCCGAACGCCGGCCTCTATTTCGACCTGAAGGACGGTTCAACGAACCTTGGCGAGGTCGACTACGACGCCCTCATCGCCGGGAGCCCCCAGGCGGTCACCAACAACCCCGAAGGCTCATACCAGCTGTTCCGTCTCGGCGACGCCGTGGCCAACCGTGACATCCACGCCGCCATCTACGACGCCCTCCGCCTGATGAAGGACATCTGAGCCAAAGCTCAGGCCCGCTCAGAGACCTTCCACTCGGTGCGTTCCCTGCCCGCCCTGATCTCCTCGCGGCGATGTGCCACGAACGCCTCCAACTCGGCGGCGACAGCGTCATCGATGCCAGGAGGCTCGTATTCGGCGAGCATCTTCTTCCAGACACCGTTGGCGATCTGCCCGGCGTTCAGGGAGCCGTCATCGCGCCACTTCTCGAAACTGTCGGTGTGGAAGATCCTGGGCTGGAAGAAAGCGTCCTCGTAGTGGCGGATGGTGTGTGCCGCGCCCAGGAAGTGGTTTCCGGGGCCGACCTCCTCGTAGGCGTCCCAGGCAAAGTCCTCCTCGGTCATGGAGATCCCCTGTGTGAACCTGGTCATCATGCCGAGCATTTCCACGTCCAGAATGAACTTCTCGTACCCGCTGGAGAGGCCACCCTCCTGCCACCCGGCAGCGTGCAGCACGAAGTTGGTGCGGGCGGCAACGGTCGACCAGATGTTGCCGGCCGATTCGTAGCCGGCCTGAGCGTCGGGTGTGCGTGAAGCCGTGTAGTTGCCGCCCGAGCGGAACGGCAGGCCGTAGTGCCGGGCCATCTGGGCACACGCGATCAGGGCCAAGGCGCTCTCGGGGCTGGCGAACCCCGGCGCACCGGTCTTCATGTCCACGTTGGGAAGGAACGGCCCCTGAATGCACGGCGTGCCCGGATTGACCATCTGGGCGTACGCAATGGCGAACAGGGACTCGGCGTTCTGCTGGGCGATGGTGGCTGCCAGGGTGGTGGGCGACATCGCCCCCACGATGATGAACGACGCCAGGATCATCGCCTGTTTTGCCTCGGCGTAGACCTCGAGCACGCTCAGCATTCGCTCGTCCATGCGCATCGGCGACGAGATGCTCACGATCGAGAGCGAGGCCGGGTCACGCCTGATGGAATCGGCCCCGAAGACGATCTCGTCCATCGTGACCGTGTCGCGTGCAAAGTCGGAGTGGATGACGCTGCCCATGTGCGACTTGTCGTTAAGCGTCAGGTGGCCGAGCAGCATGTCGAGGTGGCGCTCGTCCACGTGTATGTCGTTGGGTTCGGCCAGCACGCCGCCTGCGTGGTGCAGCTCGGGGGTCATGTAGGTGAGCTTGGCGAAGTTGTGGAAGTCCTCGAGCGTGGCTGGCCGCCTGCCGTTGTCGAGGTCCATTGCGAAGGCTGGTCCGTAGACGGGGGCGAAGATGATTCGGTCGCCGCCGACAGGTAGGTCGTTGGCGCGGTTGCGGGCCAGCAGGGTGAACGTGGACGGTGCCATGTTGACGTAATGCATGAGCGTGTCCTCGTCGATCCACGCCATCTCACCCTCAACCTTCACCCCGTGGCGCCGGAGCCGTTCAAGGGCCGGCGGGTAGTCGATGAGGAGCATCCCGTTGTCGCTGAGCAGCCTCATCGACGCCCGGTGGATCTCCTCGATCTGCTCCTCATGAAGGGCCTCGAGAGGGGCCAGTCCGTAGGTGAGGGGCTTTACCGGCCCCGTCGGGCGTCTCGAGCGGGCGTCTCTACGCTGCGATGTCCGGCGCCTTGGCCGCTGGTTCGAATCTGCCATTGCCCCACCACCGATCCTGATCAGGGTTGTGTGATGGCGGGACTCTAGGACACAACCAGGCTCACCACGCCACGAACCGGATCAATCTCAATCCGGTCGCCGTCGGTCCAACCTCACGTTGTTGGCTGCGTCCTTCATTCGAAACAGAATGTCTGCGAACGGCAGGAACCAGGGTGGCCCGCGGTGCCACCAGCGGGTCGGAAACCCGGACCTGGTGAACACCGTCTCACCCTCAGGGTCACCCAGAATCAACAAGGCGGCCTTGTGGCCCAGGTACGGGGCCATCGAGTTGCCGCTACCCGAGTAGCCCATGGCGTACCAGATGCCGTCGTAGCACCCCACGTGGGGCGTGAAGTCGAACGAGAACCCGGTTCGGGCATTCCAGCTGTGGGTGAAGGCGACCTCACCCAACTGGGGG
>JACNLA010000011.1 GCA_014381745.1 Actinomycetota bacterium | reverse complement strand
GGGCCAGAGTGAGGGGCGGGAGGCTGCGGCGCACCTCGAGGGTGGTGAGTCCGGCCAGGCGTGCCATGCGGAACTGGCATATTCGGCCCAGGGTTCGCATGAACGGGGCGTGGCGGCCGCCGTTGAGGCGCAGCCCGATCGAGGCTGCGGTGTCGACCATGTCCAGGTCGTAGCCGGCCGGTTCGGCGTCGAGGCCGTCGGCGAGGCGTCGCAGCAGCCAGCAGGCGCTGGGGCCCAGGATTCCCAGCCAGTAGGTCTCGACGTAGGTGGAGCGGGGGTCGTGTCCGAGGCGGTCCACGAGGGGGTCCATCCAGGGTTCGATTCGGAGGCGGTCGGTGGGGAACGTGGGTTGGGATGACACGTCTGGCTCCTGTGGGTGCGGTTCAGGTAGGCGGGGAGGTGTCTGGGCGGGTGATCGTGTTGGACTATTTCATGTAGTTTCATGCTATGTCAAGTGATCGACTCAGGTTTTTCTGTGAAGGTGCGCGAGGCTCGCCTGATGGCAGCAGCGAATCCGCTTGAGCAGGCCGGGTTGGCGGCCCGCATGGTCGATGCGGCTAGTCGTGTGGCGGTCCTCACCGGTGCGGGCATCTCGACTGACAGCGGCATTCCGGATTTCCGTGGTCCTGAGGGTGTCTGGACCAGGAACCCCGAGGCCGAGAAGTCGTCCGACATCCGCTACTACGTCTCTGATCCTGAGATAAGGAGGCAGCGGTGGGCGTTGCGGGCGTCGGGTGAGCTCTGGCCCGACGTTGTGCCGAACGCCGGTCACCTGGCGCTCGTGCATCTGGAGCAGCGGGGTCTGCTCCACACCCTGGTGACCCAGAACGTGGACGGGCTGCATCAGGCTGCGGGTAGTGACCCGGCCAGGGTGGTCGAGATTCACGGCACGACGCGGCGGGCAATGTGTCTGGACTGCGACTGGCGCGATGACATCGAGGTGGTGTTGGAGCGTGTCAGGGCCGGCGACGTCGACCCGCACTGTTCCGACTGTGGCGGCCTGCTCAAGTCGGCCACCGTGAGCTTTGGTCAGAGCCTCTTTCCTGGCGACGTGGAGCGCATCGAGGAGGCGGCGATCGCCTGTGACCTTGTGTTGGCGGTGGGCACCAGCCTTTCGGTGTATCCGGTGGCGGCCATGGTGCCGTTGGCGGCGCGCCATGGTGCCGGGGTGGTGATCGTGAACGGGGAGCCGACGGCCATGGACGATGTGGCCGACGTGGTGGTGCAGGGCTCTATCAGCGAGGTGCTGGGTATCGTGGTGGGTTCAGGCTGAGTCGGGGCCGGCAGGGGACAGACCTCAGGGAATGTTCCCGTTCGGGTCCGGGTTTCAGGCATTGCTAATCCCGACTAACTAGGTAGGCTTTCGGACATGCCTTCTTTCAGAGAACTCCTGACGGCCGCCAAGGGCCGCATCGCCGAGACCGATCCGGCCGGGGCCGAGGCCCTGTTGGCCGAGGGTCACCTGTTGCTCGACGTGCGTGAGCCCGACGAGTACGAGCAGGGCGCCATCCCGGGCTCCATGCACATTCCACGCGGCACCCTCGAGAGCGGCATCGAGGGCCGCCTAACCGACCGCAGCCAGCCCATCGTGGTCATGTGCGCCGGCGGCGTGCGTTCAGCATTCGCAGCCGACACCCTCGCCCAGTTGGGATACACCGACGTGGTCTCCATGGACGGTGGCTTCAACCGCTGGAAGGACGAGGGTCGCGAGTGGTCGACGCCCCGCACCCTCAGCCCCGACCAGCGCAACCGCTACCAGCGCCACCTGTTGCTGCCCGAGATCGGCGAAGAGGGTCAGCTGGGCCTGCTTGACGCCAGCGTGCTGCTGCTCGGCGCCGGGGGCCTTGGTTCACCGGCTGCTCTCTACCTGGCGGCCGCCGGGGTGGGCACCATCGGCATCATCGACATGGATGTGGTCGACGAGTCCAACCTGCAGCGCCAGATCCTCCACAATCAGGAACGCATCGGTGACCGCAAGGTCGACTCGGCCAAGAAGACCCTCACGGCGCTCAACCCCGATGTCAACGTGGTCACCTACGACGTACGTCTGGGTGCCGACAACATCATGGAGATCCTCGAGGGTTACGACGTGATCGTCGACGGCGCCGACAACTTCCCCAGCCGCTACCTGCTCAACGACGCATCGGTGAAGTTGGGTATTCCGGTGGTGCACGGTTCCATCTTCAGGTTCGAGGGCCAGGTCACGGTGTTTGACCCCAAGGAGGGTGTCACCTACCGCGACATGCTCCCCGAGGCCCCGCCGGCCGAGTTCGCGCCCAGTTGTGCCGAGGCCGGGGTGCTGGGAGTGTTGCCAGGAATCGTGGGGTCCATCCAGGCCCTCGAGGCCATCAAGTTGATCCTTGGCCTGGGCGAGGGTCTGTCTGGCCGACTGGTCGCCTTCGACGCCATGGACATGTCATTTCGCGAATACAAGCTTCAGCGTGACCCCGATCTTGAGGTCACGTGGGAGAACCGCGACCGCATCCAGATTGCCGAACTTGACGGCCTCTGCATGCCGAACGTGAGCGAGCCGCCCGCCGGCTGACCGGCTCCTCCCGGTTGCCCGGCCCTCCCTCACCGGAGGGTATGCCACCCCTACACTCGCCTCCGGGCGGAGCAGGGCCTTTCCGGCGCGTCGGGTGGCTGGGCTGAACAGGCCCGCTGCGGGTCCTGCACGTCCGCAACCGGCCGATGAACACACAGACCTGGAGACCTGACGGGAGTGGATGACGCCATCACCTCTGCTGTGCCCCTTTTCCCGGGCACGCCCGCGCACCGGTCCCGGCGGTTGCGTGCCGCTGGTCTTGTCGTCGCTCTGCTTGCGGCTTCCCTGGCAGCGGTCGGCCCCGCTGGCGCGGAGACAACGGTCATTGTCGGTGCCGGTGACAGCCTGTCCGAGATTGCCGTCGAGAACGGGGTGTCGCTGGTCGATCTGATGGCCGCCAACAACATCAACAACCCGGATCTGGTGTTCATGGGTCAGAGGCTCGTGATCCCTGGTACGGGCACCTCTTCTGGCTCGTCCTCTTCGGCTGCCACGGGCATCCGGGTTGTGCAGTGGGGTGACACGCTTTCCGTGATCGCCGAGGACTTCGGCACGACCGTTTCGGAGTTGATGGCCCTCAACGGGCTCGCTAATGCCAACTCTCTCTTCGTGGGCCAGGAGCTGGTTGTTCCCGGTGGTGTCGGAACTGTGTCGACGCTCGGCCCAACGGTCGTAACCGTGCAGTCGGGTGAGAGCCTTTCTCTGATTGCCGGCCGTTACGCGGTGACCGTGGCTGACCTGATGGCCGAGAACGGCATCACCAACGCCAACCTGGTCTACGTGGGCCAGCGCCTGACCATCCCGGGTTTTGTGACGGCCACGGCTACGACCGCTCCCCTGGTTGTGACCGTCCAGTCGGGTGAGAGCCTGTCGATCATCGCTGGGCGCTACGACGTGACCGTTTCGGCGATCATGGAGGCCAACGGGTTGACCGATGCGAACATGTTGTCGGTGGGCCAGCAGCTCACCATTCCGGGAGCCAGCGCTCCGGTCACAGGCTCGGTGGCATCAACGAACTACGGGTCGGTTGTGGTTGATGGTCGGGGCTGGGGTCACGGTCGTGGCATGGGCCAGTACGGGGCGCTCGGCTACGCGGTCGACGAGGGCTGGTCCAGCGCCCAGATCCTTGACCACTACTACGGCGGAACCGTTGCGGCCACGGTCGCTGCCCAGGACATCGGTATCAGGTTGTTGTCGCGTGACGACGAGGCCACGACCGTCTACGTGGAGAACGCCGTGTTGCTGGTTGCCGGCGAGGCGGGCAACTGGACAGCCCTTTCGGGCAAGTCAGTGCGGGTCACGTTGGATGGTGACGCCGACCGCTACCGGGTGGCGGTGGGCAACGGCTGCACCGGTTCGTTCAGCGACACGGGCATCGTGATCCAGAGCCCGTTCGCCCGCATCCGTGCCGGCTTCAACGGAGCACCGCCGGCAGCAACGACAACAACCACGACGACCCCACCGGCTGCAACGACCACGTCCACGACGACCACCGTGGCCGGTGCCACGACCACCACAGCCGTGCCGCCTCCGACCACGACGACCCCGCCGGCGACAACCACGACCGCAGCGCCGCCCACGACCTCCGTTCCGGCGGTCACCTCGGGTGGCCTCACCGTCCTTGGCTTTGGCGATGACGGCCTGGACCAGACGCTGCAGCTATGTGAGGGCTCCAATGCAGCGACCTGGTACCGGGGTGAGATCCGTGCGGCCCGCTTCGAGCATCACCAGCGCACCGTCAACTTCCTGCCGGTCGAGCAGTACCTGCGTTCGGTTGTCCCTCAGGAGATGCCTGCCAGTTGGGCCTCGATGGGCGGTGGCGCCGGTGCCCAGGCGGTGCGGGTCCAGGCGGTGGCGGCCCGGTCTTATGCCATGGCCGAGCAGCGCTACGACTACGCAAAGACGTGTGACACGATCCGCTGTCAGGTCTATGAGGGCCGCCGCAGCTGGTCGGGCAGCTCGGTGTGGAACAACGAGGAACCCGCCTCTGATGCGGCGATTCTGGCCACGGCTGGCGTGGTGCGGATGCGTGACGGTGAGATCGCCCGCACCGAGTTCTCGGCCTCCACCGGCGGCTTCACGATTACCGCCGATTTCCCCGGTGTGGTCGACGACGGCGATGACGTCTCGATCAACCCGGTGCACCGCTGGTCGTCGGAGTTTGATGCGGGCACGGTTGCCGACACGTTCGGCCTGGGGCAGCTCTATGAGATCCGGGTGGTCAGCCGGGACGGTTTCGGCGATGACGGTGGCCGTGCCGAGGAGATCGAGTTGCGGACCCGTTCGGGTGAGTCGTTCGTGGTCACAGGCAACCGGTTCCGGCGCGAGTTTGGCCTCATGTCCAACTGGTACGGCATCGCCTACGGTCCGCCAGACGCCAGCTCGGCCTTCCCCGAGAACCTGATCGACGAGTACCGGGTCACCACGGGCTACACCGAGGAGGAGTGGAACTCGGTGCTCTCGGCCGCCGAGTACCTTGAGATGTCGCCGGCCGAGCTGCACCTGTCCTCTATGGCGGTCATGTCGTTCCTGTTGCTGCTCCGCGGGGACCGACCGCCACCCGCCCCGCTGGATCCACCGCCGTCGGTGGATGGCCCGAGGGAGGTCACCACGGCGTACTTCTCGACGAGGGGCGACCAGTCGGCTGTTGAGGCTGTGGCTTCGGCTTTCAGCATCAACGGTTCCCAGACCCAGAAGGCGGCCGTGACGGTGCTGGTGTTCCTGGTTGGCCTGGCAAGGGCTGCTGCGGCCTCGGGCACCTAGGTTCGGCTACGGGAGCGGGCCGCGGGTGATGTATCAGGACATGGGAACCTCCTGAGTCTGCCCGGTTTGCGAGCGATCATCGCTCTTGTGTGATCATCGCACATATGCGATAATCACGATTGTGGCTGGACTTGAGGCACACGATGAGGTTGTTGAATGGTTTGATGAGCTCAGCCAGTCCGACTGGGAGCGAACATTGGTTGTGATCGACCGGCTTGCAGCGTTGGGGCCGCAGGCCCGGATGCCGCTCTCGCGAAGCCTGGGTGAAGGACTGTTCGAGGTTCGTTTCTCGCTCGGCTCGACGGCTCGGCGAATTTCCTACCGGTTCACCAGGGACGGACGGATCATCTTGTTGACGACGTTTCGAAAGCAACGAAATAACGAAAGGGCCGAGGTTGCTCGGGCCCGCAGGGTCGCTCAGGACTGCGCTGTGCGTAATCCGTAGGAGGAGACAACAATGGCAAATTACTCCCGATGGGAAGACATCAAGAAGGGTAGGGACGCCCCTTCCGCTGAGACCAGCGCTGAGGTCGAGCAGGACCTGGACCTGGGTCAACTGATCTATGACCTGCGAAGCGAGGCAGGGTTGAGCCAGCGGGAGTTGGCTGAACGGATGGGGACTACCCAGTCGGTGATTTCGCGTCTCGAAGAAGGCGGTGGTGCCCGTAACCGGATCGACACTCTTGCGCGGGTTGCCACGGCATTGGACCGTCATCTGGTGCTTTCGTTTCCGGCTGAGGTACCCGACAACCTGAAGGATGCTTTGCAGGTGACCTAGAGCTTCGGGCCGACGGGTACCCTCGCCCCCTATGAAGGGCCTGATCCTGGCCGGTGGCAGCGGGCGACGGCTGCGCCCCCTCACCCATACCAGTGCCAAGCAGTTGGTGCCGATCGCCAACAAGCCGATCCTGCACTACGTCATCGAGGATCTGGTGGGGGTCGGTGTGACCGACCTGGGCATTGTCGTGGGCGACACGGCCGACGAGATCCGGGCTTCGGTGGGGGACGGTTCCCGGTGGGGGGCCACGGTTACCTACATCGAGCAGTCGGCTCCGTTGGGTCTGGCCCATGCCGTGGTCGAGGCAGGTGGGTTCCTGGGCGACGACCGGTTCGTCATGTATCTGGGCGACAACATGTTCGAGGATTCCCTTGAGGCGGTCGTCGACGGCTTTGCCGAGGGTGGTGTGGTGTCGGCCCGCCTGTTGCTGTCGCGGGTGGATGACCCGGGTTCGTTCGGCGTGGCCGAGCTGGGTAACGACGGTTCCATCTGCCGCCTGGTCGAGAAGCCTGACGATCCGCGTTCGGATCTGGCGCTAGTTGGCGTGTACCTGTTCGGTCCGGCGATCCACGAGGCTGTCAGGTCCATTGAGCCGTCTGCCCGTGGAGAGCTGGAGATCACCGACGCAATTTCGTGGCTGGTGGATCGTGGCGACACCGTCGAGCATCGCCTGTTGGACGGGTGGTGGATTGACACGGGCAAGAAGGACCCGTTGTTGGAGTGCAACCGCCTGGTGCTTGATGGCATCGTCGGCGAGGTGGCCGGTTCGGTGGATGACACCAGCAGGCTTGATGGCATGGTGCGAGTCGGGGCCGGTGCCGAGGTGGTGGACTCCACGCTCGTGGGACCGGTCGTGGTCGCAGCCGGTGCCCGCATCCAGGGCAGCCGGGTCGGGCCCTACGTCTCGGTGGGGGCCGACTGCACGATCACGGGTGCCACCGTCGACCATTCCGTGCTGATGGATTCCAGCCGGGTGGCTGGTGGTGCACATCTCAGCGATTCGGTGCTGGGCCGCCATGCCGAGGTTTCCGGTGGCGGGTCTGCCAGCCTGCTGCTGGGCGACCATTCGGTCGTGGAGTTGGGGGAGTCTCGGGGAGTAGGGGGTGACTGACGTGGCTGATGTGACTTCGTCTGTGATCGACGGTGTGGTTCACGTGTCGCCGGTTGTCCACGCCGACCCACGGGGCATGTTCGTTGAAACCTTCCGCCAGGAGTGGGTGCCGGGTAGCCGGCCCATGGTCCAGGCAAACCGGGCCGATCGTGTGGCCGGGTGTGTCGTGGGCCTGCACTACCACCTCCACCAGGCTGACTACTGGTACGTGCCGTCGGGGCTTGTGCGCGTGGTGCTCCATGACCTGCGCTCCGGTTCGCCCACCGTTGGCGTCACGGAGTGCTTCGACCTGGGTGGGTCGGGCGCTGCCGCCCATGAGGGTGTCTTCATCCCGCCCGGTGTGGCTCACGGCTTCGCTGCCCTCACCGACGCCACCATCACCTACATGGTGGACAACTACTTCGATCCGGCCGACGAGCTGGGGGTGGCGTGGGACGACCCCGCAATCGGCGCTGACTGGGGTCTGGGTTCGCTCACCCCGGTTCTGTCTGACCGGGACATAGCCAACCCCGGCCTGGCTGGGATCCCGGACGGGCAGGTGCCCACATGGGCCGCTGGCGACGGAGTTGGCCGGTGAGGCTCCTCGTGACCGGCGGCGCCGGGTTCATCGGCTCCAACTTCGTGCACCGTGCCCTCGGGCAGGGTGACGAGGTCACCGTCTACGACGCCCTCACCTATGCCGGCAACATGGCCAACCTGGCGGGGCTCGCAGACACCCACGGCAACGGCGCCTACCGGTTCGTGGAGGGCGACGTCTGTGACGGTGACCTGTTGGCTGTCACCATGGCCGGCCACGACGCGGTTGTCCATTTTGCTGCCGAGAGTCACGTTGACCGCTCCATCACCGATCCGGCCAGGTTCGTGGTGACCAACTGCCAGGGCACCGCCACGGTCTGTGAGGTGGCGCTGCGCCTCGAGGTCGGGCGGGTGCTGCATGTCTCCACCGATGAGGTCTACGGCTCCATCGACGTGGGGTCCTTTGTTGAGACCGATGTGTTGTCGCCGAACTCGCCCTACGCGGCGTCCAAGGCCTCTTCTGACCTGATTGCTCTGGCCTACCACGCCACCTTCGACCTGCCCGTCGTGGTCACCCGGTCCACCAACAACTACGGGCGCTTCCAGTTTCCCGAGAAGGTCATCCCGCTGTTCGTCACCCGGCTGCTGGCCGGTGGCAACGTGCCCCTCTATGGCGACGGTGGCAACGTGCGCGACTGGTGCCACGTGGACGACAACTGCGACGCCATCGACCTGGCCCTGCGGTCGGGTGAAGCCGGCGGCGTCTACAACGTGGGTGCCGGCAACGAGATCACCAACCTGGACCTGACGGGGCGCCTGCTGTCGCTGTGTGGCGCCGACGAGTCCCGCATTGATTATGTCGAGGACCGCCTGGGTCACGATCGCCGCTATTCGGTGGACACGGCCCGCATCGAGGCTCTGGGCTGGTCGCCGCGGCGGGGCTTCGACGAGGGCCTTGCCGAGACAGTGGCGTGGTACCGGGACAACCCCGGCTGGTGGGGTGGTCGGGGCTGATGGGGGTGCCTGTCGGTGTGTGGTTGGTGGGCGTCGGTCGGGGGGACCGCTCGACGAGGCCTTCGTTTGTGGTTTCGGTTGCGTGGCATGGGGACAACCGTGGTCGGTGGGGTGGGTGCCCGTGACGGGTTCTTCGACATGGCTGGTGACCGGTGCTGCAGGGCAGCTGGGACGGCAGTTGGTGCGGGTGCTTGCCTCCGGCAAGATCGCTGGTGACGTGACCGGCTTCACCCGGGCCGAGTTGGACGTGACCGATTGTGCTGCGGTTCACGAGGCCGTGACCGGGTCCCGACCGGACGTGGTTGTGAACTGTGCTGCCTGGACCGACGTGGACGGCTGCGAGCTGAACCCGCAGAGGGCACAGCAGGTGAACGCCGATGCCGTGGGGTTCCTGCGCGAGGCGTGTGATGAGGTGGGCGCCCACCTGGTGCACGTGTCGACCGACTACGTGTTCAACGGTGAGGCCTCAGACCCATATCCGGAGCACCACTCGACTGACCCGGTGAACGCCTATGGGGCCTCCAAGCTGGTGGGTGAGGTGGCCGCCGGCCCGAGCGCAACCGTGGTGCGCTCCACGTGGCTGCAGCCCGGCGACCTTCCGGGCATGGTGGGCCGGGTGCTCGACAGCCTGGAGAGCGGCACGCCGATGCGGGTCATGGATGACCGGCGGGCCTGTCCGACCTTCGTGGCCGACCTTGCTCCGGTGATTCTGCGCCTGGGCGCCGAGCGTGTGGCGGGTGTGGTGCACGCCACCAATGCCGGTGTAACAAGCTGGTACGGGTTCGCCCAGGAGGTGGCGCTGGCAGCGGGCCACGACCCCGACTCCGACCTGCTCGTACCCATCGCAGAGGCGGACCTGGATGTGCCCCGTCCGGCCCGCCGGCCCGACTATTCGGCGCTCGACAACGCTGTGTTGCGCGACATGGGGTGGGAGCCGATGCGCCACCACCGGGACGCCGTTGCCGACACGGTTGCCGGTCTCACGGGAATGGGGTCGTGAGCGGTGGCTGACGGGGCCGTCGCTGGACAAGGCGTGAACGGGGACCCGACTGTTCCGGATTCCGTGACCTGCACAGGTGCAGCCGAGGCTTCGCCGGCAGATGCCCCGCCGATATCTCCGGCCGCCTCGGGAACGGGTGCCACGCCTCCGGGCCGTGGTGCCCGCATTGCCCGGGGGGCCGACATCTTGCTGGACGCCGTGGTTGGTGCGCTGGCCGCGTGGACTGTTGTGTTCCATCTGGCCCGCTTCACGGGCCTCCCGCGTGATGGCGCTCTGATTGTCTGGTTGATCACGCTGATGCTGGCTGCCCTGATGGTGCGAGATGGTCGCCTCGGGTTCCCGTCGGTGCCGCCAGCCGGCACGTCGGGGGGTGTCGGCCCGGTTGCGGTCGTGGCCTCGCTTGTGGTTGCGGCGGGTCTGGCCTGGTTGGATATCGACGGGCTGTGGTGGCCGGCGGCGTGGCTGGTGGTTGTGGCCGTGCTGGCGCTTGCCCTGAGGGCCGTCTGGAAGGGTGGTGCCTCGCGTCACCTGACTGACCGCACGGCCATGGGTGCCACCACCGGGTTCGGTGCGTCGGCGGTGCTGGTGTTGGCGGTGCTGGCGGCCGTGTTGTCGTTGGTGATGGTCCGCCCCGACCAGGACGACGTGTTCGTTGTCAACCGCTCCGCCTATGTCGAGGCCCACGCAGGCGCCTTCCCGGAGCGCGACACCATCTTCTCTGACGAGGTTCTGCCCGTTGAGCGGCCGGCTGTGCTGCCAACCTCGATCGAGCCGCTGGTGGGCACGGTCGCCGCCCGTACGCCTTTCAGTTCGGCGGGTCTGACGTATCTGGGGCTGGCGCCTCTGATGGCCGCCCTGGGGGTGCTCGCAACGTGGCGGCTTCTGCGGGCTCTTGGAATGCGTGCGCCGGTACTGGCCACCTGGGCCGGCACCCTGTTTCTGGTACTTGACGGCGCCGTGCACGGCTCGTTCGGCAACTTCTTCGCGGGTCGTTCCTGGCAGGGCAAGGCCGTGTTCTTGTTGTTGATTGTTCCGACGCTTTGGCACCACGGGCAGGCTCTGGGCCGTAACGGCTCCAAGCGGCATCTGGTTATCGGTGGGGCCGCCATCGTGGCCGGCCTTGGCCTCACCTCGTCGGCGGCGTTCATCGGGCCCTCTGTTCTGGTGGCGGCCGCAGCGGCTACGGCCCTTGACGCGGGTCAGCCGCGTCGTATCGGTCGTGCCCTGCTGGCTTCTCTCCCGACCCTGCTGGCTGGCCTTTACTCCCTGGTTGCCGAGCCCCAGCGGCTCGATGATGTGGCGGCTCGTGCCGGGGCCGACGCGGGTTCGGCAGTTTCATCAGCGGCCCGGGCTGTGACACGGGCAGGCTCGGTGGCTGACACGGTTGGCCCGGCCATGGGTTCCGTGTTGGCGAGGCTCGACGTTGGTCGCCTGCTGGACAGCGGCACGGAGCCGGTGGCCATGGTCAGGTTCGTGTTCGGCCAGGGTCCTGCGGCGTTCGTGGCCCTGGCAGCTGTGCTCACCGCCTGGGCCGTGGTGCGTGACAGGGGAGCGCGCCTGGTGCTGTTGGCCGGCCCGATCGTTGTGATGGGCTTCTACATGGCCCCGGGTGTGTTCGATGTGCTCGACAAGGTGGGTTCGGCCGACGCCGTTGTCTGGCGTTCCATGTGGATCCTGCCGGTGCCGGCCATGGTGGGTTTGGTGCTGGCGGCTCCCCGGGCCGGTATCCGTGCCGCCCAGGTGGTTGTGCCCGTCGTGGTGCTCGTGGGCCTGTTGGTGGTCGGCACCCCGATCGTGAGCGATCAGAACCGGGGGGCCGAGCTGGTGTGGCCGCCCAGCCTTGATCTGCCCCGTCCCGAACAGGACAGCGCCCGGGTGCTCATCGAGATGGTGGGCTCGGGTCTCGTGGCCGGGCCCGAGGACGTCAACTTTGCGGTGTCGGTTCTGAGCGCTGAGGTGCGTTCGGTCAACCCGCGTACCTCTTATCTGCAGGGCCGCCACGTGGGGCCTGATTTTCTGGCCGACGAGCGTCGTGCCCTCACCCGTGCACTGGACACGGGCGAGTTGGACTTCGGCGACGCCATCGTGAGGCGTGCCCTCGACGGGCTGGCTCCCGACGCCATCTGCCAGCGGGTACCGGCACGTGACTCTGCTGAAGTCACCGGCAGCTCCACCAGCATCGGCCCTGGCGCTGTCCTTGACCCAGATACCGATCAGGTGGCGTTTCTTCTCTTCGACCATGGCTACCTGCCGGGGGGCATGGACGCGACCTGTGTGTTCTGGCTCCGGGAGTAGGTCGGCTCAGATTAGATAGAGCCGGAGGTTTGGACCTACCTACTCAAGTGTGTCCAGCCAGGTCATCCGGGTACCACCAGATTCCATGGACCAACAGGCCCTTCGGGTCGGGCCGATTGTTGAGGAGTCGGCCATCGGGGTAGACGTACAGGTGGGCTCCGGCTACATGGGTGCCCAACTCGTCGTAGTAGTCCCAGTACTCGCTCAGCACGTCAACTCCGATTCTGGCGGCGGTCTCGGGATGCGGCCTGTGGAAGCGTCGGAGCCTGACTTCGAGGTCGTCCTGCTGTGCCCGCGAGTGGATTCGGTCACTATTGAACCGATTGCGGATGATCCAGCTCACCACGGGTCTTCTTTGTGCCTTCGCTGTCACCGTTGCCTCGCGTTAGCCTGCTGGCATGCGTGTCGATGAGCTTCCAGGAAGTGCGGAGATGACCGGTGAGCACTTTGCCGCGGTCGCCTCGGCATTTCTCGCGGGGGAAGCAGCGCTCAGCGACCTGAGGGGAGCCGTGGCCGACTCTACCCGTGACATGGAAGACAGTGGATCCTGGTCTGCCGTTGAGATGGCTGTTCTCGAGGAGGTCTCCGAGGAGGCAATTCGTGATCTGGTCAGGGTCACCCTTGAGACTCTTTCGGCGGACCAGAGCACGTAGGTCGGCTCGTCTGCCGGACCTGTCCTCAGGTTCGACCTGGGTTCATCGTCTCTGAACTACCTGTTTGCGGGCTGGGACCAGCTGACCCTGTTCGTGCTCGTGACCGTTGCCGCTGGTGGGTGCGTCTGCAGTTGTAGGCCCGCCCACATGGCCTTCCCGGTGGGCGCCGTCACGTGTCTCCTGGGCCGGTTCTTGCTGGTGCCTGGCGGTTGGTGGCGGCCCGTCGGGGTCTGGCTCGTTGGTTGTGTGTTTGAACCGGGCGGCGGGTGGTTCGGGCTGGAGTTTGCGGCCGGCGGGGTCTGTGAACACGAGTCGGCTCGTCACCTGGGTTCTCTTGCCACCGTGGGTCAGCCTCCAGCCGCCTTCGTGGACGGCCCGGTGGTGCGCTGAGCACAACAGCACCAGGTTCCACAGGTCGGTGGGGCCAAGGTTCAGCCAGTGGATGACGTGGTGGGCGTCGCACCACGAGTCGGGTCGGTCGCATCCGGGGAACACGCAACCGCCGTCTCTGGCCGTGAGTGCACGTCGTTGAGCTGTGCTGACCGTGCGGGTGCGGCGCCCCTGGTCGAGCACCTGACTGTCGCCGCCCATGACCGTGGGGATGACACCGGCGTCACAGGCGAGGCGCCGCACGACGGCCACGGTGAGAGCAGCACCGTCAGCGGTTTCACAGCGCCCCGACGCGGAGTTGTCGGTGCCATGACCGACCGGCGTTCCCGCTTCGTCATTGTCGGTTACGGCGGCTTGACCAACCGGCGTTCCAGCGGAGTCATTGTCGGCTCCGGCTGGCACAGCAGCGGCCCTGCCAGCCAACATCTTGTGGTCGACGATGATCTGCAGGTCGACGCGTGGCGGCCCTGACGAGCCACCGTTGTTGGCTTTGGCGAAGATGCGTTCCAGGGCGTCGGCGTTGCGTTGGGCGACGCTGCGACCCACTGCCGGATCGGCCGGGTCTGGGGCCCGGTCGTCTTCGTCGCGCCAGAGGCGTTCGGATTCGGTTTGGATCGCACCGGTGATCTTGGCGCCCACCTCTGGTGGCAGGTAGCCGCCGAGGCGCAGCATGCCGTCGCCGGTGGTGGTCCACGTGAAGCTGCGTTTCGCGTGTTGGCGGGTGGCCAGCCTGGCGCCGTCGAGGTCTCCGTTGTGGTTTGCCTGCCAGCCACGCATGCCGGCCTTGAAGTCGTCGACGCCGTGTGACACGGCCGCAGCCAACACAACCGGGTCGGTCACGGCCGCTTGGCGTTCACCGGCGTCGAGGTCACGCATCAGGGCGTCGACATGGCCGGTCGTGATGACACCGCTCGCCAATGCCTCGGCCACCTCGGGCGCACCAGCCAACACATCGGCCGCCTTGACCTGTGCGGCGGCGTCGCGCCCCGACATGCCCGTGGCGCGTACAAGCTCGGCTGTTCGCTCAGCGGCACCCACCTGACCCGAACTACAGGCCAACGCCGCTGCCCGCCCCGCGGCCACGGCGCCGTCGACGTTGGACAGGGCCGACAGCCACCCCTCGCGCACCCCCAGCGACATCGACCCCCAGTCAAGGCCACTCAGAACCCTGACCACTAGGGACCAGAACCCCGCCGACGAACCAACCGGCCCACCCGCCCCACCGCCGCTCACAACGCCGTTTGTATCCACGCCCACACCATACGAAGAGGGTGTGACACTGCTCAAAACCTGCTCATCTACAACTACATTGATCGACATGGATTCATCATGCCCAACAGGTGTGACACTCGGTCGCAACCCATCTGTACCGCCAGGTTCGAACTGTCAGCAGGGGAGTAGCGCTGTGCGGGCTTCTACAGGGTGCCGGCGGCCACCGCGCGTGAGGTTGCCACACATCTCTGTGCGCGCTCAACGGCCTTCCTGGCGACACCTTGGGCGACATCATCGGGTTCGTATTCGGTCCTGGTCTTGAGTGGCAGGAGTCGGTGCAGGTCCTTCTCGATGGCGATGCCGTCGGGCCCGGCCTGTTGAAGCAGGGTCAGGACCTGGTCGTGGTCCTCGCCAGCTGAGCGCACTCCGAGGCGTGCGCCGCACACGGCATCGGCTGCGTTGATTGCGGCGTGAATCGCCAGGCTGGTTGTCGCTATGAATCGCCCGGCGTTGAGCTCGTTCGCTGCAGCTTCGGCGTATTCTTCGGCCTTGTTGGCGTATGCACGTACCTGGGCGGCCGATACCGGCCTTGTCCGCATCGACTTAGGCACGGGAAACGTCTCGGAGTTCGTCGAGGGTTGCGCCGTGGATCACCACGCCGTCACGGATGATGTCCCGCCAGAGTTGGCTTCTGCTCGCCAACTTCTCTCTGGCCTGGGAGAGTGGGCTTTCGACAACTTCAACGGTGTTGCCGGTTAGTGCTCGAACGTCTTGGCGCCATTGCTCGACTCCCTCGGTCCACGTGTCGTCATCGTCGATGTCGTCTGGGCGGATGACCACTGCGTCGATGTCGCTCTCGCTGTCGGCCTCTCGTCGTGCGAATGATCCGAAGATGATCACGCTTGCGGGGCGAAGTGGCATCGCGTCTGCTGCGGCGCCCATTTGTTCGAGCGCTGTGTCATGTAACCGGGCAAGCTGGATCACTGCCTTGGCTGCCACGTTGTTGCGGCTGAGTCGGAACAGTGATGAGGGTGGCACCTCGCGTCGTTCGACGAGGCCGAGTTCAACGAGGCCGGGAAGTACACGAGATGCCTGGGATGGGCTGATGTTGGCGAGGCGGGCTGCGGTGCGGAGGTTGAGTTCTGCGCTGGTTTCGGCCAGCACGGCCAGAACTTTGCCCTGGGTTCCCGGTATCACGGCTTTGACGGGATGCACGAAGTCCATGGGGCAACCGTAACAACTAGCGAGCATAAATGAAACAACTGTCCCATATTTGCTGTGTATGGGTACATTGCCCGGCATCTACCCGAGCACGCCCTCGACGACCGCCGGTCAACCTCAGCGGCGGGTCGCCCGTGCCAGCCAACTTCCGCCGGGTAGGCGCTTGACCCAGGAGAGTCGGCGGCGCAGGCCGGCCAAAGGAGAGGCGCCCCGACCGGCGACGCTGCGACGGCCTGCCGCACGCAGGTTCTCCAGATGGTCGGCAGCGGTGCCGCCGGCCACGACGGCCAGCAGCTCGGCTTCGGCCGTGTAGAGCCGCTCCAGCGGGTCGGCCCCGATGCTCCCGGGCAGCAGTCCCATGAGCGATACGGCGATCTCGTCGATGGTGGCCGTGGCTGGCCAGGGGTGGTCGGTGCCTGATGCCACCGTGACCCAGGCCAGCTTCCACATGGCACGAATGCTGGCCAGCTCGCGGTTGACCCCGCCCTCGGCCGACCATTCGTCGTCTATGAGGGCCAGGCCTCCCTCGTCGCCGAGGGGAACCAGGTTGTCGAGGCCCAGGTCGACGCAGTCGCCGGGTAGCACGGCAGCCGTACCGGCGGGAAGGTAGGGGTGGGTGGCGTCCCCCGGCACACCAGGCGAGGCCAGCCCGGCTATGAACGCGTCGAAGCGGGCAAGCGCGTCGCTCAGGCCGGTCAGGTCGTGGGCCCGTAGGCGAGCCAGGGCGGTCTGTTCCAGGTTGGGGCCGGGCAGGTAGTCGACGGGCGCAGAGGCCA
Source organism: Actinomycetota bacterium (assembly GCA_014381745.1). Classification (GTDB taxonomy): domain Bacteria; phylum Actinomycetota; class Acidimicrobiia; order Acidimicrobiales; family MedAcidi-G1; genus UBA3125. The sequence continues at coordinate 7,685 of JACNLA010000011.1, read as the reverse complement.
CCGGTCGCAGCGTGAGCCAGGCGGGCTCGGCCGGCTGAGGGTCGTCGGGGAATGAACGCCGCCGGTCGATGACGTTGCGGCCCCCGTCGGAGGTGACGCGGCGTTCCTGCATGTAGCAGCTGCGGCGGTCGCCGGTGAAGCGCCAGGCCAGCACGTTGCCGGCGCAGGCCGTGTCGACGGCTCCCTGGTCGGCGCCTGCGACCACGAGGAACGAGTTGGCCATGTCGGGTCCCAGGCCGGCGGCGACCAGCTCGCGGTGTGAGGCCCGTGAGTCGGGTCCGGCCGGGGCGCCCATGCGCTGTCGGTCCACGGGTGGGCCCACGATCTGGTCCACGAACTCGACGGCGTCGGGGACGCGGTAGGCGTCGTCTGTGAGCACGGCCACGGGCAGCTTGTAGTCGGGGAAGGGGTAGAGCCAGCGTTGGGCAGACATGCCGGCGTCTGACAGCAGGCCGGCCAGCCCGGCACGTGAGTGTGTGCGGATGCCGCCGGTGTCGCCCGGGTAGCCGGCGATGCCTACGTACGGCCTGCCGAGGTGGTCCTCGTCGGCGCCCAGCCAGTAGGCGAGGCCCATCTGGTTTTCGATGGCCACGACGAGTGCTCCGCCTGGTCGCACGAGGGAGGCCAGGTGGGTGAGGAAGGCTTCCGGGTCTGACCCGGAGTATTCGAGCACGCCGATACAGAGAACAAGGTCGAACCTGTCGGGGTCGGTTGTGGCCGTCACCGAGGTGGCCGGGCCGACCCGCACGTCCACGTCCAGACCCTCGCAGCGCACGCCGGCCATCTCGGCCCGCAGGGTGTCGCCCTCGACGGCTACGACGGTGGCGCCGGCCTCGGCCAGGTAGCGGGAGTTGACGCCGGTGCCGGCGCCCACGTCAAGCACGGTCATGCCGGGCCCCACCACGAGGGGTCGCAGCAGGTTGGTGCGGCGGCGGTCCAGGTGGTAGCGGCTGGGCCAGTCGGTGATGTGTGAGGCCAGCTCGTCTGATGCGGTGGAGCGGTCAGTGGCCGAGCGAAGCACAGAGAGCAGGTGTTCCTCGGAGCCGTCTCGCCAGCGCAGATCGTCCATCACCGCAGGTCGTCCATCACCGCAGGTCTCCCATCAGGCACCGTCTGCCTGAGCCTGCCAGGTGCCGCCGAGGGCCACGAGGCCGGTCTGGTGGTCGCCTCCACCGGGTTCGACGCTGAAGCGCACGAGGTGGGTGTGGCGCTCAAATACCTTCTTCATGGTGGTGTCGTGGAGTGCGACGGAGAGCTCGTAGGTGCCGGGCTGTACGGGCAGGGCGGCCAGGTGGTAGTCGACCTCCACGATGCCGTCCGATCCTGCAGCTGCGGCGGCGGCGCCGGAGTTGATGCTCGTGACGTGGGTGCCGTCGGCCCGGTAGAGGCCGAGCGCCACGATGGCCGCCTCGCCGACACGGTGGGCGTCGTAGCGCACCCGGAAGGTGACGGGTCCGCCTGAGGTGGCTGCGGGCAGCGTCTGTCCGTTGGTGTCGAGCAGCTCGACGCTTCGCACCAGGTCGTCGGGGCCGAGGCCCTGCAGTGACAACAGGCCGGCCGCGGCCGGGCCGGAGTCCAGGGCGCCCTCGCCGCCGGCGACGAAGGCCTCGATGACCTCGCCTGATGGTCCTATGGCTGCGAGGCCTCCGCGGTTGATCCAGGCGGTTCGTTCGCAGAGCCAGCCGATCATGTCGAGGTCGTGGCTGACGACGACGATGGTGCGGCCTTCGTCGCGTAGGCGGTCGAAGCGTTCGAGGCAGCGTCGCTGGAAGGTGTGGTCGCCGACGGCCAGGACCTCGTCGACGAGCAGGATCTCTGGTTCGACGTGGATGGCTACGGAGAAGCCGAGGCGTACGTACATGCCAGATGAGTAGTTGCGTACGGGTTCGTCGATGAACTGGTCGAGTTCGGCGAAACCCACGATGTCGTCGAAGCGTTGGCGGATGTCGCGGGCGGTGAAGCCCAGGATGGCGCCGTTGAGGTAGATGTTTTCGCGGCCGGTGAGCTCGGGGTGGAAGCCGGCGCCCAGTTCCAACAGCGCCGAGAGGCGGCCGTTGGCGCTGGCTGTGCCCTCGTCGGCTCGGAGGATTCCGGCCAGCACCTTCAGCAGCGTGGATTTGCCGGAGCCGTTGCCGCCGATGATTCCGAAGGTGGATCCGTGGGGGATGTCGAAGGTGACGTCACGCAGTGCCCAGAACTCTTCGTAGCGGGTGCGGTGGCCGGCCAGCATGGTGGCCTTGAGGGTCCAGTTGCGGTCGTGGGTTAGGCGAAATTTCTTGCCGAGGCCGTCGAGGGCGATGGCGGGCCCGCCGGCAGCACCGGCCGCACCGGCAGCACCAGCAACAGAGGTGGGTGAGTCCATCTCAGACCTCTTCTGCCATGCGGGGTTCGAGCCGGTTGAAGACCCGGAAGCCGAGTGCCAGCACCACGCCGGCGGCGATGAAGATGCCGAGCCAGCGTTCGGCCGATGGGAAGCGCAGGTCGTAGAGGACGTTCCGGTAGGCCTTGGCCCAGGAGACCATGGGGTTGAGCTGGTAGAGGGTGCGGTAGCTAAAGCCGAACAGTTCACGGTCTGATGGCACCAGGTTGAGCGGGTAGAGGATGGGTGTGAGGAACATCCAGGGTTGCATGGCCACGTTCAAGAAGTGCTGGATGTCGCGGAAGTAGACGTTGGCTGCGCTGATCATGAGCGCCAGGCCCACGGTGAACAGCAGTTGCAGCACCATGAGGGCGAGCACGACGGGGATCCATTGGAAGGCGATGTGGCCTTCCCAGAGGGCGATGACCACTAACAGGACGGCCATCTCCACGAGCAGGGTGATGAAGCGGGCCAGCACGGCCGAGGTGGGCAGCACCCAGCGGGGAAAGTAGATCTTGGTGATGAGCGATGAGTTTGATGTGATGGCTCGGGTGGCGCCGGTGAGGCTGGTGACGAAGAACTGCCACGGCAGCAGGGTGACGAGCAGGAACACGGCGTAGGAGTCGAGGCCGCTGGGGTTGCCGACGCTGGGTTGGATTCGTAGGAAGAGGGAGAAGACGGCGGAGTAGACGACGACGGCTACGAGCGGGTTGAGCACCGACCAGGTCCAGCCCAGGGCTGACCTCTTGTACTGGCTGCGAAGGTCTCGCAGGGTCAGGTTGATGAGCAGGTCTGTGTGCAGCAGGGTCATCATGTCCTGCCATGTCCGGCGTCGGCTCCGGGTCTGGGAGCGGGGTTGTGCCCCGGTTTCTGCCATCGGGCGAGCCTATCCCCGCGGGTCTGGCGGGCCCGGTGCGCTCGGTGGGTCCTACGCTGGTGTGAGATCGCCCATGAACTCCAGCCTGCCTGAACCCCTGAACGCCCCTGTTGGCGCTGCCGCGTCTGCTCCGGCCGGCGTGCATCGTCTCTACCGGCGTCTGGGTCGGTTGGGTTTTCGGTGGCTGTATGTGCTGGATGCCGTGGTGGTGTTGGCGTCGGGTGCGGTGGTGATGACGGTTCGGTTCGGCGTCGACTGGCCGCAGCCGGGTGAGTCGTTGCTGGGTCTTGTGGCGTTCATGGTGCTGGTGCAGGTGGTCTTTTATTTCGGTGGGTTGTATGAGCGTCAGTCGCGTCTGGGCAACCGGCAGTGGTTTGCACGGGTGGCTGGTCTGACGTTGGTGGCCCTTGGTGTGAGTGCGCTGGTGGTGTTGCCGACGGATCGTTATGCGGTGCCGCGTTGGAATCTGGCTGCGGTGGGTGTGTTGGTTGCGTTGGCGGCTACGGGTAACCGGGTGTTGTCGAGGCGTCTGCGGGCCGGCCGGTTTGGTCCGCCCCGGGTTCTGCTGGTTGGCGAGACCGCAGACACGGCTTTGGCTGCCGAGCATCTTGGTGAGACTGACCGTGCTGCGATCGTGGTCGGCCAGGCGGGTCCTGATGAGGACGTGTTGGCGGCGGCGGACCGCACGGGTGCGACCGATGTGATGTTGGTGTCTGATCCGCCTCTGGAGTCTGTGTTTCCAGAGCCGGCGGCGACGTTTGAGACCCAGGGGCGTGGTGCCTATCTGCGGGTGACCGCGGCGACCACGTTGATCGGGTTGCGTACGGTGAGGGTTATCGGTGGCATGCCGTATGTGGCGTTGCGGGCCACGGCGTTGCGGCCGTCTCAGGTGAGGTTGAAGCGCCTCACCGAGTGGGCTGTGTTGATTGTGGCGGGTCCGGTGTTGGTGGCGGTGACGGCGCTGGTGGCCGTGTACGTGCGGGTGGCGGCCGGGCCGGGGGTGCTCTACCGCCAGGAGCGCACGGGGCGTGGCGGGGTGCCGTTCACGATGGCCAAGTTCCGCACGATGTCCCATGATGCCGAGGCCGACTCCGGCCCCCGTCTGGCTGATGCGGCCGACCAGCGGGTTGTGAGGGGTTGCGGCTGGTTGCGGCGTACCCGGCTTGATGAGCTGCCGCAGTTCTGGCATGTGGCCCGTGGGCAGATGTCGCTGGTGGGTCCGCGGCCGGAGCGACCCGAGATGACGGCGGTGTTTGAGCAGACCATTACCGGCTATGGCCGGCGTCACGAGATTGCGCCGGGCATCACGGGCCTGGCCCAGACCCGTGCCGGCTACCACACGGATGCCGCCTACAAGTTGGGTCACGATCTGCAGTACCTGATGGCGTGGTCGCCGTTTCTGGATATCCAGATTCTGGCTGCCACGCTCGTGGTGATGCTGCGCCGAGAGCCGTGAGCGACCTGCCCGAACAGGGGGTGCCGGGCTTTCCGGGCGTGGCCGTGGTGATGCCGGTGCGTAACGAGGCTGCCGGGCTGGCTGCCGCGGTGGCAGCGGTTCTTGCCCAGGAGTACGAGGGCGGCATCGAGGTCTGTCTGGCTGTGGCGCCGTCCCGTGACGACACGGCGGGGGTGGCCGCGGCCCTGGCGGCGGGCGACGACAGGGTGAGCGTGGTCCACAACCCGGCCGGGGTCACACCGGCGGGTCTGAACGCCGCTATTCGGGCCACGACGGCTCCGGTGGTCGTGCGGGTCGACGGGCACTCCACGCTGCCTCTCGGCTACATCGCGACGGCGGTGGCGACCCTGGGGCGCACCGGGGCCGTGAACGTGGGCGGTGTGCAGCGACCCGAGGGCACGACCCCGTTTGAGCACGCGGTGGGCCTGGCCATGGCTTCGCGCTTTGGCGCGGGTGATGCCCGCTTCCACTACGGGGGTCCTGAGGGGCCGGTGGACACCGTCTACCTGGGTGTGTTCCGGCGCGATGCCATCGAGGCCGTGGGTCTCTACGACGAGGCCCTCATCCGCAACCAGGACTACGAGTTGAACTGGCGCCTGCGTGAGGCCGGCGGCGTTGTCTGGTTCGACCCGGCGCTGTCGGTGGGCTACCGGCCGCGCAGTTCGCTCGGCGCGTTGGCCCGCCAGTTCTACGACTACGGCACGTGGAAGCGCGTGGTGGCACGCAGCCATCCGCGGTCGCTGCGGTGGCGGCACATGGTGGCGCCGCTGACGCTGTTGGGCGTGCTGGCCGGCCTGATCGGGGGTTGGTTCTGGCCACCCCTGTTCGTGATGCCCGCGGCTTATGCGGTGGCGGTCGTGGCTGCGGCCATTGTGGTGGGGCGCAGCCCGGTCGTGGCAGCGAGGCTGTGTGTCGTGTACCCGACCATGCACCTCTCGTGGGGTGAAGGGTTTCTCGTGGGCAGGCCTCAGGAGGCTTCGTAGGCCGCCAGCACCTCGTCGGTGGGGCCGTCCTGAATGATCAGGCCCTGTTCCAGCCAGATGACCCGTGAGCATGAGCGCCTGATCTCGGCCAGGTTGTGGCTCACGAGCAGCACTGTTCCCGAGTTGGCCCGGTGCTCGTCGAGGCGTTGTGCGCTCTTTTCGCGGAAGCTGCGGTCACCTACGGCGAGGGCCTCGTCTATGAGCAGGATCTCAGGTGAGAGGGCTGTGGCGATGGAGAAGTGCAGGCGGGCCCGCATGCCTGAGGAGTAGGTCTCCATGCGCATGTCTATTGCGTCGCCGAGGCCTGTGAAGTCGATGACGTCGTCGGTCAGGTCGTCGGCAGCATCCTGGCTGAGGCCCTGTGCCAGGAGTCCTATCTGGATGTTGCGGCGGCCGGTCATGTGGTTGCGCAGCACGGCGCTGACGCCCAGAAAGGTGGGTACGGAGCGCACCAGGCAGGTGCCGCCGGCGAGGGGTACGAGGCCGGTGGTTGCCTGCAGCAGGGTGGTCTTGCCTGAGCCGTTGGGGCCGACAACGCCGACGGTCTCGCCGACGTGTACGTCAAAGGTGACGCCGCGCACGGCGTCGATGGTCTGGGCTGCGGGCTTCTGGCCGCGCAGCAGGTCGCGGATGAGGGGTCGGTGCGAGGCGATGGTGTAGCTCACCTCCACGTCGGTGCAGCTGATGGCCAGGTCGGTGCTGGTCATCCGGTGCCCCCGTAGCTGGATTCGCCGGAGCGGAACAGGGCGAAGCCCACTGTGAGCGATACGACGGCCCAGGCTGCGCTGGCGACCATCACACCGGTTGAGGCTGCGTTGCCGACCATGACCCAGCGCCAGGCGGTGACGTAGCAGTACATGGGGTTGAACAGGAAGAGGGTGCGTACGAGGGCGTCGTCTATGTAGTGGTCGACGGAGTAGAGCACGCCGGACACGTAGAAGAGCAGGCGGAACACGAACGGCAGCAGGTTCTCGAGGTCCCGGTAGAGGTGGTTGAAGCGGGCTGCTGCGAAGGCGCCGCCGAGGCTGAACATGGTCTGCAGGGCGAACAGGGCCGGTATCAGCAGCCAGCGCCAGGTGGGAAGGTTGCCGTGGGCGAGCACCACGACGACCATGACGGCAAGAACCGGGCCGAAGGAGAGGGCCTGGCCCACCGTGTTGGAGATTGGCAGGGTGGCTCTGGGGAACCGCAGGGTGCGGATGAGGCCCAGGCTTGACACGACCGAGCGGGCTCCGTCGCTGATAACTCGTTGGCTGTAGAAGAAGGTGAACACGCCGATGGTCAGGAACACCAGGTAGCTGTCGACGCCACGGTCGATGGGCATGATGATGCCGAACACCAGGAAGTAGACGCCGACCTGCAGCAGGGGGTTCAGGACCAGCCAGACGCTGCCCAGCAGAGTGTGTGCGTTCTGGCTGCGCAGGTCGTTGAGGGGTACCTGCAGCAGGTAGTCGCGTCGGCGCCAGATCTCACGTAGGTACTCACTCAGGGGCAGGGGCTTTCCTACCGGGAAGAGGCCCTTGTCGGCCGGGGTGTCGGGGGTGTCGGTGTTCATGCGTTTTGGGCTTTTCGCTTGCGTTTGGCGCCGCCGGGCGACAGGGTAGGCGGGTGGCGGGTGGGACCGGTGCTCGGGTTTTCCGGCGGGCTTGGACAAGCGCCGCGACTATCGCTTATGTTTGGTGGTTGGTGGTTCTATGGTCGCGCAGAAGTGACCTATGGCAAATTGACTGAAGGGGATTCAGACATGGCATCGAGTGGCCGAACGTTCCGTTGGCGGGTAGCAACCCTCGGAGCGACGCTCGCAATGGTGGCATCAGTTCTCTTCGCCGCGCCCGTGAGCGCGCAGGACGACTTTGGCGGCGGTGGTGGGTTTGTTGAGCCGCCGCCTCCGCCCCCGCCACCGCCCCCGGAGGAGGTGTTCGTTCCCCAAGAGGTGTTCGTACCTGAGCCCGCTCCCGAGGTGTTTGTTGACCCGGGCCCAGCGCCTGACACTGGTGGCGGCGACATGGG
>JACNLA010000010.1 GCA_014381745.1 Actinomycetota bacterium | reverse complement strand
CAACCAGGAGCGCCATGCCTATCCACTTCAAACCCGAGGAGATGCAGGACCGAAAGAACCGGGCCGCGGCGGCGATCGCCGGCGCTGGTCTCGACGCCCTGCTGGTCTTCAAACAGGAGTCGATGTACTGGCTGACCGGGTACGACACCTTCGGCTTCTCAATGTTCCAGTGCATGGTGGTAACAGCCGACGGCCACATAGCCCTGCTCACCCGTGCACCCGACCGGGGCACCGCTCTCTACACGTCCGACGTCGAGGACCTGCGCATCTGGGTCGACGTCGAGGGCATGAACCCGGCCACGGACCTGAAGGTAATGCTCCACGACCTGGGCCTTGCCGGCTCCAGAGTCGGCATCGAGCTGGACTCCTACGGCCTCAAGGCCTCCAACTGGCGCCTCATCGAGGCCGAGCTGGATGGCTTCCTGACATGGACCGACGCCTCCACCCTCATCCAGGAACTTCGCCGCACCAAAAGCCCGGCCGAATTGGCTTACGTGCGCCGTGCCGCCGAACTCGCTGACGACGCATGGGACGAAGCGGTCCGATTGACGGCCGCCGGAGTCAGCGAGGCGGAGATCCTGGCCGCCATGCAGGGGGCAGTGTTCCTGGGTGGTGGCGACTACGCCGGCAACGAGCTCATCATCGGCTCAGGACCCGGGGCGCTCATGGTGCGCTACACCTCGGGTCGCCGAACCCTCGACCCAAACGACCAGCTCACGCTGGAGTGGTGCGGGGTGCAGCGCCGCTACCACGCAGCCATGATGCGCACGATCCTCGTGGGCCGCCCCGACCCGGTGCAGGTCGAAATGCACAGGGCCTGCGAGGAGGCCCTTCTCGCATGTGAGGCCGCCATCGCCCCCGGCAACACCATGGGTAGCGTCTTCACAGCCCACGCTGACGTGCTCGACGCCGCCGGCTACCGCAAACACCGCCTCAACGCCTGTGGCTACGGCATGGGTGCCGTGTACGCACCAGTCTGGACCGACTGGCCGATGATCTACGAGGGCAACCCACTGGCCTTCGAGGCCGACCAGACCTACTTCCTCCACATGATCCTCCTGGACCTTGACGACCAGCGGGCAATGACGCTCGGCCACACCGTCGTGGTAACTGAGACCGGCTGCGAACGCCTCAGCCGGTCACCCCTGGATCTGGTGCTGGCCTAGCCGTGCTGCCCGACATCGTGTTCGACGGTGGCCGACACCACCGGGCCAAGTGAGGTGAACCGCATAGACGACCGACTCGAGGGCCTGGGCCACCTCTTGAGAGATTGCTGAGAGAAGCTCAGCGCGACCGGTAGACGTCACGTCGGTGCTGGATCCGGTGGATCACGACCACCTCTTGGTCCTCAAGGATCTCGTAGACGACTCTGTAGTCACCACGCCGAGCCGAGTGCAGGCCGGCAAGTTCGCCCAAAAGGGGCTTGCCGACCCGTTGGGGATTGTGGGCAATCACAGCGTGGACCGTCTCGAGTGCTGCGCCACGGACCTTGTCAGGCAGCTGGTCAAGGTGCCGACGTGCGACCCTTGTGACCCGGATTACGTACATGCCGGGACCTCAGCGGTCGTTGATCAAGGGTTCCAGGTGTCCTTCGGCGGCTTCCTGCCGCGACTGGCGAATCGACTCCATCAGGTCACCGTCACGCATGATGTCGAGGGTTTCCTCAAGGGACTCGAGATCATCGGGACTCACCATCACAAATGACGGGCGTCCGTTCCGTGTGACCAGAACACGGTCATGTTGAACCTCAATGCGGTCGGCCAACTCCGACAGACGTGCCTTGACCTCGGAAAACGGCAGCGTGTCAGTCATTGGTCAATATTATGACCTAAACCATCCGAGAGGACAACGCCAGCCTCAGAGGTCTCGGCCGGGGGCCTCGAGACGCTCAAGCAGGGACCTGAAGCGTTCCAACGAGGGAACCCCTACGCCGGCCTGCTTGCCGTGGTCGTCCTCCAGAATGCGCAGACGAACCGCTTCATCGGAATAGGGATTCGCCTCGAACTTCGCTGCCTCGACCTCTGACATCGGCCCGCCCTGCATTGAGAGCGTGTACTGCGATGCCGGCGACAGGCGATCGTGGTAGCCGGGGTCACGGGCACACAGAAAGCGTTTTGCTGCCACGTGCAGGCGAACCGGTTCGGACACGGCCGGATCGAAGCGCTCGGCCACCCAGGCTCCACCGCTGTCAGCGTGGGAGTGGATGCCGAAGTCGTCGTCGGGTTCGCCCAACCAATGGCCGACGTCGTGCATGAGGCAGGCAGCCACGAGGGAGTCAGGTTCACCCTGATGTTGAGCCGCTGCCGCCGTCAGAAGGCAGTGCTCGGCAATGGTGACGTTCTCGCCGTAGTGGCGCCGGCCGGGACCGTCCATAAGCACCGACAGTTCGTCAAATGCCCCCGTCACACGGCATCCAGAACGCGTATCCGGGAATGCAACGCGTCCTTGTCGGCATAGCAGCCCTGCAGGTGGCGCTCGCCGTGTTCGTAGGCGGACCTGCCGTGCAGCACCCTCTGGTTGTCGAAGACCATGAGTTGTCCCGGGTCGAGGCGAAAGCCAATCCGTGCGAGCGGATCATGCAGCATCTCCCCGAACACCCGGTACGCCCGGTAGTACTCAGCCATCACATCGGGCGGCATCTCAAACGCCTGGATCGACCTGCTGTTGTACCTGATGCCGGCCACCCGACCGTTGGTGTCAAGTTGAATCAGCGGCACGCTGGCCTGAAGGTCGGTCGAACCCTCGTCGAGGAACCTGAAGTTGACAGCTTGAGATGACAGGAGTTCAAACGCCGCCGGATCCTCGACGCGAAGACGCTCGACTACCGCAAAGCCGTCACAGAGTTGGCTGTCACCACCATCGGACTCGTTGACGAGGCAGTGGAGGAACTGGAGGCCCGGTACGGGATCGCGGTACGGGTTGTCGGTGTGCATCCCGATTCCGAGCCTGGTGTTTGCAAGGTTCGCCGGGTCGGGTTCGTCACGAACCTCAAAGAGGTCTCCGTAGTTGGTCTGGCGCAGGTAGCCGAACAGGTCAACGACCTTGGTGATCGACCCTGGAGCGGTCGGCACCTTCTCCACCAGGCCGAACCCGTAGTCACGCAGGTGAACCAGCCAGTCATGCAACTGACCGGGGTCGGTGGCGAGGGCCTCGTAGTCCGCAAACTCCAGTGACCCCTGGATATCAGATGCCCACAGGGTCGGCGGCGGGCTTGTACCCGAGGCCATGCTTCCGGCCAGGTCGTGTTGTCGCAGCCACGCCGCGTCAAACTCACCATCAAGACCCTCAGGGCCGAACGAGACGGTCACTGTTTCACTGTCGTGGCAGGCTCCCGTAAGGGTCACCTCAGGCATGGAGTTGATGTCGAAGGTCCGCTGGCCACCGCCGCGGTGACGACCTGCAGGGATGTTGTCCCTCAGCCAGGAGCCAAGGAAGCGAGCGACCGAGCCGTCGCCAAAGTTGACATTGAGCCACTTCTGGTCGTGATAGACCTCGACGATTCCCATGCCGACCTCATCTCTGGTCACTCCACGGCCAGACGGTAGCAACCTGACAAACCCAGATCGGGTTTCAGTTCTGACGAGTGGAGAACGCCAGCGACAGGCCCAGGCCGACCATCACCAGGCCGCCGGCCCCGCCGATCTTCTCGAGCCTCTGCGGCGAACCTAAAAACCAGGTTCTGGCTGTACCCGCCACCAGACCCCAGGCACTGTCCAGAACCAGGGCGATCACCACGAACACGAGGCCCAGAACCGCCATCTGGGATGCGGCAGGTGCCCCTCCGGCCTCAACAAACTGAGGCAGGATCGCCGTGAAGAAGAGCACGGTCTTGGGGTTGGTGACACCCACCACGATGCCGTCCTGCACCAGGGACCTGCGACGCCGGACAGTGCCAGCGGCGTCAAGGACCTGCGCCAATTCCTTCCGATGTGCAATGGCTTGGACACCAAGCCAGACCAGGTACCCGGCACCTACCAACTTGACGCTCGTGAAGACGACGGCCGATTTCTCCACCACGACACCCAGGCCGGCCGCCACCAGGAGAACCTGCAGGTAGAGGCCAACAGCGTTGCCGACAACCGTCAACAGGGCGGCTCGACGACCCAGCGACACGGCACGGCTGACAACGAACATGACGCTCGGCCCGGGAATAGGAACCAGGACTGCTGACAGCGCTCCAAAGGCAACAAGGGATGTGACCGGGGGCATCTGTCCAGCATTGCACGCCCGGGTGCATCAGCGCCTGCCGAACCTGCCCGCGTACCTGTTCAGAAGTGACGCCCCAACCTCGGCATCATCGACCGTGACAACAAGGTCTGGTCCCCGATGCCGTGTCACCTTGATGGACGATCCGGCCCTGATGACCACGGCCCGCACACCCGGACGGGCCCGGTAGCCCCAGCCGCCGTACCGCATCGGCCGGACGTCGATCACCTCAGCACCGGCCACCTCTTCGATCGGCACCTTCCAGCGCGGCCACCCGACGGGACCCACACCGACTCTCAGACCGTGTTCATCCACGCGAACCACAACTGACCAGAACGACAACACGATCAGCCCAATGAGCGCCTCCAGCAACCGGGCCCACAGCACCAGCCCGGGCATGAACAATGCACTGGCTGCAACGCCAACCACAACCAGCAGCAACCCCCAGGAAGATGCCCGGCCGGTCCATTCGCCAGCTCCTGATTCAGCCATGACTGATCAACTCCCTCCTTGCCCCGGACATCAGAGTACGAGCAGCACGACCGGCAGGGTCAGTGCCGACATGAGGGTTGTAAGAACCACAGCGGCAGTCACCCTCTCAGGCGCCAGGTCGCTCTCGATGGCGATCACCGCAGCAAACACCGCCGGCGGCATCGCCGACTGGATCACAACGGCATCCAGGAAGTCGCCCTCCAGCGCCAGAGCGGAAGCCGCCAACCCTGCGACCAGTGGCGCCAGTGCCAACTTGGCAACCAGCACCACGCCCAGGTCCTTTGACCATGTCGGCCGTCCGCTCTTGACCAGCTGCATGCCGAGCGTGAGGAGCATCACCGGTATCAGGGCATCGGCCAGCAGCCCGATCGAACGGTCCACGACCACCGGCAGATCCGCACCTGAGAGGTTGACCAGCAGGGAAACGGCGCCCGCTACAGACATTGGTGTGGCAAGTGCCTTCCCGAGAGCGGGAAGCGGAGACCTGGACCGCGCCTCAGCGAGGCCCACGCTCAAAACAAGGCCGGTCAGGTTGATGGTGAGCATCAACACACCCGCTATCGGCAGGGCCTGATCCCCGAGGGAGAAGGCCACAATGGCGAGGCCGGCGTTGCCGACGTTTCCGTAGGAACTCGTGATGGCCGCCGCCGCCGTCAACTCGAAGTTTGCACCAGTGATCCGTGACCAGATGACCGCCAGTGCCACGGCTGCGGCCATTCCAGCCAGGCCCGCAAGCACGAGCCGTACGACCACACCTCGCTCCAGATCGGCCCCTGCCAATACGGCGAAGATGAACGCCGGTCCGAACACGTTGTAGGCCAGTCGGGACAGGCCGCCGATGTCGACCTTCAGCCTCGGGCCGAGCGCAGCACCAAGCCCGACGAGAATGGCAACGGGCGCCAGTACGTCGAAGATCACGTTTGCAACTGACATAGGCAGCGCCCGTTCAGGTACCCATGCGGGTTCGTACCGACCACAACTCGGGGAAGTAGCGGAAGTCGGTGGTGTGCTTCAGCCACTCCACGCCGGCCGACCCACCGGTACCCGGCTTGTAGCCGATGATGCGCGACACGAGCACGAAGTGGCGCCAGCGGTACTGGGCCATCTGGTCGTCGAGGGCAACGAGCACCTCACCGAGGCGGTAGAGGCCGTTGCCGGTGCCGGCATCGCCGATGATGTCGAACCAGGCCTGCTCGACGCTTTCATGGGGGGTGTACTGGTCAGCCCAGTCGCGCTCCAGCATCTCCGGTGCAATCTGGAATCCCTGCCGATCCAGTAGTCGCAGAACCTCGTCATAGAGGCTGGGGCTCTCCAGGGCCTCTTCCATGTAGGGCCACACATGGGGAACGTTTCGGTGGGCACTCGCCAAACGTCGATCCTTGTTGCCCAGGATGAACTCGACGTGACGGAACATGAACGAAAGTTGCCCCGATGCTTCGTCCAGGTGGTTGCGGAACTGGTTGAAACCCTCAGCCGACACCGTTGCGACGACATCCCATGCGTTGGTGAGGAACTTGGTGATCTCCAGGGCACGATCGGCGATGAACAGCGCATCGTCGAGTTGATCCTCGGTCACCAGGTGCCTGGCATTGTGTAGCTCGAAGTGCAGCGACTTGAACAACAGTTCTTTGACCTGACCCATGATGTAGAAACACATCTCGTCGTAGGCATCGCTGCGGGGGTGCTGGAGCGTCAACAACAGATCGATGCTCTGATAGTCGATGTAGGGGTTTGACGTATCAGCGAAGTCGACGCGCGGCGCGCCACCGGTCTTATCGGCCATTTCGGCCCGGCTGGTGTCGGTGGTCTGACCCATGGGCCGGACCGCATTGCTGGCATTCACACCAGCAGGATCGACGATGGTCGGGATCTGGGGCTTGAACGTGGGCACTAGGCCTCCTCTAGCTGACCGAGGATCGAGGCTAACGCCCGCCCTGTCCGTGACCCGGTGTCGGCCAGTTCAAACACAACGTCGAAGTGGTTGCGGTCCGGCACCTCGAAGGAGCTGACCTCAGTTCCTGCCGCAGCCAGTAGCCCGTCAAACATCCCGCTCTGAGCCTTGAACTCGTCGGTCTCCACCTCTCCCCAGCAGATGACACTCGGAGGAAATCCGTCGAGTGGGAGCCTCGCTGGGCTCAGGCCTGTGACATCCAAATCGGTGAGGCACAACGGTTCGGCTATCAACGTTCCGACAAGTGGCTCCAGGTCGAAGATCCCCGACATCAGGACCGTGGCCGCGACGAGGTTCCCTGGTATGCCCACACCCTGCTGCCACCCGGGCACGGCGACCATCGCGGCGAGATGCGCTCCAGCCGAACTGCCGGCAACCACGATTCGTCGCGGGTCGACCCCAAGGTCGCCCGCGTTCTCATACAGCCATAACACCGCCCTGCGGCACTCGGCCACGATCTCAGCGAGCGACGCCTCCGGGGCCAACGTGTGGTCGATTGCGGCGAACGCCATACCCCGGTCGACCCATGCGGGTGCCGGAAACGACGAGTCCTCCTTGGAGAGTTCCTGCCAGTAGCCGCCATGGATGAACACGATCAGCGGCGCAGGCCCACCATCGCCAGCCGTCGGGAAGAAGTCGAGGCGCTCCGAAGGCGCTGGCCCGTACCGGTATTCGCACCATCCGGCTACGCACGCCCGCGCCTCGGCGCTGCGGTCCCTGTAGGCGGCAACGAACTGCGAATAGTCGCGCCCGATGCAGGAACTCGGGGAGTAGGCCTCCTCCCGTTCCTCGGGGCTCATCTCCCGCCACCGAGCCGCCAGTTCCTCAGCCTCCATGCCCTACTTGCTAGCAAGAGGCTGACGCCACCGCCATCCGCAGTCTCCAAGATGCCTCGGATGTGGCACTCGCCTTCCGTTTGCGGGACGCTCTGGTTGTGAGCGGTTCCGAGGCAGAACACTTCAACGTGCTGATCGTGGGTGCGGGCATCTCTGGCGTGGGCGGCGCCTACCACCTCAGCCAGCAGTGCCCTGACAAGAGCTTCGTGATGATCGAGACCATGGACAGCTTCGGCGGCACATGGAAGACCCACACCTACCCGGGCATCCGATCAGACAGCGACCTCTACACGTTCGGCTACCGGTTCAAGCCGTGGACAGGTCCACCCATCGCCACAGCCGACGAGATCCTCACCTACATGGGTGAGGTCATCGACGACAACGACCTGGACCGCCACATCCGCTACAACCACACCATCACCGCCGCCACATGGTCGACCGAAGACAGGCGCTGGACGCTTGACGTGACCCGCAGCGACACCGGTGAGCAGGTCAGCTTTACCGGCGACTTCCTGTGGATGTGCCAGGGGTACTACCGCCACTCCAGGGGCTACACACCTGAATGGGAGGGCATGGACAGTTTCAGAGGCGAGATCGTGCACCCCCAGACATGGCCAGAGGACCTGGACTACGAGGACAAACAGGTCGTGGTCATCGGCTCCGGCGCGACAGCAGCGACCCTCATCCCGGCAATGGCCGACGAGTGCGGCCACGTCACGATGCTGCAGCGATCGCCCACGTTTTTCGTAGCCCGGCCCAACAGCAACGAGATGGCCGACACCCTCAGGGAACTGGACATCCCGGAGGAGTGGACCCATGAGATCGTTCGACGAAAGATCCTCCACGATCAGGCAGCCGTGATCGAGCTGTCCTTCGAGCACCCCGACCTGGTGCGCGAAGAGCTCTACAACGGCATCCGCGAGATCCTGGGCGAGGACTTCGACGTCAGCCCCCACTTCACGCCGGCATACCGGCCGTGGCAGCAGCGCCTGGCCCTGATCCCCGACGGCGACCTGTTCCACACCATCGCCGCCGGCGACGCCTCGGTGGTCACCGACGAGATAGTCGAGTTCACCGAGACCGGCATCCAGCTCAAGTCGGGTGACCACCTCGACGCCGACATCATCATCACCGCCACCGGCTTCGAGCTGAGCGTCCTCGGCGACATCGACTTCAGCATCGACGGCGAGCCGCTCGTGTTCTCAGACACGGTCGGCTACCGCGGAATGATGTTCACCGGTGTCCCCAACATGGTCTGGATCTTCGGCTACTTCAGAGCCAGCTGGACCCTTCGTGCCGACCTCATAGCCGACTTCGTCTGCCGGCTCCTACAGCACATGGATGACCTTGATGTCTCGGTCGCCACACCGGTTCTCCGCGATGACGACGCCGACATGGAGTTCCTGCCCTGGCTGGACTCAGAGAACTTCAACCCCGGCTACCTGACGCGTGCAATGCACCTGCTTCCCCGCCAGGGGTCCAACCAGCCGTGGCGCCACACCCAGGACTACTGGGAGGACAGCGAAGAACTACCGGTCGCAGATCTGGACGACGGAGCCCTCGTCTACGACTGAACCTGACCCGTCCTGCCTCCAGAATCCTTCATGTGGTTCCAAGGGTCCTGACAATGTCCTTCATCAGCAAAACGAGGTGCAGGGCGTCTGTCGGCGACTGCTCGAACTCGGGCACCAGGTGCTGGTAGAAGGAGCGGGCCTCTTGGGACTCACAGTGGACGAGGAGACCTCGGCATCCGATCTCTCCGCCCAGGGCGAGGGTCCGAAGCATTACGTCCTGGAGCAAAGCCGCACCCAGTCCCTTCCCCTCGTGGCGTGTATCAACACCGAGACGTGCCAGCAGTGCAACCGGTTGGTCATACCTACCCGCCCCACGCCTCAGCCGCTTGGGAACATCGGGGGGTCCGATATCTGCCATTGCCCATCCGTAGTAGGCGACGACATCAGGAGAACTGACGGCGGTCACCACGAAGACCTTGGCGGTGCCGGCCGACGACGCCTGTCTGGCATGTCGACGCAGCCACGCGGTCTGCTCAGATGATCGGCACTCGAACGTATCGAGGCTGTGATCAGGCCCCAGTGCGACGGGTTCGCTGTACCGCCAGGTCACGAAGCCGTGAACGGCGACGGTCGCAACATCAGGCCACGCAGGCCAGGGAGATCCCTTGCGGGGCGACTGTTCACTGCTTCCCATGCCTCAGCGGCGGAGTCGTCGAGGGTGAAATCGGTACGGTCGGCAAGAACCCGCCGTGAGGCCTCAAGCAGGCTTGCAACTGCGAACTCGGTGAGGTCTGTTCCGTTGGCCTCGACTGCCATGGCGATAAGGGCCCGGTCCTCAGGCGTTGTCCTGAACTCGAGACGAGCAGATCGCTGCCTCTTTTCCGTGGTTGTCATCAGGAGGCTCCTCCATCGGCGTACGGCCAGTGTACGGCCATCGGAGAACAGCACTACAACACTTCACGAAGTGGTTGCGTCTACCTCACCCGCTGACCCCGAGAGCACCCTCGCTGAGAACCGTGCCGACGATGGCCTCGATCAGCTCGAAGCTGGACTCGGCGCTGACATCTTCGAAGTAGACGGTGCCCGGCCAGGGAGGAACCCGCTTTACGTACCCGTTACCCGAGATCGACCGGGCCACCGTCCCTATCGCATCCACGTAGCCCCTTGTCATCTCCCTGATCTCAGACACGGCTGCGTCCAGGTCCGCCACGCTGTTGCGATCGATCTGGGTCGCACCGATGCCCGTGAACAGCGGGATCCTGTTCTCGATCGCCTTCTCCACGTAGAAGTCCACGGGAATGCGGTCATCGGCCAGGCGGATCACGTAGTCGCGACAGATGCTGTTCTTGAGGTCGAACAGTTCCTCAAGGGTCACAGACTCGGATCTCCCCCCACTCGGGTTTCTGCGCCGCGACGAACCGCCTCTCTTCTTGGCCCGGGTCACGTAGTCGCCCCTGTAGTTGGCTATGTAGACCCGATCGCCCCAGGGGTTCTCGTCCACGATGCGCTGAATGGACCTGATGGCAACGTCCCTGCAGTTCCCGGGCCCGATGAAGAACGGCGACCCGGATGCATCGGAGAACTCGACCCAGCCGTCAGGGTGCTGGGAGAAGAAGTGGTCCATCCAGGGCCTGTGCACCGTGTCGGCCAGATGGTCGAGGAACCGGTTGACGAAACCGGGGTCAGTGGTGAGGGCGTTGATCAGGTGTTCCTGCCCGTAGATGTCGGCTGCAAGGCTGTAGGGGGCCGACAGGTGAAGCACCGGCCTGAAGCCGGACAGTCGGCGGTAACACGCCAGCGTCTCATCCAACAGCACCGGAATATGTCCATCAAGGTCCAGCAGTGCCATGTCCCGCCAGTTGTCCGAATTGACGAGGGTGTCCTCAGGGTCGGTTCCGGGTGAGAAGCGGTCCGAGTAGATCATCGGCTGACCGAGGGCCTCTGCTGTGAATCCGTAGACGGGCCAACTCAGGTAGGTCTTGGGCATACCGAGCAGCCTCAGGGTCAGGAACACCGAGCGCACGTACCGGTCGGGATCCCCCTTGTAGAACTCCTCGGCCGTGACCCCGAACAGGTCGAAGATGATCCCGAGGCTCAACAGGTCGATGGACCCGCAGACATGAACCTCGTCCTGTGGCGCCGGCTCGGCCAGAACGTCGTCGTAGCCGCCACCCAGTCCGGTGTCGAAGACAAGCCGAAGCCGCTCTTTCGCCTCTGGGTCACCTGACTGCCAGTCGGCCAGCAGGCGGAGCCCGTTGGGAAACGTCAGGTCCTCCACCGGCATGCCTCCCCCCTGCTGCACTACCCAACCGAATACGTCGATCCGGGAAGGCCCCCC
This sequence comes from Actinomycetota bacterium, assembly GCA_014381745.1. Lineage (GTDB taxonomy): Bacteria > Actinomycetota > Acidimicrobiia > Acidimicrobiales > MedAcidi-G1 > UBA3125. The sequence continues at coordinate 12,782 of JACNLA010000010.1, read as the reverse complement.
GTAGATGACCCCGCTGTATACAACACCTAACTTGAGGCCATGGCAACCGACCAAATCAGCGAGAACACCGTCGCCACACTGGCCGCTGACGGGGCGGCCTTCCTCCAGGGCCTGTTCGGCGACTGGGTTGACGTGCTTGCAGCCGGCATCGACCGCAACGAGGATGAGCCCAGCGAGTTCTTCAACGAGAACGGGACGGCCGCAGACCCGGGGCGGTTCTGGGACGACTACTGCAACTGGGCCCGCATACCCGAGTTCGAGCGCTTCGCCTTCGAGTCCGACGTGGGTGCGGTTGCTGCGGAGCTGATGGGGTCTGAGACAGTCCAGCTGTTCCACGACCACGTCCTTGTCAAGGAGCCGGGAGCACGACTCCACACTCCATGGCACGCCGATGGCCCCTACTACTTCGTGGAGGGTCGCCAGACGATCAGCCTCTGGATCCCGCTGGACCCGGTGCCAGTGGAGTCGACTCTGCGCTTCATCCGCGGCTCGCACAAGTGGGACACCGCCGTAATGCCGGTCAACTGGACTACGGGCTATGGCTTCTACGGCGGCGGGGCGACCGGTGATGAGGGTTTCCAGCCGCTTCCGGACCCGGACGCGGAACCCGATCGCTACGAGGTCCTGGAGTGGGCGATGGAGCCGGGCGACGCCGTGGCCTTTCACTTTGACACGGTGCACGGAGCGCGGGGTTCAAGCGACATGCGGCGAGCGTTCTCGCTCCGCTTGGTGGGCGACGACGCCCGCTATGTGCAGCGTCAGGGCCGCACCTCACCACCGTTCGACGGCCACGAAATGACTGCCGGCCAACGCCTGCGGGAAGACTGGTTCCCCCTGCTGCTGGTCAGAGCCGACTAGGCCTTCAGCTCGGCTAGGCGACCGTCGCCTCGAAGACGCCCATCATGCCCTGGTCCTCATGGTCGAGGATGTGGCAGTGGTAGACGGCCCGTCCAGGGATGTCGGTGATGTTGAGGACAAACTTCACCCAACCACCAGCTGGGACCACGACCGTGTCCTTCAAGCCGGGAGACACGAGCCTTCTGTCGCTGGCGTCGGTCACCTGAAACTGCCAGACGTGGATGTGGAATGGGTGATCCATCATCGACGTGTTGGTGATGGTCCACTCCTCAACGTCTCCCAGCACCAGATGCTGGTCAATGCGTGCAGGATCGAAGGTCTTTCCATCAAACCTGAACGACATGCCCGACATGGACATCTCAACCGATCTCCTGCCAGTTATGGCTGGCGGCGGTGAAATCTCTGCTCCCTTGATCCGGGTCGGCACAGCTGCCTGGGCTGGCGCACCAACGGCTTCAAGGGTCACCAGGTCAGTTGTTCCGGCGCTACCCGAACCACCCATGCCCCCGCGGTTGTAGTAGTGGGAGTGAAGGTTTATGGAACCGGAATCAGTTACCGGCACAAGGAGTTCGGCCCTCTCGCCGGGCGCAAGAAGAAGGGAGTCGATCTCCTGCGGCGTCCCCATGAGGCCACCGTCGTTTCCCGCCAGCATCATCGGTGCGCCGGCCAGAGACAGATCGTAGAAACGCGACGAGCTGGCATTCACCAGCCGCCACCGTTCAAGCGAACCGGTCGACACCGACAACCTGGGATGGTGAACCCCGTTGACCGTGACGAGGTCACCTTCACGCCCCATCATCCGATCCATCATCGAAGTAGGAAAAGCGCTGGAATCAGATGCGATCTTCGGGTCATTCAGAACCATGACACGCTCGGTCGCCGCAGCCAGAACCGGATCACTGTCGTAGTCATCCTCAACGAGGATCATTCCGGCCATTCCGCCGGCCACCTGCTCGGCTACGTAGCCGTGCCTGTGCGGGTGGTACCAGTAGGTCCCGCCCCGGTGGTTCTCCGGCAGCCGAATCTCAAAGAGAAACTCCTCGCCGGGACCGATGCTTACGAACACGTTGTCACTGTTGCCCTCCGGTGAGACATGGAGGCCGTGTGTGTGGAGGTTGGTCGGATTGTCGAGTTTGTTCCTGACCAGAATGCGCATCAGGTCTCCCGGCTTCACACGCAGCGTCGGTCCTGGCGAAGAGCCGTCATAGGAGTAGGCCCAGCGCTCGCTGTCGCCGAAGGGCACCATGCCTGACACAGCGGTAAGGGTCGTCTCAAGCAACCCATCAACTGAGGAGATCTCAGACGGGGAACGGAAGGTTGTCAACGAACCACCTGTGGTGGTTGGCGAGACCGTTAGTGGATCGCTACCGCAGCCAAGCAGGGGCAGTGCACCCGCTCCGACAACCACACCGGCACCCAGAACAAGAAACCTACGTCGATCGATCTGTGACATTTCCTCTACCTCCAGGTGGCCAGACTGCTGCCGCCGATTGAGCACCCTGTTAGCTGACGATGAGGAACACGTGATGAGCGTGTCCCATCAGACCCCCATGGCGGTTCAGCGGCAACCGGCGCCCCAGCGAAAGACGGTGGCCACGGTCACCAGCCCAGGGCTGCAGGCGCTTCAGACGGAACGGTCGGCGAATGGGGTGACGTCGGCTGGACCAGCTCATAGGGCGCCCCCAGAGGCGGTCTGGGATCCACCTCGCCCCGGTTTGGCCACAGCGCCATCGCCCGTTCCGCCTGTGCGGTAATCGTCAGCGACGGGTTCACACCAAGGTTTGCGCTGATGGTCGAACCATCTGCGACGTGCAGGCCAGGGTGGCCGAACACGCGGTGGTAGGCGTCAATCACGCCGTGGTCGGCATCGCTGCCGATCACGCAGCCGCCCAGAATATGTGCTGTGACCGGCACATCAAGGAGTGCCTCGTTGAGCGAACCGAATGCGTCACCGCCCATGATGTCGGCTGCCTGCCTGGCAGCTTCGGACGCCTCGGGAATGAAGGTGGGGTTCGGCTGGCCGGTGCCCTGCTCCGACCGCAGCCTGACCCCCCTCCTCTTGCGCCGCCAGCGCAGGTTGATGCTGTTGTCGTGGCTCTGCATCACCAGCAGGATCACGGTGCGCTCTGACCAGCGGCGCACCGAGAGGCTCCGAAGGAAGCGGACCGGGTGGCGCAGGACCTGACCCAGGAAGCGGACCTGGCGTGGCACCCTGCCGCCACCGTCGACCAGGACGGTCGCCAGCAAACCCATTGCGTTAGACCCCGCCGGATAGCGGACACCCTCGATGTGGGTGTGGTCGTCCGGGTAGATGGACGAGCTGATGGCGATGCCGGTCGAGTAGTCCACCTCCGAGCCCGGCGCAGAGCTGGCTCCGGGAATGGATTCGGAGTTGGTCCTCGTCAACTCACCCAACCGCGAAGACAGGTTTGGCAGGCTGCCCCGCTCTTTCATGTCTGCGAGCAGGCGAACGGTGCCCAACACACCGGCCGAGAACACGACCTGCTCTACACGGTGGTACCTGACGGCGCGGCCCCTCACCGGACCAGGTCTCTCAGACACGACCTCGTAGCCACCCTCCGGCAGGGGCCTCACCCCGGTCACCTGCCGTCCGGGAAGCACCTCTGCACCGGCCTGCTCGGCCAGGTACAGGTAGTTGCGATCCAGGCTGTTCTTGGAGTCGTGGCGACAACCGACCATGCATCCTCCACAGCCGATGCAACCGGTTCGGTCGGGACCGACGCCTCCGAAAAAGGGATCGTCGCTGACCTCGCCAGCCTGACCGAAGAAGACGCCTACCTCCGCCTGTCTGAACGAGTCGGGCACCCCCATGCGTTCACCCAACTGGCGCATCACATCGTCGTTCGGGGAACCACCCGGGGCCGTGCACACCCCGAGCATCCGGCTGGCCTGGTCGTAGAACGGCTCCAGCTCTGCACGCCAGTCGGTGATGCCCACCCACTGAGGGTCGGCGTAAAAGGCATCAAGGGGCCGGTAGAGGGTGTTGGCGTACACGAGCGACCCGCCACCCACCCCCGCTCCGGACAGGACAAGGGCGTCGCTCAGCAGGTCGATGCGCTGGATGCCATGCATGCCGAGGCGGGGAAAGTAGAGGAACTTCCGCAGGTTCCAGTTGGTCTTCGGGAAGTTCGCAGAGGCGAACCGCCTACCGGCCTCGAGCACCCCGACCCTGTACCCCTTCTCGGTCAACCGAAGTGCACTGACGCTTCCACCAAAGCCACTACCCACCACCAGGACGTCGAAGTCGAACCTGTTGGTGTCAGAGGTCATGGGTGTGCTCTTCATCATGCGTCAGATCACGGGTCGCCGGCCACCCCGTAGCTGGGGGCAGCGGCAGGGTCGACCGCTCGCAGCAGGTAGGGCCCGACCTGGGGTTCGTAGTCGGTCCAGAGTCGACGCAGCACGGCAATGGGGTTCTCGTCATCCCAGTCGACCCGAAGGTCAACGAGGGCGAAGGGCTGCTCGTGGTGAACCAGGAGTGCTGCAGAGTGGACAGGCCCCTCCTCGCCTCCGGCAGCCAGACCGGCCTCGAGCCCCCGCAGGAGGCGCTCGGCCAGGTGCTCGTCGGGGCTGGTATCGAAGGCGTCGCTCATCGCCTGGGCTACATCGGGTGAGCTGAGCAGGTTGCCGGCAGCAACACAGTGGTCGCCCTCGCTGATCCGGTTGAGGCTCAACACGTTGGCACCGGTGAAGTGCCCGACGCGTCCCTCTAGGTCCACGGCTGCGAGCTGGCGGTAGTCGATGTTCTCACGCCCCGTGATTACCGCTGCAACCGCCGCCTGCGCAGAGTCGCCCGCTGCAAGACGCTCGAAAACAAGTTCAGCCAGATTCGGGTCGGTCACGTTCTGGCTGGCGACGGCACCGACGCCGGCCCGGGCATGAGGACACCTCGAGCCGACACAGATGGACGAGGTAGTGATGGCCACACCCACCATGTCGGTACGGGCACAGTGCCCGGTGATCGAGAAGGTCATGGGCGCACGCTACGTCAGCCGGCTGACCAGGTACCCCATCAGGTCCTGGAGTTCGTGCTCCAGCCAGCTCAGCGGTCCCGGCTCCGCCAGCGGTGAACCCGAGCCCCGCTGAATGCCCTCTACGACGAGGCGGTCCTCCTCGCACACGTCGCCGAAGAAGGCCACCAACTCTTCCACCCACGCACCGGGGTCCTCAAGCGAGGCGTACTGCTCCGGAGCCACTGCTATGCCGAACCGAAGGTCGACCTGAGATGTGCCTCTGGGCCGCAGCGACAGGTACCAGAGGTGGTCGGGCGCCAGGATGTACATGTGCGACGGGAACACCGTCGGCATGACGGTCGTGTTGCGCCATCGGTCCTCAAGGCTGGTGTTGTCGGGGTGAGCGCGGCCGTACCTGGAACGCTCGTCCTTTTCGAACAACTGGTAGGTGAACGCCTGGTGGCGTCGGTCGGGAAAGACCACCGAATCCATGGGCATCCAGGTGCCGAGCGTCGACCAGTGGGTGACGGGCAGGTGGTAGCCCTCCATGAAGTTCTCGGTAAGGAACTTCCAGTTGGTGTCCCACACGGTGTCTGCCCGGTGGACCGGTACATAATCGGCGATTCCATACCGACCTACCAGCTCCTCGAGAGGCTGGAGGAGTTCCGCCACCGGGGGCGCCTCAGGGTTGAGCGTGACGTAGATCCAGCCGTTCCAGACCTCGGTACGGATCCCGGGGAGGCAGTGGTCGGCCTTGTCGAACCCGTCGGTCTCCTCCATGTGGTTGGCGGCGGCAAGGCGCCCGTCGAGGTCGTAGGACCATGCGTGGTAGGGGCAGATGATCCGCTTGGAGTTTCCGCTCCCCTCCAGCAACTGCATCATCCGGTGCCGGCAGACGTTTGACAGGGTGCGAACCTGGTTGTCCCTGCCACGAATACAGAAAACGGGCTGGTTTGCGATCGACCAGGTCAGGTAGTCGCCAGGCTCGGGGATCTCGGCTGCCAACCCTGGCGACACCCAGTCTCGGGAGAACAGGCGCTGCTGTTCAAGTTCCAATATCTCGACGCTGTGGTACATCTCTGGCGGCATCGCAGAGGCCGCCGACAAAGGACCGTCGGCGATTTCGGCCAGTCTTGCGAGCACCACTTCCCCCTCAGGGCTGAGCGCGGACATGGCTGCCAGATCAGTCCGGGATCACAGCGGTTACCTCGACCTCGACCACCCACTCCGGTCGTGCGAGTTCCGACACGACGATGCCGGTCGAACAGGGATGGACCCCCTTGAGCCACCGTCCCATCTCCAGGTAGACGTCCTCGCGGTGGCAGATGTCGGTGAGATAGACGACCGTTCGACAGATGTGGCTGAGCTGGGATCCGGCCTCGGCTAGAAGCATCGAGATGTTCTCCATGGCCTTGCGGGTCTGCAGGGTGGCATCGCCAGCGTGGAGCGACTCGCGGGTGTCGAGATCCTGTGAGACCTGCCCGCGGAGAAACACAGTCGTTCCACGAGCCACGACACCCTGGCTGAGGTCGTTGTCGAGGTTCTGTTCGGGATAGGTCTCCTTCGTGTTGAAGGGCCTGATCCGCTGATGGCTGGCCATGGTCGCTGCGTTCCTCCTCAGGCTCCGGCGTGGGCCTGTCCGGCGTCGATTGGGTCCACCTCAAACGGGGTGGAGCCGCCCCGACCACCCTTGGCGGAAAAGCCCTGACCAAGCGCCATCTTGGCGAGGCGCTCAAGGTAAAGATCGTCCCGAAAGTGCAGGGTGAAGGTGCGGGCATCGCGCATCATCTGCCCGAGGGGGTAGCGCTCATGGCAGGCCCTGGCACCTACGAGGTCGAAGCCCTCGTAGGGGATGGCCAGCACCACCTCCTTGGCCAGGTGCATGGTGCGCACCGCGTCGGCCTCACACTCATCAGGGTCGTCACCACGGTCGAGGCGGGCACCGGTGGAACGCAGGGCCGTCCGTGCGGCAAAGAGGTCGGCGTCCATCTTTCCCAACTTCACCCGGACCGCTTCGGAGCCGGCCAGGTCCTCGCGTTGGCCTATGTACTCGGCGATGAAGTCGAAGGCCGCCTGCGCCGAACCCAGATGGTTGGCCGCGTACGCACACGAAAAGGTCCGCGGGTCGCTGGTTACCCACCCGCCGGGCTCACCCACGACGTGGTCGTCGGGGATGAACACGTCGGTGAACTTCACCCCGCACGAGATCGTGGAGCGCATCCCGAGCATCTGCCAGTCGTCGAGCAACTCGACCCCCTCGGACTCCGTGTCAACCACGGCGAAGACGAGGCGGTGAGCGTAGGCCGTGTCGCCCTCGACAGCTGCCCAGACCATCAGGTACCTAGCTACCGCTGCAACAGACGCGAAACCCTTGCGCGCCGTGAGCCGGTAACCGCCTTCTACCTTCGTGAGCTCAGCAGCCAGCTTTTCGGCGCCGTTCTCGAAGATGTGGGCCTCTGAACCCAGCGATGCACAAAACGCTCCGTCCAGAATCCTCGGCAGGAAGTGGTCTCTCTGTTCGGGGGTGCTGTGCCAGGCGATGATGCCGGCAGCGTGGTTATGGACCTGCAGAAGCTGGGCGGTGTTGGACTCCCACCAGGCGAGGCGTTCGAGGATCTCGTACCAGGCGCCGTAATTGCCGGGAAGCCAAAGACCGGCGCCTCCGTATTCCGTCGGCAGGCAGAGGGCGTGGAGACCGGCGGCCTTCGCCTCTGCAAAGTTCTCCTCCGGGAACTGGACGGCCTCGTCGAGGCCCCGCATTCGTTCCCGAAAGCGAGGTCCCAACTCGTCGATCCTCGCAATAATCTCATCGAGACCGGGTGCCTTCGAGTTCTGGTCAACTGTCACGTGCTCACTCCTGGGAATCGGCATCCAGGCAGAACGCCCGGATTGTGTGGTGCAGGACCTCTACACACCGGTCCAGCTGTTCTGGTTCAACAAACTCATCGGGTCTGTGGGCATCAGCGATGTCGCCGGGGCCAACTATGACAGCCGGAGAGGCGAGGCGCTCGGCATAGAGCCCGGCCTCGCAGCCGAACTCGACGGGACCGGGAGGCCCTGTTCCGACAAGGCGCTCAAGGGCGGCCACGCCTTTGCTACCCGGATCCGCCGCAAGGGCTGGGTACCCCATGACCTGCTCCGACGCCACCTTCCCACCGACGGCTGTCAGCTGTTCGTCGTGGTCGTCTGCTGCTTTCCAGAATCCGGCCAACACCTCGGTGGGATCGACTCCGGCTTCGAAGCGGAGCTCGAAGTCGAAGCTGCATTCGGGGGCCAACACGTTGACGGCGACACCGCCGTGGATGGTGCCCACGTTGGCGCTGATGCCGGCACCAGACGAGTTGAGAGCACCAATACAGGCCACCAGTTGGGCTGCAACCAGGACGGCGCTCGGCTCAGCTCCCACACGGCTGGAGTGGCCAGCGCGGGCTGACACGTCCACGCGGTGGGCAACCTTGCCGGTGTGGGTGTTGCAGAGACGCATGCCCGTGGGCTCTCCCACCACAACGATCGCCGGAGCACAGGATTCATCGGCAGCCAGGCGGTCGAGCAGGCTGTGAACACCGACGCAGCCGACCTCCTCGTCATAGCTCAACCCGAAATGCACCGGCGCAACAAAACCCGTGTGGTCGAACGACTCCAGAACGACCAGGGCGGCGGCCAGGAACCCCTTCATGTCGGCGCTGCCGCGGGCGCGGAGTTGACCGTCAACCTCGGTCAACTCATAGGGGTCGGTTGCCCAACCGGAACCGGCGGGGACAACGTCGGTGTGGCCCGAGAGCAGAATGCCGCCGGGCGCATCTGGTCCGAAACGCACATGTAGGTTCGACCGGCCCGCCTCTCCCGGAACGACATCGATGGCCGCACCGGCCCGGGCCGCCCGATCGGCGTACAGGTCGATGAGACCCAGGTTCGTGGACAGGCTCTCGGTGGGGAATGCAACGAGGCCCGCCAGAAGGTCAACCACCGCTGACCGTCCACCCTGAATCCCCGAGTTCATGGCGGGAATCATCGGCCCCACCGCCACCCCCGTCAAGTAGCACCACGCCTGCCGGAAAGCGGGCGCCACCTGCCTGCCGGTAGGATGGCTCCCCTACCTCTGGGCCATCCGTACCGGCTGTTCGCAGATGGCCACCGAACCCGAGAGGCGACCAGCCACCCATGACCAGCTACCCGGAGTTGAAGCTCTACATCGACGGGGCCTGGCACGCGGCCGACGACGACATGCCCGTCGTCAACCCGTCTACCGAAGAGGTCATCGGCAGGGTCCCCGTCGCCGACCGGGACACCCTCGATGCAGCCCTGGCCGCAGCGGCTGATGGATTCGAGACCTGGCGCCGAACCTCCCCCAGGGACCGTGCCGACCTCATCAGGTCAGCAGCCGCCCTCATGCGCTCCCGTCAGGACGAGATCGCCCACTCGATCACCCTTGAGCACGGCAAGCCGCTCGCTGAGGCACAGGCCGAGGTGATCCGGGGCGCAGAGTTCTTCGAATGGGACGCCGGTGAGGCGATGAGGACCTATGGGCGTGTCATACCGAGCGGTCCCGGCGTGAAGCACACTGTCAACCACCAGCCGATCGGTCCCGTCGCAGCGTTCTCGCCCTGGAACTTCCCAATGAGCCAGCCGGCACGAAAGATCGCCGGTGCCCTGGCATCGGGGTGTTCGATCATCATCAAGGCCGCCGAGGAGACCCCAGCGGGTGCCATGCACATCGCCGAGGCATTCCACGACGCCGGACTCCCACCGGGTGTGCTCAACCTCGTCTTCGGGATACCGGCCGACATCTCGCAGCACCTCATTGCCAGTGACGTGATCCGGATGGTTGCCTTCACCGGCTCAACCGCTGTGGGGCGCCACCTCACAGGGCTCGCATCGGACCACATGACGCCGGTCCTGATGGAGCTCGGTGGTCACGCCCCGGTGATCGTGTGCGAGGACACCGACGTCGATGCAGCAGCGGAGACCTCGGCGATCAGGGCGATGCGAAACGCCGGCCAGGTGTGCACCTCGCCGACCCGTTTCTTTGTCCACGAGGCTGTATTCGAACAGTTCCTCGACGGCATGACCCGGCGAACCGCTGCCACGATCGTGGGTGATGGAATGGAGCCCGGCACTGAGATGGGGCCGCTCGCCAACGACCGTCGCCTGGCCGACGTGGTAGCGCTTGTCACAGATGCGTGCGAGGCAGGAGGCGAGGCGACCACCGGCGGCAGGCGCATCGGCACGACCGGTTTCTTCCACGAACCAACGGTCCTCGCCAACGTCCCCGATCAGGCCCGGATCATGCAAGAGGAGCCGTTCGGGCCGGTAGCCATCGTGAACCCGGTCGACTCGCTCGACACGGCAATCGAACGTGCCAACTCGCTTCCGTTCGGGCTGGCCGCCTACGGCTTCACCAACCGGGCCGACTACGTGGACCGCATGGTCAACCGGGTCGAGGCCGGCAACCTCTCGATCAACACGCTCGAGGCATCGCTTCCCGAAACCCCCTTTGGCGGAATGAAGTCCAGCGGGTATGGCCGAGAGGGTGGCACCGAGGGTCTCCACCACTACATGGTGGTGAAGAGCGTCTCCCACAGCATCTCCATTGTGTGACCCCGGATCGGACCACAGGACATGAACTACACCAGAAGCGACGCCAAGGCCTACGCACGCCAGAACATGAGCGGCATCTGGGCCGCTGCCCTGATGCCGTTCACCGAGGACCTTCGGATCGACGAGGACGGCTTTGGCCGCAACGTCCGCCACTGGATCGACGACCTCGGGATCGAAGGCCTCTTCATCTCCGGCAAACAGGGTGAGTTCTTCTCGATGACGCTCGACGAGCGGAAGCGGTCGTTCGAGTTGGCTGTCGAAGCGACCCGGGGGCGGGGCCAGACGATCATGTCGTGCTCGGACCAGAACCTGGACGTTGTAATGGAACTGGCACACCATGCCGAGGACATAGGTGCCGACTACATAGTCGTCCACGCACCGGCGCTGCACTTCACCACGGCCCAGGACGAAACCCTCATGGGCTACTACCGGTCGATCTCAGACAACGTCGACATCGGCATCGCCCTTTGGAGCCACCCGGACAGCGGCTACCTGATGTCGCCGGAACTGTGCAACCGCCTCGCCGACCTTGAGAACGTGGTCGCCATCAAGTACAGCGTGCCGCGCCCGATGTACTCGGAACTCTCGGCGCTGGCCTCTGACCGCATCCAGGTGAGCACCGCATCTGAGGATGAGTGGCTCGACAACGTCATCGAACTGGACTGGTCGCTCTACCTGTGCTCCTCGCCTCCGTTCCTCCTGCAGACGGCGAACGACCGTCGTATGCACGAGTACACACAGGCTGCCTTCGAGGGGCGAATCGACGACGCCCGGCGGATCAGCGCCAGCCTCGACCCGGTCCGTGCAGCCCTCAAGGGCACGCGTCCTCCCGAAAAGCCCCACGCCCACCAGAAGTACTGGCAGGAACTTCTTGGACAGGTCGGCGGTCGTGTCCGGGCTCCGCTACTGGAGCTGACCGACGACGAAAAGCGGGTCACCCGCGAGGCGTTCGAGCAGTGCGGCCTCGAGCTCTGAACGGAGCGGACATGTCCACGGGGTCCCAACTGCGCATCGCCTTCGTGGGTTGGGGTGCCATGGCCCGAACCGCTTGTCGCCTGCTCGAAGGCTCACCGGTCGAGATCGTGGCTGTCGCCGTACGGGCCGGGTCGGAGCCACCGAAGGATCTGCCACCTGGTGCGAGCCTTCTCACCAGCCCTGACGAGCTGGCATCGACCCACCCCGACGTGGTCGCCGAGACCGCCGGGCGAGATGCCGTCGGCCCTTGGGGCCGAGCCACCCTCGAGGCGGGGGCAGATTTCATCGTGTCATCAGCGTCCGCCTTCGCCGACACCACCCTGCTTGAGGAACTGACCGGCATTGCCGCCGCCCACGATGCACAGCTGCACGTCCAGCCAGGCGCACTGGGTGCCGTCGATGCGATCGCCGCGGCAAGCCTCCTTGGACTCGATTCGGTCGAGCACCGGATCATCAAGCCACCAAGCGCGTGGAAGGGAACACCGGCAGAGGAACGATGCGCCCTCGACGCCCTTGTGGAGCCAGCGGCCTTCTTCAGCGGAGCGGCCACCGAGGCAGCGTCACAGTTCTCGAAGAACGCAAACGTGGCCATCACAACCGCCCTCGCAGGGGTCGGCCCCGAAGACACACAGATCACGCTCGTCGCAGATCCCGCAGCGACCGAAAACCGGCACGAGATCACCGTCGTTGGAGATTTCGGCCAACTCGACGTCTCGATCAGCAGTCGCCCGCTGCCCGACAACCCGAAGACCTCGACAATGGCGGCGCTCAACCTGGTCCGCTGCATCAAGAACCGGGTGACGCCGCTCATCGTCTGATCGTCGAGTACCAGCCAGATGCTCGGTCGGGGCGTCAGTCGAACAGTGACTCGAGCAGAAATGTCCGACAGTGGCTGGTCACCCGCTTCACAGCCTCCCGTTGCCCATAGAAGCCGAGAGCCTCGAAGTCATCCTCGCTGAACTCCTCCACCAGGTTCTCGATCAGACAGCGACATGCATCAGGGGCGCTGAGTCCGGTCTCCTGCATGGCTCGCCTGAACTGCCAGTCTGCGTCCATTTCGTTCTGAATGGAAGTGACGCATTCGTTCACAAGGACGTCCTTGGCGCTCTCAGACCATTCTTCGGAAGCACACCCAGACGCCAACAGACCAAGAGCCAGCAGCACCTTCCCAGCCTTCATTCCTTGACCCTAGGGGAGGCCGTTGTGGCCATGGTCCCCCTCAGGTTGCGTGAGCGGCCAGAGCGTGCATTCCCGGTGCAACACCACCCGGTATATGCAGAGGGCCGGTCCCGAGAGACCGACCCATGCAGACGAATTCACTTGGTAGCGGGGGCAGGATTTGAACCTGCGACCTTCGGGTTATGAGCCCGACGAGCT
>JACNLA010000027.1 GCA_014381745.1 Actinomycetota bacterium | reverse complement strand
TCCCGACCGAGCGATTATGAGTCGCCTGCTCTAACCACTGAGCTACCGGCCCGCCAGCATTCTGGCAGGCGACCGGCTCGGACCCGACGCCGACGGCCGATCAGTCGCAGTCGTTGTGGAGCTTGAACTGGGCTTCGTCATGCCCTTCGGGGATGTTCTGGCAGGGATCGTCGTTGCTCAGGTAACCGCGCAGGTCGTTGTACTGCGTTACCTGCTCAGGCGTAAGGATTCCCGGTGTCACCAGATGTGTGGCCAGGTGGAGAACGCGCAACTCTGCGAGAGTTTCTGAGATTTCGTCGACCATCCGGGTCAGGGACTCCTCGGTCACCTCACCGTTCAGGAAAGCCTGGTTAAGAGCCCACTCCTGGTCGATCATCTTCTCGCCGAGAAGCCTGGCCTCGGCGTTCATCTCCTCGAAGATGGCCTGGATCTCAGCTTCCTGCTCGGCACTGAGGCCGATCTCGGCCTTCATTTCAAGAACGTGGGACGGGCCTGGCACACCGTTCAGCTCGGCGGCCTTGGCAAGGCCCCAGCCGCGACCGTTGCGGAGTTCCTCGATGTCGTTGTCGGACAGAGTCTTGATGGCACGCGCCTCCTCGCCCGCGTAGGCCGACGTGTGGTCCGCAGTTGTAGTGGGGCTGGATGCCTCAACGGCATCTCCACCACAGCCAGCAGCTACGAGCACGAAGAGCCCGAGCAGGGCGAAACGGATTGAGGGGCGCATTGAACGTTCCTTTGATTTGGTGAGGGCGACGGCAGAATCGTCTGTCGCCCGATTTGAGGGACCTTCCCCTGTGGGCAGGGTACGTCTGGGCAGTGCGAAGGAAACGATTCGTGGAGTACCCCTAACAAAGCCCTAACAAGGAGAGGGCCGGTCCCGAAAGACCGACCCTGACCTGCATTCATGTGGCTCCGGGGGTGGGGCTCGAACCCACGACCTGCGGATTAACAGTCCGACGCTCTGCCAGCTGAGCTACCCCGGATAGCGAGGGGCAGGATACCAGCGCGCCCGTCCACCCAACGGCTCAACAACGGGCAATGGGTCAGTCGCCATCCAAATAGTCGCGCAGCCGGGATGAGCGCAGCGGATGCCTCAGCTTGGCCATGGTGCGCGCCTCTATCTGACGTACACGCTCCCTAGTGACACCAAAGTGCCGGCCCACATCCTCGAGGGTCTGTGGTTGGCCGTCATCGAGGCCGAACCTCATGCGGACGACCTCCTTTTCGCGGTCATCAAGTTCGTCCAGTGCCTCAAGAACCGCGTCACCGAGCATCAGGCGTGTCGCTGCATCGGCAGGCACCTCGGCGTCAAGGTCGGGAAGCAGGTCGGCAAGGCTGGAATCCTGTTCCTCGCCGAGAGGTGAGTCCAAGGACAGCGGATTGTCCTGATCACGGGCCAGCTTGAGGAGCTCCTCGACCTTGTCATCGGTTACAACGGCACGGTCCGCGATCTCCTCGGTGGTGGGCTGGCGCTCCAGTTCCTGAGACAGGTCCCTCTGGGCACGCAGCACGCGGTTCATTGCGTCGACCATGTGTACCGGAATTCGGATAGTTCTGGACTGGTCCGCAATCGCACGCGTGATCGCCTGGCGAATCCACCATGTCGCATAGGTGGAGAACTTGAAACCCTTGCTGGCATCGAACTTCTCGACTGCCCGCATGAGGCCGAGATTTCCCTCTTGGAACAGGTCCAACAACGGCAGTCCCCTGCCCTTGTAGCGCTTGGCGACAGAGACGACAAGACGCAGGTTCGCCCGTGTGAGGCGATCGCGGGCCATCTCACCCCTGCGTTGCCGTCGCCTTAGGCGAACCAGTTCCAGACGCTCAAGGCTCTTCAGCTCTCCAGACACCGCAAGGTCGGCCAACCTCATCTCGGCATCGGCACCGTCCAGAATGGCAGCCGCCAACTCCACCTCATCGGCCGCAGTGAGGAGGGCGACCTTTCCGATCTCGCGCAGATAGAGACGTGTCGAGTCCCCCCCAGTTCCCTGATCGGCCCGACCTGAGGCCACGTCCTGGCCTCTCACGGTCGAGAAACTGGAACGGCTCAGCCGGACCACCTCCGCCTCGCTGTCATCGTCGACGAGGACAGTCTCGTCGAAATCAATTCCCTCGGCCTCGAGGGCGCCGCGAATCCCGAGAATCAGTTCAGAGGTCAACTCGGCGTCGCGTACGACGTCGATGATCTCGTCCAGACTGAGGCTGCCCTTGCTCCTGCCGTGGCGAAGTAGGCGGGCAAACTCGAACTCCGATACCCCCGCCCACCTCTGTGGATCGGGGGCGGCCTCAGGCATCGGACCTCCCCTCCCAATAGTCGATGAGCCACCGTAGCAACGGTTCCAGGTCGGCGATATCAAAACCCGGCTCGCGGAGTTGAATCACCTGGGTCCTGAGATACGAGATTGACGGCTGGTAGGTCGCCAGGTCGTCATCGCGACGTGCCACGGCCTCCAACTCGACCGCAAGCCGTTCCGCAGCCAGCGACAGAAGCCTGCTCAGCACGCCGACGGGTTGATCATCGCCTGCGTCCTCGACAACCAACCTCGCCAGCAGGGCTGCAGCCGCCTCACCCTCCGGATCGGCATTGAGGGCAGACACGGCAGCACGGGCCTCGCCCTGTGCGCCGAGTGCCCGGTAGACGGCAAGCGACGTCGGGTCCGCGAACAAAATCCCGGAAAGATAGCCGGCGATCTCCTCGGGACGGTGTGCCAGCAGTCGAAGCGCCTGGGTTTCGGGGGTCAGCCTTTCAGGTATCCGGACCGGATCACCAGCCGTCTCACCGTGTCCCCTTGGCCTCTTCACAGGAGCGGCCCTCCGATTCAACGAGCGCTGCCGCAACTGCTCCACATCCAGACGGCACCTGTCGGCGATGCTGACCATGTACTGGTCACGCACGAGGGCGTTGGGGTGTTGAGCCACAAGCGTCGCTGCATCCTCAGCCGCGTGGGCACGGCCTTCCGCTGTGGTCAGGTCGCCACGCCCCAACACGCGGTCGATTCGGAACTCCAGAAACGGACGTGCCTCCTCCACCGCCCTGCGAAGTCCCTGGGGGTCGGTCTGGAAGAGGTCACCGGGGTCGGCGTCAGCGGGCAGATCGGCCACGGCGAACTGCAGGCCGAACTCCTCCTCCCATTCGTAGACACGTTCTGCTGCCGACTGCCCTGCTCCATCAGCATCGAAGGCAAGAACCACCCGGGGAGCAAACCGTGCCAACTTGCGGGCGTGGTCAGGTGTCATAGCTGTGCCGCAGGTGGCCACTGCTCGCTCAAGCCCAGCCAGGTGGAAGCCGATCACATCGGTATAACCCTCGCAGACGACGATCTCGTCTCTCCGCCCAGCCTCGGTTTTGGCCCAGTTGAGGCCATAGAGGACACGGCTCTTTGAGTAGGTCTCGGCAGCATCTGAGGTGTTCCGGTACTTCGGATCTTCCCCGTCAGGCAGCTTGCGGCCACCAAACCCCACCGGGTTGTCCCTCTCGTCAAAGATCGGGAACATGATCCTTGCCCGGAAGGCGTCGTACTGACCTCCCCTCTTGTTGATTCCGCCCAGTCCCGATGCCTTCAGGTCTCCATCTGAGAGTTGCAGATGGCCGGCAAGTTGAGACCAGTCATCTGGAGCCCAACCGATCGAGAAGCGCCGGGCCACATCTCCGTCGAACCCCCTGGCTTTCAGGTACTCGCGGGCCGGGCGTGCAGCCGGGTCGCTGAGGAGGAGGTCGTGGTAGAACGCAACAGCCCTGCCGATCGCCTCAGTTAGGTGCTTCCGGCGGCTGTGGGCCTTGCCCTCGTTGCGGTCGGTGTAACGCAGGGTCACGCCCGCACGACCAGCCAGGTACTCGACGGCTCCGGCAAAGTCCAGGTTCTCCATTTCCCGCACGAAGTCGATGGCGTCACCGCTGACCTGGCATCCGAAGCAGTAGTAGACGCCCTTTTCCTGGTTTACCGAAAATGACGGTGACTTCTCACCATGAAAGGGACACAGGCCCATCCACTGACGACCACTCTTCTTGAGCTGCGTGTGCTGGGTGATGAGGCGGACCATGTCGGTCTCATCACGAACCCTCGCCACGTCTTCGTCCACGATGCCCATCGCCGGAACCTATCAGTGGGCCCTCTGAGCGGCCGGGTGGGGCTCTCCCCCTCCTAGGTAGCCTCCAGAGCAGGCGAGAAACCCGTCTCCGCCCAATACGAAGGACCTCTCACAACAATGGCCGTCTCCGCCAGCACCCCGATCGAGTTGGTCAACCGGGTCTACTCGACACTTGATGACCGTGTAGCAACCGCACGTAGACGCCTGGGTCGCCCCGTCACGCTTACAGAGAAGATCCTCGTCAGCCACCTTGACGACCCAGAAGGCTCAGGCCTCGAACGTGGCGGCTCCTACGTTGACCTGAGACCCGACCGTGTCGCAATGCAGGACGCAACCGCCCAGATGGCGTGGCTTCAGTTCATGACCGCAGGCCTCGACGAGGTTCAGGTCCCCACCACCACCCACTGCGACCACCTCATCTCTGCCCGACTTGACGCCGCAGCGGACCTGCTCGTAGCCGTTGACGACAACGCCGAGGTCTACGACTTTCTGGAGTCCGTGTGTGCGCGCTACGGAGCCGGGTTCTGGAAGCCGGGTTCTGGAATCATCCATCAGGTCGTACTTGAGCAGTACGCCTTCCCCGGCGGGATGATGATCGGCACCGACAGCCACACCCCCA
>JACNLA010000018.1 GCA_014381745.1 Actinomycetota bacterium | reverse complement strand
CGACTGGTTCGGTGCTGCTCGGTGGCGGCCCGATCGTGTCAGACATCACCCTCGCTCAGACATATGAGGGCGCCTGCTTCGTAGCAGGCTGACCATCTGATGAGCCGGGGGGTGGCTGAGATGCCACCCCCCGGGCCATCAACCCCTTCAGGCCGACCAGGCGGAAATGGATGACATGCTCGAAGTAGCGAACCTCGAGGTTGTTTACAACGAGGTGGTTCTTGTCCTACGCGGCCTGTCCATCGAGGTGGGCGACGGTCAGATCGTGGCCCTCCTGGGAGCCAACGGTGCCGGTAAGACGACCACGACCCGGGCCATCTCGGGTCTGCTGGATATTCACAACGGAGAGATCACCAAGGGTTCGGTCACGTTCGACGGCGAGCGCATTGACGAAAAGGAACCATCTGCAATCGTCAGGTCGGGGCTGACCCAGGTTCTGGAGGGTCGACGCGTCTTCGCCGAGCTGACGGTCGACGAAAACTTGATTGCCGGTGGTATCACGAACACCGATAGGGCTTCGATCGCCGAGGCCCATGAGCGTGTCATGACCATGTTTCCAGTCCTGGCCGATCGCAGGAGGGCCACCGCCGGCTACCTCTCAGGTGGAGAGCAGCAGATGCTCGCTATCGCCCGGGCGCTGATGGTGAACCCCAAGTTGCTGATCCTGGACGAACCATCGCTGGGGCTGGCTCCCAAGCTGGTGGCCCAGATTCGCGACATCATCGTCGACATAAACAAGGCAGGGACGAGCGTTCTCCTAATCGAACAGAACGCAGTGATGGCACTCTCCATTGCCGACTACGGCTACATCATGGAGACGGGCAAGGTCGTGATGGACGGTCCGGCCTCCAAATTGCTCGGTGATGAGGATGTCCAGGAGTTCTACCTGGGCCTTCACGGTGACGAGGGTGAACGTAAGTCGTTCAGGGACGTCAAGCACTACAAGCGACGGAAGCGGTGGCTGTCATGAGCGCTGAGGCTCCGATCCTGCAGGTTGACGACATAAGCCTCTCCTTCAAGGGGGTGAAGGCCATTACCAACGTGTCGTTCGACGTGGCCGACGGTGAGCTGTTCGCAATCATCGGCCCCAACGGAGCCGGCAAGACCTCCATCTTCAACTCCATCAGCCAGGTGTACCGGCCCCAGAAGGGCGACATTCGCTGGAAGGGTGAGAGCATCATGGGCTCCCGCCCGGACCGGGTGGCCGAGCTGGGTGTGGCGCGAACCTTCCAGAACATTGAGTTGTTCCCACACATGACCGTGCTCGAAAACATCCTGCTCGGTCGCCACGTGAGGATGCAGAGGTCCTGGTTGGCCGGGTCCATATGGTTCGGTCCCGCACGCCGCGAAGAGATGGAACACAGGCTGGCGGTGGAGGACATCATCGACTTCCTAGAGATCGAGGAATGGCGAAAGCACCCGGTTGCACTGTTGCCCTACGGATTCCAGAAGCGTGTAGAGCTGGGTCGGGCCCTCGCCATGGAGCCGGAGATGCTGCTGCTGGATGAGCCCGTCGCCGGAATGAACCTGGAGGAGACCGAGGACATGGCACGGTTCATCCTCGACATCCGCCAGGAGTTGGGGATCTCGATCATCCTTGTTGAGCACGACATGGGTCTCGTGATGGACATAGCCGACCGGGTGATGGTGCTGGACTTTGGTGAGATGATCTCGACCGGTGCTCCAGCTGAGGTTCAGCGGGATCCAGCCGTTATCGCTGCCTATCTGGGCGACGACGCCGGGTTTGCTGCTGCTACCGACTGAGCCGTAGTTCAATGGAGGCTGACGCTGAGCGCTTCGGCGAGATGGCAGTCGAGCGCGTAGAGGCGGAGATCCCCGAAGCAGATCTGGACCTGTTCCGCTTGTCCTTCGCGCTCTCCCGTACCGCGACGAGGTTTGTCCGGGGCGTCGAGTCAGCCGTTCACCGGCCGCTGGGCCTGACCTGGGCCGGTTTCAGGGTTCTCTTCACGATTTGGGTGTGCGGAAGCATGGAGTCTCACCGAATAGCGCGCCTCTCGGGCCTGTCAAGGGCCTCGGTCTCGAGCGCGGTCAACACCCTTGAACGCGACGGCATGGTCGAGAGGTCACGCGAGAGCATCGACCGACGTCTTGTGACCGTGTCGCTGACCGATGGTGGACGTCATGTCGTCAGAACCGCCTATGCCGACCAGCACGGGCAGGAGGCGCTTCTCTACGCGGAATTCGATGCAGATGAGGTGAGGGTTCTGACCGGGATGCTGGAACGTGTGCTGGCGACACCATGGGGTGCCGTGAAGGGTGATTCCCCGGTCAGGCCCTGACCCGTTCGCTGTCGGGGTCGTAGAACGGCCGGTAGGAGGCCGTCGCCGGTACGAGAACACCGTTGACGTTGATCTCGAACGCGGCTTCCAACACGTCGCCACGGGAAACGTCCCTCTCATGGGATATGTAGCCCATTCCCAGGGCGGCACCAACCGTGTGCCCGTACATGCCGGAGGTGATCCGACCCGCCAGCTCACCGTTCCTGAGGACTGGTTCGTCGTGGTAGAGGAGTGGCTCTGGGTCGTCCAACCTGAACTGCACGAGGCGCCTTGTAATGCCCTGCTCCTTTTGGGAGAGGAGGGCCACACGCCCGATGAAGCCACCGGGCTTGTCCCAGGTGATGCCCCATGAGAGGCCGGCCTCGAGGGGAGTATCTTCGTCGGCGATGTCGTCGCCCCAGTGCCGGTAGGCCTTTTCCATCCTGAGCGAGTTCATGGCGTGCATTCCCGCCGGCACCAGCCCTACAGGCTGCCCTGCAGCCCAGATCTTGTCGAACACCCCCAGCGAGAACTCGGTCGGGATGTAGAGCTCCCATCCCAGTTCACCCATGTAGGTCCGGCGGACCGCTGTGACCCTGGCGTAGCCGAGGTCGATCACCTGCAGGGTGCCGAACGGGAACGAATCGTTGCTCAGGTCGGTGTCGGTGAGGGGGCCGAGGATGATTCGTGCATCGGGCCCGAAGATGCCCAGCACCGAGTAGCCGGAGGTCACGTCGGTAACGGTGACTCTGGCACCGTCAGGTGTGTTCCGGTGTATCCAGTCGGCGTCACGTACCTGTGTGGAGAATGCGGTGACGACTAGGAAGCTCTCGTCATCGAGACGGTTCACGGTGAGGTCGGCCTCGATTCCGCCGCGTTCGTTCAGCCACGTGGTGTAGACCGACGTGCCCGGCTCGACGTCCACATCGGCTGAGGAGATGCGGTTCAGTAGGGCCGCTGCGTCGGGTCCCTGGACGAGCAGTTTCGCAAGCGATGACTGGTCGAACATGGCCACCCCCTCCCGGCAGGCACGGTGCTCTGCGGCCGAGTGTTCGAACCAGTTCTGTCGACCGTACGAGTACTCGTAGACGGGCTCGACCCCGTCGGGGGCGAACCAGTTGGGCCGTTCCCACCCGCCGGCTTCGCCGTGGCAGGCACCCAGATCGGCCAGGCGGTCGTGGAACGGTGACCGCCTCACACCTCGGGCTGTCTCAAACTGCCTGAATGGCCAGTGCATGGCGTAGAGGAGCCCGAGTGCCTCGACCGAGCGGTCGTGGAGGTAGCTGCGGTTCGTCTGGAAGCCCTGCATGCGTCGGATATCGACATCCCAGAGATCCATTGGCGGGTGGCCGTTTACGATCCAGTCGGCCAGGACCTTTCCAGCGCCACCCGCCGACTGGATCCCGACGGAGTTGAAGCCCGTGGCGACGAAGTGGTTGGCCAGTTCGGGGGTTTCGCCTAGCAGGTACCGGTCGTCGGGGGTGAAGGCCTCGGGTCCGTTGAAGAAGAGGCGAATACCGATCTCGCCAAGGATGGGCACACGTTGGCAGGCCCGCTCGTAGACGGGTGCCAGGTGGTCCCAGTCTTCATCCAGTTGCATGAAAGGTCGGTCTGTCGGTGGACCGCCTGCACCGAACGGCTTTGCGATTGGTTCGAATGCACCCACCAGCAGGCGTCCGGCGTCTTCCTTCACGTAGATGCAGTTGTCCGTGTCGCGGAGCGTGGGAAGTCCTGAAGGGAGGTCTGGGATGGGTTCTGTCACCAGATAGAAGTGTTCACAGGCGTGGAGCGGAATGTTCACCTCTGCCTTCCGGCCGAGCTCGTGGGACCACATTCCGGCACACGTCACGACGTACTCGGCGTCTACTGGCCCCTGATCGGTGTCGACGCCGACGACCCGCCCGCTGTCTGTCCGTAGTCCCTCGACTGAGACGCCTTCAATGATCGTCGCACCTTGTTCCTTGGCCACGGCTGCCAGGGCCATGGTCGTGTCGACCGGGGAGGCCTGGGCATCTCCCGGGATCCAGACGCCACCCAGCACGCCAGCGGGGTCCATAAGTGGCCACCGCTCGACCAACTCGTCCACCTCCACGACCTCGACCTCGACTCCGAAGCTGCTTGCCATGCCGGCGCCTCGTATCAGCTCCTCCAGCCGGCCGGGGTTGTCTGCGAGGCTCACGGAGCCGACCTGCCGGAATCCCGTCGGGTGGCCCATCTCGTTCTCGAGCCGGTCGTAGAGGTCTGCCGTGTAGGCGGCAAGCCGGGTCATGTTGTGGGTTGCCCGGAGTCGACCTACGAGGCCGGCCGCATGCCAGGTGGTGCCGCTGGTGAGGGTGTGCCTCTCCAGCAACAGGACGTCCTTCCAGCCGAGCTCGGTCAGGTGATAGGCGACGCTGGCGCCGACGATTCCGCCGCCGACTACCACCACCTGTGCACGTGAGGGAATGTCTTTCGCCATCTTGACCAGATTTCGTTTTAGCGGGTGGAATCAGCGTGAAGCACCGACCCCTTGCGGTTAGCAAACTTAGCGATTATGTTACTGTCTATAACTTCAGTGACGCCGGTCACCTCCGCGGGGAATGGGCCGTGGCATCGCTCTGGTCGCAGGAGTGTAGGTCCGCATTGGTCGGGGTGGAAGAGGGTTGGAGGAGGGGAGAATGAACCGTCAGCGTGACATGGCGCAACGCCACCTGTTGCCCCACTTCACCAAGGCGGGTGCCTGGCGTGATGGCGCCCTACCGATATTTGAGCGGGGCGACGGCTGCTACCTGTGGGACAGCGACGGCAACCGCTATCTCGACGGGCTGGCCGGGCTCTTCTGCGTGAACATCGGCCATGGCCGGACCGATTTGGCAACAGCTGCAGCGAAGCAGATGGAGACCCTTGCCTACTCCACGAACTGGGGAATGGCTCATCCCCCTGCCATTGAGGCCGCCTCGATGATCGCCGAGGTGGCGCCCGGTGATCTGAGCGAGGTGTTCTTCGTGAGCTCAGGCTCAGAGGCCGTCGAGTCGGCACTCAAGTTCGCACGCAACTACCACGTCGCCCGCGGAGACGTCGACCGCTACAAGGTGATCTCGCGGAACTGGGCCTACCACGGCACCACCCTCGGTGCCCTCGCCGTCACCGGCATCCCCAAGTTCCGAGACCCGTACCTGCCGATGCTCTGGGACGGTGTTCGCCATGTTTCCAATACACGCCAGTGCACGTCACCTGGGGGAACGGCGGCAGCCGACCTGTCGTGCGTGACGGCAGTTGAGGACATGATTCTGGCTGAAGGTCCGGAAACGGTCGCCATGGTCATTGCTGAGCCTGTCCAGAACGGTGGCGGGGCTCTTGTGCCACCTGACGGCTACTGGCAGGAGCTTCGCCGGATATGTGACAGGCACGGGGTGCTCCTTTGTGCAGACGAGGTCATCTGTTCCTTCGGCCGCTTCGGCCACTGGTTCGCCAGTGAAAGATTCGGTGTCGTACCGGACATGATCACCTTCGCCAAGGGCGTCACCTCTGCATACCAGCCCCTCGGTGGCCTGATCGTGAGAGGGCCCCTTGTGGACGAGGTCTTCGACTCGACCATGGGCTCCTACGTGCACGGCTCCACCTTCGGAGGCCATCCCGTGGCAACGGCTGTGGCCATTGCCAACATGACCGCGATGCAGGAGGACGGAATCATGTCCCACGTCCTTGCAAACGAGGGCTACTTCGCAGACCGACTTGATGATCTGCTGTCCAGCCATTCCTGCATACGCGAGGTGCGTGGCTCAGGCTTCTTCTATGCAATCGACATCTGTGCTGACCGCGACTCGGGAACCGGTCTCAGCCCCACCCAGGAGGCGGCACTGCGCGGTGGCGTACTTGGTGGCTTCATTCGCGAAGAGAAAATGACGGTGAGGCCCGATGACAGGGGATTCACGGGCATCTCCATTTCGCCACCGCTGGTGGCCGACAGCGAGGTCATTGGCGACCTGACTGGCCGGCTGGACCATGTTCTCGACCGGGTCGACACCTGGCTGGGTGACAACAGATGAACAACAGATCGCGTCCGAACGGGCACGAAACAAAGGAGAAGAACATGAAAAGGCTGATTGCAGTCCTGATGCTGTTCGGTCTCGTAGCAGCCGCATGTGGCAGCGACGATGCTGATGATGCCGCACCGGCGGCCACCACGGCTGCCGCTGCGGCTCCGGCCACGACGGTCGCTGCTACGACGGCTCCACCCACAACGGTTGCTCCTGAGGCGACCGCGGGTCTTGATGAGCTGAATGTGGCGTATTTCCTGGAGTGGCCGACGGCCAACCAGGTCGCCCAGGTCAACGAGACCTATGACGCTGCTTTGGGTATCAAGGTGAACTGGTTGCCGTTTGCCAGTGGTGGCGACATGGCTCTGGCCATGGAATCCGGCGACATCGACATCTCGTATTCGCAGGGTCTGACCCCGTTTGCGAACTTTGTGACCTCTGGGTCTGACCTGTCGATTGTTGGTGTGGCTGTGTCCTATGCCGATGCTGACAACTGTGTCGCCCATCCTGATTACGGGGTGACTGCGGCTAATGCGGCTTCGTCTCTGGCTGGTCAGAAGATCTATGCGCCTATCGGCAATGTGACGCACTTCAAGTTGTTGAAGATGCTCGAGCACCTGGGTGTTGATCTGGGTTCGTTTGAACACATTCCTTCTGAGGGTGGAGCGGCTGCTGTTGCTGCGTTCAACAGTGGCGATGTGGCTCTGGCTTGTGCGTTTGGTGGTTCTGTGAACCAGATGGTTGCCGATGGTGGCAACTTGGTGATGACCGGTGCCGAACAGGAGGCCATAGGCATCCGTGTGTTCGACATCATCTCAACGACAGGCGACTTCGGTGAGGCCTACCCGAAGGTCGTGGAGATCTTCCTGCAGGTGACTGAGGACGCAAACACCGCTTATGCAGCGGACCGTGGGCCTCTTGAGGCCACGATCGCTGAGGCTGCCGGCATGGAGGTCGGACCTTCCAATGCACTGTTGGATGCGTTCTCGTTCCCGGATCGGGCCACACAGCTTTCTGATGCGTGGCTGGGTGGAACCGTTCAACAGGTCATGAAGGACCAGATGGACTTCTTCGTTGAGCAGGGCGAGATCCCCGAGGCACTCGACAGTTACGAGGCCTTTGTCAACACCAGCTTCCTGGAGCGGGTGAAGTAGTCGGTTAGCAGGTGGCCCGACCCGGTTGGGTCGGGCCAGCCTGACCGTCGGCGGGCACGTTTCCCGACCGGCGCGTACTATCCGCGGGTGCCATCGGGCGAGATGAAGGGAACATCGTGAAGGACCTCTCGGTCGACAAGGTAGGAATGATCTACGAGCTGCCAAAGGGTGGTTCGGTGCATGCTCTGCACGACGTCTCCTTCGATCTTGAGGCAGGTCGACTGCTGACGCTCCTTGGTCCATCGGGTTGTGGCAAGACGACGCTCCTCAACATTCTGGCCGGGTTCCTGGCACCCACATCAGGGTCGGTCTCCCTGGGCGGAGACCCGATCGACGGTCCGGGCCAGGAGAGGGGGATGGTCTTCCAGCAGGGGGCGCTCTTCGAATGGCAGAGCGTCGCCCAGAACGTGGCCTTCGGACCACGCATGAACCGGAGGAAGAAGTCCGAGACAAAGGTCCTAGTCGAGGAACTCCTCGGCACTGTCGGCCTGCAGGGTTTTGGCGACAAGGCCATCTACGAGTTGTCCGGTGGCATGCAACAGCGTGTGGCTCTGGCCCGCTGCCTTGCCAACGACCCCGAGGTGATGCTCATGGACGAGCCCCTCGGAGCCCTCGATGCCCTGACCAGGGAGAAGATGCAGGGCCTCGTATTGAAGCTCTGGCAGGAGACCGGAAAGTCGATCGTGCTCGTCACCCACAGCGTCGAAGAGGCGCTTTACCTGGGAGACAAGTTGTTCGTGATGGCACCGCGTCCGGGGCGTATAGAGCGTGTCTATGAGCTTCCCTTCGCCGAGGTGGGACTGCATGTGGACCCACGTGAGCTGAAGGCCTCACCCGAGTTCATCGAGAAGCGCGAGGAGCTGCTTTCGCTCATCTGGGAGATGGAGGAGCAGATCATGGGCCACGAGGGGGCCGTGTTATGAGCATCGACGACGTGGACATGGGCGAAGTTCACACCGACGACGTGGACATGGAGGGTGCGACTGCGCCGACCGTGGCGGCCAGATCGGGCCCGGGTGCCCTTTTCCGACGTCGTAGGGGCGCCAGCGCACGCAAGACGGTCACCTTCGGTGATGCCTCCGAGGTGAGCGGCTCACCGCCATGGAGCGTCACGTCGCTGGTCACCCTCATGGCCGTCTGGTACCTGATCAAGATGGGAGAGGAACCCATCGTCAACGACCGGACCTTCCCGTCTCAACGTCAGACCCTTGACGCGTTCATCGAGTTCTGGAGCGACGGCTACAGGCGGGTGAGCCTCTGGGACCACACCTACGCCAGCCTCAATCGTGTGCTCAAGGGCCTCATCTACGGCGTGATTGTTGGGGTGCCGGTGGGCTTCGCAATGGGCCTCTCAAACAGGCTCCGCGGCTTCTTTGATCCGATCGTGGAGTTGCTGCGACCGGTTCCACCGCTGGCATTGCTGCCGTTGTTCATCGTGTGGTTCGGTATCGGTGAGTCGGCGAAGGTGAACCTGTTGTTCTTCGCAGCGGTCTGGATCATGGTCATCGCCGCAAGGGCAGGAGTGCTAGGGGTGAAGGGCTCAAAGGTCCATGCCGCCTATTCCCTGGGCGCCAACAAGTGGCAGATTCTCCGGTACGTGATCCTCCCCAACGCCCTGCCGGACATCTTCACCGGAATCAGGGTGGCGCTGGGAGTCTGTTGGGGAACTCTCGTGGCCGCCGAGCTGACCGGAACCACCACCGGCCTGGGAGCAACGATCTTTGCCGCCAGCAAGTTCTTCCGGATGGACATAGTGGTCGTGGCAATCATCATTATCGGGGTGATCGGAGTGACCATGGACCTGATAATGCGGCTCCTTGAGGCCAGGCTCATTCCATGGCGGGGCAAGGGCTGAGCCACCTGCTACAACTCGTTACGTGATGTCTCTGCTCGAAAGGTTGCGTGAGCGGGCTGCCGGGGATCCGGCGCGTGTTGTTCTGGCCGACCTGGGCGACCCCCGGGCCGATGCGGCGGCAGCTCGTCTCAGAGATGCGGGCCTCGCCGTGGTGGTTGATCCCGTGCTGGATGGCGATGATCCGATGGTTGGCCCGGTTGTCGAAGTTGCGCGCGGTGCAGGCCTTGACCCGGATGACCCGGTTGTGGCAGCCACGATTCTCGTAAGGGCCGGCCGTGCAGACGCTGCAGTGGCCGGTGCAACGAGGCCGACGGCCGATGTCCTGCGGGCCGGCCTCAGGGTGATGGGCGTGTCTCCCGGGGCGTCCCTGGTGAGCGGCAGCATGCTCATGGTCCTGTCAGACGGTCGTGTAGTCGTGTTCGGTGATTGTGGCGTGGTGCCTGAGCCGGACTCTGCCCAACTGGCCTCGATAGCTGTTTCGAGCGCCCACACCTTCGAACATCTGACCGGTGAGCGGGCCCGGGTGGCGATGCTCTCCTACTCGACCATGGGTAGCGCAGGGGGTGGCAGCGTCGAGAGGGTCAGGGAGGCGACGTCCCTTGTCAGGGAGTTGGAACCAGGTCTCCTGGTCGACGGCGAACTGCAGTTCGATGCCGCCTGGGTACCTGAGGTTGCCGTAGCAAAGGCTCCTGACTCAGATGTAGCTGGCCGGGCGAACGTGTTCGTGTTCCCGGACCTGGACTCGGGCAACATCGCCTACAAGGTCGCAGAGCGGATGGGTGGCGCAAGGGCCATCGGGCCCCTACTTCAGGGCCTGGACGGGGTGCTTCACGACCTGTCACGTGGCTGTACAGCCGATGAGATCGTCGATCTTGCGGTCATAGCCGGAATTCAGGCAAAGGGCTGAGGGCCCTGCGCGGGTAGTGGCAGGGTTAGCAGCGCATATTCACGAATAGTTGCGTGACCATAACTTGGACGTGAGTACACCTAACGCTAACGTGAAGTCGTGAGCCGACAGACCCTCGATACGACACAGGTAGTCGACTGTGCAGCACATCTGGTCGACACCGAGGGATTCGAGGCACTCACCCTCACCCGGGTGGCAGCCGAGTTGGGCGTCCGCCAGCCGGCCCTCTACCGCCACGTCGACGGCTACGACGCCCTGGTGAGGGCACTGGGCCTCCGTGGACGAGAGATCATCGCCGGACGGTTGGCCGATGCCGCGGTCGGAATGGCTGGCGACGACGCGGTCCGTGCGATGGGCGCAGCGTGGCGTGGCGTGGTCAGGGACCATCCCGGTCAGTATGCGGCAACTGACCGGTACCCGTGTGCCGGAGACCCGGAACTGGAGGCCGCCGTCGAGCGGGTGGTCCACGTGTTGGCACAGGCTCTTGTCGCCTACGGCCTCAGCACTGACGAAAAGGTGCACGTGGCACGTTCCCTCCGCAGTGCATTCCACGGTTTCGCTCACCTTGAGTCCGGCGACGGCCACCCGCACCCCCTGGACCTCGATGACACCTTCGACCATCTGCTTGACCTTCTCTGCGCAGGCATCCACGCTCTGCGCGGCGCCACGGTCTGAGCGACGACAGGTAGGTACGAAGGGTGACCCGTCTTGGCTTCGTGTTGGACTCCGGCACCTGTATCGGCTGCCATGCCTGCACTGTCGCCTGCAAGAGCGAACACGACGTTCCCCTCGGGGTGAATCGCACCTGGCTCAAGTACGTGGAGACCGGTACGTTCCCCGACACGAACCGGCACTTCTCGGTCATGCGTTGCAACCACTGCCAGGACGCACCGTGTATGGAGATCTGCCCCACCTCCGCTCTCTTTCGTGCCGACAACGGCGTTGTCGATTTCAACGACGCCAGCTGCATCGGATGCAAGGGCTGCATGAACGCATGCCCCTACGACGCCATCTACATCAACCCGGCCACCTCCACCGCCCACAAGTGCAACTTCTGCAACCACCGGGTGACCGAGGGGTTGGAGCCGGCGTGCGTGATCGTGTGCCCGACACAGGCGATAAGGGTTGGCGACCTCGACGACCCGGAATCTGAGATCGCACTCCTGCATTCGTCTGGTAACGGGTCCGTCAGATCGCCTGAGCAGAACACGAACCCGGCAGTCATCTACAAGAACGCCAACCCGACATCGCTCGATCCCCTGGCCTCGAGCATCCCGTCCGACGGCATGATCTGGTCCGACACCCTTGAGTCCCACCCTTCGCCCACGCCGGTTTCGTTGGGCGCAGCGCCCGACCGAGCTGACGGCGGCGACATGGGACGGACCGTCTACACGACTGGGCATCCGGCGACATGGGGTTCGATGGTGTCGGGCTACCTGGTCACCAAGGCAGTGTCGGCGGGGGTCATGCTCATCGCCGCCCTGCTCGTGCTGACTGGTCGCGGTGGCGAACAGGCAGCCGTCAGCGTGCTGCCACCGGTGATCGCGGGCGCGTTCCTCGCTCTTACGGGCGTCCTCCTGGTTGCCGACCTGAAACAGCCAGGTCGCTTCCACTACCTGATCACCAGGGGCAACTGGTCCTCGTGGTTGGTCAAGGGCGCGTACATTCTGGGTGGCTTCGCCGTACTTCAGGCGGCATGGTGGGTTGCAGGTCTTGCCGGTGCTGGTGATGTCCTGCCAATCCTGGTTGCACCCGTGGCGGCCCTGGCCCTGGGCACTGCCGGCTACACGGCGTTCCTCTTCGGCCAGTGCGAGGGCAGGGACCTCTGGCAACAGCCGCTGCTGCTGCCGATTCTGTTGACCCAGGCGGTGGTCGCTGGTGGAGCCGCCTATTCGGTGATGGACCTGTTCATTGCGGTTCCCGACTCCGGCACGATCCGATGGATCTTCCTCGTGTCCCTCGCCGTCAACGGGTTCCTGATCGCAGTCGAGGTGAGGGGCAGCCACTCCCGCCACGTGACGATGGCGCTTTCCGAAATGACCAATGGTGGCCAGCGTCGGAAGTTCCAGGCCTGGCTGGCCCTCGGCCTGACCCTCCCGTGCCTTCTCCTGGCTGTGTCGTTGCTGACCGACTCCGGTACAGCGGCCGCCGCCGTGGCCGGGATCTCGGCCATAGCGGGGATGTTCGCCTACGAGGACGCCTACGTACGCGCCGGCCAGGCGGTTCCGCTGTCATGACCAAGCCCGGAGGACGAACGTGCTGACCGCCTATCCGCCTGAAGGAGAATGGGACGATCTCGAGGCGCTCGACGCCAAGGCGTGGCCCGAGAAGGTGAGAAAAAAGTTTCGCCTGGTTCCAACGACCTGCTTCAACTGTGAGGCCAACTGCGGCCTGCTGGCCTGGGTTGACAAGGCCACTGGAAAGGTCGCCAAATTCGAGGGCAACCCGGTGCACCCCGCCAGCCGCGGTCGGAACTGCGCCAAGGGCCCGGCCACCATCAACCAGGTCGAAGACCCTGAGCGGATACTCCACCCGATGAAGCGGGTGGGCGAGCGCGGCGAAGGGCTCTGGGAGCGCATCTCCTGGGACCAGGCCCTTGACGAGATCGGGACCCGAATAGGCAACGCATTCCGTGAGGACCGCCACAACGAGGTCATGTACCACGTGGGCCGGATGGGAGATGACTCCTACATGGAGCGGGTCCTCCACTCCTGGGGGATTGACGGCCACAACAGCCATACCAACATCTGCTCCAGCGGTGCCCGGGTTGGCTACGCGACATGGATGGGCTTTGATCGACCCTCAGCCGACTTTGCAAACGCCAAGGTCATCTTTCTGATCTCCTCGCATCTCGAGGCCGGCCACTACTTCAACCCGCACGCCCAACGGATCATGGAGGGTCGCGAGGCGGGGGCCACGATCATCTGCATCGATCCACGCCTGTCGAACACGGCGTCCCAGGCAGACCACTGGATGTCAGCATGGCCGGGGACCGAGGCCTTCCTGCTCCTGACCATTGCCCGTCTCCTGATCCAGGCCGGCACCTGGGATCGGGAGTTCTTCCGACGCTGGGTCAACTGGGAGACGTTCCTGACTGCAGCCCGCCCGGATCTGGACCCGGTCTTCGAAAACGTTGAGGGAGCACTTCTGGATCTCTACGGGGAGTACACGCCAGAGGAGGCCGCACGGTTATGTGGCCTCGACGAGGACATGATTCTGGAGGTGGCCCGGGTGGTCGGCGAGGGCCTCGGTGGGTTCGCCTCACACACCTGGCGGGCCGCATCGGCGGGCAACCTCGGTGGCTGGCAGGTCGCACGGTGCCTCCAGTTCCTGAACGTGCTCACGGGCAGTGTCGGAACGGTTGGCGGCACCAATGCCAACGGTTGGAACAAGTTCATTCCGGTCACGCCGATCCATCCCGAACCACAGGGCCGCTGGAACGAGATGTCATGGCCCGACGAGTTCCCCCTGGCCCACCATGAGATGTCGATTCTGCTGCCGCACTTCCTGAAGTCCGGCCGGGGCTACATAGACACCTACTTCACGCGGGTGTACAACCCGCTGTGGACCAATCCCGACGGCTTCACCTGGATGGAGGTGCTTCAAGACACCGAGAAGGTCGGCTGCCATGTCGCCCTCACCCCGACGTGGAACGAGTCGGCATGGTTCGCCGACTACGTCCTTCCCATGGGCGTGTCGTCTGAGCGTCATGACGTAGCCAGCTTCGAGACACATTCGGGTCGCTGGGTCGGGTTTCGCCAACCGGTGCTCCGACGCCACGCCGAGATGGAGGGCCAGACGGTCGAGCGGACCCACGAGACCAACCCCGGTGAGGTGTGGGAGGAACAGGAGTTCTGGATCGATCTCTCGTGGCGCATCGACCCGGACGGGTCTCTCGGCATTCGCCAGCAGTTCGAGAGCCGTGATCAGCCGGGCCAACCACTACCGCTCGACGAGTACTACACAATGCTCTTTGAGAACTCGGTCCCAGGCCTGCCCGAGGCAGCAGCAGCAGAGGGTCTGACAGCCCTCGAGTACATGCGACGCAAGGGCGCGTTTGCCGTTCCGGGCGACCAGTACGAGGTCCACGAGCGGTCGGTGGCCGAAGCAGACCTGGAGGGAACCACCCTCGACGGTTCAGGGGTGTATCGCCGACCTGGAACGGCCGGATCCCATGAGGCCCTCGAGGACATCGCCGGTCACATGCCGTTTATCGGTGATGGTTCGCCGGCTGTCGAGATAGACGGCGAAGCCAGGTTCGGCTTTCCCACTCCGTCCAAGAAGCTGGAGTTCTTCTCGGAGACCATGAGGGACTGGGGTTGGCCCGAGTACACCATGCCGACCTTCATAAGAAGCCAGGTCCACTGGGAGGATCTGGACCTCGCCGCCGGGGAGCGCATCCTGGTGCCCACCTTCCGAATCCCGACCCTCATCCACACCAGGTCGGCCAACAGCAAGTGGCTCAACGAGATAAGCCACCGACATCCGCTCTGGGTGCATCCGGAGGACGCCGAGAAGCTCGGCATCGAGGACAACGGCCTCGTCCGAATCACCACACGGATCGGACACTTCGTCATCGGTGCATGGCGCACCGAGGGAATCAGGCCCGGCGTCGTGGCAGCCAGCCACCACATGGGGCGGTGGCGCCTCGACGAGGACAAGGCCAGGTCCTGGGGCGGCAGCAAGGCATCTGTCGACCGCGATGACGACGGCCGGTGGCGCCTTCGCCGCGAACACGGTCACGAGTCCTACGAGAGCGACGACCCGGATACGGGCCGCATCTGGTGGTCAGACACCGGCGTTCACCAGAACCTGACCTTTCCCGTCCAGCCTGATCCGATAAGCGGCATGCACTGCTGGCTGCAGCGCGTGACGGTCGGGCCTGCCGAGGAGGGCGACGCCTACGGCGATGTCGTGGTCGACACCGACGCATCACATGCCGTGTTCGAGGAATGGATGGCCAACACGCGTCCCGGCCCCGGCCCCGACGGCCTGCGCAGGCCGCTCTGGTTTGCGCGTCCGGTAAAGCCCAGGGCCACCGCGTACCGCCACGACGGCTGAGCCCCGGTCGTTGGCTGACGGCAGGCAGATGGCGGAAGGTGTGGGATTCGAACCCACGGTGACCCGGAGGCCACAACGGCTTTCGAGGCCGCCCCATTCGTCCGCTCTGGCAACCTTCCGCCTGCGAGGCTAACGAAGCCCCGGAGGCGGACCAACCGCCTGGATCCCGTCAGGCTCTTCGTTGGCTAAAGAACTTTCTCAGGATGTCTCCGCAGGCCTCTTCCCGCACCCCATGGGTGACGTTGAGCTCGTGGTTCAGCCTTGGGTCGGAACCCAGGTGGTACAGGGACCCCAGAGAACCGGCATCGGGGTTGGGGGCACCCCACACGACCCGACCGATCCGGGATGCCCAGGCGGCTCCGGCGCACATCGGGCACGGTTCCAGCGTGACGAACAGGGTCGCCTCGTCGAGCCTCCAGGTTCCCAACTCGGTGGCCGCATCCCGCAGGGCGAGTATCTCTGCGTGGGCCGTGGGGTCATCGGTGGCTTCCCGCTCGTTGTGACGGCTGGCGACGATCCGCTCACCGATGGCCACGACGGCACCTACAGGTACCTCGCCAAGGGCAGCCGCCCGCTGGGCCTCAACTAGCGCTGAGTCCATGAGGACGTCATCTGACTGTGGCCTTTGCCGGTCCGGCAGTTGTTTCACGATGCCGACGATAGGCCCCGGTACGGGCTGCACCCGTCCTCGAGCGTGGCGGCCAGGTGGTCTGCGGCACCCCGGGGGTTCCGCTGAGGGCTGCTGCCTTCCGGCCCTGACCCGATTCACGGGTCCCGGTCGCACAGGACCCGACCGCCACACTCCAGAACGGGCGCATGGCAACGATACCCTTGTCGCCCGGAACCCACCCAGAGGTGGGGTCCGGGAGGGATGCGAGAGCGGACGATTCGGCACGCCTGGAACGCGTGTGTGGCCTCACAGTCACCGTGGGTTCGAATCCCACTCCCTCCGCCGATGGCCAACTGATCGTGTCCCGGCCCCGCTGTAGGATCGGCCGGGCATGGAATACACGTCGCTCTACCGTCGTTTCCGGCCCCGTCGCTTCGGCGAGATCCGGGGCCAGGAGCATGTCGTTGCGGCGCTCCGCAACGCGGTGAGCGATGGGCGCGTCCAGCATGCGTATCTCCTCAGCGGACCGCGCGGTACCGGCAAGACCACGGCTGCCCGCATTCTCGCCAAGGCCCTCAACTGTGTAGCCCCGGTCGATGGAGAGCCCTGTTGTGAGTGCGAACCCTGTCTCGCCGTTGAGTCCGGGACCTCCTTTGACCTGCACGAACTTGATGCCGCTTCCAACAACAAGGTTGACGACATGCGCGACCTGCTGGGCAAGGTGGCCCTCGGCACCCCGGGTCGCACCAAGGTGTACCTGTTGGACGAGGTCCACATGCTCACGCCCGGAGCCGAGAACGCGCTCCTCAAGACGCTCGAGGAGCCTCCTGATCATGTGGTCTTCGTGTTGGCCACGACCGAGCCACACAAGGTTGTCGAGACGATTCGCAGCAGGTCCCAACACCTCGAGTTGAACCTTTTGTCGGCTGAGGTTCTCGGGTCGCTTGTTTCCGATGTGGTGTCTGAGGCCGGCCTCGATGTCGACGATGAGGGCATGGCCCATGCTGTCCGGGCTGCACGCGGTTCGGCACGTGATGCGCTCTCCGCACTCGACAGGGTCGTTGCCGGCGGTGTCACCACCGACGACACGACGGTCGCCGACCTGCTTGATGCATTGGCCGAGTCGGACGCGGGTGCGGCCCTCGGTGCCATCGCTGAGGGCATCGGCCGGGGTCGTGAACCACGCGTCCTGGGTGAGGCTCTGCTGGCTGCTCTCCGCGAGGCATTCCTCGTGTCTATGGGAGTCCCGCCGGAGCAGTTGGCCGAGACCGATCGGCAACGCGCCGGCCTGTTTTCCGAGCGGGTCACGCCCTCCATGATCACCGGAGCTCTTGAGACCCTGGGCACGGCTCTGGTGGCCATGAGGCGTGCACCAGATCCGCGGGTCGACCTCGAGGTCGCGCTGGTCAAGATGACCTCGCCTGCTGCAACGGGTGGCATCGACCCATCGGTTGTAGAGGCGCTCATCCGCAGGGTTGAACATCTTGAGAAGGCCCTTGCCGATTCCGGAACCACGAGGACACCGTCGGCTCCTCAGCCTCCTCAGCCTCCTTCATCTTCTGGTACGGGTCCTGCGGCAGCGGCCCGGGCGACCCTGGCTGGTTCGGCCGTCAAGCCGCCGCCGCCTCCACCCACACCGAAACAGGGGCTGGAGCCGACGGAGGTTCCCGCAGCTCCCGAGTCCAGCAGTGAACCGGAGCCTGCGCGCTCAGGGGATCTTCCCGGCCGCGATGAACTGTCTCAGGCATGGAGCGATGATCTCGTCGCCTCTCTTTCCAAAAGGGCCCGTGCCAGGTTCTCTGCGGCACGGTTTGTGGACGTTAGGGATGGGTCGGCGGTCATTGCCCTACCGAATGAGCCGCACCGCCGCCGGTGTTCTGAGCTCGTTGGAGAGGTCGAGTCGGCCATCGCCGCCAGGTTTGGTGTCGCCGTGCCGCTTGTTCTTGTCGTGGATGAGACCGGTTCACCGCCGGCGAAGGCACCGACGTCGACGGGGCCCGTGTCGGGTGGTTCCACCGATGTCGTCGACGAGGCTGTGGATCTCAATGAGTTGGTTGATGCAGATGCATCCGAGGGGTCTGCGGTGGAGCGGGTGGCCAAGGCGTTTCCGGGTGCCACCCTTGTGGATCCGACATGAGCCGTCTCGTCGCCACCCGGCTCCAGAACCCGGCCGGTCACTGATCCCGTGTACGCCGATGCCGTTCAGAAGGTGATTGATGAGCTTGGGCGCCTACCCGGTATCGGCCCCAAGTCGGCCCAGCGGCTGGCGTTTCACATGCTCAAGTCGCCGGCCGAGGACGCGGTCCGACTGACCGATGCGATCACCGACATGAAGGACCGTGTCAGGTTCTGTGACCGTTGTTTCAACATCAGCGAGGAGCCTCTCTGCCTCATCTGCTCTGACGCCAGGCGTGAGCCCGGCCTGCTGTGCGTTGTTGAGGAACCGCGTGACATCGTGGCCCTTGAAAGGACCGGTGGGTTCCGTGGTCGGTACCACGTGCTGGGCGGGGCGATCAGCCCGATCGACGGGGTTGGGCCTGACCAGTTGAAGGTTTCCGAGTTGCTCGGTCGGATGGACGCTGAGTCGGTCACCGAGGTGATTCTGGCGACCAACCCGAACATCGAGGGCGAGGCGACGGCCATGTACCTGGCGCGTCTGCTCGGGCCGCTGGGGGTTGAGGTGACGCGGATTGCCAGCGGCCTGCCGGTTGGTGGCGACCTGGAGTATGCCGATGAGCTGACCCTCGGCAGGGCGCTGGAGGGCAGGAGGAGGCTCGCGGGTGGGCCTGATTCGGAGAACGGAATCCGGTGACGGTCCTGTGGACAACCCGGACAGGGCCAAAACGCGGAAACGCCCCCCGGGCCGGTGCGGGCAACATCGGTCGTGTCAGGGAGCGTTTCCGGGTTGGGTGGAGGGGATATCCCAACGTGTTGCGATTACATTACAACAGTGACAAGGTTGTGACAAGTCGGGGACAATCAGAATATGCCAGCCCTGTGATGACAGCGTGCTCCTAACCCGGATCGACCATGTGGCCATTGCCGTCCATGACCTGGAGGCTGCCATCGACTACTACCGGAGGGCGTTCGGAGCCGAGGTTCACCATCGCGAGGTCGTGGAACGTGACGGCGTCGAAGAGGCTCTCCTGGAGGTAGGTGGATCCTTCATCCAGCTGACAACGCCGACCAGACCCGACTCACCCATCGCAACTTTTCTCGACAGACGCGGTGAGGGCCTTCACCACATCGGCTACCGGGTCGACGACTGCGCAGCGGCGCTGGCAGCGGTCGTGGAGGCGGGCGGCCGTGCCATCGACGAGAAACCCAGACCCGGCTCCCGGGGTACCGTGGTCGCCTTCGTCCACCCCAAGGGATCGTTCGGCACCCTGATCGAACTGGTCGAAGAGCCAGCCTGACCGGGTGTCGCCAATGGAGGTCCACCTGGTTGACGGAACCTACGAACTGTTCCGCCATCACTTCGCGGTTCCTTCCCACATAACGGGGGAGGGCATCGAGGTGGCAGCCACCCGCGCAGCACTCGGCTCGATGGTCCGCCTGTTAGAGGTCGGAGCCACCCACGTCGGGGTCGCCACAGACCATGTCATCGATTCCTTCCGCAACCGCCTGTTCGACGGATACAAGACCGGCGAGGGAACGCCACCGGAACTCTTCGCCCAGTTCGCTCTCTTCGAGGCCCTCCTTGAGGCGGCCGGGTTTCGGGTGTTTCCCATGGTCGAACACGAGGCCGATGACGCCATGGGAGCAGCGGCTGTCAAGGCAGCTGCCGACGAGAACGTGGACAGGGTGTTCATCTGCACGCCCGACAAGGACCTAGCTCAGTGTGTATCGGCTGACTCGCGAATCGTGCAGTTGGACCGAAGGCGCGAAACCGTCTACGACTGGAACGGTGTGGTCGAGAAGTTCGGTGTCGAACCACCATCCATTCCTGACTGGCTTGCCCTCGTGGGCGATACAGCAGACGGGATTCCGGGGCTTCCCGGTTGGGGAGCGCGCTCCTCGGCTGCGGTTCTCTCGAGGTACAGCCACATCGAATACGTGCCTGACAGCCACGACGACTGGGATGTAAAGGTGAGAGGGGCCGAACGCCTTGCGGCGACGTTGGTGGAACGTCGCACCGATGCCCTCCTCTACAGGCACCTTGCCACGCTTGACCTGGCCGCTCCGGTCATGGACAGCGTGGAAGACCTCCTCTGGACAGGCCCGCTCGACCACCTCGGCCAGATGTGTGACCACATCGACGCGCCGCGTGTGGCTGAGCGGATCCAGCAGTTGGCTGCGAACCGGAGCTGACACGTGGTTTCGGTGCCGAGGGATCCGTTCGGTACCCTGTGGCCACGATGGCCGAGCACACGATGGATGAACGCCTCGAAGACCTCAACGAGCGTCGCGAGGCTGCCCTGCACGCAGGATCTGAGCGGGCGGTCCAGAGACAGCATGACAAGGGCAAGATGCTCGCCCGCGAGCGGATCGACTACTTCCTCGACGACGGCTCCTTTCACGAGCTGGACATGCTCGTACGGCACAGGGCGCATGACAGCGGGATAGAGGAGCGCCCCTACACCGACGGGGTGATAACCGGCTGGGGCACCGTCGACGGCCGCAAGGTGTTCGTGTTCTCCCAGGACTTCACCGTCTTCGGTGGAGCCCTCGGCGAGGTGTTCGCCGAGAAGCTCCACAAGGTGATGGACCTCGCCATCTCGGTCGGTGCTCCGATGATCGGGCTCAACGACGGAGCGGGAGCACGAATCCAGGAGGGCGTGGTCAGCCTGGATGGCTACGGCGGCATCTTCTGGCGCAATGTCCAGGCATCGGGCGTGATCCCCCAGATAAGCGTCATCCTTGGCCCCTGTGCGGGGGGCGCCGTCTACAGCCCCGCCATGACCGACTTCATTTTCATGGTGCGCGAGAAATCCCACATGTTCATTACCGGTCCCGATGTAGTGCGCACCGTCACCGGCGAAGAGGTCACCCTCGAGGAACTGGGTGGTGCCGTCAGCCATGCCACCAAGTCCGGGGTCGCTTCCTTCGTGTGCGATGACGAAAAGCAGGTTCTTGACGAGGTCAAGACGCTGCTCTCGTACCTTCCATCCAACAACCTGGAACCCGCACCGGTGGTTGCTTCCGGAGATGATCCCGACCGGAGTTGTCCCGAGTTGAACGACCTGATGCCCGACAGCGCCAACATTCCCTACGACATGCGTGCGGTCATCGAGGTGGTGCTCGACGACGGCGACCTCCTCGAGTACCACGATTCATGGGCCCAGAACATCGTCTGCGGATTTGGCCGACTGAACGGCCGCAGCGTCGGCGTGGTCGGGAACCAGCCAATGCGCTTCGCCGGGGTGCTCGACATGATGGCCGCCGAGAAGGCCGCCCGGTTCGTGAGAACCTGCGACGCCTTCAACATCCCGCTGGTCACCTTCGTCGATGTGCCCGGCTTCCTGCCCGGTGTCGATCAGGAGCACGGTGGCATTATCCGACACGGTGCCAAGCTGCTCTACGCCTACTGCGAAGCCACCGTTCCACGAATCCAGGTCATTACCCGAAAGGCCTACGGTGGCGCCTACGTCGTCATGGATTCCAAGTCGGTGGGCTCCGACCTGTCTCTGGCGTGGCCCTCAGCGGAACTTGCCGTCATGGGGCCACAGGGTGCTGTCGAGATCCTCCATCGGAGAGAACTGGAACAGGCGTCAGACCCGGCCGCCCGCCGTGATGAGCTGCTCGAGGAGTACACGGAGAAGTTCGCCAACCCCTACGTGGCGGCTGAACGGGGCTACGTCGACGACGTGATCGAGCCGGCCGACACCCGTATCAGGCTGATAACCGGGTTGGAGATGCTGGCCAGCAAGCGCGAGGAAATTCCCCGCCGAAAGCACGGAAACGTGCCGCTCTAGGAATGGTCGATTCAGATGTCCCGGACACGGTCGTGATCACGGCACGCGGTGCCTCCCAGGCTGAACTGGAAGCCATCCGAATTGCTCATGGAGAACTCTGGCCTGAACCCGTTCCAGTCGTTGAGGCGGTTACACCTGTCTGGAGGTTCTCGGGCCGCTGGTGGCTCGACAGGGACTCCGAACCGCTGCGCCGAACGAGCCGATGAGCTTGGGTCAACCACCCATCGGGGGCCAACTGGGCCCGTCGGCGCCGATCAGATCCGGCAGCACCGCCAGGTAGCCGTCTCTTGGAATCTCGATGGCGCCCAGGCCAGCGAGGTGTTCGGTACACCACTGAACGTCGATGAGCCGGTTGGGGCCATCTCCGAGAATGTTCACGAGCCCCACGAGCGCAGCTTTTGAAGCATCGGTTCGCTGGTGGAACATCGACTCACCGGCGAACAGCCCACCGATTGCCACGCCGTAGAGACCTCCAGCCAAACCCTTGTCGTCCCACGCCTCGACCGAATGGGCCCAGCCCAGAGTATGGAGTTGCTGGTAGGCGTCGATGATCCTCTCGTCGATCCAGCCCTGCCCCCGGGAGGGATCGGCACATCCCACAAGCACGTCCTCAAAGGCGGTGTCGACCCGGATTTCATAGCCGCGACACGAACTCCGCAGGGAGCGGCTGACGGAAAGGTCGCCAGGATGCAGCACACCTCGTGGGTCTGGCGACCACCAGGCCATAGGTCCACCGGGTTCGAGCGGCATCGGGAACATGCCGGTCCGGTATGCACCCAACAGGGTTCCCGAGTCGACATCGGCTCCGATGCCGACAACACCGTGTTCGTCCGCCGTGTGAGCCGGTGGGAACATCCAGGCACTCACCGGAGGTTCGATGGGCATGAGTTCAGCCCGGAAAGGGGGGGCTACGCCTTGGTGGCGACGATGGTCACCGAGTGGACGGTGACCTCACGGGTCGGCCCACCACCGTAGGGAGATGCGGGGTCAAGTTCGTAGAGGCCCATTATCTGTTCAAGCACCCTGAGGCCGGCGTCATCGGCCTTGCCGAACACGATGTAGCTGCCCTGGCCGTCGAGCCTTGAGACCTCGGGACCGGAGGAAAAGAAGAACTGGGCACCCGAGCTGTTGGGTCCGGCGGACCTGGCCATGATCAGCTGCCCGGGCTCGTAGGTGAACGGTCCCAGCATTCCGTTACCAGCCTGTTGGAACAGGCCGCCCTCGTCGGCAATCGTGTAGCCGGGGCCCCGGTCGGACCAGTCGTTGGTGTGTGGCGAGCCGCCCTGG
The DNA here is from genome assembly GCA_014381745.1 of Actinomycetota bacterium. Lineage (GTDB taxonomy): Bacteria > Actinomycetota > Acidimicrobiia > Acidimicrobiales > MedAcidi-G1 > UBA3125. Next base: position 59,646 of record JACNLA010000018.1, on the reverse strand, counting down.
ATAATGGCGATGGTCGGGTCCAGGCGGAACAGGAGCGTGTCGTCGTAGTAGCCGTAGTCGGCGAGCACGATGAAGTTGTTTGTCGTGTTGGGTGTGCGGGTCGTGTCAAGCGCAACCCGGACCTCGCCCTCTGAGGTATCGAACACGGCCGTGTAGACAGTCGACGGTTCCAGGCAGAACTGTGGCTGGTGATCGAAGTAGAGGACCTTTTCGACGCTCTTGTCGTGTGGAGGGCAGCTTGTTGGCACAACGGTCGTGGCGGTGGCCGATGCAGTCTGGCTGGTTCCGGGAGCGGCGGCGTCTCCGGCGCCGTCATCGGTGTCGCCGAAGCTCAGGACGGTCACGGCTACGAGGCTGCCCAGCATCACGAAGGCCACAAGGCCCGCAAGTATCCGTGTTCGTGCCGGAAACCTCTCGGCTGCTGTTGGGCCGGCTGGACGACGAATCTTCTGTGCCATGGCCCGGCACCCTAACAACGGCCGGGTCCATCACGACCGCCGGAGTTGGCCTGCCAGGTCAAAGGATCCAAATGGCCCGGTGTCAGGTGGGGTGTCGCAGGTAGCGTTGTGTCCCGTGGCTCTCCTGGTACAGAAGTTCGGTGGTACGGCGGTCGGCGATCCCGACCGTATTCGCGCAGTTGCCGAGCACGTCGCCCGAACCGTCCGACACGGCAACCAGGTTGTGCTGGTCGTGTCCGCCATGGGGAAGGAGACCGACGCCCTCCTATGCCTCGCCGAGGACGTCTCCTCCACCCATCCGGGGCGCGAGATGGACATGCTCATCACGGCCGGAGAGCGCAAGACGATGGCGCTCTTGTGCATGGCCCTCCACGATCTGGACATTCCCGCGGACTCGTTCACGGGCAGTCAGGCCGGTTTTCTGACCGACACGCAGCATCAGAACGCCAGGATCCTGGAGGTCCGTCCCGACCGCGTTCGGGCGGCACTGGATGCCGGACGGATCCCCGTCGTGGGCGGTTCCCAGGGTGTCTCCACGGACCATGACGTGACCTTCCTTGGGCGGGGCGGATCAGACACCACTGCTGTTGCTCTGGCGCATGCGCTGGATGCCGACGTGTGCGAGCTCTACACCGATGTCACAGGCGTGTTCACGACCGACCCACGGGTAGTCCCCACGGCGATGAGGATGGATCGGATCTCGTTCGATGAGTTGTTGGAGATGACGGCCACAGGCTGTCCCAAACCGGCCATGCGGTCGGTCGAGTACGCGCGCACCCACGGTGTTCGTCTGCACGTCCGGTCGGCGTTCACATGGCAGGAGGGGACCTGGGTCGATGAGGAGGAACCCGACATGGAACAGGCAATTATTTCGGCGGTCACCCATGACACGTCCGAGGCAAAGATGACGATCAGCGGTGTGCCTGATCAACCCGGAATAGCAGCCGGTGTCTTTCGCGAGTTGGCTGCTGCCGGGATCAACGTGGACATGATTGTCCAGAACGTGTCCACCGAGGGGGTAACCGACATCTCCTTCACGGTGCCCCACGGTGACCTGGACCTGGCCATGTCGACTGCCGGAACGCTGGCAACCGAGATCGGTGCGACCGGCGTGACGAGCGACTCCGCCATTGCACGGGTAAGCGTGATCGGTGCGGGCATGAGAACCAACCCCGGGGTGGCTGCGACGATGTTTGAGACCCTCGCTGAGTGTGGGGTGAACATCCAGATGATCTCCACGTCGGCGATTCGGGTGAGTTGTGTCGTCTCCGGCGACAGGGCCGAGGAGGCCGTGGTAGCGCTACACGAGATCTTCGGCCTCTCCGGAAACTGACCGTTCAGGGCTCCCACCGACCGGTCCGGGAGCGGCCGTTGGGCCGTCACCGATCACCCGTACCCTGCCGGACATGTCAGCTTCCGGTACACCAGCGGCCAGGTTGGTGGTTATGGCGCTGTCTGTGCTTTCTGTCATGGCCGTGGCCTGTGGAACAGATGAGCCCGGTTCCACTGCTGCTGTCGAGGACGTTTCAGCCACCACCCAACTGGCCACGACCACCGAGCTGACGACAACCACTGCCACCGCGGTCGGCGACATTCGAGACCAGTTCGCAACCGGTGCAGGCGATTCTGATTCGGTTCTTGGTGGCCTGACGGATTCCGACCTCGGATGTGTGGCCGACAACCTTCTTGCCTCTCTCGAACCAGACGAGGTGCTAGCCCTGTCAGCGCTCGGCCCCATGCCGGAGCAGGCGGCGCTCACCGTTGCCGCCCTAGAGGCCTGTGACCTGGTGTTGACGTTGGTGGGGCAGGGAATGGTCGAGGCGCTCGCCGACGATTCCAACCTTCCGGTCCTCGATGTGGCATGCCTTATGGAAGGCGTCACGTCAGACGACCTTGTTCCCGTGCTGGAGGCCCAATTCGAGAATCCGTTCGGCCTCGACCTTCAGGATCGCGAGATGACGGTTCTGCTTGCCGAGACACCCATCATGGGAAACCTCATGCGTTGTCGCCTTGAGGCGATGGTTGTTGCACAGGGCGCCAACCTTCCCGATTTCTGCTTTGGCCTTGCCGACCAGGTGGCGGCGATGATGACCTCGGTGATAGCGGTGGATCTGAACGATGGAGACCTCACCGACCCCTCGGTTCTGGCTGACCTCCTGGGGATGTCAGACGACATCTTCGTCTGGCTGGCAGATGAGGTTCCGCCCGCACAACGGGCCGATGCGGTGCTCGTGCGGGATGCAACCACCCAAATCGCTGAGATCATGTTCGAGGCACTCACCGAGGTCGATGAGCACTCCAGCGAGGATGAGGTGCTCGCCGCCATCTTCGCCGCAACTGCCAGGATCCAATCTGAGGTTGCCGCCGATAGCACCGATCTGGACGCTGCTTCAGCGCGGCTTAGGGAACACGTGATCTCCCGATGCGGTGAGGCTGGCTCGACCCTGTTCGATTTGATCGCCGGAGTTACCGGTAGCCCACTGGCTGCTTGAGCATGGGTGGACCCGCGGTGAGTTCATGAGAGATTGGGTAGCGGGCCTGCTGGTCGTGTTGTTGGCGGCTTCGGCATGTGGGAGCTCGGTAGTTGTCGACGACCCTGTGACCGGGGTAACCCTCGCCACCGTGGCAACTACGACGACGTTCAGACCTGATCCGGCCGCACCTCCACAGACGACTACGGCTGGTCCGGCGCCGACAGTTGTTGAGGTCGTCGAGGTCGAACGGTTCACGGACCTGCCCGAGGCGCCCGTGGGCTTTTGCGCCGATCTGGCAGCCGAAACAGGACTGCTGACAGTTCGGATTGAAGAACTGTTCGCCGATGGCCCAGGACATGAGGCACGGAACCTTCATGTCCTGTTGTCGACATCTGGCGATCTCCTGGACTGGATAGTCCGGAACGCGCCGCTTGGTATGGCTGTGGACCTGGGGATCTTGAGAAGTGTCTACCTCGACCTCGGAGCGGTTCTTGACCGAATGGACCCTGAGACGGTCACCCTGGATCAACTCCGTGGAGAGTTGTTCACGGTCATGTTCGAGTCTCCTGTGGCCGATGGTGCGGTACTTGACCACTCTGCTCGGCGTCTGTCCGCATTTGTGGAGAGCTCATGTGGCCCGGGCTATCCGCTCATGGACACCCTCTCGGACCTGTTCTCCGCCGATGACACCGTGCTGGAGTCGCCAAGGGGTTGAGAAACTCAGGAGCCCGGGGTGTATGTCACCGGTAACCTTTGGTCCGTGAACATCGCATTGGTAGGAGCGACCGGACAGGTCGGTGGTGTCATGCGGACCCTTCTTGATGAACGCGGGGTGTCCGTGGGCGATCTCCGCTTCTTCGCCTCGGCGAGGTCAGCTGGGAGCACCATTGCCTGGCAGGATCGCCAGATCGTGGTCGAGGACACCGCCACAGCCGACTGGTCGGGGATTGACCTGGCACTCGTCAGCGCCGGGAAGACAGCCTCGCTCGAGCATGCACCGAAGATGGCGGCAGCCGGTGTGACGGTCATCGACAACTCGTCCGGCTGGCGGATGGACCCGGATGTGCCGCTGGTGGTACCCGAGGTCAACGCCCATGCCCTCGACGACATCCCGAAGGGGATAGTCGCCAACCCGAACTGTACGACCATGGCGGCCATGCCGGTGCTGGCTCCGCTCCACGCCGAAGCCGGCCTGAAGGCCCTTGTCGTGAGCACCTACCAGGCCGTATCAGGTGCCGGATTGTCGGGAGTCGAGGAGCTGTCAGGCCAGGTCAAGGCCGTTATTGCCGACGCAGCTGCCCTGACCCACGACGGCAGTGCTGTGTCGTTTCCAGCCCATGACTCCTTCCCGGACACGATCGCGTTCAACGTCCTTCCCCATGCCGGATCCTTTGTCGATGATGGCCGTGGAGAAACCGACGAGGAACAGAAACTGCGCAATGAGAGTCGGAAGATCCTGGACATTCCAGACCTGGCTGTCTCAGGTACCTGCGTCAGGGTGCCCGTATTCACCGGCCATTCCCTTGCCATCAATGCCCGCTTTGAGTGGTCAATAAGCCCTGACAGGGCGACCGAGTTGCTGGCGGGCGCACCCGGGGTGACCCTGGCCGAGGTGCCGACACCGCTCGATGCCGCTGGTGTGGACCCGACCATCGTCGGCCGGATACGGCGCGACGAAACCGTCGAGCACGGCCTGGCATTGTTCCTGTCGGGAGACAACCTGCGCAAGGGCGCCGCCCTCAACGCAATCCAGATTGCCGAGGAACTGATCCGCCGTAGGTCCTGACCAATCGGTTGCGCTGACCCGCGGGTCAGGGTGGGTCGGTTACATACCTCTGCATGGCGTCGTCGAGTGACAGGCCCATCTGGTTGGCGAGGCTTGCCAGCCAGGCCAACACATCGCCCAACTCGTGCAGTTGTTCGTCGGGTGAGCCCTTGCGCACAGCCTGTGCAAGTTCGCCCATCTCCTCGCAGAGCCAGGCCACGGTTGGGGCGATGCCACGTTCACGGTCGGCTTCGCCGTAGAGGGCCTCAACCAGTTCCTGTACTTCTGAAAGTTTCATACGGCGGACCGTATGGCCTGTCCGATGCCGGCCGGGGTATCCCTGTCAGCGCGTGGCCCGTGGCCCACACTTTGGGCAATGTTGACCGACTCGGAGGCCACCAACGTGCTGAGGGCGCTGGACGCGCTCGACGAGTTGGAGGCTGCCGCCGTCAAGTTGGTCCGAGCCGAGCTGGCCTGCGGCCCAGCAATCGACGGCCTGGTTGCCGACCCGCTCACCGAGGGTTCCCGCATAGACCTGCTCTGTCTGGCCGACACGGTTGCAGCCGACCTGCTGTCGGTCATGGGCAGGGCCCGGTCTCTTCACACCATGGTTGACACGGCTCCCGCCAGCTCAGCCCGCGACGCCCTGGCAGCCCACCTGACCGGCAGCGACAGCACCTGACCGGGGTTCCGACGTTTCCCGTGTCAGCCAGGCGGGGTCACCTTGGACAGGTTCTCGACCACCTCGGCTCCCGGCACCGCCAGTAGGTACTCCGGCGCGAGGCGGATCTTGCGGTCACGTGAGCCTCCACCTATGACGACCTTCGCTCGTTCCATGACCCTGGAGTCGATCCAGATCGGGACCGGGATGGGGAGGCCGAAGGGGGTGACACCGCCGATGAGCATTCCCGTCAGTTCGGCGGTCTCGTCGGCACCGGCGAAGGACGCCTTACGGGTTCCGAGTCGCTTCCTGACAACGCCGTTCACGTCCAGCCTGCAAGTCGCCAGAACCAGGCAGAGCGCGTGGGGGCGGGGGTCGGCCCTGCCGGCCACGAGGATGGCGTTCGCCGAGTCGGAAGGGTCGACACCGTAGGCCTCACAGAAAAGTGCCGTGTCGGCCAGGTCGGGGTCGCAGGCCATCACCTCGTGCTCAACACCGAGCGTGGCCAGGTGGTCGAGTACCGGGTCGTCTGTGTAGTCCATTGATCAGGTGTGTGCAGTTGGTGGTGGTGCGGTCTCGCGGGCCGGACCGGTAATACCGTAGAAGACAGCGGCGAGCACAACGGCTCCGCCCACGAAGGTGAGGGTCGCCGGTACCTCGTCAAACCACAGCCATGCCCACAGGGTCGCAGAGATGGTCTCCACCGGGGTGAAGAGGCTCACCTCGGCTGCTGAGGCGTGTCGGGTCGCCGTCGTCATACAGAACCTGGCCGTTGGCCCGAAGATGGCACCCATGGCCAACGTGGCCAGAAGGCCCGAGCGGTCGAGGCTGAAGGGGTTTGCCAGGAAGGCCGTCAGGGCAACGGTGCAGATAGCGGTCATGGCGACGATCAGCACCCGTGGCATGTCCGGGTGCCGCCGCCAGATCGTCAGGTTCATCCCGAAGGCGGTTATCGCACCGATCGCAAGGAGGTCTCCTGTGGCGCCGCCACCGGCCATCGATCCGCCGACGATGACGAGGATCCCCGAGATGGCTCCGGCAATGGCCAGCCACGTTCGTCCAGAGGTGTGTTCCTTCAGGGCGATCCGCGCTGTGACGGCGGCAAAGATCGGCGCAGCACCGATAATCGCAACCACGTTCGCCACCTCGGTCTTAGTTATTGCGGTCACGAACGCCGTGGTACTAATCGCACCCATGATCCCGGTCAGGACGAGGGGGTTCCGGTATTCACGGAACCGGGTGCCAAGGTTCCGGCCCAGGCTCCTGGTGGCAAACGCCCACATGACCGGTGTCGACCAGAGCCCGCTCATGAAGGCGATCGTTGCACCGTCAACGCCGGCGAGGCGTATGAGCACGGCATCGGTTGAGACGAGGAACATTCCGGTTGCCGCCAGCAGCAGCCCCAGTCGTCGGCCTGACGTGGGAATGAACGAGGGGAGAGCGGCCATCGGGTGACACTACTGCTGGTCGCCCGGTGCGGATAAGTCGAACCATTACGACGGGTCTGCAATGATTCCGCGATGTCCGGCACCGAACCCCGTCGCCCGAACGTCCTGTTCATCGTGGCAGACCAGTGGCGGGGCGACTGCCTAGGTGCTGCGGGCCATCCCCTGGTGCGAACGCCGCGGTTGGACTCGCTGGCGGCTGAGGGTGTGAGGTTTCCACTCCATCACGGCCAGGCTTCGCCGTGTGGGCCCAGCCGGGCCAGCATCCACACCGGCACCTACCTGCATACCCACAGGTCCGTGTTCAACGGCACCCCTCTCGATGCCCGACTTACCAACCTGGCTCTCGAGGCCAGAACCGGCGGCTACGTGCCCCATCTCTACGGTTACACGGACACCACCATCGATCCGCGAACCACCACCGAAGACGACCCACGACTGCTCGACTACGAGGGTCCGCTGCCGGGGTACGAGGAGACCCTGCTCCTCCCCGAGCACCGGGAGGCCTGGTACTACTGGCTTGAGGGGCGTGGACACGACATCTCGGACCGCACCAGGTTCCTCCGTCCCAGGGAGGATGTCGAGGTGCCCTCCGGAAGGGGGACCTCATGGGCGCCTCCACCCTTCTCAGCCGACGAGACCGAGACGGCATTCGTGGTGGATTCCGCAATAGACCACATCGGGGAACTGGTGGAAGAGGATGATCCGTGGTTCCTGCACGTTTCGTTGTACAGACCACATCCGCCGTTCACCGTTCCCGAGCCCTACAACGACATGTTCGACCCGGCCGACGTGCCCGAGTCGATTCCAACCACGGAGGCTGATCATCCGTTCCTCCAGATGATGTCCACCTGGGGCCTGACCAACCCGCCTGCCGATCCGCTGGACCTGAGACAGCTCCGGGCCACCTACTACGGGATGCTCGCAGAGGTCGACCACCAGGTGGGTCGCCTGCTGGACACCCTCTCGGAACTGTCGGTCGATGAGGACACGATCGTGGTCTTTTCCTCGGACCACGGCGAGTTCCTGGGTGACCACGGCCTGATGTCAAAGTTGGGCTTCCACGATCAGGCGTACCACATCCCTCTGATCGTCCGGTACCCGGCCCTGAGTGGGCCGGCAGGCCTGGTAGTTGACGAGTTCACCGAGAACGTCGACCTCATGCCCACGATTCTGGACCTGGCCGGCCTGCCCGTGCCGGCCCAGTGCCAGGGGCGCTCCCTACGGTCATTCCTGGAGGGTGGAGGTGCTGAGGGCTGGCGTACGTCGACCCACTGGGAGTTTGACTTCAGGGTGTTCGCCCGTGAGGCCGGCCTGCCGCTGACCGCATGCAACCTGGCGGTGCACCGGGACCGGTCAGGAAAGTACGTCCACTTTGCTGGAATGCCGCCGATCTATTACGACCTGGAGTCTGACCCCGACGAGACCAGACCGCTCCACGACCACCCGGAGATGGTCCGATACGCGGCAGAACTGCTGAACTGGCGTATGACCAGCGACGACGAGACCCTGGCCCGTCGTCTGGCCACCCCCCACGGGATGCTCACCCTTCGCGACCCTGAGTCATCAGAAATCTGACGGAGGCCGGTGGTCGGGTAGGCGGGATTTGAACCCACGACCTCCTCGTCCCGAACGAGGCGCGCTACCAACCTGCGCCACTACCCGTGTAGGTCGAGAAGGGTACCGCCGCAGGGCTTCATCTGTCGGACCGGATTGTGTCCGGAGGCGGACTCTCTGACAGTCAGGTTGCGTCTCTTGCCAGCACGTCAGATGCCGTCTGTCGAAGTTCGATCGGATTCAACGGCTTGACGATCCACGCGTCGGCCTCGGCCTGACCAGCTAGCCAGGTGTCCGCGTCGCGGTCAAGCAGCATCAGCACACGCTGGGTCGGAATGCGGTCAGCACGCTGCTCGAGTCTGAGGTCCAGGCAGGCGGCCATCCCGCCCATGTTGCCGATCTGGAGATCCAGGACCACGAGGTCCGGGTCATGTTCACGGACCGCCTTGAGGACCTCGCTTCCGGCTGTTACGCGCACCATCTGGTTCCGGCCCCCGAGCGACGCCTCCACCTCGTCGTGGATGTGATCGGCTGCTGTGGCCACCAGAACTGTCGACACGGCCGCGATCGTATCGGTCGTCACTGAACGTTGGTGACTGATGACACGGGCCGAAATATTTGATGACGGTGGGCCAAGTGCGCTCAACCGGTCTACGATCCGACTGCGGGTACACGCAACCGACAAGGAGTCGATGGTGCTGGAGATCACGGTCGAACGTCACGACGGATATGTGCTCTGTCGCCCAGCGGGAGAACTCGATGCCTACACCGTCGCCCAGTTCCGCGAGGCGCTCACCGAGCTGGGTGAGGAGAAGTTCGTTCTTGTCGACCTCTCCGACGTTCCGTTCATGGACTCCGCCGGGCTGGGTGCACTGATTGGCGGAATCAGGCGGGCCCGGGAGAACGACGGAGATGTGGCCGTGGCATGCAACAGGCCGGCGCTTACGAGGCTGCTGCACACAACGGGTTTCGATCGGATCGTTCCGGTCATGGAATCAGTCGAGGAGGCCGTGCTGGCCCTCGGCGAGCCTGAATCCACCTGAGACTCCGACCACCACCGTGTACCGGGTTACCGCAGTTGTTCTCCTCGCGATCGGTGCCCAGTTTTTTCTGGCCGGATCCGTAGCGGCCCACGGAGACAGCCACGAAGCCGATGGCCACGAGGTGAGGACCGTCGACGTGGTCGAGGTGAACGGTCTGTTGGATCCCGTGCTTACGGAGATGATGGCCGAGACCCTGCGTGGGGCCGACCCTGCCACGACGCTCGCCGTGGTCTTTCAGATCGACAGTCAGGGCGCTGTCGTCGGCGATGACGACCTGGCGGGCCTGGCAAACCTGATAGTTGCCTCCCCGGTGACCGTGTCATTCTGGATTGGACCGGCCGGAGCTGAGGTCACTGGCCAGGCCGCGCAGCTGGTGGCCCTCGGCGACGACATTGGGATTGCACCGGGTTCCCGTATCGGAGACCTTGGTGAACAGGCTCTTTCTCCGGAGAGGTTCGGCACAGCGTTCGGCCTTCCCGCCGATTCAGACCTGGTTGGTTCGACGGTCGGCTACCAGGAGGCAGTCAGCCGGGGCCTGGCCCGATCCGCACCGGTGTTGCTTGAGCACCTCGTCGGGCTCGACGGATTCGAGGTTCTGGTAGACGACTCCGGCGACAAGCCGATGGTCGAGCCTGTTACCCGGACCCGGTTTCGACAACTCAGCATCGTCGACCAGGTATTTCACACCGTTGCCAGCCCACCTGTCGCCTATCTCCTCCTTCTGGTCGGCATGGGGCTCCTGGTATTTGAACTCTTTACCGCCGGTGTCGGAATAGCCGGTGTGATCGGCGCCGCATCCCTGTTGTTGGCCTCCTACGGCATTGCGGTTCTTCCCGGGAGGGCCTGGGCGGTCGGGATTCTGGTCTTTGCCATGATCGGCTACGCCATCGACATCCAGGCTGGAGTGCCCCGGGCATGGACCGTTATCGGTACGGTCAGCCTCGTTGTTGGTTCCCTGTTCCTGTACGACGGGACACCGGTTGGTTGGATCGCCCTGATTGCCGGGGTGGTCGGGACAGCGATGGGCCTGGCCGGCGGGATGCCGACAATGGTGCGGACCCGGTTCTCAACCCCGACCATTGGGCGGGAGTGGATAATCGGAGAGGCCGGATCAGCGGTCGATCATCTCTCGCCAAACGGAACCGTCGAGGTCCGCGGAGCTGTCTGGAAGGCCCGCACAAACCGGGCAACACCGATCCAGCCGGGAGAGCCGATCAGGGTCGTCGCTGTCGAGGGGCTGTGGCTGGAGGTAGAGCCGGAGGTCGGTGCGGCGCGCGACCACAGGGAGCGCGCGGCCAAGAGCTGACTCGCCACGGCTGGCGCGATGATCGAGCGCCTCCTCTTGTGGCGACAGGCCGGGCGTTCTAGGTTCGGTGGCACAGACTAAGGGGGTTGTGCATGGCTGGTGATCTGACCTGCAGCCAGTGGCAGGCGAGTGCCGCCTGCCGCGGGCCCGGTGCCGGGGAGTTCTTCCCACCCGGCCGAGGTGAGAGGCGAGACGAGAAGCAGCGACGTGAGGTGCGGGCCAAGGCCGTTTGTTCGCAGTGTCCCGTGCTGACGAGTTGTCTCGACTATGCAGTCGGAATCCGTGAGGTCCACGGGGTCTGGGGCGGCACCAACGAACGCGAGCGCAGGGCGCTGATCGGTCTCTCAGCCTGAACCGTAGAGCGGTCAGCCGTCGCCGGTCACGGGTAGGCGCGGTCCGGCAACCCGAACATCGCCTCGCCGTCGCGTGATTCCAGTTCCATCAAGCCGGGCGAGTAGCGGCATTGCGTGTTTGCGGGTGTTCCCGGCGGCCTCCCTGAAGGCGGACACGGTGAACCCTTCGGGTGATTCGACCAGCAGCCGTGCCGCAAGCATCGCGGCATCATCCACGGCTGAGGCGGCGAAGAACACACCGTCCTGTTCGGTCACCACCCCCCGCCTGACCATCTCGCGCAGTTCGGCCCTGTCGACCCCATCGGGTGTGGGTGGAGCGAAGGGTGAAGCAGCCAGGAGTTGGGCGAAGGGATGGTCTGCCAGCGGATCTGCTGCACCCGCTGCCGTCAGCCGTCCGCCGTCCAGGACGGCACCAGACAGCATCTCGGCGGCAGCCCGCTCGTGTTCATCGAGGGCGGCAATGTCGAGTCCCAGCGGTCCGGCCTCGTCCACTGCCTCCCTGAGCCGCTCAAGCGTGTCGCTCAAGACGGTTGGGTCGACCACCCAGTTGGCCACGGTCGGCTCCCGGCTCGTGCCCGTCAGACGAAGCAGATCTTCGGTCGAGACCCAGCCTCTCTCGCTGATAACCCTGTCGACCGACCTGTCGGGCCTTGCCCTGGAGGCGCGCTCACGTGGATCGACGTCAAGGATCTCTCCCCCACCGAGGGTTTCGGATCGGCCACTCTCCCTCAGTACAAACCTGTCGCCCGGGAGGAGCGGAAGGGGCCGCGGGAGGAACAGGCGCACCGATCCCGTCGATGCAGGTTCGATCTTGTCGGGGCCCAGAACCCTCAGCCTGCACGGGTGCTCGCCGGCACCCAGGTAGACGACGTGGGCGCCTCGGCGTGAGACAGGGTGGTCGAGGCGGCCCAGGACCTGTAGCGAGGCGTCCACGACGGTTGTCATGTGCCACTGGCCCGGTCGTGTCAACACGTCACCCCGGACCACCTCATCGTGGGAGACGCCTACAAGGTTCACGGCGCACCGTGTTCCGGGTGGAAGCTCACCGTGCTCGGCGTGGTGGCTCTGGAGGCTCCGCACCCGGACCTTCCTGCCTCCGGGGTTCAACTCCAGCTCATCTCCGACCTGCAGATGTCCGCCGGTGAGCGTGCCGGTGACGACGGTCCCGGCTCCGGTGGCAGCAAAGGCCCTGTCGATCCAGAGCCGTGGCCGGTCATGGTCAATAGACGCCGGCGTCGAGGCGAGCATCTCGTCGATCGCCGACACAAGATCGGCCAGGCCCAGACCGGTAGGGGAGTCGACCGCAATGACAGGGGCGCCCTCGAGGAAGGTACCTGCCACCTGTTCTTCGATCTCCAGCCGCGCCAGGTCAGTGAGGTCAGGTTCTGCCGGACCGACTTTGGTCAGGGCGACGACGCCGTGACCCACGCCGAGCAGTTCAAGGATTCGGAGATGTTCCTCGGACTGCGGTTTCCAACCCTCGGTGGCTGCCACGACGAAGAGGCAGGCATCGACAGCGCCGACTCCGGCCAGCATGTTCTTGATGAACCGGATGTGCCCGGGAACGTCTACCAGCGAGAGGGTCACACCTGAGGGAAGGGTGGTCATGGCGAACCCCAGGTCGATTGTCAGTCCCCTCGCCTTTTCCTCGGAGAACCTGTCGGGGTCGGTGCCGGTCAGCGCCTGAACGAGCGTGGACTTGCCGTGGTCCACGTGCCCGGCCGTGGCGACTACGTGCATTGTCTCTTCACGTGAGCCGGTCGACTGCGGTACGGATCACGTCGTCGTCGTCGGGGTGGACGGTCCGCAGGTCTATCACGGTCGAGCCGTCGTGCACCCGGGCGATCACCGGTGGTGTACCGGTTCGCAACTCGGTTACGTGGTCTCCCTGCACAACCAGGCCGGCCGATGGGATCTCCACGCCGGGAAGCGTGCCACCACCGGGCACGGCGATCGTGTCAGCGGCATGGTCCGGCGAGATTGCCGACGCCCTCTGCCGCAACTCGTCAACTGGCACCGTTGCCATTCTCCAGAACGGAATGGTCAGGCCGTCGCGGGCCAGGTAGGCGAGGGCCAACTGCTGCAGAGAGCCCATGATGAGGCTTCCGGGCCGGAGAGCCCTGGCGAGTGGATGCGCCGCACACTGGGCCACCAGGTCGGCCCTACCTGCGATGATCCCGGCCTGTGGGCCACCCAGAAGCTTGTCGCCGGAAAAGGTCACCAGGTCGACCCCTGCCTCGAGGGTTTGTCGCACCGCCGGTTCACCTTCAAGCCACGGAGGTGGACCATCTGTGAGCCATGGGCAGGCCGAGTCCACCAACCCTGATCCAATGTCGGCCACGACCGGTACCCCGAGGCCTGTCATTGCCGAAGCGGCAACGCTCTCGGTGAAACCGGTGATCCGGTAGTTGGAGCGGTGCACGCTCAATGCCAACGCTATGTCTCCACCTTGGACAGCGGTTTCGAAGTCGGCCAGGCGGGTTCGGTTGGTTGTGCCGACCTCGATCAGGTGGGCACCTGACTGTGCCATCACCTCGGGGATACGGAAGCCGCCACCAATCTCAACCAGCTCACCGCGTGAGACGACGACCCCCTTCCCGTGGGCAAGGGCACTCAACGTCAACAGGACGGCGGCAGCACAGTTGTTCACGACCATGGCCGCCTCGGCGCCACATACGCGGGCAAGCAGGCGTGGCGCCCTGTCCTGGCGGGAGCCCCGCTCACCCGAGTCGAGATCCAACTCCAGGCTGGAATAGCGGTCGGAGGCGTCCTCGGGAAGGTCGGTCCAGGGGGAACGTCCCATGTTGGTGTGGAGCAGGACACCGGTGGCGTTCACCACCCCGGTGAGGAGGCTGCGCGCCTGTTCCGCGGCGATATCGCGGGCCCGCTGTTCAGCTGTCTCCGGGTCGCCCGATGCGACCGCTGTTCGTGCGGCATCGACCAGAAGGGGGTGGGGCAGGTTCACGTCGGCGATGGCCCGGGCCAACCTGTCGACCGAGGGCGGTCGGGGTACCGGCGCGGTCGAGGTGTCTGGGCTGTTCTCATCAGGAGCGGCCATGATGGGGCGAGGATACGACCGTGAGCGCCGCTGCGCCCCCCACGGGCGGCGCGTGCCCCTCGGGCAGTTGGCCTCGTAGCATTGCGGCCGTGTTCCTGATCCTGTTCCTGTTGTTCGTCGCGACCCCGATAGCCGAGATCTACCTGATAGTGCGGGTGGCCGACGTGGTCGGTGGCCTCAACACCGTCGCACTGTTGGTTTTCGTGAGCGTTGTGGGCGCTGCGATGGTGCGGCGTGAGGGAATGGGCATTCTGGCCAGGGCGCAGGCGGAGTTGGCCCTTGGCAGGGTTCCCAGCCGTGAGTTGGTCGACGGCCTGTTGGTTCTCTTCGCCGGGATCTTGATGCTCACGCCCGGCTTTGCCACAGATGCACTGGGGCTGTCGCTGCTCTTTCCACCAACGAGGGCCATCATCCGCGGTGTGGCTTCGCGGGCTCTGGGTAACCGTGCGGCATCGAGCCAACCGGTCTCGTGGCACTTCGGCTACAGAGGCGGCGGGAACATCGTGGATGCGCAGTCCACCGAGGTTGACGGTGGTCAGGGAGAGCTGGGACCTTCCGGCGAGCAGTAATGCCTCAGGCCGTCAGGCGCCGGCTTCGTCCAGCGCCTGCTCGGCTGCCTCCAGCAGGCGTGCGCTGCAACCGGCCATCTCGATCGGTGGTGCAGCCTCGGTCACGATCAGGTCGACGATGGACCTGTAGGCCTCGGCCGCCGGACCGTCGGCGAGAGCCACGGGCCTGCCGGTGTCGCCGCCTAGGGCTACCGCCGTGTCTAGGGGGATGCTGCCGAGAAGGGCAGCACCGATGTCGTCGGCCAGGGACTCGCCGCCACCTTCTCCAAAGAGCATGTGCCTGGCACCATCGGGGGCGACGAAGGCACTCATGTTCTCGATCACGCCGACAATCCGCAGGTAGTTGTTGCGTCCCATGGCGGCCACACGTACTGCGACCTTTTGTGCCGCGAGGGCGGGTGTTGTGACGATGATCATTTCCGCTCGGGGCAGCATCCTGGCAAGACCCATCTGGACGTCTCCGGTACCTGGCGGCATGTCGATGATCAGGTAGTCCATCGGGCCCCATGCCACGTCCTCGCAGAAGTGCTGAACGGCCCGGTTCAGCATCAGGCCGCGCCACATGAGAGCGGTTTCCTCCCGTTCCACGAGGAAGCCCATGGAGACCACCTTGAGAACGCCCTCGCCGACCGGCATTTGAATGGGGTCTATCTTGCCGACCTCTGGGGACCCCCCCAGGCGGCCCTCGATACCGAGCATCCGTGGGATGGAGAACCCCCAGATGTCGGCGTCCATCACGCCTACCGTGAAGCCCCGTTCCGCCAGGGAGGCCGCCAGGTTTACGGTCACCGACGACTTGCCTACGCCACCCTTGCCGGAGGCGACCATGAGGACCCTGGTGGTGGTTGGAATCTCGGTATCCGGTGCGTCGCGGCTGACGTTCCAGCGGGCCTTGGCCATGGTGGCGGCCTTCTCCTCAGCGGTCAACTCGGTCCAGGTGATGTGCACCTTCGTGACGCCCGGTAGGCCTTCGATTCGGGACCTGGTATCTCTTTGAATCTGGGCGCGCAGCGGGCAGCCGGAGGTAGTGAGTGCGATGGTCACGTCGACCAGTCCGTCGGACGTCACGGTCACGGCCTTGGCCATTCCGAGTTCCACGATGTTGGAACCCAGCTCCGGGTCTATGACGCCACGCAACAGGTCGAAGATCCGGTCCTCGGATGGAATGTCCGGTACCGGGCTGTCCTCTGGCTGGGGCTTGTCGGCGCGGGTGTCACGCATGCCTCAAGCCTAGGTCGGTACTGCACACTCGTGATTCGACGCTGGGTTCGAGGGGGACTCGTTGTTAGGCTGTCTTCAACAACCGGGTTGACGGCCCGATTGGTTTTTTCCAGAGACCAATCTGATCACGAACGGGGACACGATGATTGCGCTTACTGACACTGCAACCACCAAGGTCGGCGAGTTGATCGCCGCCGAGGAAGAGGCCGGGATGGTGCTTCGCGTCACCGTGCGGCCCGGAGGTTGTTCAGGCAACAGCTACGAGATGTACTTCGATTCGGAGACGTCCGGCGATGACGTCGAGGCGGTCTTTGGTGATGTGAGGGTCGTGGTTGACCCGTCAAGTGCCGAGTTGCTCGTGGGTGCAACGCTTGACTACAAGGACGGCCTCACCGATGCGGGGTTCTCCATCGACAACCCCAGCGCGCAGAGCACCTGCGGCTGCGGGAAGAGCTTCTCCTAGACCAGAGCTGTCCACCCCGGTGGGCACGGTCAGGTTGCAGATTCGAGAGCGGCGCTCACCTCGGGCGTGTCCATCGTGAAGTGCAGCACGGCCGTCACGATCCCGTCGGCATCGGCCACGACGAGGCTGGGCTCGAACGAGAGGTCGTAGGCGCCCACGGTGGGGGTCAGGGTGAAGTCGTTGTCTTCTGGTGCCACATAGACCTCGGCATGGATCACCGACCATGAGGGGTCGAGGTCGCCAGCTGCGGCAATCAGCACCTCGAGTGCCGGACCACAGACGTCGGTCTGGCAGAACCGCGGCGTCGAGATCAGCATTGCGGTAGGACCCGGGAGGTTGATGGCCTCGGCGACGGTCACCTTGTGCAGCGGGCACGGGCCGTTCGGCCTGGTGCAGATGGGGTCTACACCGTGTGGGTCGTCGAGCGTCGGTGAATCGACGGGCCTCATCGGGTCGCCGACCTGGATGAGCCCCAACTTCGCGGCGTCGGTGACCCGGAGCCTGTGGCGACCTGGCAGGCCGGCTCCACGGACCGAGTAGTCGCCCGTGGACGGCGGTGTAAAGACAAGCGGAAAGTAGGGGATGGCGTTCGGTTCGCCGTGACGGTCCACGGGGCCGGCGAAGACGACCTGGTCGCCACTTGTCACGGTCAACTGGATCTGGTCCGGCACGTCTGTAGCGGGCCAGCCGTCGCTTCCGATGAGCACGTAGGGGGCCCTCTGAGGTGTTCCGGCAGTGATCACGGTGGGTGCCTGGAATCCGTCTGCGAACCGGGCCCCGAGGGAGAGACCGCCGGTCGGTGCGGTAGCTGTTGGAGCAGCCGCGTCCTCGGCCCCACAGGCGATGAGAACGAGACCGCCTGAGGCTCCAAGAATGCCCGTTAGAACCTGACGGCGGCTCAGCAGTCGTTGCGGCACGGTCATGTTCCCGAGGGTACCGGTTCGTCTCTGGTCGGACTCTGGGGCACACTCACATGATGAACGGGTCGAGCAAGCCACACGGCGGGGAGGAAACCGACGGTCTGACCTTCTGGGTTGACGGTGATGAGGTGGTGATCCCGGACAGCGACGGGAACCTTATGGATGCATTGCGGGGCTATCTCGGGGCTACCTCCCCGAAGGACGGGTGTAGCCCGCAGGGACAGTGCGGTTGCTGCACGGTCCTCGTCGACGGGCAGCCGCGAGTTTCGTGTGTGACACCGGTGAGGCGGATGGCGGGTCGCTCCATCACGACCCTCGACGGCCTGGATCCCGACGAGAGGTCCCGTTGGGCGGATGCCTTCACCGGAACCGGTGGCAGCCAGTGTGGCTTTTGTACGCCGGGGATCATCATGAGGTTCGCCGGGCTTCGTGCGGACGGGGTGACCGACCCCGACCGTGTGGCGAGGTCTCTGCATGCACACCTCTGCCGTTGCACCGGGTGGCAGACCGTGCTCGAGGCGTGGGACGCATATGGGAAGACTCCGAAGCCATGTTCCGGCGAGGGGGCCAACCGGAGGGCGTTCATCGAGGGTCGTTCACACCAGGCTGTGGCCAGAGCCATCGCCCTGGGCCAGGGCGGTTTTGCCGCCGATACTGCACCGGTTGATGCCCTGGTGGCGGTTCCAGACGCGTCAGGCGGTTGGGCTGTAGCCGAGACGATTCAGGAGGCCCGCCGCGTCGCCGGCAAGGTCCAGGGGAGGCGCACGACCGTCGATGCCGTACCGCCGCTGGATGCACCACCGGGTGACTGGGACGTGGTGCTGCGCACCGCCTGGGTTGAACCCGCCTACCTCGAAACCGATACGGCATGGTGTGAACCGGGAGGGGAGCCGTCAAGCCCCCTCGCCAACGGCGGTGCGTTCGGCGCAAAAACAGACTCTCCAGTTTCCGATGCGGCAAGAAGGTTGGCCGATGAGCACGGCCGCACGGTGGTGGCGATGATGTCCCGGGAGGACACCGTTCAAACTGGGCCCAAGAGACCACCGGTTGCCGGCGGGGCAATGGCTGACGGAACCGGAATCATGCGGGTCGTCAGAACCCCTGGGGTCAGCGATGCGATCAACAGGCTGGCACCTGGTTTGAAGGTTGAGGAGGTCGATGTTGCGGGTCCGCCGACCTCGATCACCATCCGGGCAGCTGGCTGGGCCGAGGCCGTCGTGTTGCTCGCCGGCGCACGCGGGTACACGGGTCCGGTCGTGTCGCCTGACGGAGCAGTCGCCGAAGCAGAGGTGGAGCCCGGCCGGATCAGCGTTTCGGTTCGATGTGGCGATCCTCTGGACGCCACGGTTCTGCGCTCCTACTGCATTGGTGCAGCCCACATGGCCTGGAGTTGGGTCACCTCCGAGTCTCTTGCCGTTGATGCGTCCGGCGTGGTCTCCGACCTGACCATCAGGTCCTTCGGGATCGTGAGGGCCACAGAGACACCACGAATCGACGTAACCATCGAGCCCGACAATGATCCAGAGCCCCGCAACGGATCAGAAGCGGTGTTCGCGGCCGTTGCCGCCGCTACATGGATCCATCTAGGGACCCCACCTGACTGGCCGGCCGGAATCTGACCGTCTGTCACCCGGACACGTTCTGGCACCGATATTGCGCGATCATCATGGAGTCCCCGGATCACTCCAAATGAAAGAAGTGCGATGTCTCCGACACCTGCCCCGTACACACCGATAGTTCGTGCTGGCGACATGCTCGTCCTTTCTGGTCAGATCGGCATCTCTGAGGGCCGTCTGGTCGAGGGCGGTCTCGAGGCAGAGCTGCCCCAGGCGATGGCGAACATGCGGGCATTGCTTGAATCTGAGGGAGCGTCGCTGGGAGATGTGGTGAAGACGATGGTCTTTCTCGCTGACCTGGACGACTACGCACGCATGAACGAGCTCTACTGCGAGGCCTTTGGTGACCACAGGCCGGCCCGCTCGGCATTCGGCGTAGCGGCCCTTCCGCTCGGCGCGCGCGTCGAGGTGGAGGCATGGGCCCACGTCGGCTGAGGTGTCGCCAGGACCGATGTGCGCGGACACCTGACTCTGGTGACAGACTGACGTCATGGTTGGAGCAGTGATCATGATCATCGTGCTGGTCGTCCTCATCCCGGTCGGAATTCTCGTCGGCGGTGCAGTGGGGGCAGCAGCCCTGGGTCGTCTGCTGAAGGGTGGCGTCGACTCAGCGCACGAGGACTCCGAGTTGCTTGGGGTCAGCGAGGCAAACCCCTGGGCGGGCCCCTCCTCAAGCTGACCCTGGTCTCAGATCCCCCAGCGGGACTGCCCGAACCGGTAGCCGACAGACCTGACCGTGTGGATCAGGCCTGCGTGCTTTTCACCCAACTTGGCTCTCAGCCGACGGACGTGGACATCGACGGTCCGTGCTCCTCCGTAGTAGTCGTAACCCCAGACCCTGCTCAACAGGGTCTCGCGGGTGAAGACCTTGCCGGGACTTGACGCCAGGAACTTGAGTAGCTCGTACTCCATGTAGGTGAGGTCCAGTGGTTGGCCGTCGACAACGGCCTGATAGGTCTCCAGGTTCAGGGCTAGCGGCCCGTACTCCACCAACTCCGGTCGGGTACCCCGACCGGAACGCCAGAAGAGGTGCTGGAGGCGGGCTTCAAGCTCGGCGGGCCTAACGGGCATCAGGCAGAAGTCGTCGAACAGGTCGTAGCGCGAATCAAGGTCGGCCAACTGGGCGCCACCGAGCAGCAACAGCAGTGGCTCCAGAGGCATTTCTCCACTCCGCAGGCGACGGCACATCCCCATTGCCCCGTCAGGGTCCGTGTCGGCGGACACGATCGCTCCGGCCCAACCCTCGTCGGGTTCGTCTGAAACGGCACGCTCAGGATCGTCGATTGCCTTCCATGCCCAGCCTCCGAGGTCGAGGCACTGGGTTAGCTCAGGCGGTGGCGGATCCGGAAAGACAAGAAGTGGGTTCATCTGGCTGTCACCAGTTGGGCAGGTAGTGCTCCAACTCGAATGGAGTCACCTGACGCTCGTAGTCGGACCACTCGGCGCGCTTGTTGCGTAGGAACCATTCGAAGATGTGGTCACCGAGGGCATTGCGAACCAACTTGGACTCCTCCATCTCATCAAGCGCCTCGGCGAGGTTGGTTGGAAGGCCCGCCACCCCGAGGTCCCGTTGTTCGGAGCGGCTCAACTCGTCGAGGCTCACAGCGGCCTCTTTGGGCAGATCGTATCCCTCTTCGACACCGCGGAGCCCAGCCGCCAGGAGAACCGAGAACGCCAGATAAGGGTTGCATGCCGGATCAAGGGCCCGGTACTCGACGCGGGTCGAGTCGGGCTTTCCCGGCTTGGTGACCGGAACCCGAACGAGCGCCGAACGGTTGTTGCGGGCCCACGACACGTAGCGGGGTGCCTCGTAGCCCTCGTTGATTCGCTTGTAGGAGTTGACCAACTGGTTGGTTACCGCCGTCATCTCCCGGGAGTGGTGCAACAGGCCGGCGATGAACGACCGGGCGGTAGCCGACAGGCCGTGTTCATCGTCGCCGTCGTAGAAGGCGTTTGTTCCATCGCGGAACAGCGACAGGTGGGTGTGCATCCCCGATCCCTGGATTCCGTTCACCGGTTTCGGCATGAACGTGGCGTAGACACCACCTTCCATGGCGATCTTCTTGACGGCCAGACGGAGCGTCATAACCGAGTCGGCCATTGTCAGGGCGTCTGTGTACTGGAGGTCGATCTCATGCTGGCTGGGGGCGTCCTCGTGAAAGGAGTACTCGACTGGGATCGACAGTGCTTCGAGCATGTGGAGAGTGCGCTTGCGCAGGTCTGACGAGACGTCGGTTGTTGTCAGGTCGAAGTATGAGGCCTGGTCGAGCAGAACCGGTTCTCCGGTGTTTTGGGCCAGGTAGAAGAACTCGATCTCCGGTGCACAGAACATCTCGAAGCCGGCGGCGTGGGCACTCTCCAGATTGCGGCGCAGGACCTGTCTAGGGTCGCCCTCGAAGGGTGAGCCGTCCAGGTTGGTGATGTCGCAGAAGACCGTGCCGGACGGTTCGTCGGGCGAGGCCCACGGGAGCAACTCAAAGGTGCTGGCATCGGGACGTGCCAGCACGTCGCTCTCTTGAACCCTGCTGAATCCGTCGATTGCGGATCCGTCGAACTGCAGACCCTCCTCGAACACGGTCGAAAGTTCGGCTGGTGAGATGGCTACCGACTTGTGTCGACCCAACACATCGGTGAACCAGAGCCGCACGAGCCGGACCCCGCGTTCCTCGATGGTTCTCAGCACGTAGTCCTGCTGGCCCGACTGTCGTTCGAAGCTGGTCTCATCCACGCCACCAGCATGGAGGAGCAGGCCGACGATCGCCAGCCGGTTTCGGGTCGTTCACACGCCGTTCACAGTTGGGCAACAGCACCGAAACCCCATAGCGGCATCGTGGTGGTGACCCGGCGTATCCTGCCGGACGAACCGTTCAATCAACCTCGCCGTACCTCACGGGCGGTCTACATGGAGAGTGCAACCAATGGCCATCAGGGCTGAGTACATCTGGATCGACGGCACCACACCGTTGCCGTACGTCCGTTCCAAGACCAGGATCCTTGCCGACGGGACCGTCGACTACCCGATCTGGGGTTTCGACGGATCCAGCACCAACCAGGCTCCCGGAGACAACTCCGACTGTGTCCTACGGCCGGTCTTCTCCTGCCCTGACCCCATCCGCGGCGGAGACGACGTGCTGGTTCTCTGTGAGGTCTGCTTGCCCGATGGCGAGATGACCCCCCACCCGACGAACACACGGGCTGCCTGCGTCGAGTCGCTAGAGCGGTACGGCGACCAGGAACCGATCTTTGGGATCGAACAGGAGTACACCTTCTTCCAGGAGGGCCGCCCGCTGGGATGGCCGGTCGAGGGCTATCCGGCTCCACAGGGCCCCTACTACTGCGGGGTGGGTTCCATCGAGATCGCCGGCCGTGAGATCGTCGAGGCCCACACACAGGCCTGCATGGATGCCGGTCTTGAGATTTCCGGGACCAACGCCGAGGTCATGCTTGGCCAGTGGGAGTTCCAGATCGGCCCGTGCGACACCGTGTCGGTCAGCGACCAGGTCTGGATGGCCCGCTACCTGCTCTACCGGATCGCCGAGGAGTTCGGGGTCGACGCTTCGATCGACGCCAAGCCCATCAAGGGCGACTGGAACGGTGCGGGCGCCCACACCAACTTCTCGACGAAGGCAATGCGCGAGGGCTACGACCCGATCATCACAGCGTGCGAGTCCCTGGGTGCGGACGGCAAGGTTGCCGAACACCTGGCCGGCTATGGCCATGGCTCTGAGGAGCGCCTCACCGGCGAGCACGAGACCCAGCGCTACGACCAGTACAACTACGGGGTCTCGGACCGTGGCGCATCGGTCCGGATTCCCTGGCAGGTGGCCCTGGAGCAGAAGGGCTACATCGAGGACCGCAGGCCCAACGCCAACATGGACCCCTATGTGGTAACCCGCCTGATCACCAACACATGTTGTGAGGCTCTCGCTGGGTAGCCACGGAGCATTCGCTATGAGGGCCCCGGGTTGCACCCGGGGCCCTCGCGCGTACCCCGAAGTCGATCACAGATCCCTAACACGTCCATCTCAGGGGAATCATCTCGTCTAGCGAACATCTACCTGTACCCGAGGACAGGAGAGTCCGCAGATGAAGAAGATCAACTTGAGTGGAGGAACGACAGCCGGTCTGGTTGTCGGATCGGTGGTTCTGGCGGCTGCCTCGATGGTCGTGTCGCTGGTCACGGTGGCAGGCGCCCAGACCGAGGCCGAAACCGAGGTGCCGGCGGCCCAGCATCAACATGATGTGGCCGTGGCTCCTGGTGCCGGCGGTCATGGTGGTGCCGGTCATGACGGGGCTATGGCTCCTGGTGCCGGCGGTCATGGTGGTGCCGGTCATGACGGGGCCGTGGCTCCTGGTGCCGGCGGCCATGGTGAGCGTCTTGCTGCAACAGCCGAGTTCTTGGGACTCGACAGTGAGGGCCTGAGGTCCCAGCTGAAAGATGGAGCAACCATCGCCGAACTGGCTGGTGATGACCTGGACGGTCTGATCACACAGCAGGTGGAGTTTGCAGGTGAGCACATCGGCCAGGCAGTTGCCGACGGCAAGATCGATCAGGCTAAGGCAGACGAGATGTTGTCGGGGCTGAGTGAGCGGATCACGGCACGAATGAACGGTGAGATGCCCGGCGGCATGGGCGGTATGGGCGGAATGCGCCCCGGCGGTATGGGCGGCATGGGCGGCATGAGCGGCATGAGCGGCATGGGCGACATGAGCGGTATGGGCGACATGGGCGGTATGGGTGGCATGGATCATGGGAGTCAGGGCCACGGCGCCTGACCTCCCAAACAACACTCCCCCGCCAGGCCCCCGGTTCCCCCACCGGGGGCCTCGGCCGTTCTACGGCTCGTTCTGTACGCTGCACCCATGAGCCGGGTGCGAGTCGCCATGGTCCAGACCAACTCGGTTGTAGGCGATCTGGACGGGAATGTGGAGCGCATCCGTAGCGTGCTCGACCAGGTAGACGGGTGTGACCTGGCGGTCTTTCCCGAAATGACCGTCGCCGGTTATCCCCTTGAGGACCTCGTCCTGAAACCCGGATTCGTCACCGACTGTCGCTCTGCTGTCGAGGTCGTGGCAGGTTCCAGCGGCAGTTGTGCCCTCGTAATCGGCTTTCCCGACGGGGCCCCAAAGGGTTCTGCCTCCGGTGGGGTACAGAACGCGGCTGCGGTGTGCCACGAAGGCGGGCTTGTCGGCGTCTACCACAAGCGTGCGCTACCGAACTACGACGTGTTCGACGAGGCACGCCACTTCGTGTCGGGCGTGGAGCCACTGCAGCTTTACGAGATCGGAGGGATCCGGGTCGGCTTCGTGGTTTGTGAGGATCTCTGGGTGGCTGATGGCCCTGTAGGCGGTCTCGTGGAAGGTGGCGCCGAGTTGTTGGTTGCCATCAACGGATCCCCGTTTCACAGAGGCATGTTGGCCGAACGAGAGGCGGTGGTGGTTGCAACGGCTGCCTCCTCCGGTGTCCCCGTCGTCTACGTGAACCTGGTCGGAGGCCAGGATGAGCTGGTGTTCGACGGCGGATCAATGGTCGCCGACCCAGCCGGGCAGATCATCGCCAGGGCACCAAGGTTCGATGAAGCCGTGGTCATCGTTGACATCGACGTCACACACGTTCCGGTCGCTGAGACCGGCCTTCCGGTCATAGGGGTTTCGGACAAGGTCGATCGACCCGACCATGTGGTGGCCACGCCTCTAGACCCTCTGGACCCTCTAGCCGAGCTGTACGGGGCCCTTGTGACCGCCACCCGCGATTACGTGACCAAGAGCGGTTTCACCGACATCTGCCTCGGCCTCTCCGGTGGCATCGACTCGGCTCTGGTAGCGACGATCGCAGCCGATGCCCTCGGCCCGGACCACGTACACGGGGTGCTCATGCCGTCCCGTTACTCGAGTGGACACTCGGTGTCTGACGCCACAGAACTTGCTACGACGCTCGGTATCGACCATCGGACGATCCACATCGAGGACGCCCACGCCTCTCTTGTGGGACTTCTGGAAGGGTCGTTGGGAACAGTTCCGACCGGGCCGACCGACGAGAACCTTCAGGCCCGCATTCGGGGAGTCCTGTTGATGGCACACGCAAACTCCCTCGGATGGCTTGTGCTTACCACCGGAAACAAGAGCGAATCTGCGGTCGGCTATTCGACCCTCTACGGCGACACGGCAGGAGCCTTCGCTGTGATCAAGGACATCTACAAGCTGACCGTCTACGAGCTGGCACGGTGGCGCAACGCCCAGATTGACGGTCCGGTGATCCCGGAGGGAATCATCTCCAAGCCACCGTCCGCCGAGTTGCGACCCGACCAGCGTGACGACCAGAGCCTCCCTCCATACGAGGTTCTGGATCCGATGCTGGAGGCCTACATAGAGGGCGACCTGACCCGGGCCGAGCTGGTGGCCGACGGTTTCGACGGCGAGATGGTCGACCGGATCACCCAACTCGTCGATGCGGCCGAGTTCAAGCGGCGCCAGACGCCTCCCGGAACCAGGGTCAGCCGCAAGGGTTTCGGTAGGGATCGGCGTCTCCCGGTGGTCAACCGCTACAGCGGTTGAGGCCGTTTGAGCCGCTCAACTCGGCCTCGCTGGCTCTGGTGACGGGCGTCACAATTTCGTGTGGTGGATGACGAACCGGTCGATAGGGTGACCCGCAATCGGGGCGGGCAGGACTGCTGTTGCAAAGCTCCCCCGGTACACGAACAGGCGATCAGAACTCGGTGAGCATCCGAGGCGGCGAGATGGCGAAGCCGCTGAAGGTGCTGCCCCGGCAGGAGGAGACGCAAGGGTGGCCAAGGAGCGGGTCGAACGGGACGAGGAAGACCTCGTCAGGCTTTATCTCACAGACATAGGTCAGTACCCACTGTTGACCAAGGAGGGCGAGGTCCGGCTCGCCCAGCAGATCGAGAAGGGTGCCGCAGCCCGAGAGGAACTCGATAAGACGGGCGATGGTCTCACACCGGCACGGAGGCGCGAGATGCGACGCAATCTCCGCCGTGGCGACGAGGCCGTTCGAACGTTCGTGCAATCCAACCTGCGCCTCGTGGTGTCCATTGCCAAGAAGTATCAGGCTTCGGGGCTGCCGCTTCTGGACCTGATCCAGGAGGGAAACCTGGGCCTCATGCACGCCGTCGAGAAGTTCGACTGGCGCAAGGGCTTCAAGTTCTCGACCTACGCAACCTGGTGGATCCGTCAGGCGATCACCCGCGGAATCGCCAACACGGGCCGAACAATCAGGCTCCCGGTGCACGCCGGCGACACCCTGGCACGTCTTCAAAAGGCCCGCTCCCGTCTGGAACTTCGTTTCGGTCGCCCGGCGACCCTCGCCGAGCTGGCTGTCGAGGTCGAGATGACCGAAGAGAAGGTCACCGAGGCTCTCCGCTTCGCAGCTGAGCCTCTGTCTCTCAGCGAGCCACTCCGTGAGGACGGTGATGCCGAACTGGGAGACGTGGTCGAGGACAGGTCGGCCGACTCACCCTTCGAGGTTGCCGCCACGGCGCTCCTCCCAGAGGAGATCAGCCGTCTGCTGGCGCCCCTCGACAGCCGCGAGCGAGAGATCCTGAAGCTGCGTTTCGGCCTCGACCGCGGCGAGCCCCGCACCCTCGAGGAGGTCGGCGACCACTTCGAGCTGACCAGGGAGCGCATCCGTCAGATCGAGGCCAGGGCCATGTCCAAGCTGCGCCATCCGAGCAGCGACACCGGGGCACGAGACCTTCTGGCGGTCTGACCGGCCCGGCTGGTCGGCGGAGACGACGGCTCGCCCAGCCTCAGCCGGCCAGGCGTGGCGGAGGTGGACGGGAATCGAACCCGCCGGACGGGGATCGCCCGTCCCACCCGCTTTGAAGGCGGGGGAGCCCACCAGGTACTCAGACACCTCCGATGGTGACGGTAGGCGACCGGGAGACGTTTGCACACGGTCCGGACGCCTATTGAAGGTTCGGCTGGTCCCGACCGGGCAACCTGGCCCTATCATTCCCGTCATGAAGAAGTTTGTGATGCTCGCAGCGCTGGCGGCTCTCGTGGCTGTTGCCGTGCGCAAGGTTCGCTCCATCTGACCGGTTCAACCGGCCATCAGCAGGGTCAGGCTCGGCGCCGCATCCGTCGGATCACCGACGTCAACCCGAAGAACACGGCAAAGGTGAGGACGGTTGCAACGACCCAGTTCCGGTCGATCGGAATACGGTCACCGAGGGGAACGGGGTTCTCGAACTCCAAAACCGGCCACTCTCGCCTTGCCGCCTCGCGACGCAACTCCCGGTCGGGGTTGACCGCCACCGGGTGACCGACCGACTCCAGCATCGGCAGGTCGGTTGCTGAGTCCGAATAGGCCCATGAGCCTTCAAGGTCCAAGTCCTCTTCGTCTGCGAGTTTCCTGATGGCGGCGGCTTTGTCGGTGCCGTGAGCGTAGAACTCGACCTCACCGGTGTAACAACCGTCAGCGTCGACGAGCGGCGTCGTGGCTATTGCCTTCGGGATGTGCAGGTGGGCTGCCATTGGTTCCACAATTTCGATCGGTGCGGCTGAGACCAGTACGAGCATGCGACCCTCGGCCCTGTGGTGATCGAGAAGGTCGAGCGCCTCGTCGTAGACGATCGGCTCAATCAACTCGGTGAGGTGCTCGCTGGCTATGCGCCGGAGACCCTCCTGTTCCCATCCGGCAGCCAGCTTCAGAGCCGTGGTCATGGCCTTGTTCATCTTCTCATCGTTGGCTCCGAAGAAGCGGAACAGCACCTGGCCCCATGCGGCACGTACGGCCATTGGGGCGTTCAGGTATCCGGCTCGCCGAAGCGCAGGGACATAGGCGGCCATCGAGGCCCGGGCGATGATCGTCTTGTCGAGGTCAAAAAATGCCGCCTCCACGACGATGATCCTACGACGTGACGGTGGCCGTCACAGGTGTCGACAGGAGAGAGGTCAGCGTCGCCCGACGCCTCGACTGCACCGTTGGCTGTCTGGCCGGCACCCGGTAGCGTTCGAACACGACCTTCGGTTCGTGATTTCAGCCTCCCCCGCTGTGGTTCAACACGTCGGGAGGCGTCATGGTGGTTGTCTGTTGGTCCCTCAAGGGCGGGGTGGGCACCACGGTGGTGTCTGCTGCGATAGCCCTCGAAGCTTGCCGTCGAGGCGAAAACCCTCTGCTCGTCGACCTTGCCGGTGATCTACCGGCGGTGCTCGGGGTGGACGGAACTGGTTCGGGGATCGTTGACTGGTGTTCTGCCACCGGTGGTGCCGGCACAGAGGCCCTCGATGGTCTCGCCATCGACGTCCCTGGCGGCGCCCGGGTCGTCGGGCGCGGTAGCGCTGAGTGGGGATCAGCGGATCCCAACCGGTTGGCCACGCTTGTTGAGCACCTGGGTGAGCGAACCGAGACCGTGGTCGTGGATGCAGGCGACATCTGGACGTCACTCCCGCCCGGCGGACCGCCGCCCGCCCTTGTTGACCCACTGCTCGACCTGGCCTCACGCTCGGTCCTCGTCACCAGGGCCTGCTATCTGGCACTGCGGAGGGTCGGGCGCCAGGTGCGCAGGCCGAGCGAGGTGGTCCTCGTGGTTGAACCGGGTCGAGCCCTCGACCGGGCCGACGTCGAAGCAGTCGTCGGCGCAGCCGTGTCAACCCAGGTCCTTGTGGATCCTGCAGTCGCCCGCGCAGTCGATTCGGGCCTGTTGGCCAGACGGGCTCCTCGCTCGCTCCTGAGGGCAGTCGGGGCCGCGAGATGACCGGCATGGTTACGGCGGTCCACAGCGAGGTCCTCGATCTGCTCGGATCCGATTCCGTTGGCGACCCACTTGCACTGGTCGAAGCCGTTGTAGCCAGGAGAGAACCTCTATTGGGGCCGGTGGCCCGCAAGCAGGTGGTCGACGATGTCCTGGCCCGAATATCTGGTCTCGGAGCTCTCGAATCTCTCTTTGCCGACGGGTCGGTGACCGAGGTGATGGTCAACGGTCCCGACGCCGTCTACGTGGAACGCCGGGGGATCCTGGAGCGGACCGAGGTGAGGCTTGAATCTCAGGAGCTGGATCGGCTGGTTGAGAGGGTGGTGGCACCGACGGGTCGTCGAGTGGACCGGTCCAGCCCCTGGGCTGACGGTCGCCTTCTGGACGGATCCAGGGTGAACGTGGTGGTGCCGCCCATTGCCGTGGATGGTCCCTGTATCACCATCCGCCGCTTCGGAAACGTCCGGTTCGGCCTCGACGACATGGCATCTTCCTCTGTCGCTGACCTGCTGCGGCGAGCCGTGCAACTCCGATGCAATCTGGTGGTCAGCGGCGGAACCGGGTCTGGAAAGACCACCCTTCTGGGCGCGCTGGCCGGAGCTGTCGACCCGACCGAGCGCCTCGTAACCGTTGAGGATGCGGCCGAACTGTCGCTTGACGCCACACATGTGGTCCGGCTTGAGGCACGGCCCCCCAACTGTGAGGGCGTGGGCGAGGTCACGGTCAGGGAACTCGTCCGCAACTCCCTTCGAATGCGGCCCGACCGGATCGTTGTGGGAGAGGTTCGTGGTGCGGAGGCGTTCGACATGCTTCAGGCGCTCAACACAGGACACGACGGTTCCCTGTCGACCTGCCATGCCAACAGCGCCGATGACGCCCTCAAGAGGCTTGCCAACATGGTCCTGCTGGCGGCGCCGGGTCTCTCATCAGCGGTGGCTGAGGCGATGGTTGCCGGGAGCGTTGACCTGATCGTTCACATGGCCCGGGACGGGGTCTCCCGCAACGTGAGCGATGTGCTCGAGGTGAGGCCGGCCGGCGAGACGCCGGCTTGCAGGCCCCTTGTCTCCGACGGCGTAGTCGTGGGTGCCGGGGTTCCACCCAGCGGAGAGCGGTGGGGTCGGTGATCTACCCCTACTCCGTAGCCATGTCGTTGCCTGTCTCGCCCGGCTGGCTCCTCGTGGCATCTGTTCTGGCGGCGGCCTCCGCGCTCGTTCCGCCACCGCAGGCGACCCGTCGACCTTGGCGGGAGGGCTCATCCGGGTTCCCTGGTCAGTTCCTGGACAGGTGGCGATCTCAGTCTCGGCGGGTCGACGCGGCTCTTCCGGACATGCTCGACGAGTTGGTCCGGTCCCTTCAGTCGGGCGCCACGCTCACATCGTCTCTTTCGGAGGCCGCGGGTGGTGGCGGTCCGTTGGGTGCGGACCTGAAGACCCTTACGGGTGATCTGAGGGCTGGGGCACCGGTCGGGACGGCTCTTGAACGCTGGAGGGACCGCAGGCCGGGTACTCGTGTCGGCCTCGTAGTTGCAGCAGTCGACCTGGCAACGATGGCCGGTGGGGAGTTAGCGGGCCTGTTGGGGTCGTTGGCCGAGGCCCTGCGAGACGAAGAGGCCGTTGCCGAGGAGGCCCAGGCACTCGCGACCCAGGCACGGGCCTCCGCTGGAGTCGTTGCTCTGGCCCCTCTCGCCTTCGCGGTGATAATGACCCCGTTCCGGTCTTCGGGCTTCATCGAGTCAGGGTCAGGGTTGGTGATCGTGATTGTCGGACTCACCCTCGATGCCATCGGGCTCTGGTGGATGTGGCGTCTCACGGCGGCTGACCGATGAGCCTCGTGGGTTTGAGCTGGGTGACGGTGGTGATGGTCGTAGCCTGGCGCTTCCGCAGGCCGGCACACCGACTCGCCGGTTCCAGGGCGGCCATTGCCATCAGGCCCGATCAGGCAGGTCTGCTGGATCGACTCGGGCGGTATCTGCGGACGCGGTTCCAGCGTCCCGATGACAGCGCACTGGACAGGCGTCTTGGACGAGCCGTCGCACTCTCGGTTCCCCTGCTTCCTGTGCAGCCCTTCCTTGCCGTCCTCGTCGGTGGTCTGGCGTGGGTTCTGCCGTGGTGGAGACGGCGCAGGACCGAGCGTGCTGAGGCAGAGGCGGTCGTCGATGAGCTGCCCTGGCTGGCGGGTCTGATTCGTCTGGGTGTGGGCGCCGGGTTTCCTGTCGGCCGGGCCCTCGCTGAGGCGGCGGCCAGAGGAGCTGGCCCCGCTTCGTCTGCCGTGTTGGGTGCGGTTCGCAGAACCGAACAGGGCATGTCGCTGGCAGATGCTGTCGACGGTCTACGACCCGTTCTGGGTGAGCCCGGGCGGCCTCTTGTTGCTGCGCTGGTTGCCGCCATCAGGCACGGTGCACCTGTTGGGCCTGCTCTGGAGTCGGCGGCAGCCGACCTCAGGTTGCGTGCCCGGCGGCGCGCTGAGGTGCGTGCCCGCAAGGTGCCGGTGAGAATGCTCTTTCCACTTGTCACCTGCATCCTGCCGGCGTTCATCCTGTTGTCGGTCGTCCCAATGGTTGGAGACGCTCTCTCCCAACTGGAGCTCGACCTCTAGGTGTACCCAATCGCGATTCGCCATTTCGGGCCGGTATCGCCAGACAGAACAACAAGACGGAGGTGCCCTGTGCAGCGTCTGTTCATCCGATTCCATGTTCACCTGCTGACCCTCGACGACAGGGGTCAGACAACTGCCGAGTACGTACTGTTGATCCTGGGTGCGGCGACCATTGCCATCCTCGTGACGAGCTGGGCAACCGGCACGGACAAGATCACCGGGTTGTTCGACAAGGTCCTCAACTCCCTGATCGACAAGGTTGCGTGAGAGACCACAGCCGCAGCCCCGATAGCGGTCAGGCCACCGTCGAGTTGGCTCTGGTTCTTCCCGTTGTGGTCGTGTTGGCTCTGGGCCTCATTCAGGTCGGGTTGGTTGTGCGCTCTGCCGTGCTGGTCCAGCACGCGGCCCGCGAGGGTGTCCGGGTAGCCGCCACCGGTGGTTCCACCCGTCAGGTCGAGGATGCCGTTATCGGCTCAAGTGGCTTGTCTCCCCGTGACAGCCAGATCACGAGGACCGTCGACGGCGACAAGGTAACGGTGAAGGTCGTGCACACTGCCCGTACCGAGGTTCCGATGGTGGGACCGTTGCTGCCTGAGGTCACCCTTTCCGCCACCGTCACGATGCGGCGTGAGGCCGGCTGAGCGTGCACGGTCCAGTCCATGGATTTCCCTCGTCGTCGTCTAGCGTGGACGGTGGCCACATGACGACAGGGAGGTCCGTTGCTCTCCGATTTCCGCCGTTCCGTGAGGGACCAGTGGGTCGTGTTGGCGATGAGCGGCGAGCTGGACCTCGGAAGTGCTCCCCGGCTGCACCAGGCAGTGGTGGCCGAGGTGGCCGATGGCAACAGCCATCTTGTGGTCGACCTCTCATCCGTGGATTTCATCGACTCGGCGGGACTGGGGGCGATTATTGGTGCTCTGCGCCGGGTGCGGGCCCATGGGGGCGATCTGCTGCTGGTCTGTTTCGAACAGCGACTCCTGCGTGTGTTCGAGATGTGTGATCTGGATCGTGTCTTCTCGTTCTACGCCGACGTCGACTCCGCTGTCGCTACCCCCGTTCGGGTGCGAGCATGACGGGCATCGTGGAACTTCGGGTACCGGCGCTGCCCGAGTACCTTCAGATGGTCCGGTCCGTTGTCGGTGCGGCTGCCGGTTCCGGAGCCGACCTGACCCCCGATCGTGTAGCCGACCTGCGTTTGGCCGTCTCTGAGGCCGTCGCCAACGCCATGGAGGCCCATGGCCTGTCCGAGGTCGAGGATCGTGTCGTCATCCGTTGCGACCTCTCCGACAGGTGGATCGAGGTGGAGGTGACGGACCGCGGTTCCGGATTCGACCCGGATTCCCTCCCGTCTCTGCCGGGAGTGGATTCGCCGGAGCGGCTCAGGTACGAGTCCGGCCTGGGGGTGTCGTTGATGCACCATCTGACCGACGAGACGATCGTGGAGTCCGGTGCCGATGGAACAGCTGTACGCCTGATCGTCCACTTCGGCAAATAGGTGCTGGATACCCGGGACCTGGGTAATAAATCCCCTTCTGGAGCGGGACGGTTGTAACTCATCTGACGACCACTACTGTCTCTGAAACCCCTTTCCCGACCCGGTGGTCACCAATGGCAGGTTCCAACCAACACACCCAGCACACCTGGCTGGGGAGCGACAGGCCACTGGCGCGGTCTGTCGGACGGCCGATGATGCGGTTCCTCGGCATCGAGGCTGCCGGTGGCATCTTGCTGATTGTGGCATCCATGGTGGCCCTTTTCTGGGCCAACTCACCGTGGTCCACGTCCTACCACGCCCTGTGGGACACCGAGGTCAAGATGGGGCTGGGTGATCTGATTGCTCTTGAACACAACGGTCACCCTCTCACCCTGGGCCAGTTCGTGAACGACGTCCTGATGGTCATCTTCTTCTTCGTGGTGGGCCTCGAGATCAAGCGAGAGCTCGTAACCGGTGAGTTGAGGCGTTTCAGGGCGGCACTGTTACCTGCATTGGCAGCTTTGGGCGGAATGATCGTTCCCGCACTCGTCTACCTGGCCTTTGCCGATTCGGGTGACGCATCGGCCGGGTGGGGTATTCCGATGGCCACAGACATTGCATTCGCGGTCGGAGTCGTCTCGCTGCTCGGGAACCGTGTGTCGACGCCCCTGAAGGTCTTCCTCCTGACCCTCGCCATCGTCGATGACATCGGCGCCATTTTGGTTATAGCTCTCTTCTATACGTCAAGCCTCGAACCCGGGTGGCTCTTCCTTGGTGGGATAGCCATCATCGGTGTGATTGCGATGGCCCGCGCCAGGATCAGATATGCACCGTTGTACGTCGCTCTGGGGGTCGTTCTCTGGTATTCGGTGTTCATGTCGGGCGTTCACACCACGATTGCCGGCGTGGTCATGGGTCTTCTGGCGCCGGCCGTGCCCCTTTTGCAAGGCGACCATGCCTCTGAGGCGGTCGGTCCGGTCATCGCCGGCGAGGGTGACGTCGCCACCGTCAAGTTGGCTAAGTTCCACCTCAGCGAGACCGTGCCGGTCACGGAGCGGCTGGAGAACCTGCTCCACCCGGTCAGCGGTTTCTTCATCCTTCCGCTGTTCGCCCTGGCAAATGCCGGAGTTGAGATCAGCGGTGACTCGGTCGCCGCTGCCATGTCATCTGGAATCAGCATCGGTGTAGCAGTTGGCCTCGTGTTCGGGAAGCTCGTCGGCGTGTCAGCGTTTACCCTGGTTGCCGTGCGGTTGGGCCTCTGCTCGCTCCCAGCGGGGGCTTCCAGCAGGCACGTTGTAGGCATCTCGGCGATGGCGGGAATCGGCTTCACGGTCTCGCTGTTCATCACCGGCCTGGCCTTCGACTCGCCGGCGCTTCAGGACGAGGCCAAGATCGGGATCCTTGTGGCTTCTGCGGTTGCCGCCCTGATCGGCACGGCAATCCTGTACGGTGCCCGGTCGACGGTTTCACCCCCGGTAGGCGGAGGCTCCGACTAGCCATCCCGGGGTTCACGCCGTCGAACATGTCCGAGATGATCGAGGCTGCTGATGTCCTACTCGCTGGTGATTGTCGAATCACCCGCTAAGGCAAAGACCATCGCCGGTTACCTGGGCGAGGGTTTCAGGGTTGAGTCGTCGATCGGCCATGTCCGGGACCTGCCCATGCGGGCCGCCGATATCCCCGCCGGCCACCGTGACAAGAAGTGGGCGAAGCTTGGAATCGACGTCGAGAACGACTTTGAGCCCCTCTACATCGTGTCCAGGGACAAGAAGGACCAGATCGGCAGGCTGAAGACGTTGTTGAAGGGCGCGGACCAGCTCTATCTGGCGACAGATGAGGACCGTGAGGGCGAGGCGATCGCCTGGCACCTGCTCGAGGTCCTGAAGCCCAAGGTCCCGGTTCATCGGATGGTCTTCCATGAGATCACCAGCAGGGCGATAACCGATGCTCTCGGGCAGACCCGAGACATTGATGAGGGTCTTGTCGACGCCCAGGAGACCCGCAGGATTTTGGATCGCCTCTACGGCTACGAGTTGTCGCCGGTGCTCTGGAAGATGATCTCCAAGGGCCTCTCGGCGGGCCGGGTGCAGAGCGTCGCCACGCGGATCGTCGTCGAGCGTGAGCGTGAACGCATGGCCTTCCTGGCTGCCGGTTACTGGGATCTGAAGGGTCGGATGTCAACCGATGACTCTGAGACGTTCGCCTCGTCGCTTATTGAGGTGGACGGCTCCCGCGTCGCCACCGGCCGCGATTTTGATGATGACGGCACACTGGGACGGGAGGGAGCGATCGTTCTCGACGAGGACGCGGCGAACAGCCTGGCATCGGGACTGCTGGACCGGTCTCTAGAGGTCAGGTCCGTCGAGGCCAAGCCCTACCGGCGCCGACCCGCAGCGCCGTTCATCACGTCTACCTACCAGCAGGAGGCCGGGCGGCGTCTGAAGATGTCGGCCTCGATGGCGATGCACGCCGCTCAGGGCCTGTACCAGAAGGGGTACATCACCTACATGCGGACCGACAGCACGACCCTGTCGGATACGGCTGTTAGGGCTGCCCGTGCCGAGGTCAGGAAGCAGTTCGGCGACGACTACCTGCCCGATGCCCCCCGCACCTTCAGCAAGAAGGTGCGTAACGCTCAGGAGGCCCACGAGGCGATCCGTCCTGCAGGGGACAGCTTCAGGCATCCAGATGAGGTGGCTGGGGAGTTGCCGCGATCTGAGGCCCGGGCCTACGAGATGATCTGGCAACGAACCGTGGCCTCCCAGATGAACGATGCCGTCGGCGAGACCGTCCAGATCCGTATCACCGGGATCTCTGATGGAGCCGGGGTTTCAAGGGAGGTCACGTTTGCATCGAGTGGGACCGTTATCACCCATCAGGGTTTTCGACGCGTCTATGTCGAGGAGGTCGATGACAGGGACGCCGACCCTGATGCCGATGAAGGGCTGCTTCCCCCCGTGGCGGTCGGTGACCCTGTGGCGGTCGTCGAGGTGACACCCGAGGGCCACACGACGCAGCCCCCGTCACGATTCACCGAAGCCTCGCTGGTAAAGCGTCTCGAGGAGCTGGGGGTGGGCAGGCCATCCACGTACGCATCGATTATGGAGACCATTCAGGGGCGCGACTATGTGTGGAAGAAGGGTTCAGCGCTGGTTCCGACGCTGAGTGCCTTTGCCGTGACCACGTTGCTGGAATCCCACTTCCCCCGGTTGGTCGACTACGACTTCACCGCTTCGATGGAATCGGACCTTGATGGCATTGCCGCTGGAACAGCCGAGAAGGTTCCGTGGTTGCGGAGCTTCTACTTCGGGTCAGACGACGACATCGGCCTGCTTGAGAAGGTGACGGAACGTCTCGGCGACATTGATGCCCGGGCCGTCAGCACGATTTCTCTCGGTGTTACCTCTGATGGTGAGGAGGTCGTGGCACGGTTCGGCAAGTTCGGCCCCTATGTCCAGATTGGAGAGAAGACCGCCTCGATCCCCGATGACCTGGCGCCTGACGAGTTGACCGTGGAACGGGCCCTTGGGTTCATAGACATACCGGCTGAGAGGGTTCTCGGAGACGATCCTGGGACCCAGTTGCCGGTCATCGCCAGGTCGGGTCGTTTCGGACCATATGTCTCCCTTGGTAGGCCTCCCGAGCGGATCAAGTTGACTGACGAAATGGCCGCCCTCATGGCACTGCCGCTGCGCCGCAAGGAGATGAAGGTGGCCCTCGCGTATCTGCGCCTTGCCGCCGGGTCCGGCGACGAGGCTGAGGTATTGAGGGTGGTGAACGTACCGCGGAGAGGAATCGGCAAGGGTGCCCTCGACCGGGTCAAGGAGTTGGCTGAGCGTGAGGAGATCGGGTTCGTGGATGCCCTTGCCCGTGCTGACGAAGCGGGTGTGACCGGAAAGCCGTTGGCTGGAGTCCGGTCCTTCCTGAAGATGCGGCGGTCGCTCGCTGCTCAGGGCTCTGACCAACCAGCGACCGTGCTGCGGGCCGCACTCGATGATTCTGGCTACCTCAAGGAGTTGAGGGCCGCCGGTGAAGATGAATCGGAGCGTGTACAGAACCTCGAGAACCTGGTGTCCGCCGTTGCCGGTTTCGACGATCTCGAGGGGATGCTGGGACAGATCGACGAGCTGACGGCGGTCGATGAGCGGCCCAGACCGAAGACCGCTTCGCTGTTTGAGACCATGACCCTCGAGCGGATCACGCTTGAGGACGCCCTTGACCTTCTCAGCCTGCCGAGGACGGTCGGAGTTGATCCCGCTGACGGTGTCGAGATAACCGTCCAGAACGGCCGCTTCGGCCCCTATCTGAAGAAGGGCAGCGACAGCCGGAGCCTCACCAACGAGGAGCAGTTGCTGACCATCACCCTTGATGAGTGCCTGACCCTGTTGGCCCAGCCCAAGCGACGGGGCAGGGCAGCCGCGAAACCGCCACTACGTGAACTTGGGGTGGACCCTGAGAGCGGTAGGACCATCATCTTGAAGGACGGCAACTGGGGTCCGTATGTGACCGACGGCGAGTACAACGCCTCTCTGGGGCGTGGAGACGCGGTCGAGGAGCTGACCGACGAGCGTGCTGCTGAACTCCTGGCTGAGCGACGCGCCAAGGGTCCGGCCGCGAAGAAGAAGCGTTCGTCGCGGAGGAAGTAGGCGATCCGTCCGGTGACCGGGTTGGTGCCCATCTGCACTCCTAGAGTGGGAGGGTGACCGAAGCGACGGGCGGCGAATCGCAGCACCCGGGGGACGAACCGAAGCCGGGTGACGAGTTCGTAAGCCTCCTGCATCTGGACGAGGACTGGCCGGCTCCTGATGCGGACAGGCCTGACCTGCATATTCGTATGTTCGGATCGCCGGAGTTCGCTCGACTCTGGTTCGCCCAGGTGGTGTCCGCAACCGGTGACTGGCTTGGGCTCCTGGCCATAAGCATCCTGGCTATCCGCCTCGGAACAGGGTCCGAGGGTGCGGCCCTGAGCCTGGTTCTGGCTGCACGGATTGTGCCGGGCTTCTTTTTCGGGCCCATCGCCGGCGTGCTCGTGGATCGGTGGGACCGCAAACGGGTCATGGTCACCTGCGACGTCGGTCGGGCACTGGTGATGTTGAGCCTTCCGTTCGTTGAGGAGTTGTGGGGCCTGTTCCTCGCATCCCTCGTGCTCGAGGCGCTCACGATGCTCTGGTCGCCGGCCAAGGAGGCGTCGGTTCCCAACCTTGTTCCGGCCGAGCAGCTGGCGCGCGCCAACTCGCTCTCCCTGGTTGCCGCCTACGGGACGTTCCCGGTGGGGGCGGCCCTGATGGCCCTGTTCGGGCGGCTCTCGAGCGCCCTGTTCAGCTCTGCATGGGCTGACAACCTGAGGCTCGACGACATGGGTCTGGCGTTCTACTTCAACGCCCTCTCGTTCGCCGTTGCGGGATACCTGATCTGGACTCTGGCGTTGCCGCGGCGCCCGAAGTCCGAGAGGGACGCGGCGAAGTTGCGCAAGGCGAAGCTTGCGGATCCGATCGCCGAGTTGCGCGAGGGCTGGCAGTTCATCTTCATCAACCCGGTGGTCCGTACCGTGAACATGGGCCTCGCCACGGGCCTCATCGGCGGCGGGATGCTGGTTCCGCTGGGGGCCATCTACGCCGACGAGGTTCTGGGCGCAGGCAAGTCGGGCCTCGGCGTGTTGATCTCAGCTCTCGGCGTCGGTGTCGCTGCGGGGGTGATGCTTCTCTCTTGGTTGCAGCGACGTGTCGACAGGCCCCGCCTGTTCACCTGGGCGCTGTTTGGTGCAGGTGGCTTTCTGGCAGCGGCGGCATCCATCGGTCAGGTCCATATATCGATCTCTATGGTGTTCGGCATCGGTGTCTGTGCAGGGGCCGTGTACGTGCTGGGCTTCACGCTCCTCCATGAGAACGTCGAGGACCATCTACGCGGGCGCATCTTCTCAACGCTCTACCTGCTGGTTCGAGCCTGCGTGCTGCTCGCCCTTGTAGTGGGTCCGCTGATTGAGGACCTCCTGGACCGGTTGTCCAGCGTCTTGTGGGACCGGCACATCGACCTCTTCGGGTTCGGTATCGACGTACCTGGTGTCCGGTTGACCCTGTGGCTTGCTGCTCTCATCATTTTGGCCTCGGGTGCGGTCTCGGTGGCTTCCCTCCGTTCTGGCATCTCAGGCATTGCTGCCGCTGCTGCGGGTGGCTCCGATGGAGAGGATGGGCGATGACGGGGCGGCTTATTGCAGTTGAGGGTGCTGATGGCTCCGGTAAGTCCACTCAGGCCCGCCTGCTGGCGGATCGTCTCGGTGCTGTCCTGACCCGTGAGCCCGGCGGTACGCCGCTGGGTGAGGCGATCAGGTCAATGGTTCTGGACCCTGATGGTGTTGGCCCGGTTGATCGCGCCGAGGCACTCCTGATAGCGGCAGCGAGGGCCCAGCACGTGGCCGAGGTGGTGAGGCCCGCTCTCGAGTCCGGCCGGGATGTAGTCACCGATCGGTTCATCGAGTCCTCCGTCGCCTATCAGGGCCATGGTCGTGGTCTCGGCGCAGAGGAGGTTGCGGCGGTTTCGGCCTTTGCCACCGATGGTTTGGTCGCCGACCTCGTGGTGGTGATCGATGTCGACGACGAGACCGCGAGGAGCCGTCTCGGCGGGGCCCTGGATCGTATTGAGCAGGCTGGCGACGATTTCAGGCACCGGGTTGTGGATGCCTACAGGGCGATGGCTCGGTCCGAGCCGGAGCGTTGGCTCGTGGTGGATGGCAATGGTTCGGTTGAGGAGGTGGCGGATCGGGTTGCCGTTGCTGTTGCCGGGCACTTTTCGTCGACGTGAACGGTGACGAACTCTGGGAGACCGTGGTCGGGCAACCGGCTGCGGTGGCCCTGCTTCGGGCGGCTGCTGACTCTCCGGTTCACGCCTACATGTTCGTGGGTTCTCCCGGTACTGGCCGCATGGAGGCGGCCAGGGCGTTTGCCGGGTCGTTGTTTGCACAGAGTCCGGACGATTCCGGCGGAGGGGGAGATGATCGGCACAGGCGTCTGGCATCTGAGGGTCGACATCCCGATCTGGTCCTCATCCAACCTGAGGGCAGGGCGCTGCTTGTTGCCGAGACCGCAGCCATAATTAGGGAGGGTTCGAGGTCGCCGGTGGAGGCCTCTCGCAAGGTGGTGGTGGTTGACCGCTTTGAGACAGCTGAACCCGAAGCTGCCGCTGGCCTGCTCAAGACCATCGAGGAGCCACCTGCCTCCACGGTCTTCATCTTGTTGGCTGAGGAGGTGTCTGAGGCGCACGTCACGGTTGCTTCCCGCTGTGTGCGGGTTGACTTTCCGCCCCTGACTGACGATGTGGTGATCATGGCCCTGATCGCCGACTCGGTCAGCGAGGAGCTTGCCCCTGCTATCGCCGGGGCTGCCGGTGGGAGGCTGGACCGGGCGCGTCTCCTGGCGGTCGACCCGGCTTTTATGGGGCGTCGCGACGCCTGGCATTCGGTTCCGGATCGCCTTGATGGAACCGGGGCTGCGGTTGCGGTGCTTGTGGCCGAGCTTGAGGAGATGATCAACGGCTCGCAGGCGCCGCTTTCGGACCGCCACAAGACCGAGTTGGAGGATCTGGACGAGCGCGAGAAGAACCTCGGGGTGAGGGGTTCGGGGCGGCGTGACCTGGTTGAGCGCCAGCGCCGCGAGGTCAGGAGGTTGCGCGACGATGAGCTCAGGTTCGGTCTGGCGACCCTCAGCCGCCGTTATCTGGACTGGGTCACCGACGGAGGCAGCGATGTGGGCCTGGGGGCAACCGTACGGATCACGGAGGCGACCGGGGAGTTGCGTCGGAATCCGAATGAGGCACTCATGCTTCAGGCGCTCTTCCTGGACCTGCCGTCGATCAGGTGACCCGAGTCCACTGACCTTCCAGCCGGATGGAAGGACCTTCCGGTAGCGTGGTGGACGTGAAGATAGGTGAGTTGGCCGATCTGGCATGTGTCTCCGCTAAGACGGTTCGGTACTACGAGTCGATAGGTCTGCTCGCAGAGCCGGCACGGACCGCTTCGGGTTACCGGGACTATGACTCTGACGCCGTGCAGCGGCTGCGTTTCGTTCGTGACGCCCAGGCGACGGGCCTCTCGCTCGCCGAGATTGCGTCGGTCCTGGAGTTGAAGGACACAGGCTCGACATCGTGCAGCCACACGGCGGCTCTCCTCGAACGCCATATGACCGAACTCGACGAGCAGATACTGCGACTCCAGCAGGCCAGAGAGGATCTGGCGACACTTGCAGGTCGTGCTGCGGCCCTGGATCCATCGTCGTGCACCGACCCGAACAGGTGTCAGGTAATCACCTCCGTCAGTTCCTGACCAGCAGGCTGCAAGATTGTTGGAACAGGCCCTTGACATTCCAGTCGAATGGAAGGTTTAGGATCGCCGCATGAGCATCGATACCGTCGACCAACCCACCGGACAGCCCCCCGCTGCGGCCCGGTCAGACCTGTCGATCGAGGGCATGACATGTGCTGCATGCGCCAACCGGATCCAGCGGGCCCTCGGCAAGCTGGATGGTGTCGATGACGCACAGGTCAACTTCGCCACCGGTCGAGCGACCCTCCTATACGGCTCCGGCACGGGTGAGGCTGAGTTCAGGTCGGTAATCGAGGGGCTCGGCTACGGAATCGTCGATACGGACGAGGCAGATGACTCCGAGGAACGCCGGGCCGCTGAGCTCCTTCGCCGCTTCGTGGTGGCAGCGGTGCTGGCAGTACCCGTGGTTCTTCTCTCGATGTTCACCCCGCTCCAGTTCGACGGCTGGGAGTGGCTGGTTGCTGTCCTCGCCACACCCGTCATCTTCTGGTCAGGCTGGACCTTCCACCGGGCCACATGGATGAACCTGCGGCACGGTTCAACGACGATGGACACGCTCGTGTCGATGGGCACCCTCTCGGCATGGTTGTGGTCGACGGTTGTCCTCGTAGGTGACGTCGATGGCGGCCACGTCTACTACGAGACAGGCATGGTGATCGTGGCGCTCATCCTGCTCGGCAAGTGGTTCGAGGTGAGGGCAAAGCGGCGATCAGGAGATGCAATCCGGGCGCTTGCCGACCTTGGAGCCCGCACGGCACGTCTGGAGGACGGCACCGAGGTCGCCCTCGATGACCTCGTGGTGGGAATGCGCTTCGTGGTCCGCCCGGGGGAGAAGATTGCCACCGACGGGACTGTCGTGGACGGCCGCTCTGCGGTGGATGCCTCGATGGTTACAGGTGAGCCGGTCCCCGTGGATGTCACCGTCGGTGACGAGGTCATAGGCGCCACCATCAACACCAATGGCTCCCTCATCGTTGAGGTCACGCGGGTCGGATCCGGCACCGTCCTGGCACAGATCATCCGCCTGGTGGACGAGGCCCAGGGCAGTCGGGCCGAGGTCCAGCGCCTGGCTGATCGTGTGTCGGCGGTCTTCGTTCCGGTGGCTATCGGAACGGCGATTGCCACCCTGGCCGCCTGGTTCCTGCTGGGCAACTCTGCAGACTCGGCGTTCACCGCGGCGGTAGCGGTGCTGATCATCGCCTGCCCCTGCGCACTTGGCCTGGCCACACCCATGGGGATAATGGTCGGTACGGGTCGGGGCGCACAGTTGGGTGTGATCATCAAGGGCGGCGAGGTCCTCGAGGACACCCGGGCCGTCGACGTCGTGATAGTCGACAAGACCGGCACCGTCACCGAGGGGCACATGGAGCTCGTCGAGGTTCTCGCCCCGACTGCGAATACGAACGAGATGCTCCGCCTGGCGGCCTCCCTGGAAGCCCGATCCGAGCACCCCATTGCGCAGGCCGTGAGCAGAGCAGTATCCGACCCTGGCAGCGTCACGGACTTCCTGAACACCCCGGGCATCGGCGTAACGGGCATCGTGGAGGGGACCGAGGTACGCGTTGGCCGGCGGCAGTTGTTTGATGATGTTCCCTCTGA
This sequence comes from Actinomycetota bacterium, assembly GCA_014381745.1. Lineage (GTDB taxonomy): Bacteria > Actinomycetota > Acidimicrobiia > Acidimicrobiales > MedAcidi-G1 > UBA3125. The sequence goes on along the minus strand of JACNLA010000018.1, from coordinate 17,045 downwards.
TGTCGAGGGTCTGGCGTTGGCAGCTGAGGCAACCGGTTCCACGGTCGTGTTCACCGGCCGGGGTCCGACGGCTGAGGCGATCCTCGTGGTGTCGGACCGGATCAAGGAGACCTCGGTGGCAGCTGTCGCCGCCCTCCATGACCAGGGCCTCAGCGTGACCCTTCTCACCGGCGACAACCGGCGGACAGCTGAGTTCGTGGGTGCAGCTGTAGGGGCCGACCGCGTGATCGCAGAGGTCCTCCCCGACGACAAGGCCGCAGAGGTCCGCCGGCTGCAGGCCGATGGACACAGGGTGGCCATGGTCGGTGACGGCATCAACGACGCCCCGGCGCTCGCCCAGGCCGACCTGGGCATAGCCGTCGGCACCGGCACCGATGTGGCCATGGAGGCCTCGGACCTGACGATCGTGACCGGTGACCTTCGTGCCGTCGCCGACGCCATCGCCCTCTCACGTCGCACCCTCGCCACGATCAAGGGCAACCTCTTTTGGGCATTCGCATACAACGCAGCCGCCATTCCGCTGGCTGCCAGCGGTGTGTTGAACCCGATGATCGCTGCCGGCGCCATGGGTGTGTCGTCCCTGTTCGTGGTGACCAACAGCCTCCGCCTGAGGCGCTTTGCCGGTTACCGAGGCCCAGGAACCAGTCGGACCACTACACAAACCAGAGAAATGGTGAGCAGATGACAGATACCCGCGTGTACTCAGTTCCAGATATGAGCTGTGATCACTGTGTTCAGGCGATAACCGGTCAGATCACCCCTCTGGCCGGGGTGACGGACCTGAAGATCGACCTGGATGCCAAGACCGTCACGGTCACCGGCGGCGACGATGCCGCCGTGGTTGCGGCCATCGATGAGGCGGGCTTCGACGTTGCCTGAGGGGCATCGGCAGGCCTTGTCCGCTCAGGCGTCGTGAAGCCTGATGCGTACCCGCTTGAAGCCCTTGCCCTTGGACTCGGTCTTCACCACCTCGAGGCGCCCCACCTGACCTGTTGAGGACACGTGGGTGCCACCGTCCGCCTGACGGTCCAGGCCGACGATGTCGACCACCCGGATCTGGGTGACCGATTCGGGGATCAGGTTCACCTTTGTGCGGATCAGGTCGTCGTCGCTGAGAGCCTCACCTCTGGCCAGGAACGACACCTCAATGGGTCGGTCCGCAGCGACCTCGGCGTTGCAGAGTTGTTCGACCCGTTCCTTGAAGTCTTCGGGCAACTCCGTCAACTCGAAGTCCATCCGTGCCTGGAGAGGCTCCATGTTCCCGCCTGTCACCGGCCGGTGCCATTCCCGCCAGATCACACCGCACAGAACGTGCATGGCGGTGTGGGTCCGCATCAGTTGGTGGCGTCGCTCGTTGTCGACCTCTCCTGTGATTACCGTGCCGACGGCTGGAACCGGACCTGCCAGATGGTGGAGAACCCGGGCACCGTCCGAACGTACGTCAACCACCGAGGCTGCTCCCGTATCCCATGTGATGTGACCCGTGTCGTGTGGCTGGCCTCCGCTGGTGGCGTAGAAGGCCGTACGGTCCAGTTCGACCCGGTCGTCGTGGACTGACACGACCGTGGCCTCAAAGGACCTCAGGTCGGCGTCACGCAGGTAGAGGCGGTCGGTCACTGGCTGCTCCCGTTGTTGGTGGCCAAGGTGATGGCACGGTCCCAACGGGTGGGACGGCCACATGACCTGCCTAGTATCGCCTGAGACCTCGGTAGTCGGTGGAGTCGGCCCGCGGGTGGGTTTAGAGACGGTCACAGGAGGCCTCCGAGGTGGATCTGTTCGAGTATCAGGGCAAGCAGTTCTTCGCCGGCTACGGCATGCCGGTGTCACCCGGCGAGATCGCCTTCACCGTCGATGAGGCAGTTGCCGCCGCAGAGCGGTTGGGAACCCCGGTAATGGTCAAGGCCCAGGTTCACACCGGTGGACGCGGGAAGGCTGGCGGCGTCAAGTTCGCAGCCACCATCGAAGATGTCAGGATGCACGCGTCGGCGATCCTGGGTCTCGACATCAAGGGCCACGTGGTCGGCCGGGTCTGGATTGAAAAGGCTTCAGACATCGCTGAGGAGTACTACGCCAGCTTCACGTTGGATCGTTCGGCCAGAAAGCACCTGGGGATGCTCTCGGTTGAGGGCGGCGTCGAGATTGAAACGGTTGCCGACGAGAACCCGGATGCGATCGCCAAGATCTGGATAGACCCTGTCGATGGCCTGAGCGAACCCGGGTGCCGTGAGTGGGTGGCGGCCGCCGGCCTTCCCGAGGCAGCCGTCGAGGGAACCGTCGAGATCCTGTTGCAGCTCTACACGGCCTACGTCGACGGTGACGCCGACATGGTCGAGATCAATCCACTGATCCTCACCCCGGACGGTGTCGTCCACGTACTGGATGCCAAGGTCACCCTTGACGGGAACTCGGTGTTCCGCCACGAGGACTATGCGGCCTTTGATGAGACCCAGTCCCGCGACGAACGCGAAACGGCGGCACACGCAATCGGCCTTCAGTACGTTGGCCTTGATGGCTCGGTGGGCGTAATCGCCAACGGAGCAGGCCTTGCCATGTCCACCGTCGACGTCATCAGCCAGGTCGGCGGAGGCGCAGCCAACTTCCTCGACATCGGTGGCGGCGCAGACGTCGACACCATGGCTGGGGCGCTCGAGGTGATCAACAACGATCCTGCCGTGCGCTCCATCTTCATCAACATCTTTGGTGGAATCACCCGTGGAGAGGTGGTCGCACACGGAATCGTCGAAGCCCTCGATCGGGTGGAGATCAACTCTCCGATCGTGATTCGACTGGATGGCACAAACGCCGACGAGGGGCGGCAGATCCTGGAACCCCACTTCTCGGACTCGCTCCAGATGGCATCCACCATGCTCGAGGCGGCTGAACGGGCCGTGGAGCTGGCTGCCGCCCGACAGGAAGGGATCTGACCAATGAGCATCTTCGTTGACGAGACCACAAAGGTCGTCTATCAGGGCCTTACCGGCAGCCAGGGCCGCTACTACGGCCTGCTCAACAGGGAATACGGCACACAGGTCGTGGCCGGAACCAACCCCCGCAAGGCAGGCCAGAACATCGACGGCATCCCCATATTCGCCTCGGTTGCCGATGCGGTCGCCGAGACCGGTGCGACGGCCTCGTGCATCTTCATACCGGCACCCGGTGTACACGATGCCGTCATCGAGGCAGCCGAGGGTGGCGTGGAGTTCATCGTGTCCGTCACCGAGGGAGTACCCGCACACGACGAGGCGAGATTCTACAACCGTCTGAAGCGTGACTTCGCCGATGTTCGGCTGCTGGGCCCCAACTGCCCGGGGATCATCTCGCCGGGAAAGTGCAACATCGGGATCACTGCCGGCCACATTGCCCTCCCGGGAGGGCCGGTAGGCATAGTCAGCCGTTCGGGGACCCTCACCTATCAGGCCCTCTACGAGTTGAAGCAGAAGGGAATCGGATGCACCACGTGTGTAGGCATCGGCGGTGATCCGGTTCCGGGAACATCGTTCATTGACTGTCTGGCCGCCTTCGAGGAAGATCCCGAGACGAAGGCCGTGATGATGATCGGCGAAATCGGCGGCTCAGCCGAGGAGGAGGCCGCAGCCTTCATCAAAGAGAGCATGACCAAGCCTGTGTCGAGCTACGTCGCTGGTGTCACGGCGCCACCGGGCAAGAAAATGGGCCATGCCGGAGCCATCGTCTCCGGGGGCAAGGGGACCGCTGCCGCCAAGATGGATGCACTCAGGGATGCCGGGGTGAGGGTCGGGTTGAACCCGACCGAGGCGGGCGAGCTCATGGCAGAGATCGTCGCTGGCCTCTAGGCCGGTTTCGGACCCGCAGGCCGCTGGTACGGTCGCCGACATGCGTCTGGCTGTGTTGGCTTCGGGAACCGGGTCGATCCTCGAGGCGATCGTGGATGCGGGCCTCCCGGTGCACCTGGTGGTGACAGACAGGCCGTGCAGGGCTGTGGATCTCGCCGAATCTCTGGGGATACCGGTGATGGTCGTCGAGCGAGACTCCTTCGGCGACGACTTCAACCGCGAGGCCTACACCCTGGGTCTTGTCAAGGTCCTGACAGACGCCGAGATCGACCTGGTCGCCATGGCCGGGTTCGGCACGATCCTGGCCCAGCCCGCGTATGACCGGTTCGCCGGTCGCATTCTCAACACCCACCCGGCCCTACTACCTGCCTTCCCCGGTTGGCACGGCGTCGCAGACGCCATGGCCCACGGTGTGAAGGTCACGGGGTGCACCGTGCACATAGCGACCCTCGAGGTCGACTCGGGCCCGATCCTCGCCCAGGAGGCCGTGCCTGTCCTCCCCGACGACGACGAGGAGAGCCTGCACGAGCGAATCAAGGAAGTTGAACGAAGGATCTATCCAGAAACGATTCGGACCGTTCTGGAAAGCGGGAAGATCCTGATTGGAGAATCTGCATGAGCCGCCGAGCGCTGATCTCTGTCTATGACAAGGCGGGCATCGTGGACCTTGCCAGAGGACTCGTGGACCTTGGCTGGGAGCTGGTCTCGAGCGGAGGAACCGCCAGCCTCCTGGCCGACGACGGTGTGCCGGTCACCGAGGTGGCCGAGGTAACCGGAGCCCCTGAGATGCTGGGCGGGAGGGTCAAGACCCTGCATCCCGATATCCACGGTGGCATTCTGGCCGACCGGTCCAACCCGGATCACCTGGCCGACCTTGAAGGACGGGATATTGCACCCATCGATCTGGTGGTCGCCAACCTGTATCCGTTCACCTCGGAGCCGTCGATTGAGCTGATCGACATCGGTGGACCGACCATGGTGAGGGCCGCGGCCAAGAACCACGCTCATGTCGGGGTCGTTGTGGACCCGTCCGACTACGGCCCGGTTCTGGCCGAGCTGAGATCCGAGGGTGTCTTGTCCGATGGCACCCGCCGTCGCCTGGCCAGATGCGCGTTCGCCCACACGGCCACCTACGACGCTTCGATTGTGGGCTGGTTCGACGAAGCCGCCGACGATGCACTTCCTGAGTCGATTCATCTGTCCCTTGAACGGGTACAGGACCTCCGCTACGGAGAGAACCCGCACCAGATCGGGGCCAGGTACAGGGAGGCCGGACAGTCCGGTTGGTGGGATGAGGCGGTCATTCACGGCGGGAAGGCCATGTCGTACCTGAACATCTTCGACACAGAGGCCGCGTGGCAGCTCGTGCACAGCCTCGGCGACGACCCGGCCGCGGTCGTCATCAAGCACGCCAACCCGTGTGGTGCGGCCATCGGAGCAGACGTTGCGGCGGCCTACCTGGCTGCCCACGAGTGCGATCCGGTTTCTGCCTTTGGTGGGATAGTGGCAGTCAACGGCACGGTCACCCTTGCCATGGCCGAGCCGCTCACCGAGGTGTTCACCGAGGTGGTGGTTGCTCCCGGCTACGAGCCCGACGCCCTGGCCCTCCTGCAGGGCAGGAAGAACCTCAGGATCCTTGAGGCATCTGCTCCCCACCGGCCCGCTTACGAGGTTCGGAGCATCGACGCCGGCCTTCTCGTGCAGACAGCCGACGTGGTGTCGCTCGACAGGTCGACGTGGACGGTGCCGACCAGGAGGTCACCTTCTGACCCTGAGTGGGCCGATCTGGAGTTTGCTTGGAGGGTGGCTGCCCGGGTCTCATCCAACACCATCGTCCTTGCCAAGGACCTCTGCGCGGTGGGAATAGGCGCTGGGCAGCAGAACCGTCGGGATGCCGGCCGGATAGCAGCCCAGAAGGCCGACGGCCGGGCTGTTGGCGGCGCATGCGCCAGCGATGCCTTCTTTCCGTTCCGTGACGGTCTGGAGGCTGCCGCAGACGCTGGGGCCACCGCCGTCATCCAGCCAGGTGGATCCGTCCGGGACGACGAGGTGGTAGCGGCAGCTGACGAGGCTGGAATCGCCATGGTCTTTACCGGTGAGAGGCATTTCAGGCACTGAGCCACCGGTAGCCTTCGCTCCCATGTCAGCACAACTTCTGGCCGGTGGACCGGTAGCAGAATCCGTTCTTGAAGACGTCCGTATCCGGGTTGAGCGGTTGAAGGCTGTGGGGGTGACCCCGGGGCTTGGAACCATCCTGGTCGGTGACGACGGGGCCAGCGCCGGCTACGTCCGCAAGAAGCACGAGACCTGCGAGGCCGTGGGAATGGCATCTCACAACATCCATGTTGCCGCAGACGCACCACCGGCGGCGCTGGACGAGGCCGTTGCGACCTTCAACTCGGACCCGGGTATCCACGGATACATAATTCAACATCCGGTCGCCGATGGCTTCGACTTTGCTTCCGCCCTTTCAGCGATGGATCCGGCCAAGGACGCCGACGGCCTCCACCCGACGAATCTGGGGAAGTTGGTTCTCCAGGAGGACGGACCTGTGCCGTGCACACCGGCAGGCATCCTCGCCATGTTCGTGCACTACGGGATCGAGGTGTCCGGCAGGCACGTCGTCGTTATTGGCAGGGGCCCCACCCTGGGTCGACCGCTGGCACTGCTCCTCACCACCAAGGCGCCAGGCGCGAATGCCGCCGTGACCGTCGTCCACTCAGCGGTACCGAACCTGGCCGACCTGACCCGGACCGCCGACATCGTTGTGGCCGCCGTGGGCATTCCGTCGTTCGTCACCCCCGACATGGTCCGGCCCGGAGCCGTCGTCGTGAGCGGTGGTATCTCCTGGGATGGAAAGCGTCTGCTCGCCGACGTCGACGAGTCCGTGGGCGAGGTCGCCTCGTGGGTCACACCGCGCCTCGGAGGAGTCGGGCCGACGACCGTTGCAATGCTCCTGCGAAACACAGTCGAGGCCGCCGAGCTTGCCACCGCTTGACTTTCGGGTGCGTAGAGAACGGTCTCACATGCCGCGATGCGGGACTTCGGGTGTCTCAGAACCCGCCTGTTGACTGACAGGTGACAACAGCGTGACGATTGCCACGAACCGAGGGTTCGATGTTGGGCGGACCAATACCCTTTGCGTGCATGGCTGGAGTTCCGGAGCGGTTGGCGGCAGGACGGACGCTCAGCTTCGAGTACTTTCCACCGGCAACGCTTGATTCCCGACAGCGCGCTCTACAGACTGCAACGAGGCTGGCCCGAAGACATCCGGACTTCGTGTCCGTCACCTATGGGGCTGGTGGCGGCGACAGGGGGCGAACCCGTGAAATGGTCGCCCACATCGCACTCGGGCATGTTTCGGGTCGTCATCGCTGCCCGGTGGTACCCCATCTGACGGGTGTCGGTCACACCAGGGCAGAGGTCAGGGCGCTCCTTTCCGACCATACCGAAGTGGGGGTCCGAAACCTGTTGGCACTGGCCGGCGACCCGCGTCCTGGTGAACCCGTCGGTGATTTTCGGTATGCAGCCGACCTTGTAGAGTTTGTCCGGTCTGAGACCGACTTCTCCATAGGTGTGGCTGCCTTTCCCGAGTTGCATCCGGACTCACCTGATCGAAGGACCGACAGGAGACATCTGGCAGCCAAGCTGGACATGGCTGACTTTGGAATCACCCAGTTCTTCTTCGAGCCTGAGCACTACCGACGCATGGCTGATGAGCTGACCGACCTGGGCTGTACGACACCAGTTCTGGCCGGGGTCATGCCGGTTACCAACCCGCAGTCGGTGAAGCGGTTTGCTCACATGAACGGCACCCATGTACCCGAGGACCTGTGGAACCGCCTGGAGGCCGCCGACACAGATGAACGGCTCCGGATCGCCTGTGACCAGGCAGCATCGCTGATCTCAGATCTTGTGGACATGGGTGTGCCGGGAGTCCACCTGTATTCGCTCAATGTGCCCGAAGCGGCAGAGGGGGTCCTCGACCGGCTGGGGGACGGCTACTTCAGGGTCGCTGCCTGAATACCGGGTATTGCCGCGCCGGCCGGAGTTCCCGGGGCTGGGACACGAGCGGCTTGTGGATAGGGTCGGAGCATGGGTGAAAAGATCAAGATGAGTCCGGACGGCACGCTTGTCGTCCCCGAAGAACCTGTCATTCCTTTCATCGAAGGCGATGGCACCGGTGTCGACATCTGGCCGGCTGCCAGGCTGGTGCTTGATGCAGCGGCCGCCAAGCACGGTCGCAGCGTCGACTGGCGCGAGGTGCTGGCAGGCGAGAAGGCCTACAACGAGGTCGGCGACTGGCTGCCACAGGAGACCATCGAGGCATTCGACGAGCACCTGATCGGAATCAAGGGGCCGCTGACAACACCCATCGGTGGTGGCTTCCGGAGCCTCAACGTGGCAATCCGTCAGATTCTCGACCTGTACGTGTGCCTACGACCGGTCCGCTGGTTCAAGGGGGTGCCGTCACCTGTCAAGGCACCCGAACTTGTCGACATGGTCATCTTCCGCGAGAACACCGAGGACATCTACGCAGGCCTCGAGGTCGAGGCAATGTCGCCCGAGGCCCTCAAGCTCCGCACCCTTCTTGAGGACGCATTCGGCTGGAAGATCCGCGAGGACTCCGGCATCGGCATCAAGCCCATCTCAAAGACCGGATCGCAGCGGCTCCAGCGAGCGGCACTCGACTACGCCGTGGCCAAGGGCAAGTCTCGTGTCCACTGGGTCCACAAGGGCAACATCATGAAGTTCACCGAGGGCGCCTTCCAGAAGTGGGGCTATGAGCTGGTGCGCGAGGAGTACGCCGATGTCGCGGTCGCCTGGGCCGACTGTGGTGGTGATGCCGGCGACAAGATCCTCGTTCAGGACGCCATCGCCGACATCGCCCTCCAGCAGGTGCTGACCCGGCCGGCGGAGTTCGAGGTGATCGGGACAATGAACCTGAACGGCGACTATCTGTCTGACGCACTGGCTGCCCAGGTTGGCGGAATCGGCATCGCCCCGGGCGGAAATGCCAACTATGTGACCGGTCACGGAATCTTCGAGGCCACCCACGGAACCGCACCCAAGTACGCGGGCCAGGACAAGGTCAACCCCTCGTCGGTATTGCTGTCCGGTGTCTTGATGTTCGAACACATCGGATGGCAGGAGGCCGCCGACGACATCGTTGCAGCGCTTGAGGCCACGATCGGCGACAAGGTAGTTACCTACGATTTCGCCAGGCTCATGGACGGAGCCACCGAGGTGAAGTGCTCCGAGTTCGCCCATGCGATCGTCGACCGGCTTTGAGTCGGCCTCACCCGCTGTGCTCGTTGCTTCCCAGCGGTAGTTCCACTGTCATCTGACGCGACGGCAGTTGACCAGCTGGCGGTCTCCGCCACAGGTTCAGGTGTCTACCGCCGCGGCTGGAGTCTCGTAAGGCGCTCATTGCGCGCTCATCCGTGGGCCCACGCGGGCGGTATTACGGGTGGCACGGCGTTCGCAACGACCGTGGTCGGGTTCACGATCGTCGTTGGGAGGGTGACCGATGACGTGATTATCCCGGGCCTTGATGACCCCGGGAGCGTCGCCGGCCGTGACATCTGGGTGGCCGTGGCCCTAGTGGCCCTGGTTGGGCTGGTCCGCGGCCTTTCCGTAATGGTCAGGCGGTTCTTCAACTTCATGGGGGCGATGCTCACCCAGCGCACTTGGCGTCTGGCGATCGTCGACCGTTACCTGGATGCACCCCTCAACTTTTACCGGTCCCGGTCAGTCGGCGAGTTGCTGGCCCATGCCGACGCCGACATCGAGGCGGCCTCGTCGATGCTCATGCCGTTGGCGTTCGCGGTGACCGTGGTTGTGCTGGTCGTGTTGGCTGTGGCCAGCCTTCTCATTGTCCATCCGCTGTTCGCCCTTGTGGCCCTGCTGCTGTTTCCGACACTCGCGGTGTTGAACCAGATCTACACACGCGCTGTGGAGGCGCCCGCTGCGAGGGCCCAGGCGATGATCGGCCTGGTGTCCGGAATCGCCCATGAGAGCCTTGAAGGGGTGTTGGTCGTCAAGACCCTCGGTCGGGAGGCAGCAGAGGTGGAGCGCCTCTCCGAGGCATCTGAGGAGCTGCGAAGGGAGCGGCTCGCGGTGGGTGATCTCCGGGCCCGGTTTGACCCCATCCTCTACTCCCTTCCGGGAATCGGTGTGCTGGTTCTCCTTCTGCTCGGGGTGTGGCTGGTTGGGCGCGGTGCAGTGACGATCGGCGAGGTGGTGCAGGCGATGACCCTGTTCGGCATCCTCTGGCTGCCGGTTCAGATACTCGGGTTCCTGTTCCAGGAGATGCCCAGATCGGTCGTAGCCATGGACCGGATCGACGGGGTGTTGGGCGTCGAGCCTGAGCATCGACCTGATCCGAACCTGGCAATGTCGGCTGTTCCAGAATCGGTGGAGGTCCAGTTCCAGGACGTCACGTACGCATACCCGGACGGAACCCGTGTGCTCGACGAGTTGTCCCTGAGCATTGCTCCCGGCGAGGTGGTTGCCCTTGTCGGTGCCACCGGCTCGGGCAAGAGCACGATTGTCGCCCTGCTGTCAGGCCTGATGCCGGTCAGCAGCGGCCGGATATCAATCGGCGGGGTCGACGTAGCCGACCTGGGTCCGGATGGAGTGGCTCAACTTGTTGCACCGGTGCTTCAGGAGACCTTTCTGTTTGCTGACACAATCCGGGCGAATCTGGCCCTCGACGTGGATGTATCAGACAACGAGCTGCGGAGGGTGCTGAGGCTCGTGGCTGCCGAGGGCTTCGTGGACGAGTTGCCTGATGGCCCGGAGACGATCATCGGAGAGCGGGGAGTGACCCTCTCGGGTGGGCAGCGGCAGCGACTCGCCATTGCCAGAGCCCTCCTACGGAGACCCCACCTGATGGTGCTCGACGATGCCACCTCAGCCGTTGATCCGGTGGTCGAAGCCGCCATATTGGACAACCTGAGAGCCCACAGGGGGAGAACCCTCCTTGTGGTAGCGCATCGCCTGGCGACCATACGCCTGGCCGACCGGGTGCTTCTCTTGGAGGATGGCCGGATCACCGCCGAGGGGAGCCATGAACAACTCCTCGGTGTGCCCGGATACGCAGCTCTGGCGCGCGCGTACGAGGAGGCCACACCGTGACCAGCTTCGACGGGCACGATGTCCTCGGGCCGGGAGACGAGCCGGAGCCAAGGGCTCTCGACGACATCGCAGGTGCTGGCGCCCTGTCGGTTCTGAGGAGGGGGATGGCGGCATCTCCGGAACTTCGTGCCGGTCTGTCCCTCTCGGCACTGATGACGCTGTCCGTGGCGGGAGGACGTCTCATCGTGCCGCTGGTAATTCAGTTCGTCCTGGATCGCGGCTTTGTCGGAGGGGCGGTGCGATTTGGACTTGTCGTGATTGCGGCCGGTGGAGCACTCCTTCTCACTGTTGCCTCAATTTTCGTATCCCAGATTGTGTATCGCCGACTGGTTGGGGTGGCCGAGGCGGTCCTGTTGGGGCTCCGACTTCGGACCTTTGCCCACCTGCACCGCCTCAGCCTGGCCGAGCACACTTCGGCGAAGACGGGCGTGCTCACGGCACGTGTTACGAGCGACGTGGAGGCGCTGGCCAAGTTCGCCCAGTGGGGGGCCATCTCCTGGATCGTGAACTCCGTGCAGATTGTCGGGGTGATCGTCGTCATGGCCGTCTACTCGTGGCAACTGACCCTCGTGACGTTGGTCGTCCATCTGCCATTGCTGCCCGTGCTGCGCGACATGCAGAGGCGGCAGTTGCGTGCCTACGACATCTTGCGTACGCGGGTGGGGGAGACGATGGGGGTTGTGGCCGAGACCGTCCACGGGCTCGAGGTGGTTCGGACGTACGGGCAGCGTGAAGCTGTGCGGGGTCGTCTCCACAAGGTCATTGACAGCCAGTACCGCCAGCAGATGCGGGCAGCCAGGTACTTCTCCCTTGTGCTGCCGAGCACCGACATCTTCGGTGTGGCTGCGGTGGCGGCAGTGATCGGCAGCGGCGTCTACTGGGGAACCGGCTGGGGTGTCACCTCCGGCGAGCTGGTGGCGTTCGTGTTCCTCGTAAACATGCTGGTGACCCCGATCACCTCCCTGGGTGAGACCCTTGACCAGACTCAGACGGCCCTGGCCGGCTGGTGGAAGATCCTGAACGTGTTGGACACCGAGGTGGAGGTGGCTGAGCCCTCGGCCGGTGATGTCAGACCACTACCTGTGGGAGCGCTGGCGGTGGTGGCTGAGGATGTGGAGTTCTCCTACCGGGGAAGCGACAGGGTCCTCCACGGGATCGACGTGGATCTGGAAGCAGGTTCATCGGTGGCAGTTGTCGGCGAGACCGGATCAGGCAAGACGACGTTCGCCATGCTGCTGGCCCGGCTGGCCGATCCAACCTCTGGTCGGGTTCTGTTGGGTGGTGTCGACCTGAGGTCGGTTTCAGCTGAGGACCGGAGGGGATCGGTCCGAATGGTTCCACAGGATGGCTTCCTCTTTGACACGACCGTCGGCAACAACATCAGGTTCGGCCGCACCGGTGCAACAGACTCGGATGTGGAGGATGCAGTTGCAGAGCTGGGTCTCGGGTCGTGGGTGTCGGGTCTCCCCTTGGGGCTGGAAACCCGGGTCGGAGAGCGCGGGTCGTCGCTGTCCGTCGGAGAGCGACAGCTCGTTGCGCTGGTCAGGGCCCAACTCGCCGATCCCGGCCTCTTGATTCTGGATGAGGCCACCTCAGCGGTAGATCCCGAGACCGAACAGACCCTGGAAAGGGCACTCGAGCACCTTGCCGAGGGTCGCACCACGGTCAGCGTTGCACACAGGCTTTCGACTGCGGAGCGGTCCGACACTGTGCTCGTATTCGATCGTGGCCTCATTGTCGAAAGGGGGCCTCATGCCGAGTTGGCTGTGGCAGGTGGGATCTACGAAGGCCTCTATGCCTCATGGTTGGGCAATACCCGTTCGCAGAGTTCCTGACGCACCGGTGGTTGCCGGGCCAGCCCGAGCCAATGGTCACATGATGCGGTGGCGGTACGGGTTCGGCACCTCGGTACCCTCGGAGGCACCCCGTCGGCCGATCAGGAGTCCTCGTGTCCAACCCGCCAGTTCGTGTCTCAGTCACCGGTGCAGCCGGCCAGATCGGTTACAGCCTCGTCTTTCGCATTGCCAGCGGACAACTGCTGGGCCCTGATCAGCCAGTTTCCCTGAGCCTTCTGGAAATCTCTCCGGCAATGGGCGCGCTTGAGGGAGTTGCGATGGAGCTGGACGACTGTGCCTTTCCGTTGTTGTCCGGGATGAACCTGAGCGATGAGGCGGGTGTCGCATTCGACGGTGCCGAGGTGGCCATCTTGGTGGGATCCCGACCCCGCACCAAGGGCATGGAGCGTCAGGATCTGCTCGAGGCAAACGGCGCCATCTTCACGGTCCAGGGGCAGGCGCTCAACGAGAACGCGGCTGATGACCTGCGGGTGCTGGTTGTCGGAAACCCGGCGAACACCAACTGCCTGATTGCCATGAACAACGCACCCGATGTCCCTGACGAGCGGTTTACTGCGATGACCCGACTCGACCACAACCGGGCCCTCACTCAGGCGGCCGGAAAGCTGGGCGTGTCGGTGAACGACGTCTCACGGATGACAATCTGGGGAAACCACTCGGCAACCCAGTACCCGGACCTGTTTCGATGTGAGGTGGCCGGTTCGTCTGTCGCGGCGACTATCGACGACCAGACCTGGTTGGAGAACGACTTTATTCCCACGGTCCAAAAGCGCGGAGCGGCGATCATCGAGGCTCGTGGAGCATCGAGCGCTGCATCGGCCGCCAACGCCGCTGTCGACCATGTACACGACTGGATGCTGGGCACACCGGAGGGTGACTGGGTGTCGATGGGTGTTCCGTCCGACGGCAGCTACGGCGTACCTGACGGTCTCATCTCCTCCTTCCCGGTGACCTGTTCCCGAGGAGCATGGTCGGTGGTCCAGGACCTCGAGATCGACGACTTTTCACAGACCCGAATCGATGCCTCGGTAGCCGAGTTGGCCGAGGAACGCGACATGGTCAGGGGACTCGGTCTGATCTGAGCCCGGTCCTGGTTACAGGTCGCCGACACCTGACCTGGCAGAGGCAAACAGGTCGCCGAGGGCTGCCAGAACATCCTGGTTTGAGACCAGCATTCGTGGGTCACCGCCAACGGTCAGGTCCCCGTCGATGACCGCCCTGAGCGGGTCTCTGTTCCCAGAGTGGATCTCGCCGGCGGTTGTCGAATCGGTGCTGAACCAGACATCCGGCGATGACACGCTGCCAGCGAGGACACGGGTCCGGTCACGTCCCACGACCATGTACCAGGCTGGGCCGTCGACGATTCGGTAGGCGATCGTCACCGGAAGGTCGCCCCTGTCGGCAGGTATTCCGGGGTGTTGCCCGGCTGCCTCGTCGAGAGCCTCTATCCATTCAGGCGAGAGGTAGGCAGCTGCGGTCACCGAAGCAGCCTAGGTGCGTGGGTCAGGGGCGCCTGCGGGACAGGGAGTCAAGGCCCAGGACTATTGCCATGGCCGATACTGCGAGCAGAAGAGGCACCTGAAATTCCGTGGCTGAGGGCCACCCCAGGGCTGAACCTGAGACCACCTCGGAACTCTCCCGGTTGATCACACCCACACCGTTGGGCCAGGGCCAGAGAACTCGTAGAGAGCCAACCATCAGGCCGATCAGAGCCGCCAGCACCAGGTCGTGGTGGCGTTCCAACAGGCGGCCCAGCAGGGTCGAAAACATGGCAAGGCCGGCGATGGCGCCGAGGCCGAACAGGGCCAGGTCTCCAAACAGCCTGTCGTCTACCGCTCCAAGAACGTGTCCGTACATGCCGAGCATCAACAATAGGAAGGCGCCTGAGATCCCCGGGAGGATCATGGCGCATATGGCGACAGCCCCGGATGCGAACAGGGCTGGGGCCGAGGGATTCGTGACCGGCCCGGTCTGCCAGCCCAACGCCATGAACAAGACCATGGCAACTACGGCCGTCAGGCCCATGCGACCAGGGGTCCAGGATCCTGGTATCCGCCAGGCGATCACGATCGACGCCAGCACAAGCCCCAGGAACAGTCCTGCCATGGGTTGCGGATGGTCGGCGAGACCGGCCTCGATCGGTCCCGCAAGAGCGGTAACCGCCACGGCCACCCCGGCGAGCAGGGGGAGCAGGAACGTCCACTCCACGGACCCTGCACGAGCGAGCGAACCCCGCAGGTCACCCCTGATCAACAGGCCGAGTGCTCGTGAGCCTTCCCGGATCGAGCCGATGAGACGGTCGTAGATTCCCAGAAGCAGTGCGATTGTCCCACCCGATACTCCTGGGACCACGTCGGCGGCACCCATGCTCAGGCCGCGGAGCAGGTGCACCGCCGCACGGCGGTATCCGGTCACGTGTCGGTGTCCGCAGTGAACGGGGCCAGTGCCTCTGCCAGCTCGGCCGGGGCCCGGGTTGGCCGTCCGTTCGAGTTGGTGATTGCGGCCCGGACCTGCTGGGTGGCCATGACCTCGTCGCCGCGGAGGATGCGTTGTCGCCAAATTGAGGACGCCCGCCGGGTCTCGAGCACCTCGGTCTCAACCATGAGGGAATCGCCGGCCTCGACCGATTTCACGAATGATGTCTCGATGTTGGTGACAACGAACCGGTAGCCCTGTTCGTCAAGGCTGCTCAGGCCCAGGCCTACGGCCTCCAGCAACTCGATTCGTCCGGTCTCAAAGAGCTGTACGTAGACGGAGTGGTTGAGGTGCCCGTACGGGTCCAACTCGTAGAAGCGGACCTTTACAGGATGCAGGTGTTGCGGCACCTGAACGACGCTAGTGCTTTGTCGCCGAGGGCCATGGCCGGGTCGATGCAGGCGATGCGTGGCTAGCCTCCGCTCCCATGCCGGGGGGAATCGAGATCGACCTGTTTGCCGAGTCGTTTGGCGATGACGGCGAAGCGGTTCTGCTCATTTCCGGTGCAGATGCCCACTGCACCCGCTGGACTCCAGCTCTCATCGATCCCCTCGTGGATGCCGGCTACAGGGTCGTGCGTTTTGACAACAGGGACAGCGGGCTGTCCACGAAGGTTCCCTCCGATGTCGGCTACACCCTCGCCGACATGGCGGCCGACGCCGTCTCAGTTCTGGATGACCTCTCGATCAGCGAAGCCCATGTGATCGGTCGGTCAATGGGGGGCATGGTCGGTCAGGTACTCGCCCTTGAGAACCCGAACCGCGTTCGCTCGCTCACGATGCTGTGTTCGTCACCCGGCCTGGGAGACGAACGACTTCCTCCTGCATCTGATTGGCTAGTCGACAAGATGTCTGAACGCCTGTTCGCTCCACCTCCGGTCAGCCACGCTGAACGGGTGGCCTGGGTCGTCGAGTTGGACCGTCTCTTTGCCGGCCCCCGCTACCCGTTCGACGAGGCGTCGGCCAGGTCGGCCGCCGAAATCGAGGTTGAGCGCTGCTGGTACCCCGAGTCGGGTCACGGACCGGCGGTCGGAGCTTCACCCTCACGTCTGGACCGGCTCGGTGGTGTCACCGTTTCGACCCTTGTGGTGCACGGCACGGCAGATCCGGTCTTTCCGGTCGATCACGCCCTTGCTCTGGCGGAGGGGATCCCCGACGCCAGCCTCTGGCTGGTTGAGGGTCTCGGTCACGAGGTCCCGGACGCCTGCCTGAAGGACCTGCTGCCGAGGCTCCTGGAGCACCTGGGTTCCTGAAACACCGGACTGCAACGCGAAACGGCGCCCGTCCCGACCGGGAGGGCGCCGTTCCTCTGAGTCCGTGATCGGGTCGTCGCGCGTCAACGTTCTCCATGGCCCAGCAGGGCATTGGTCGCGAGAACGTGAGGGGACCGGCTCGGTCGCGGGCCTCGGTCTCACCCGCCAGGCGGGGCTCGGCTGCGCTCCTCGTACCGGTCTTCTCGCACGGTCTGTCCTCCTGTCGGTGGTGACTACCGAACGTGCTGACCTCACTGTCGCGCCGCCCTTCGCCCTTGTCAACCTGTCGTTCCTCCACTGCTGTCCGGTTCTGGCCGGTCGCCGAGCATGGCTGCGGCTCACAGGACGTTCGCCTCCGCCATACCCGACACCCGTCCGTCTCTGTTTCCCGGGGGTCGGCAGGTGATATGGCTGGCGGCTCAACAGATTCGGTTGACCAGGGGGGCCTTCGGAGCACCCGACACCCAGCCGCAGGCCCGTTTCTTGTGAACCGGTGAACGAAATGGCTGG
>JACNLA010000012.1 GCA_014381745.1 Actinomycetota bacterium | reverse complement strand
CCGTCGCAGTGTTGGCAGGTCTGTATCCGTCCACCAAGGCCGCCCGCCTCGAGCCCCTGGAGACGCTCCGGCTGGGCTAGGAGTTTCAGACACCTAGCATTGGCCGCAATGAGCATCGACCTCTCCACCTACGGCTGGGCCGGCGGACCGCCGTCCGGCGAGGGCCGTCTGGGTCGGATTGTCAGGGTGGACCGCGGCGAATGCGATGTCGTGACGGCCGCTGGACGGGTGCGGGCGCTGTCGGACTCGCAGCGGGCTCAGGACCAGATAGCACCCGCAACGGGTGACTGGGTGCTCATCGATGATGATCCTGAACTTGGACCCTTGATCGCATCGGTGCTTCCCCGTTCCAACACGGTTTCGCGGCGCGATCCGTCCGAGCAGGTGGTTGAACAGGTTCTCCTGGCCAACGTGGATGCCGTGCTGATCGTGCACGGGCTGGACCGACCCCTTCCGCCCGGCCGCCTCGAGAGGTTCCTGGTCGTGGCATGGGACAGCGGTGCCGAGGTGGCGGTGGTGCTCACCAAGGCCGACAAGAGGAATGCGCCGGTGGATGAGGTGACGGCGACGATCCGTGCCGTCGCACCGGGGGTGCCAGTTCTGGCCGTCGGGCTTGGTGGCGGAGCACGCGCTGGGATCGAGCCCGTGGTCGCACTGGCCGGGCCGGGCCGGACCGTAGCCCTGCTCGGGGAGTCGGGCTCTGGAAAGTCGACGCTCGTAAATGCTCTTCTGGGCGAGGAACGGCTGGAGACCGGCGAGGTACGGTCAGGTGACTCCAGGGGTCGTCACACGACGGTCAGCAGGGAGCTGGTGTTGCTTCCCGGCGGTGGGCTCCTGGTGGACACCCCCGGGATCCGATCAGTTGGAATCTGGGACTCCGAGGAGGCGCTCGCCCGGGTCTTTGGCGATCTGGAGGACATGTCGACAGCATGCCGGTACTCGGACTGCGCCCACGACACCGAGCCCGGCTGCGCCGTGACCAATGCCGTCACCGCAGGCAGAATCGATGGACGCCGGGTTGACCGCTACCGGGCTCTGCGTACCGAACTCGATGAGCAGCGCTCACGGGAACTTGAGCGGGAGCGCCGTGGGGGTAGGGACAGGAGGAGTCGGCGGCGCTGACGCTGCCTCGGCTGGGGTGGCGGAGCCCTGAGGCCGTACAGTGTCTGAATCCACGAAGTCCAGACGGAGCACCGTCCATGTCCCGTAGTGATGCGATCGAGAGGTTCACCAGCGAGGCCGAGGCCTCCGGGTTGACCGTCGAGGTCCACAGGTTCCCCGACGGCACCAGAACGGCTGCTGATGCCGCTGCGGCTGTCGGTTGTGGGGTTGGTCAAATCGTGAAGTCGTTGGTGTTCATGGCCGATGTGCGTCCAGTTCTGGTCTTGTGCTCGGGAGCCAAGCGGGTGAACGAGGAGTTGCTTGCGGCGCACCTCGGTCTGGAGGTCCGCATAGCGGCGGCGGCCGAGGTCAGGTCCGCCACCGGGTACGCAATCGGTGGAACACCGCCTCTTGGTCATGCCGTGCCGCTGCGTACCGTTGTTGATCCGAATCTCCTCAAGTTCGACGAGGTGTGGGCTGCTGCCGGTACTCCCGACTCGGTGTTCCCGGTTGCCCCGAAGGCGCTTGTAAAGGCGACAGCGGGTGCGGTTGTGGCCGTCACTCACTGAAGTCCAGACCATGAAACGGCTGTTCACCGAACACCCGGCGACGGTCGGTGAGACCTACGTGCAACACCTGAGGCGTGCTCTCAGGTCTGCCGTGTCCCTTGCAGGTGCTGCGGTTGCGTGCACGGTGCATGCTCTGGTGCCGGCCTTCTTCGTGACGACAGCCAGCAGGATCGTGACGCGGTTGAATCACGAGATTGCGGGCCTCGGGTCCGACGACCGGTGACCGGATCGAGGGGTCCGCTTAGCGTTGAGGTGACCCGGGGAGACCGGGTGGAGAGCATCCACGATGTTGACGCCGTGATCGTCACTGCGACCGGGGTTGTGGTCGACTCGTGGGGGGACCCCGACAGGCTGGTCCTTCCGCGTTCTGCCAGCAAGCCCATTCAGGCTCTACCCCTTGTCGTCACGGGTGCCGCCGACGCCTTCGACCTGACGAATGTGGAGTTGGCCCTGGCCTGTTCCAGTCACAATGCAGAGCCGGCACACGTGTCGGCGGTAGCCAGATGGCTGGCTCTCATCGGTGCCACGCCAGATGACCTTGAATGTGGAGCCCACGCACCTCTGGTCGAGGAGGCTGCGGCCGACCTGTTCAGATCAGGTGGCAAGCCCGATGCCAGCTACAACAACTGCTCCGGCAAGCACGCCGGCTTCCTGACCGTCTGCAGGCATGTCGGGCTTGATTTCCCTGGATACCTGGAAGCCTCACATCCGTTGCAGCGGGATCACGTCACGCCGGCGCTCGAGGATTGGTGCGGGCTCGACCTGTCCGACCAGGTCCCGGGGGTGGACGGTTGCGGTATCCCGGTATGGGCGATTCCCCTGAAGAGCCTTGCCGCAGGTTGGGCCCGTCTGGGCTCGGGTCCGGTCGGCTCGCCTGAGCATCGGCTTCTCACGGCAATGCGGGCTGAGCCGTTCCTCGTTGCCGGTACCGGTCGCGCATGCACGCGGCTGATATCTGATTCGACCGGTGGGGTGGTGGTCAAGACCGGAGCCGAGGGGGTCTTTTGCGGAACGGTGCCGGACGACGGCCTTGGGATTTCCCTCAAGGTCCGTGATGGTGCCGGCCGTGCGTCCGGGCCGGCAATGGCGTGGCTTCTGCGTTCTCTGGACAGGCTGGATGGTGGCGACGAGGAGATGGTCGTGAACCGGGCCGGGACCGTGGTGGGTGCGGTCAGGGTGGTGGGCTGACGGGGTTCGGTTCGGAGTCGGCGAGTTCTATGACGGCTTCGTCAATGGCGGCATGGGCAGTTTCGATGCTGACCCCCAGTTGCCTCAACTCGAAGGCGAACCGGTTGGCGGCGGCCTGTACCCGCTCCTGACGTTCTCGTATCGGCTCTGAGTGCGGAGGCTCGTCGACCACGAAGGTTCCGCTGCGGCCCCGTCCCTCGACCACACCGTCGCGCTCGAGCTCGCGGTAGGTGCGGGCAACTGTTCCCGGTGCGAGCTCGACCTGCGAGGCCAGGTCGCGCACGGTCGGTAGTCGGCTGCCTGGCTCCAGATGTCCGACGGCGACCATCACCGAGAGTTGTGCACGAACCTGTTCGTAGAGGGGGATGGCAGCTGCTGCGTCCAGGCGCAGCACGAGGTGCCGTTTTCGGCCGGTCTGATCGGTCAGGTTGACGATGGTGGGTGATCTCACAGAGTGAATATTGTATCGGTACAGAACACATCAGAGAGTCGAAGAACGGTGCGATCCTTGCTATCTGGAGTGGTACATACGAGTCTTGTATCGATGTCACCTGATCCACGGGGACACAGACAGATGGAGCATCCAAAGATGAAGTTGGTCACGGCCGTAATAAAGCCCTTCAAATTGGACGAGGTAAAAGATGCCCTCTCGGCACTGGGCGTGCAGGGAATGACCGTCAGCGAGGTGCAGGGCTTCGGGCGACAGGGAGGTCACAGCGAGACCTACCGAGGCACCGAGTACAAGGTTCTCTTCACCCCCAAGACCCGTGTTGAGGTCGTTGTCGACGATGACGATGTGACCGGGGTGGTCGAGGGGATCGTCTCGGCCGCTCGAACCGAGAAGATCGGCGACGGAAAGGTCTGGGTCACCGACGTCAGCAACCTCGTCCGGATTCGCACCGGAGAGCGTGACGCCGACGCAATCTGAGGCGGTTACGGTCATCTCACCGGGAGCACACGGGCGGGACTGCCGCCCAGACAGGAGAGCCAGATGGCAGACGTGACCGTCTTCCACAATCCCCATTGAAACTCGTCCACTAAAGCCTTGGCGGTCGCCGAGGAACTGGGCGTCGAGGTAGACATCATCTTGTACATGAAGCAGCCTCCCGACGAGGCGCTGCTGCGTCGAATCGCCTCCGGCATGGACGGTCCGGTCGAGGACCTGGTCCGAAAGGACTCGCAGTTCAAGAAGCTGGAGTTGGATGCAGACGACTACGTGGGCGACCCTGATGCCGTCGTCGAGTTGCTGGCCCGGCGCAAGGCCCTTATGCAGCGACCGGTGCTGATCCGGGGAGATCTGTCCTCGACCGGCCCGCTCGAGGCCTGTATCGGCCGCCCCAAGGAGAAGCTCTACGAGTTCCTGGGGTCCTGACTGTCCGATTCATCGAGACGTCCGGGCCGGTTACGGAAACTCGGGCGGTCGTTTCTCGTTGAGGGCAGCCACACCCAGGGCGAACTCTGGTCCGGCCATGTGAACGTCAAGGAGGCGTCGGGCTTCGTGCACCGAGTCGGCCGCACCACCGTGCAGGTCGCTGTACACCTGACGCCGGGTGGCGGCAAGGCTGCTCCGGGCAACCGGCCCGAGGAATTCATTGATCCAGACGTGTACGTGTGCAACCAGGTCTCTGGCCGGCACCACACCGTTCACCAACCCCATCTCCAGGGCCTCTTCGGCTGTGAACACACGGCTTGTGAGCAACAGGTCGTTTGCTCTTCCAAGCCCGATAAGTCGAGGAAGGAGCCATGACAAGCCGAACTCAACGGGCAGGCCCAGCTTGCCGTGGACGGCGGTGAGCTTGGAGCCTGCAGCAGCGAACCTGATGTCAGCGAAGCACGCCAGTGCAAGGCCCACTCCGGCCGCAGCACCGTTGATGGCTGCAACTACGGGTTTGGTCAGGCCGAAGTGGAATGCGAAGTCGGCATCGAAATCAGGGCTCACTCCGAATCCCGGCATAGGTATGTCATCGTCGGTGCCGGGGATGTATCCGCCCTTGGCCACGTGTCCCAACAGGGCCTGTGAGTCGGCTCCAACGCAGAATGCGCCGCCGTCGGGGTCCCCGGTCATCATGATGACCTTCACATCGGGGTCGTTCTCGGCTTGTTGAAGAGCCCACCGGTACTCGGTGTGCATTCTCCCCGTCCAGGCGTTGTGGCGGTCTGGCCTTGAGAGGGAGATGACGGCGGTGGAACCGACGTGGTCGTAGAGCACGGTTTTCAGGTCCATGCCGCTGAAGGTAGTGGGCTGAGCGGCAGGTGGGGTGGTGCCGGTCCGCCTTCTCGTGGGACGGGAAGGTCCACTACGGTCCGGGCAGACACGCCGGGAGACCTGAGGTCGACCGAACCACCCAGCAGACAGGGGAAGCAATGCTCGCAGCGATTCTGGAGACGGTGCCAACAGACCAACTGGTGCTCAGAGACGATGTAACCCTTCGCGACATCGCTCCGGGCGATGTGAGGGTGAAGATCGCCCACAGCGGGGTCTGCCACTCGGACCTCTCGGTCATGAACGGCACGATTCCCCAACCTCCACCCTGTGTCCTCGGTCATGAGGGCTCCGGCGTGGTGACCGATGTCGGTGACGGTGTCACGCACGTGGCCCCGGGGGACCACGTGATAATCGCGTTCTCGCCACCTTGTGGAACCTGTGCATACTGCACTGGGCGCGGTCAGCCCAACCTGTGTCTCAACGGCTTCTTTGCCATGAGCGCATCACCGCAGTTCCGGCGCGGCGACGAGGTCGTGGGTGCAATGACCGGGTGCGGCACATTTGCCGAGGAGACAATCCTCCCCGGAATCGCCGTAGTGGGGATCGACAAGGACATTCCTCTTGACGTGGCAGCGCTGGTTGGTTGCGGGGTCACCACGGGCGTGGGTGCTGCAATCAACACGGCCAAGGTGACGCCCGGCTCGTCGGTGCTTGTCATCGGCGCCGGTGGGGTTGGAGTCGCTGCCATCCAGGGTGCACGAATAGCGGGTGCCGCCGAGATCGTCGCCGTGGACCTTCACGAGGGCAAGTTGGACAGGGCAAAGGCCTTCGGAGCCACCCACGGTGTCCTGCCAGCCGACCTTCCGGGCGCAATGGCAGAGGTGACCGGGGGAGAAGGCTTCGACTTCACGCTGGAGTGCATCGGCATGCCGACAACCATGCGCCAGGCGTTCGACCTGACCCGCCGGGGTGGCACCTGCTGCATCGTCGGCGTCGGCCGGGCCGAGGAGACCTTCGAACTGTCTGCCTTCGAGATGTTCTTCTCTGAGAAGATCCTGATCGGATCCATGTACGGCAGCGCCGATGTGAGGACCGATTTCAATCGTTTCCTGCGCCTCTACAAGGCAGGTCAGTTGGACCTCGAGGGCATGATCTCGCGCCGCATCAAGCTGGACGAGGTGAACGAGGCCCTGGGTGCGTTGGGAGACGCCGACGTGATCCGCCAGGTGATTGACTTCTAGGAACCCCGGAGACAGGAGCACCCGATGCGAATCGTCGTCGACTACGACCTCTGCGAGAGCAACGCCATCTGCATGCAGATAGCGCCCGATGTCTTTGAGGTGCGCGACGACGACTTCCTCTACGTTCTCAACGATGCTCCAGACGAGGACCGCCGGGCAGCCATGGATGAGGCAGCCCAGAGGTGCCCCAAGCAGGCGATCAAGGTCGAAGACTGACCCCCCGGGTACAGCTGCCGGCCACACGGGTCAAGGGGACGACCGATGCGTAGCTCGGTGACGATCGTGGGTGCCTCACTGGCCGGCCTGAGGGCGGCCGAGACCCTGCGTCGCGACGGCTTCGACGGCACGATCAGCCTCATCGGCGACGAGCCCCACGTTCCCTATGACAGGCCACCTCTCTCAAAGCAGTTCCTGTCAGGAGACTGGGAGGCAGACCGCCTCGCCCTGAGCCCCCCGGAGCGAATCACCGGCCTCGATCTGGACCTGCGCCTCGGGCAGCGGGCCACCGGGCTTGATGTTTGCTCACACACGATCGAGGTCGAGGGGACAGCAGAGGGCTACGACGGTCTCCTGATCGCCACGGGTGCACGATGTCGCACTATTCGGGGAACCGAGGGCATTGACGGCGTCTACACGCTTCGGAATCTCGACGACGGCCTTGCCATTAGGGCAGCGCTCCGGGACAGCCCCCGGAGGGTCGTCGTTGTAGGAGCCGGGTTCATCGGCGCCGAAGTGGCTGCCACAGCTGTTGGCTACGGGGTGCCGGTGACGATGGTCGAGGCGCTGCCTGCGCCTCTTGGACGGGTGCTCGGTGACACGGTCGGTTCCGTGGTCGCCGAGCTTCATGTCGACCACGGTGTGGACCTGCGCTGCGGGGTCGGTGTGGAAGAAATCTGCGGCACAGACAGCGTGGAGTCGGTGCGGCTCTCGGACGGAGCAGTTGTAGAGACCGACCTCGTTGTGGTCGGTATCGGTGTCGTACCGAACACGGAATGGCTCGAGGATTCAGGCCTCACCATCGACAACGGGGTGCTGTGCGACGAAACCTGCCTGGCGGCACCCGACGTGACCGCTGCGGGTGACGTGGCCCGCTGGCCCAACCCGCGCTACGGCGAGCTCATGAGGGTGGAACACTGGGACAACGCCGTGGAGCAGGGCGCACACGCTGCCCGACGGTTGATGCAGTCCAGTGAGGAGGCCCGACCGTTTTCGCCCGTGCCGTGGTTCTGGAGCGACCAGTACGACCGGAAGGTACAACTCGCCGGAAGAGCGCGGCCCGACGACGAGGTGAGGCTGGTGGATGGATCCTTCCAAGAGCGACGCTTCGCGGTCATCTACGGCAGGGGCGGCAGGCTGACGGCCGTGTTCGGGATGAACCGTCCCCGCCAGGTGATGCAGTTCAAGGGCCTCCTGGAGAGCGGCGCATCGTGGAACGAGGCCCTCGACTTCGCCGAGGTTCAGACCTGATCCGGCGAGCCACCTGCCTGATGGCGGTCCTGATGCTGGCCTCAGCCTGTGGGGTATCTGAGCCGGCTGGAATCGATGTGGAGGCTGTTGAACGGGCCGTTCCGTTGGCGCTGCTGCCGGATCACCCGGACCTGGTCACAGGTGTCTCATGCCCGGAGCTCGGGTCTGACGGCCTTGGCCCGGTTTCGTGCACGGCGGCAGTGGCCGGCCTGGCGATCCCGCTGATCGTGTCAAGACCCGACGCCGTCGGTCGGGTCAAGGTGGAGTCGCCGGTGGAGCTGGTGATGGCAGTCGAGGTGGCATTGCTCACAGAGGAGCGCCTCAACAACGACCTTGGTGTCGACAATGAGGTTGCCTGCGAGCCGGCGATCAGAGTGTCTCGTGCAGGTCAGAGGTTCGCCTGTACGGCAACCGAGCCGAACGGGCGTACCCACGCCTTGACAGCAGTCCTCATCGACGGTGCCGGGTCGTTCCGGCTGGAGCCGGGCGGGTAGACATGGTGTAGGAATCCCTGTAGGTGGAATGAAGTCCACAGAACCCGGGTTCCCTGACGGTCACCAGATTCTGAACACGATCCGACAGGAGCAGCCAATGTCTGTTTACGAGAGCCCGTTGGGGCAGCGCACGATCGACGACGCCGAGCCGGACGCCGCCGAGCGTCTGGCAAAGGTGAAGGCTGCGACCGGAGGGGTTCCCAACATGTACGGCAACCTGGCCAACTCGCCGGGACTGTTCGCCAGCTACATGGACGGAATGGCGCACCTGCGCCAAGGCTCGGGCTTCTCAGCCGTGGAGCTGGACGTCATCTTCCTGACGGCCAGCCGTCACTTCGAGTGCCACTACTGCATGGCAGCCCATAGCTTCCTCGCCGACCGTGTGTCCAAGGCGCCGGCCGCGGTGGTTGACGCCATCCGCGACGACGAGCCGATTCCAGATGAGCGTCTGGCGGCGCTGGCCGCGTTTACGAAGACGATGCTCACCTCGCAGGGGCATCCCAGCAGTGATGACGTTGCTGCCTTCGCGGAGGCAGGCTTCACGGATGGGCAGGTACTCGAGGTGATCTTGGCCATAGCCATGAAGACCATCAGCAACTGGTCCAACCATGTGTTTGACACCCCGGTCGATGACATGTTCTCAGGACGGGTGTGGAGTCCTCCGGAACCGGAGGTGCCTGAGGGCGCCCAGGAGAAGACGTGAGAATGCCACCGTCAGTGTTTGCCAGGTTCAGGCGGAACAATCGTTCTGAGGACCAGGCCCCTGACAGCGAGGCACACACCGGCCCGGCGCCGGTCTCAGACCTGACAGATGGTGACTTCTTCGACTCGCTGGACGGCCACGCCACAATCATCGACTTCTGGGCCCCATGGTGTGGACCCTGCAAGGTCCTGCACCCCGTGTTCGACGAACTCGCCCACGTTCACGCCGGTGATGGGCTGAACTTTGCCCGCCTGAACGTTGATGAGAGCCGAATGGTTGCCCCGGCACTCGGAATCATGAGCATTCCGACGATCATGCTCTGCGACCTGAAGGGCAACGAGGTGGACAGGCTGGTGGGCATGCCTGATCGCCGCCGCCTCGAGGATCTGATCGCCCGGGCGAAGGGTCTGTCTGCCTAGCTGCGGGAGGCGAGAGAGGTGCACCGTCTCCAGCGATGTCCGGACCAGCCGGCTAGTTGGAGAAAAGGCGCCGGGCCAGGTTCACGTTCACGAGGCGCCGCTCACGGTGCTGGGCGACCATGAGTCCACCCTGGGGAACGGGGTGCTCGTCCAGGAAGGCGTCGACCCCGGGTTCCACGTCCGGGTCTACGAGGGCCCTCACCCCTTCGAGCATCCGGGCGATGCTGTTTGACGGTAGCCGGGTTGTCAGGTCGCCCCAGTTGTCGGTGATGGTCCGCCACACAAGGTCCCGGTGGTAAGGGTGGTGCAGCGCCTCACGGATCAGGAACGGTGCGTCCTGGCTGCGGACGTCTCCTGAGAGCACCATCTCCAACACCTCCTCAACCTGTGAAAGGCCCGGAAAGCGAGCAAGTGCATGGAGGTGTCGCTGTTCAGCCTGAGCGTTGTCTGCCTCGCGGAAGCGACGACGGCATTCGCTGAAGCTGTCGCTGTCCCCGTTGGCGGCCACCACCGAGACCACCGCCGCTGCAACAGCCGGGTCGTCGGGTCGATTCTGATTCCAGCGCGACCTTGCCTCGGCGATCACCTCTTCATCGGCGGCGAGCGTTCCGGCGGCCGAGAGGATCAGGCCGCGTAGCTGTCGGATCCGGTCGTCCTCGTTCACACGTGGGGTCCAACCCAGGTCGGCCAGGGGGCCTGCCAGGAGGCCGCCCGCCTCCCGTGAGGACTCAACATGGAGGTCCGGCGCGACCAGATCGATTGTGGACAGTGCACGGATCACCGCCTGCCAGACGCCCAGGTCCTGATCGGCTGCAAACCTCGCTGCGACCTCGTGGAACCGTGACGGCTTAGCGGCACCGGCAAGCACAAGTGCCCAGGTGTCGTCGACCACGGCCGCGCGCTCGGCGGCCGACAAGAGGACGGGGTCACAGTCGGCCGGTGGATCCGAGCGGTGAAAGCCCGAGGCGTCCGCGTTGAGGGTCAGGAGATCGCCGTCCAGTTGCACCACTACCTCGTCCCCTGGTGGGAGCAGAACGCGTTGACGGCCACTGGTTGTGCGGACCTGCACCGGAATGGTCCAGCGGGTGCCGTCATCTGCAGCGTCGTAGCGAAACGGCTGCTGTGTGAGGGTCAGTTCCCGTCCCGCCACGGAGCCTTTCAGGAGCGGGTGCCCGCCCGTGAAGATCCAGCCGTGCATGAGGTCGCGGACCGGTTCGCCCGAGGCCTCCTCCAGGGCGTTCCAGAGGTCCTCGTTGACCGTGTTCCCGTAGAGATGGGCGGCGAGGTAACGGCGAACGCCGTCCCTGAAGACCTCCTCGCCCAGGTACTGCTCGAGCATCCTCACCACCGCCGCACCCTTTTCGTAGGTGAGAAGGTCGAACATGCCCTCGGCGTCTGCCGGTGTCACCACGGGGTATTCGATTGGGCGGGTTGAGGCCAGAGCATCGACGTCTAGGGCAGCCGATCGGGCCGAGCCGAACCCTGTCCATACCTCCCATTCCGGTCGGAAGGTCTCGACGGCCTTCATCTCCATGAACGTGGCGAAGGCCTCGTTCAGCCAGATGCCGTTCCACCACCCCATGGTGACGAGGTCTCCGAACCAGAGGTGGGCCAGTTCATGGCTGAGCACAGCAGCGACCCTTTCAAGCTCAGCCTGGGTGGCTGTGTCGGGGTCGACCAGGAGGAGAACTTCGCGGAAGGTGATGCAGCCCAGGTTCTCCATGGCTCCGAAGGCGAAGTCGGGGAGTGCAACCAGGTCCACCTTCCCGCCTGGCACGTCGATCCCGTACCACTCCTGGAACCATCGCAGCGAGTGGGCCGCTACTTCGAGGGCGAAGCCGGTCAGGTCCGCCTTCCCGGGGGGATGGACTACCCGCAAAGGAGTTCCATCCACGTCAACAGGTTCGGTGGCTTCAAGGTCACCCACCACGAATGCAACGAGGTATGTGGAGAGCGGAATTGTGTCGGCAAAGACAACCCGGTCGGTGCCGTCTCCGAGAGGGGTCCGCGACAACTCGGCTCCGTTGGAAATGGCGAGCATGCCCTCGGGCACCACCAGTGAGATGGCGAAGGTGGCCTTCATGTCGGGCTCGTCGAAGCATGGAAAGGCCCGCCGGGCATCGGTCGACTGGAACTGGGTCGTGGCGATCGGGTGATCCGAGCCGTCGGGGCCGGTGAGGGTGCTCAGGTAGAAGCCCCTAAGCCGGTCGTCGAGCGTTCCGGTGAAGTCGATCTGGATGAGGGTGCTTCCCGCGGGCAGGCCCTCGTCGGGGCTGAGGGTTATCTGCTCACTGCCAGGATCGAAGTTGATGGAGGCTTCCCTTTGTCCGTCTGGACCTCCGGTGGTTGCACGCTCCACGGACAGGCCCACGCAGTTGAGGGTGGCCCCGGCAGTGTCGGCAACGACCTCGGCGTCGATCGACACGCTCCCGGAGAAGGTCCCCTCATTCGGATCGCAGGAGATCTCGAGGCTGTAGTGCCGGGGAAGCACGTCGCGGGGGAGACGGTGGTCAGACATGGGCGTCCGATCGTACCGGTCGCTGCCGACCGGGGTCGGTGACGAGGCACCCGCCGGGGCAGAATGTGGGTCCGTCGAGCGGATCGGTGAGCATGGGGAGCGAGCAGGGGGTGAGGGTGGACCACACTGTCGACGTTGTCGGCGTGGGGAACGCAATCGTCGACGTCCTGGCATCAGTTGAGGACGCCTTTATCGATGAGCACGGCCTCACCAAAGGGGGGATGACGCTCATTGATGCAGACCGTGCTGGCTTTCTTCACGGTGCGATGCCGCCCGGCGTCGAGGCCTCCGGGGGCTCAGCTGCGAACACCGTCGTCGGGGTGGCTGCCTTCGGCGGTCGGGCCGCATACATAGGCAAGGTCGGAGACGACGCCCTCGGCGAAGTGTTTCGACGCGATCTGCGTGCGGTCGGGGTGGGTTTCGACGTCCCCGGAGTCAGTTCCGCCGACGGTCACGCAACCGCCCGCTGCCTCATTCAGGTCACCGATGATGCCCAGCGCACCATGAACACCTACCTCGGGGTGTCCGCCCACCTGGGTCCCGATTCGATCGACGTGGACCTGGTCGCCTCCGCCTCTCACCTCTACTGCGAGGGTTACCTTTGGGACAGGGCGGAGGCCAAGGAGGCGATCCGGTTTGCCATGGATGTTGCCCGCTCCGCGGGCAGGACCGTCTCGCTGACGCTCTCGGACGGCCTCTGCGTTGACCGTCACCGCGATGAATGGCTGGAGCTGATGACAGACAAGGTGGACGTGCTCTTTGGCAACGCAAGTGAACTCTGCTCGCTCTACGGAGTCGACACGCTTGATGCGGCAGCCGATGCGGTGTCTGAACAGGTGGACCTGGCGTTCGTGACGATGGGTCCACGGGGTTCGATCGTCGTGGCCGGCAACGACCGGGTGCACGTCGAGGCCGATGAGCTGGATGCCGTGGTCGACACCACAGGGGCCGGTGACCTCTATGCCGCGGGTGTGCTGTTCGGACTTAGCCGGGGGGCCTCGCTTGACCACGCTGCACGTCTGGGCAGCATCGCTGCGGCAGAGATCATCAGCCACATGGGTGCACGGCCCGAGGCGGACCTGGTAGAGGTGGCACGAACCCTCCTGGGTTGAGATGCGGCGAAATCGTCGGGTCCGCCCGCATCGAATCCGAATCCGTGACCGGGATAGCGTCAGCGGTCATGAGCGACATCTACACCTGTTTTGACATCGAAGTTGCCGACGGCGTAGCGACGGTCACCTTGAACCGGCCGGACCAGCTGAACACCATGACCCCTGCGTTCTGGAGCGAGCTTCCGAACCTGATACGCAAGATCGACTCCACTGGCGAGGCCCGTGTGGTCGTTCTGGCATCAACCGGCCGCCACTTCAGCGCCGGCATGGACCTCGCTGTGTTCGGGCAGGGTGGCGGATCAGAGGGCACCGAGATCGGGCGGCTGCGCGCCAACCTGCGCTCCAACGTCCTTCACCTCCAGGACACATTTACGGCACTGGAGAAGGCCCGGATGCCGGTGCTGGCCGCCATTCAGGGAGGGTGCATCGGTGGTGCGGTCGACATGGTCACTGCCTGTGACATGAGGTACGCCACCGAGGATGCGTTCTTCTGCATCCAGGAGATCAACATCGGTATGACTGCCGATGTCGGCACCCTGCAACGGCTGCCAAAGTTGATTCCAGAGGGTGTCTGCAGGGAACTTGCCTACACGGGCCGTCGAATGCCGGCAGCGGAAGCGAAGGCAGTCGGCCTCGTCAACGAGGTTTTTCCAGGCCAGGAGGACCTGCTGGAGGGGGTACAGGCCGTTGCAGCCGAGATCGCCTCCCGTTCACCGCTGGCTGTCTGGGGTTCCAAGGAGATGATCACCTACGCGAGGGACCACTCAACGGCCGACTCGCTGGACCACATCGCCACCTGGCAGGCAGGCATGTTCCAGCCGACAGACATGCTCGAGGCGTTTGCCGCCAAGGCTGAGGACCGGCCTGCTGAGTTCGACAACCTGTCGCCGTTCGAGGGCGGCATCTCGGACGGTGTTTGAGTAGCTGCCAGTCAGGTTGCCTGCGTGTCCGCCGGCCCGCCTGTGCCGGCGTCTCCGAACCTGAGGTCTCCGAGGCGAACCAGGGCGCCGGCGATCCATCCACCCAGACCGGCGAAGTGGTCGTCCATGGCGGCCCCGTCCTCGAGGGTTGCTTCGTCAAGTTCGTATGTTCCCTCAAACGTCAGGTCGAGAGCCCAGATCGGGTTGTTGAGGTCGTCGTAGATGGTCTCCACGGTGGTGCCTGACCTCTCCAACTCAAGGTCACCAAGAACCGGTGGTTCCGGCGGAAGCGAGGCGAGCACGTCGGATGGGGTGGGTGCAGCATCCAGTTGCTGGAGGCGGAGCACGATCTCGACGGTGATCTCGGGTGGTTCGGCGACCTCTCCCTCCAGGTACCAGGTGCGGTAGGAGGTCTGCGACCAGGTGGGCCACTCCAGGGTCAGGTCACAACGCACCCGAGGGGGGTCGCCCTCTCCGGGCATGGCGTATGAGGTGACCCAGGTGAGGTCGCCGAGGAGGACGTCGGTCTGCAGCCTCTCCTCGAGGGTCTGGCGTTCGAGACGCGCCGATTCCAGCGCCTCCCGGAGGGAGCCGATGGCATCAGAGAATACGTGGTCCAACATGAGGGCATCAGGCTACCGACCAGAACGGGGTCGGGCCGGGGCGTAGGGGGGGTGGCTGGTGGGGCAGACTGTCCATCCATGCGACGGGCGGCCAGACCGATAGATCAGAGGACCGCTGCCAGGATCGCCCTGGCAGCCCAGGGGTTCTGTGACCCGCCACCTGCCGGTCGGGTCGACACTCGCCACTTCCGTCGTGTTATGGGTCGGCTGGCGTTGCTCCAGCTGGACTCTGTGCAGGCCGTGTGCAGGTCCCACTACCTGCCCGTCTACAGCCGTCTGGGCGTCTATGACAGGGACGCACTCGACGACTGGCTCTGGAACTCCGGCGAGATGTTTGAGACATGGGCGCACGAGGCATCGATCCTGCCGGTCGGTCTGGAGCCGTCGCTGCGGTGGCGCAAGAGGCGTGCCGCCGAGGGAGAGACATGGTCGGGCCTTCACGCCATGGCAACGGGGCACGCAGATTACGTGGACGCGGTCATGGCCGAGGTGGAGGAGCGTGGACCGGTGAGGGCAGCCGACCTGAGCGACCCGAGGCCACGTTCCGGGGACTGGTGGAATGGACGCTCGGACGGGAAGCGGGCCGTGGACTGGCTCTTTCGGATCGGCCGGGTAGGGAGCAGGCGAATCGGCAACTTTGAGCGGACCTATGAGCCGCTCAACAGGATCGTGCCAGATCAGGTTCTGGCTACGGCCACCCCGACCGAGGATGCTGCGCAGAGAGACCTCTTGGAGGTGGCTGGCCTCAGCAATGGAATCGGCACAGCAGGTGACCTTGCCGACCATTTCCGTATCGGTGTCAAAGAGGCACGCCCCAGGCTGGCCGAACTGCTGGACGAGGGTCGGCTCCTCTCCGTGGAGGTGGAGGGCTGGGGAGAACCCGCCTTCCTCCACCCGGAGTCGGTGACGCCGCGGACGGTGTCGGCCAGGGCGCTGCTGTCACCGTTCGATCCCGTTGTCTGGTGTCGGCCGAGGGCGGAAAGGCTGTTCGGCTTTCGCTACCGGATCGAGATCTACGTACCAGCCGAGAAGCGGGAGTACGGCTACTACGTGTTGCCGTTTCTGCTGGGTCAGGACCTGGTGGGCAGGGTGGATCTGAAGGCTGATCGAGCAGAGGGCGTCCTGCGGGCCCGTGGGGTATTCGCAGAGGATGGGATCGACCGCGATCACGTGGCAGTCGAGTTGTCACGTGAGCTGGATCGGATGGCGGCCTTCCTTGGCCTTGACGGTGTTGAGGTGGGCAGACGAGGAAACCTGGCTTCAGCCCTGCGGTCTGTTCACCGCTGAGCCGTCAGGGCCGAGACCTGAGCCAGGAGGCGTAACGGGTCACGTGACCGAGTGCGGCCACGGCACGGTCGGCTGACGTGTAGCAGAGCTGACCCGATTCACGAACCGCCCCGACCATTGGATTGTCCGGTCTGGCTGTGGCCAGCTCGGAGGCTACGAGCACCGGTTTGGAGTAGTCGGTCGAAGCGTCGGCAGCGGCCTCGGCGTAGCGGCGTTCCTGTCGATCGTGGTAGCCCACAATCCGCTCCAGGCCATGGTCGGGGTAGAAGGGTCCGTCACGGGTCAGAGCGGCGGTGTTGCCCTGTATTCCCAGCCCCAACTGAAGGACGGAGTCGACAGCGGGGTGGCCGGCCACCAGGTGCAACAGGTCGGGGATCGTGTCGCGGGTCTCGCCGCCGGCCAGGTCCACCGGGTTGTTCCTACTCCAGCGAGGGGGGAGCATCTCGTCGATTGAGGCGAACAGGTCCTCTGGAAGGGTCGTGAGGGTCAGGTCGGGGTGTGCCGTTACGGCATCGGCGGCGATCACTCCCCAGCCTCCAGCAGTTGTCAACACAACGACCCGGTCGCCAGACGGCAGTGGCTGGGTTGCGAAGGTGGCAGCAGCGTCGAATGCGGCTTCGATGGTCGGTGCGCGGAGCAGCCCTGCCTGTCGGGCCATGCCGGAGAAGATGCGGTCATCGCTGGCAAGCGACCCGGTGTGTGATGCAGCTGCCCGCTGTCCACCCGAGGTGGCTCCGCCCTTGATCACGACAACCGGCATGACTGCGCTCACGTGCCGCACCCGTTCGAAGAAGTTGCGGCCGTCGGGCAGTCCCTCGATGTAGCAGAGGGCCACATCGGTCTCCGGGTCGTCTGCGAACCACTCCAGGTAGTCGACGAGGCCGGTTGCTGCAGCGTTCCCAGCCGACACCGACCGGCTGATACCGATTCCGGTCTGTCCTGCAAGGTTGAGAAAGGCCGACACCAGGTTTCCTGACTGGGATGCCACGCCGATTCGCCCTCGGGGAGGCCAGGGAGCGACTATCTGGGCGCACAGGCCCACCGGCGTGGAGACCACGCCCTGGCCGTTGGGGCCGGCAAGCACCAGTCCAAGTTGCTCTGCGAGGGAGACCAGGCTTGCTTCGGCGGCGATCCCCTCGGGTCCGGATTCCGAGTATCCGCCTGCTGCCACGAAGACGGCCTTCACACCGCGTGCGGCTGCCGACACGAGGATGTCCTCGTTGACCGACACGGGGGTGCAGACCACGAGCAGGTCAGCACTGCCCTCAGGCACCTCGTCGATCGAGGCCAGAACCGGCCTGTCCAGAACTGTTCCGGCTTCGCGGCCAATGGCGAAGACGGGGCCTTCGTAGCCACACGTCAAGATGTTGTGGAGCGTCACAAAGCCGAACTTTCCGGGGTGGCTCGAGACGCCGGTGACGATCACGCCTCGGGGATTGAACAGGGGGGTGAGGTCTGCGGCCATCAGGTCTGATCCGCCAGTTCCACGAGGGCGTCAACAGCTACGGCCCGGCCATCGGAGATGATCAGCGGGTTGAGGTCAATTGACCTGATTGTTTCGTCCAGGGCCAGAGATCCGAGGGCGCAGAGCGTGTCGACCAGGGCCTCACGGTCGACGGTTGGCTCTCCCCGGAAGGGTCCAAGCAGGGCCTGGGCATCGAGGTCCCCGATCAACTCGTGGGCGTCCAGCCGATCAAGTGGAGCGAGGCGGAATGCCACATCGGCTACCGCCTCAGCGAGCACTCCTCCGACTCCGAGCATCACGCATGGTCCGAAGCTGTCGTCCCACACCAGGCCTGCAATCAACTCCCTGTTGCCGCTGACCATGCTGGAGATGATCAGTTCTACCTCGCCGTCCTCGGGAGTGGCGGCTGCCAGCAGCTCTGCCCCAGCCAACTCCACCTCGTGGGCGCTGGTAAGGGTCAGGCGCACGAGGCCCCGCTCGGTCTTGTGCGCGATTCCAGTACCGCAGAGCTTCACGGCAACCGGAAACCCCAGACCACGGGCTTCGATGGACGCCGATTCCGGGTCTGATGCAACACCCCAGTCGGAGACGAGGACTCCGGCCGCGGCCACAACCCTGCGCGACTCTGACTCGGAGAGGGTTCCCATGGCGGGGCGGCGTCAGGCCGAGAGGTCTGCGTAGCCGGGCTTCACGATCTTGTTGATTATGTCAAGCCGTTCATCAAAGGGAAGGAATGCGCTCTTCATTGCGTTGATGGTGAGCCACCTGAAGTCGTCGAGGCCCCAGCCGAAGGCCTCGTGGAGGGCCATCAACTCCGATGTCATCGAGACGTTGCTCATTAGGCGGTTGTCGGTGTTGACCGTGACCCTGAACCCGAGAGTTCGAAGCATTCCGATCGGATGTTCGGCGATGCTGTCGACGGCGCCGGTGTGAACGTTGGAGGTAGGGCAGAGCTCCAGTGGGATCCGTCGGTCCCGCACAAACGCCGCAAGGCGTCCCAGGGCCGGTGGGCCGTCGCCAACGGTGATGTCGTCGACGATGCGCACCCCGTGGCCCAGGCGTTCGGCGCCGCAGAACTGCACTGCCTCCCAGATGGATGCCAACCCAAACGCCTCGCCGGCGTGGATGGTTACATGGAAGTTCTCCCGCTGCAGGTACTGGAACGCCTCGAGGTGCATCGTTGGCGGGTAGCCGGCCTCGCGGCCTGCGATGTCAAACCCGACCACGCCCCTGTCCCTGAAGCGGACTGCCGCCTCGGCGACGCTTACGGAGTCGGTATCGGTGCGCATGGCCGTGATGAGGGTCCGCACGGTGAGCGGTGTCCCATCGGAGCCCTCGTGGAAGCCGGCCAGGACGGCCTCGATCACCTCGTCTGTCGCCAGTCCACCGGCGGTGAGGAGGGTCGGGGCGAACCTGATTTCTGCGTACACGCAGCCGTCGACAGCCAGATCCTGGGCACATTCGAACGCGACGCGGTGGCAGGCATCGGCTGTCTGCATGACACCGACCGTGTGGGCGAACGTCTCCAGGTAGAGCCCCAGGTCGCGGCGGGCGGCTCCCTCCCTGAACCAACTGGCCAAGGCATCGACGTTCGTGGTCGGCAGGCCGCTGTACCCGTGCTCGTCTGCCAACTCCACGACCGTCTCCGGGCGCAGGCCGCCGTCAAGGTGGTCGTGGAGCAGAACCTTGGGTGCCCGACGGATGGTGTCAAGGTCGATCGGCATGTCGCAGCCTAACCCCGGGCGGCTGTCCGGTATCAGACGAAGCCGCGGAGGGGAAGGTCGGGGCGGCGTTGCAACCAGTTGTCCGCTGGGTAGTCGGCGGTTCCGTCGATCACGTGGAGCGTGTAGGCGAGCCGTGGGTCATCGGAGGTGTTGCGGGCGCTCCAGTGGGGGAGCAGCCCCGAGAAGGCGATCAGGGTTCCGGCCTCGACCTCAACTGGGATGAGGGCCTCCATGTCGTAGGGAACGGGGTCCAGCACGTCGGTGGTCGTGCCTGCTCCGTCAAGGCGGAACCGCGACCGGGCCGGCTGGCGGTGACCACCGGGAATGACCCAGAGGCAGCCGTTCTCAACCGTTGCGTTGTCGAGGGCGAACCAGAATCCGGCGACGGTCTGGGGGTCTGTCCACAGGAAGCTGTGGTCGCAGTGGCAGATCACCTCGCCGCCGATGTGGGGCGGCTTGAAGATCACCATCGACTGCAGCAGCAGCGGATCCACGAAACCCAGGTCGGATACGAGGGCCGACATCTCGGGTGTGCGGGAAAAGCGGTCGAATACGGGATCCAGGTCATGCATGGCGTGGCCCAACTTGTTGAGGCCACGGTCCATCGGCACCTGCAGTTGACCATCGTCGTCGAATGCTCCGTCTTCGAAGAAGGGCCGTATCAGGTCGCCAGACGTCAGGAAGTACTCGTCCTGGGCGTGGGTCTTCTCAGTTGTCGAAAAGACGGTGGTCGCCTCGCCCGGAGACCTGGCGAACCCCTCGACCATTTCGGCAATGCGTTGGGTGAGAACTCCGATGAGATCCGGTCGGACGAAGTCCGGCAGAACCAGGTAGCCGTTGTCTTGCCATGCAGACAGCTGTTCGTCTGACAGGGACACGCCGATCTACTCCTGGCCCTTTCGGTAACGCATTCCGTCTGCCGCCGGCATGCGGAGGCGGCTGGTTGCGAACACAAGGACAAGCAGGGTCGCTATGTGTGGGGTGACCGGCGGCAACTCGCTCATGACGCTCTCGGTAACCGAGTACCACCAGAGCATCAGGGCGGCAATGGCAAGCAGCACGGCTCCACCGACTGGCTGGCGACGGCGTAGTGAGCGGAGCGCGATTGCGGCCACGGCCACGCCGGTGAGGAGGAGCAGGGCGTGGACAGCGGTGCGGTCCCGCAGTTGGAGAGCATCGGCGAAGCCGAACAGGAGAGACCCCAGCAGGGCACCGAGAGGCTGCCAGTTGCCGAAGATAACGGTCGCCAAGCCTATGAAGCCGCGACCCTGGGTCTGGGCCTCGCGGTAGATGCCGGTCTGTTCGATGGCGATGAACGCACCGCCGAAGCCTGCCATGCCCCCGCTGATGATCACCGCCGCATACTTCATCCGGTAGACGTTCACCCCGAGGCTGTCAGCTGCAACCGGGTGCTCGCCACATGAGCGCACCCTCAGGCCGAACGGTGTGCGCCAGAGGATGTAAACCGTTCCGGGTACGAGGGCGAGGGCCAGCAGGGTCGCCCACGAGACATTTGAGGTGATGCCGGAAGCAACAGCGAAAAGGTCGGAGACCAGGAACCATCCACGGTCGGCGATCCACCCGAAGATGTCCGGGCTGGCCCAGCCGAAGACCTCGCCTCCGGACAGGAAGGGAAAGTCGACGTGTCCGACACTCTCCACGCGTGGGGACTGGGTGATTCCACCACCTGTCCGGGTGGCAAAGATCTCGCGGGACAGGAACCTCGTAATGCCGGGAGCCAGGATGTTTATGGCTACACCGGAGATGATGTGGTCCACCCCGAAGCCGACCGTCGCAACCGCATGGAGCAGGCCGCCGGCGGCGCCACCTGCGATTCCGATGGCTATTCCCCACCACGGTCCGAACTCCAGCGCACCCCAGGCGCCGAACCATGTGCCCAGGATCATCATGCCCTCGAGGCCGATGTTGACCACGCCGGCCCTTTCGGCCCAGATGCCGCCCAGGCCCGCCAGGAGGATGGGGACGGCGCGTCGCAACGTGGATCCAGCGGTTCCGGCGGAGATGAGGTCGGTGGTCTCGGGGCGAGCCAACTCCTGGGTAACTGATAGGACGAGGACGAGTCCCAGGATGGCGATCATCCAACGCAGGGCGCGTGATTCCTTCAGGGGAACGGGGTTCATTGGTCGACCCCGGCATCTGCCCGGTCGTCGCCGGCGGGTTGCGGCACTGCGGTGGCGATGGCGGTGTCTCGGGCCTCCTGGGCCTGGCGAACCCTGCTGACCACCTCGTAGGCGACAACGGCTGAAAGGACAACGACGCCCTGGAGGATGGAGACGATCTCACGAGGGGCATCACCCCGCACGTCGAGTATCGGAGCTGCGCTGTCAAGCCATCCGAACAGGAGCGCTCCGACGGCGATTCCCGCCGGATGGTTCCTTCCGATGAGGGCCACGGCGATGCCTGCGAAGCCGAGGCCCTTGGTGAACGAGAGGTCGTACTTGAAGTCGTCTCCCAGTATCTCCGGTAGGCCGATCAAGCCGGCTACGGCACCGGACAGGAGCATGGCCCTGATCACGGTGGCCTTGGGGTCGACGCCGGAGGCCTCTGCAGCAAACGGGTTGAGGCCTGTGATGCGCAGGTCGTAACCGGAGCGGGTCCGGGTCAGGTACAGGTGGAAGACGATGCCGACCACCGCGGCGACGATGATGAATCCACCCAGCTCACGACCACCCTTGATGTCGCGGGTGAAGGTCTGGAGGAGCCCGTTCAGGTTCGGGAACCGTCCCGACTCAGCGATCTCGCGGGTCTTCAGGTTCAGCGTCGTGTCGTTGGGGTCGGCCAGCCATGTCCGCATCAGGTAACCCACCATCGCCCAGGCGATGGCGTTCAACATGATCGTGGAGATGACCTCGTGGACCCCACGGGTGACCTTCAGGTATCCGGCGACCCCTGAGAACAGCGAGCCGACGAGCATCGCCACGATGATGATCACCAGGATGTGCAGCGGTGCGGGAAGGGTCATGGCTGCGCCTGCTGAGGCAGCCAGAAGGGCGGCGATCGTGTACTGGCCCTCGACACCGATGTTGAAGAGGTTCATGCGGAAGCCGATTGCCACTGCGATTCCGGCCAGGTAGAGGGGCGTGGCCCTGTTGCTGGTCTCAACGAGGGTTTCCAACCGCATTCCGAACGAGAGCATCTCGGCCCAGGCGTCGATCGGGTTGGTGCCGACTGCAACAAGGACAGCAGAGGAGATCAGAACCGAGAAGGCAAACGCCGAGACCGGTGCGGCAAGGGCCATAACTACACGCCTGGCGGTCATGCCGGCGACCCCCCGTCGTCTACGTCGGCACCGGTCATGTGGCTACCGAGAAGGCGTGGCGTGGTGTCGGCCGGGTTCAGCTCGGCGACGATTCTTCCGCCCAGCATCACGACAAGGCGGTCGGCCAACCCGATCAGCTCGTGCAGGTCAGCGGAGACGAGGAGAACGGAGAGGCCCTCGGCCCGCACGCGTCGGAGCTCCTCCCAGACAGCAGCCTGGGCACCCACGTCGATTCCCCGTGTCGGGTGGGCGGCGATGAGGAGCAGGGGGTCGGCTGCGATCTCACGACCGATGACCAGCTTCTGCTGGTTGCCTCCGGAGAGTGCCCTGGCGGTGATGTCGATTCCCGGGGTCCTCACGTCGAACCGGTCCACGATCGATTCGGTCGCGTTTCGGGCACCTGACCTGTCAATGAGGGAACCCTTGGCGAACGGCTCGACGGTCTGGTGGCCGAGCATTGCGTTCTCCCAGAGGGGGGCGTCCAGGAGGAGGCCCCGTCGGTGGCGGTCCTCGGGCACGTAGCCGATTCCGGATTCTCGGCGGCGTCGCACCGCCCATTGGCCGATGTCCTCGCCGTTGAAGATGAGGGATCCGCCCGCCAGCGGTCGCAGGCCGAGGATGGCCTCGATCAGCTCGCCCTGGCCGTTTCCCTCGACGCCGGCCACCCCGAGAATCTCGCCTCGGTGGATGGCAAGGTCAACCTCGCTGAGGGCCTCGCGTTCGTCCTCGCCGATCACAGACACACCCGCCAGTGCAAGCGTCACGTGGTCGTCGATCTGGTGGGTAGCGGTGCTGGGTGATGGCAGGTCGCCACCGATCATCAGCTCCGCAAGCTCCTGAGCGGTCACATCGCCTGCGTCCACGGTCGTCACGGTGCGACCGGCCCGCAGCACGGTGATCGTGTCGGCGATCTCCAGGACCTCGGTGAGCTTGTGGTCGATGAAGATGATGGTGTGGCCCTGCGCCTTCAACTCGCGAAGGTTCCTGAAGAGTTCCTCAACCTCCTGGGGGACCAGCACGGCGGTGGGCTCGTCCAAGATCAGGATCTTCGCCCCGCGGTAGAGCACCTTTATGATTTCTACCCGCTGGCGTTCTCCTACCTCGAGCGTCTCGACCATGTCGTCGGGGTGGATGTCGAGGCCGTAGGAGGCCCCCAGTTCCTCGAGGCTTGACCTGGCTGCAGCGACGTCGATGGCCCCGCGCCTCTTGGGCTCTGCACCGAGGATCACGTTCTCAAGGACGGTCAGGTTGTCTGCCAGCATGAAGTGCTGGTGGACCATGCCGATTCCCCGGTCGATCGCCTCTCCGGGTGACGAGAAGCTGACCTCGTCACCTGCAACGGTCATCTGACCCTCGTCGGGAACCAGCATCCCGTAGAGGATCTTCATCAGGGTCGACTTGCCGGCGCCGTTCTCTCCGACGACGGCGTGGATCTCACCTTCGGCCACGCGAATGTGGACGTCGTCGTTGGCAATGACCCCGGGGAACCGCTTGGTGATCCCGGTCAACTCGACGGCGATTGCAGGGGTCATAAGGCGATCAGGATAGGTGCCGGAGCGGCTCAGTAGAGGATCTTGTCGAAAAAGGCCCGGGTGCGCTCGTGGGCCGGGTTGGTGAAGATCTCCTCGGGGGGTCCGGCCTCAATGATTTCGCCCTCGTCGATGAACACCAGACGGTCGGCAGCGGCTCTGGCGAAACCCATCTCGTGCGACACCACCACCATCGTCATGCCCTCGGCGGCCAACTCCAACATGACGTCAAGGACCTCTTTGACCATCTCCGGGTCGAGTGCCGATGTCGGCTCATCAAAGAGCATCACCCGTGGCTCCATTGCCAGAGAGCGGGCAATGGCGACCCGCTGCTGCTGCCCGCCGGACAACTGGCGTGGATAGGAGTCGGCCTTCTCGGGTATCCCTACCCGGGTGAGCTGGCGCATGGCCATCTCCTCGGCCTCTGCCCTGCTGCGGCCCCGGACCTTCCGCTGGGCAAGCGTGATGTTCTCCATGACCGTGAGGTGGGGGAACAGGTTGAACTGCTGGAAGACCATGCCTACCTCGGCGCGGACGTGGTCAATGTCGGTGGACGTGTCCGTCAACTCGAAGCCGTCGACCAGCACGGTTCCTGCAGTCGGGATCTCGAGCAGGTTGATGCAACGCAGGATCGTGGATTTGCCTGAGCCGCTTGGTCCGACGATCACGACCACCTCGCCCTCGTCGATGTGGAGGTCCACGTCCTTGACGGCGTGGATGGTCCTGTCGAAGGTCTTGGTTAGGCCACTGAGGGTGATCATCTCAGCGCTCCCCCTGACGATCGCGTGTCATCCGCTTTTCGAGGAGCCCTAGCAGGAGGGAGAGGCTGAGGGTGAGGATCAGGTAGATGAAGGAGACGACGAAGTAGCCCTCACGGAACTTGAAGGTGCTGGCGGAGAACTGGCGTCCCCGCTGGGTGATCTCGAGGACCCCCAGAACCGAGAGCAGGGAGGTGTCTTTGAGGATGGCGATGAAGTCGTTGCCGAGGGGTGGGATGATGGCCCTCATCGCCTGGGGCAGGATCACCGAGTTCATTGTCTGGCGTCGGGTCAGCCCCAGGGACCTTCCGGCCTCTGATTGACCCGGTGGGATCGACTGGATGCCTCCCCTGAAGATCT
Source organism: Actinomycetota bacterium (assembly GCA_014381745.1). Lineage (GTDB taxonomy): Bacteria > Actinomycetota > Acidimicrobiia > Acidimicrobiales > MedAcidi-G1 > UBA3125. The sequence continues at coordinate 740 of JACNLA010000012.1, read as the reverse complement.
CGGCCATGTAGGCGCCGTAGATGAGCGCCAGGGTAACGGTCGCCCTCATCTGGAACGAGAGCTTGAACTCCCAGCCAAACCAGGCGTTGAGTCGGCTGTTCAACATCTCGGTCGTCTCTGGGACAACGATCAGCGCAACCGTGAATATGAGGGGCAATATGGGGATTCCGCGGATGAACTCCACATAGGTGCGCGAGATGTTCCGTGCCACGACGTTGCGTGACAGTTGGCCCATTCCGGCAGCCAGGCCGACAACCAGAGCGATGGCGAAGGCCTGGAGAGTGGCCGTAACGGTAAGGCGGAGGCCGGGGGAGATGCGGTCCCATGCCAGTTCATAGTCCTCGCTGGTGGCGATCTGCCAGGCCATCCAGAGGAGGATCGCCGCAATGATCGCACTCCACCATGGGAAGGTGTCCCACCAGGGCCTCTCGTCGGTAACGCGTTTGGATCCGTTGCGTGGGCGGGACTTCTGGTCGGTCTCAGCCCCCTGATCCTGCGTCAACTACTTCCCCCATTGTCGGATGAACAGATCAGGACCATAACCGCCCCCTCGACGGTTGGAGAGGTTCGGCGACTCAGGGGTCGAAAACGAAACCGGGCGGGGCCGAAGCCCCGCCCGGTATTCAGTTATCTGATCTGGTCAGGTGGTCAGCCTGCTACGAAGCAGGCGCCCTCGTATGTCTGTGCGAGGGTGATGTCTGACACGATCGGGCCGCCACCGAGCAGCACCGAACCAGTCG
>JACNLA010000016.1 GCA_014381745.1 Actinomycetota bacterium | reverse complement strand
TCCACACCGGCTCCACCCTCGGGTGCTCGGCCAGGGTGAAGTCCCTGCCCGTGAGCGTCAGGTTGGGACTGTAGGCCGGGTCGACGTCCAACCAGTCGCCCCAGCGCTCCCGCATCACCGCCACCTCGCCGGCCAGGCGCTCATTGCGGGCCGGGTCGTCGTCGAAACCACGTGAGACCGACTCGTGGTGGTGCAGCACGGCGTGCGGCGTGAACACGACCGCCAGGCCCTCGGTGCGGGCACGCAGGCAGAGGTCGATGTCGTTGTAGGCCACAGCCAGGTGCTCCTCGTCGAGGCCGCCCAGGCGGTCCCAGTCGGCCCGGGTGATGCCAAGGCAGGCGCCCGTTACCGCAGCCACGTCGTGGGCAACCGTGAGGCGCCCGAAGTAGCCGGGGTCGTCGCCACGGCGGTGCTTGTGGCCGTGCCCCATCAGGCCACCCACACCCGGGTGCACGCCGGCGTGCTGGATGGTGCTGTCGCTAAAGAGCAGGAGCGCGCCGACCACGCCGACCTCGGGGCGGGAGAGGTGCCCGACCATCTCGGCAAGCCAGCCGGGGCTGACGGCCTCGGTGTCGTTGTTGAGCAACACGAGGATCTCGCCGGTGGCGGCCTCGGCTGCCCGGTTGACCATGGCGGCGAAGTTGAACGGCCCCGTAAAGGTGATGACCGTGTGGGCCGGGTCGGCGGCCATGGCGTCGATGACGGCACGGGCACGTGGTTCGGTGGACTCGTGGTCAACGAGGATGATCTCGATCTCGGGGTAGTCGGTGTTGGAGTTCTCCCCGACAAGGGAACCAACGCACTTTTCGAGAAGGCGACCCTGGTCACGGGTTGGAATGAGCACCGACACCTTTGGGGCCGGCTCTGGCACCGGCCACGTGACCCGGTTGCCCTCGATCCAGTCGAGGCCGTCGGGGCCGGTTCGGGCGCTGTAGAGCACGTGTGGCACGTGGAGCACCCGGTCGGGCGTGAGGCCAGCCGTGGCACGCAGCGCCCGTTCATGGGCCGTCTCGGTGCCAGCACCGACAGCCACGTCCTGGCGGTAGGCCACCAGGCCACCCAGGTAGTTCTGGCCCAGGAGCAGGTCTGGGTTCCAGTCGGGCTTGGCGTGGGGGAGCGAGTGGCGACCCCGGGCGTTCACGTGGTCGTTGTCTGTGTAGGCCACAGCTGCGGTGTCAGCCGCCGAGATTGCGTGGGCCAGGGCGAACAGGCAGGCCTCGTGCACCAGGTCGCCGGCCGGCACCCACGCCGCCCAGTCACCCAGCACCGCCGGTTCGGGCCCCGTTACACGGATGCGGCCGTCACCCACGGCTGTCACCACCTCGGCCACGGCGTCGCCCAGATCGGTCCCATCGTCAAACTGCGTGGCGAGGCACAACACCCACTCGGGCCAGAGCTGGGCCGCCACGGACTCAAGGGTCGCCTTGAGCAGGCCGGGATCCGTGTCGGGGCCAACCTCGGTGATGAGCGTGAAGGAGGGCCGCTGTGACAGCCCGGCCGCCAGATCGGTGATGCGGGCCCGGTCGGCGTCCGTGAGCAGCACATGCTGTTTTCGCCACGCCGCGTACCGCACGGGGCGGTTGGTGCCCAGGCGGGTGATCCGGGCCACAAGTCGGCGGGCCAGGCCTGCCAGGTCGCCGCTGCGCACCAGACGCCAGGCGTTCACGAGGCTGCGGGTTCTCATCCGGGAACTAACCCGCCTCGCCCGCCTCAATCACAACAACCACGTCGCCGCTGCCGACCGAGTCGCCCTCGGTCACCTTCACCTCGGTGACCGTGCCCGTGATGTCGGCCGCCACGTTGTTTTCCATCTTCATGGCCTCGAGCACGCACACCGTGTCGCCGGCCTCGACGCCGTCGCCCACGGCGACCACAACCTTCACGATCGTTCCCTGCATGGGCACCGTCACCTGCCCGTTGCCCACGCCACCGGCACTACCTCGGCTCACAGAAGAGCGGCGGGGGCGGCCACCCAGGGTTCCCACCTCGGCCGGGTCCGGCACCCACATGGAGACCTCTATGCGGCGCCCGTCCACCTCGACCGTTGTGTCACGGCGCACCGAACCCGGGGGAGCGTCGGCGTCGTCGGCACCTTCGCCCTTGGCCGATCCCACGCCGGAGAGGTCCAGGGTCTCCTCGACCCACTTGGTGGAGTGCCTCGCCGCAACGAAGTCGGGGTGTTCCAGGATCGCCACGTCGGCCGGAGCCGTCGTTGCCACGCCCGCAATGTCCAGCTCACCAAGTGCCCGCAGCATCCGCCGGATGGCGATGTCACGGTCGGCGCCCCACACGATCAGCTTGCCGATGAGGTTGTCGTAGAACTGGCTGACCTCGTCGCCGGCCTCAAAGCCCGTGTCAAAGCGCACGCCGAAGCCGTCGGGTGCACGCAGCGTCGTGATGCGCCCCGGCGACGGCAGAAAGGCCCCGCCGGCAGGGTCCTCGGCGTTGATGCGCACCTCGATGGCGTGGCCGCGTATCTCAACGTCGTCCTGGGTGAACGCCAACGGCTCACCGGCTGCGATGCGCAGCTGCTGTTCAACCAGGTCAAGCCCGGTCACCATCTCGGTCACCGGGTGTTCCACCTGGAGGCGGGTGTTCATCTCCAGATACCAGAACTCACCGTCCTCATACAGAAACTCCACCGTGCCGGCGTTGGTGTAGTCACAGCCCTTTGCCACCTTGACAGCGGCCTCACCCATGGCGGCACGCACCGCCTCTGAGAGGCCCGGCGCCGGCGCCTCCTCGATGAGCTTCTGGTGGCGCCTCTGGGCCGAGCAGTCACGCCCACCCAGGTAGACGGCGTTGCCGTGGCTGTCGGCCAGGACCTGCACCTCGATGTGGCGCGGTGCGGTCAGATAACGCTCCATGTAGAGCTCGTCACGTCCGAAGTAGGCCAACGACTCACGCCGCGCCGACTCCACCGCATCGGCGGCACCGTCGGCGTCGGCCACCACCTTCATGCCGCGGCCACCACCCCCGTAGGCGGCCTTCACGGCAACCGGCCAGCCGTGCTCGGCTCCGAACGCCACCACCTCGGCGGGGTCGGTGATGAAGTCGGTCGTACCCGGCACGCTCGCCACGTCAACCCGCTCGGCGGCGTGGCGGGCGCTGATCTTGTCGCCCATCACCTCGATGGCCGCAGGCGGCGGCCCGATGAACGTCACACCCCGCTCGGTGATGGCCCTGGCAAAGTCGGCGTTCTCAGAAAAGAACCCGTAACCCGGGTGCACCGCATCGGCACCGGAGCGTTCGATGATCGAGAGGATGGCCTCGGTGTTGAGGTAGCTCTCGGCAGCCGTGACGCCACCCAGGGCGTAGGCCTCGTCGGCGAGGCGCACATGCAGGGCGTCGCGGTCCACGTCGGAGTAGACGGCGACCGTGGCCACCCCCTGCTCGCGGCATGCACGGATGATCCGCACCGCTATCTCGCCCCGGTTGGCGATCAGAACCTTCGAAAACACGCCATATGGTTACCCGAATGGAGACCGGATCGCATCATTTCCCCGAATCTCCCGAATCCGGGGGCGAAACCGGTGGGCCAGAGGGCGCCGACACGGACCCTGTCGCCAGTTGGGGAACGGCACTGCGCCACACCCGTTTCGGCCCCTTCGAGATGGTCGGAACCACCGGATCCACCAACGACGACCTCGTGGCCCGCGCCGCAGGCCCAGCCGACGACGGCCTCGTGCTCACCACAGACCACCAGACCGCAGGGCGCGGCCGCCTGGACCGACGCTGGGAGGCACCAGAGGGAACCAACCTCACCTTCTCAACCCTGTTGCGCCCCGACTGGCTGGACGACACCGGCACCGGTCCCGACCGCCGCGGGCTCGTCACCTCGGCGCTGGCCGTGTCGGTCGTGGAGGTGCTCATGGCCATGGGCCTCGACGCAGCCGTCAAGTGGCCCAACGACGTGGTGCTCGAAGGAGACCAACCCGGCAAGGTGGCCGGCATTCTGGCCGAGCTGGTTACCGGCGATCGGCCGGCCATCGTCGTGGGTCTCGGCCTCAACATGGCATGGCCCCCGGCCGAATCGGCAATCTCAGACGAACCCGTGCCGCCCGGTGCAACGTCGCTCGCTCGGGCCGGCCTGGCGGCCTACCGCTGGTGGGTCATGGTCGACGTGCTCGTCGCCTTCGACCGCCAACTCGCCGACCTCGACCGATCCGACGGCCCCGAACGGCTACGACAGGACCACCTGGCCGTCTCGGCAACCGTCGGCAGCCGGGTAAGGGTCGAGCGGGTCTCAGGAGACCTCGTGGGCGAGGCCGTCGATGTCAGGGCTGACGGGGCCCTCGTGGTGGTGCCCGACGGGGGCGAGCCGGTCGAGGTTCACGCCGGCGACGTCACCCACCTGCGCCCGGCCGACTGACCGGCCAGGCCCTACGGGTCGGGGGTGGTGGCGCAGAGGTGTCTGAAGCCGGCAGCCAGCGCCGCCGTGACAGGGCCCGGCGCCTCAGGCAGATCCAGCCTGCCAGCATCGGAGTCCACGCCCGAGATGGCCATGGCGTCACGGGTCGTCGACGTCAGGAACGCCTCAGACGCCCGTGCGAACTCGTCTGGGTGAATGTCGCGCTCGACTACGCCGCCGCCGACCTCTGGCAGCGATCCGGCCATCTCCATTGCCAGCGAACGTGTCACCCCGGCGAGGCAGCCCGACGCCAGCGGGGGAGTGGCGACAACGCCGTCTACCACCAGGAACACGTTGGTGCCGGTGCCCTCACACAACAGCCCCGCCGTGTTGGTGAACAGCGCCTCGGTGCAACCGTGCCTGTGCGCCTCGGCGAGGGCCAGCACGTTCTCGGCATACGAAGTCGTCTTGAGCCCCACCAGCGGGCCGTTCTCGTTGCGGGTCCACTTGCTTATCTGCACCCGGCCCGACTCGGGCCACACGTTGGCGCTGCTGGTGGCCACGATCAGGGTGCCAGGGCCTTCGCCGCGCCCCGAGCTGAGCGGCCCGGGGCCACTCGACCAGGTGATGCGAATGCGCCCCGCACCGGGGTCGGCGACCATCACATCGGCAAGGGCGGCACGAACCCTGCCCTCATCGGCCGGCTCCATACCGAGGCCGTCAGCCGAATGGCGCAACCGGTCAAGGTGTCTCGTGACGGCGAACGGCACAGGCCCGTCGGGGCCGTCCACCACCTTGAGGGTCTCGAACACGCCGTCGCCAACCACGATCGAGTGGTCCATGGCCGACACCGACCCGTCGTCGGCATCCACGATCTGGCCGTTCACCCAGCAGACCCCGTCGTGTGAACCGGAGGGGGTGTTCGCACCTGTCTCAGCCATCGCCGCAGGCTAGTACCCGGCTGTCAGAGAACCCGGTCGCGCCCCGGTCGACAGGGGCTCACCCGGTAGCCTCGCTCCACGTGGACGACGGACCCGCAGCAGGGCTGCAACGAAGCCTGCAGCGGGCATGGCAGAGCCTCACAGGCCACCTCCGGGACTGGTCCCGTCAGGTCCGTGAAGGGGTAGGCCAGAGCCTCGGCGAC
>JACNLA010000014.1 GCA_014381745.1 Actinomycetota bacterium | reverse complement strand
GTCGTCTACGAATACGCACCCCTGGGAGCAACCCAGGTAGGCGACATCGCAGCCGGTTTCGTAGGCACGATTCGTCTTGGTGCTGCGGTTTCTGAGACGGGCAAGTACGCCCGTGAGGGTGAAGATGTCCGTCAGGGCTACAACACGTGGCTGGACTGGGTGAACAACGAGTACGGCGGTATCAACATTGATGGTGACCGTTACCGCGTCGAGTTGGTCATGTACGACGATGAAAGCAACCCGGACACTGCCGCCAACCTGATCGACAAGTTGATCAACGAGGACGGTGTGGACTTCCTGCTGGGCCCATACTCCAGTGGCCTGACCAAGGCGACGAGTGCCATATCTGAGCAGTACGGCCTGATCATGGTCGAGGCAAACGGTGCTTCCGAGTCCGTGTTTGCCCGTGGGTTCCAGAACCTGTTCGGCGTGTTGACTCCAGCTTCGTACTACACCCAGTCGGGCATCAAGGCGCTCGCTGATGCTGGTGCGAAGACAATGGTGGTCGCCTATGAGGACACGGCCTTCCCGACGTCTGTGCTCGAAGGAGCCCTGCACTGGGCCGAGGTGTACGACCTGGAGGTTCTCGGGGTCGAGACCTATCCCAAAGACGTCGCTGACGTCTCAGGGATCATGACCAAGTTCCGTGACCTGGATCCTGACATCTTCGTCGGTGGCGGCCACTTCAACGATGCGTTGTTGTTCGTCAACGCCGCTGAGGAACTGGGCTTTGCACCCGACGGCATGATCATCACGGTTGGTCCATCGAACCCCGACTTCTACAACGAGGTCGGCGATCGTGCGAACACCATCATCGGGCCCACCCAGTGGGAAGCCTCGATGGCGTGGGAGGATCCGTACTTCGGTACCGCTGGCGAGTTTGCTACCCGCTACGAAGCGATGTGGGGCGAAGCTCCCACATACCAGGCAGCAGAGTCGGCAGCCGCACCGCTGGTGCTGATGATGGCCATCGAAGACGCCGCATCAACAGACACCGATGCGGTGCGCGATGCACTCCGGAACATGGACGCGACGACCTTCTACGGTCCGATCAAGTTCGACGAGACCGGCAAGAACATCGCCAAGCCGATGGGAGCCATTCAGGTACAGGGCGGTGAGATCCTCGTTATCGCACCAGAAGGCGCAGCAGTCGCCGACCTGATCTACCCGGCACCCGACTGGAACAACCGCGGAGCCCCGGAGCCGGTAGGCACGATTCGTCTTGGTGCTGCGGTTTCTGAGACGGGCAAGTACGCCCGTGAGGGTGAAGATGTCCGTCAGGGCTACAACACGTGGCTGGACTGGGTGAACAACGAGTACGGCGGTATCAACATTGATGGTGACCGTTACCGCGTCGAGTTGGTCATGTACGACGATGAAAGCAACCCGGACACTGCCGCCAACCTGATCGACAAGTTGATCAACGAGGACGGTGTGGACTTCCTGCTGGGCCCATACTCCAGTGGCCTGACCAAGGCGACGAGTGCCATATCTGAGCAGTACGGCCTGATCATGGTCGAGGCAAACGGTGCTTCCGAGTCCGTGTTTGCCCGTGGGTTCCAGAACCTGTTCGGCGTGTTGACTCCAGCTTCGTACTACACCCAGTCGGGCATCAAGGCGCTCGCTGATGCTGGTGCGAAGACAATGGTGGTCGCCTATGAGGACACGGCCTTCCCGACGTCTGTGCTCGAAGGAGCCCTGCACTGGGCCGAGGTGTACGACCTGGAGGTTCTCGGGGTCGAGACCTATCCCAAAGACGTCGCTGACGTCTCAGGGATCATGACCAAGTTCCGTGACCTGGATCCTGACATCTTCGTCGGTGGCGGCCACTTCAACGATGCGTTGTTGTTCGTCAACGCCGCTGAGGAACTGGGCTTTGCACCCGACGGCATGATCATCACGGTTGGTCCATCGAACCCCGACTTCTACAACGAGGTCGGCGATCGTGCGAACACCATCATCGGGCCCACCCAGTGGGAAGCCTCGATGGCGTGGGAGGATCCGTACTTCGGTACCGCTGGCGAGTTTGCTACCCGCTACGAAGCGATGTGGGGCGAAGCTCCCACATACCAGGCAGCAGAGTCGGCAGCCGCACCGCTGGTGCTGATGATGGCCATCGAAGACGCCGCATCAACAGACACCGATGCGGTGCGCGATGCACTCCGGAACATGGACGCGACGACCTTCTACGGTCCGATCAAGTTCGACGAGACCGGCAAGAACATCGCCAAGCCGATGGGAGCCATTCAGGTACAGGGCGGTGAGATCCTCGTTATCGCACCAGAAGGCGCAGCAGTCGCCGACCTGATCTACCCGGCACCCGACTGGAACAACCGCTAGACCTCACCAGGGACGTGTAGCGGAGGGGCCCAGCCCCTCCGCTACACCCCTGCTGTTCCATAATCATCGTCCGGACCGCGTCCGGATTCCCGCCTGCTCACGACCGGTGAAGTGCTGACCATATGAACCAACTCCTACAGGCCCTGATCAACGGGGTGATGCTGGGTGGCTTCTACGCCATCATGGTGCTCGGGTTCTCCATCATCTGGGGGGTGATGGGGGTTATCAACCTTGCCCACGGCGAGATCGTGATGATGGGTGCCTACGGTGCCTGGATCCTCCAGGAGAACCTCGGCATGGACCCGATCTTCTCAGTGGTCATCATCTTCCCGGTGATGATGGTCTTTGGTTACGTGGTTCAGCGTGTCCTGATCAACCGGGTCATCGAGAGACCCCACATGATTGCCCTGCTTGTCACGTTCGGTCTCAGCATCGTCATCTCCAACGTGGTCAAACTCAGGTACTCGGGGACCCCGCGGTCCGTTGAGGGTTCCATGAGGGGCTACTGGGACCTCGGCAGCGTGACCGTCCCCAAGACCAAAACAGCGATCCTGGTCGCTGCCCTCATCGTCATGTTCGTGCTACACCTGTTCCTGAAGCACTCGCGCCTGGGTAAGAGCATCAGGGCCGCCTCTCAGAACCGCGAAGCAGCGCGCATCGTCGGCATCGAAATCGGCCGCGTCTATGCCATTACGTTCGCCATCGCAATTGGCCTGACGGCACTTGCCGGAGCCATGATCGCCCCGACTCAGGCGGTGTATCCGTTCATGGGAGGGCCTCTCACGCTCAGGGCCTTCACCATTACCGCCCTTTCGGGCCTTGGAAGCATTCCCGGCGCGCTCTTCGGTGGTCTTGCCGTCGGCGTGATCGAGGTGATGCTCGCCACCTTTGTTCCACGTGTGGGCACCAACGTGGGCATCGTCTCCTCCTTCGTTCTCCTGGTGATCGTCCTGGTAGTTCGCCCCCAGGGTCTCTTCGGTGGGCTCAAGCCACGGAGCCCGCAGTGAGCCGGCACCTGATCCTTGACAACCCGGCTGTCAGGAGAGCCGGGTTGCTCCTGACCGGCATGGCCGTCGTGGTCCTCGCCATCATGCCCATCTTCGTTGTGGAGAGAGGTCAGGAGGGATTTGTCACCAACTCGCTGCTATTCAGCTTCACCCAGATGTTCATGATGATCGCAATGGCGTCCAGCTGGAACCTGACCGGCGGGTTCACGGGCTACGTCGACTTCGGCCACGCCGTCTGGTTCGGAATCGGTGCCTACGGCACCGGCGTGTTCATGACAAAGGTTGGCCTTTCGTTTCCGGTGGCCACCGCTGGCGGCGTTGTCGTAGCGGTGCTGGCAGCGCTCCTGATCGGCTCGGCGACGCTCCGCCTGCGGGGCCCCTACTTCTCCATAGCCATGCTGGCCACCTTCGTGGCCATGCGCGAGATCATCCGCATAGCCAAGCCGCTGACCGACGGCGGCGAGGGCATGACGCTCCCCCCCTACCTGAACCGACCGTTGTTCTTCTACGTCACCCTGATCCTCGCCGTCCTGGTGGTGACGATGACCTGGTGGCTGCGTCGCACACAGTTCGGTTCCACCCTCATTGCAATCCGCGAAGACGAAGTTGGCGCCGACATGCGAGGCATCGACACCACCCTCCACAAGATCACCGTGTTCGCCATCTCGGCAGCCATCACCGGCCTCGTCGGTGGCCTGTGGGCCTACCAGAACACCTTCATCGACCCCGACATCGTGTTCGTGGAGCGCCGCACACTCGACATAATCATCGCCACCATTCTCGGCGGCCTTGGCACGGTGGCCGGACCTGTCATCGGCTCCGTGGCGTTCTACTGGCTGCGTGACCTCATGTGGTCACACTTCCTCCACTACCACCTGATCGTTACGGGCGTCCTATTGATCACGCTCGTAATGTGGGTACCCGAGGGAATCGTCGGAAGCCTTTCAGACCGCTCTGGTGCCACCCCGCTGGGCCGCCTGTTGCACCGCGATCGCGGTGCCAGACCAACCACATCTCCGGCAGACGATTCTGACAGCGACGATACCCGGGGAGGAGAATCGTGAACGGCTCGGCCCTCCTCGAAGGACGCGGTGTCCTCAAGCGATTCGGCGGACTCTGCGCCGTCGACAAGGTGGACTTCCAGGTGAACGAGGGGGAGATCGTCGGGCTGATCGGTCCCAACGGAAGCGGCAAGACCACCCTGTTCAACTGCATTACCGGCGTACACGAGGTAGACGGTGGCGAAATCCTCTTCAAGGGCGAGGACATAACCGACGACCAGCCGTACCAGATCGCCCGGCGTGGCCTTGCCAGGACCTTCCAGGTGATCAGGGTCTACCGGGACCTGACAGTCGAGGAGAACCTGCTCCTCAGCCGCCAGTGGGGCGAGGTACCCACGATCCGATCCTTCACCAGGGCCGACCGGTCCCTGCACGACAAGGCGGCCGAGATCGCCGACTTCCTGCTGCTCGGACACCACCTCTACGACAAGGCCGGCATCCTCTCAGGCGGTCAACGACGCCTATTGGAACTGGGCATGACGCTCATGCCCGATCCGGACCTGATCCTCCTGGATGAGGCAACCTCGGGCATCAACCCGACCCTCATCGAGACCATCAAGGATCGAATCCGCGAGATGAACGGTCGGGGCCTGACGCTGATGCTCGTGGAACACGACATCCGCTTCATCAGCGACCTCTGCGATCGGGTGATCGTGCTCAACTACGGAAAGAAGATGGCCGACGGAACCCCCGACGAGATCAAGTCCGACGAGGCGGTCCTTGAGGCCTACTTCGGCGACGACGGAGGCTCTGACGATGCCTAACTCCCAGCCACTCCTCGAGGTCCACGACATTCATGCCGGCTACGTCACCGGCCAGGACATCCTCAAGGGAGTGACGCTCTCAGTCCACAAGGGTGAGATCGTCTGCGTTATTGGTCCGAACGGTGCCGGCAAGTCGACCGTATTCAAGGCCGTCTACGGCTTTCTGCCGGTGCGGTCGGGTCGGGTCCTCTTTGATGACCGTGAGATCACCAACGTCCGACCACAAGACGCCCTGAAGGCCGGCATCACGATCGTGCCCCAACTCCACAGCGTGTTCCCCGACATGACCGTCTATGAGAACCTGGAGATGGGCATGTACCTGGAGACCGACAAGGTCCGGGTGCAGGAACGGATTGACTACGTGCTGGATCTCTTTCCACGTCTGGCCGAACGCTCAAAGCAGGCCGCCGGCACGATGAGCGGCGGTGAGCAGCGCATGCTCGAAATCGGCCGCGCCCTCATGTGGGAGCCGGATCTGGTCCTGATGGACGAGCCATCAGCTGGCCTGTCGCCGGCGATCACCCGGTCGATCTTCGATGCGATAGGTCGCCTCAACGATGAGATCGGCCTGACCGTTCTGATGATCGAACAGAACGCCAAGCAGGGCCTCTCGGTAAGCCACCGTGGCTACGTGATGGAACTCGGAAAGTGCACGTTCACCGGCACTGGAGATGAACTGCTCACCAACCCCGAGGTGCGCAGGGCCTTCCTCGGCGGCTGAGCCCCTCCCGGAGGGATCCGTTCAACCTGCCAGTGCTCCCGGACCGAAGCCGAAGCCTCCAGCCTGCTCTTCAATCTCGTACCACCAACCCTTGGCATGGGTGGCTTCGGAGTTCGCATCGCCCAGATCGATCGACCAGTCACAGTCGTGGAAGAGGCTGGCATCCAGGATCGCCGATTCGTCCAGAGCACCTCTCTCCATCATCAGCCTCAATGCTGCTGCACTGTTGGTGGCGAACGCTCCGTCGCGGAGATCCGGCCCACCGTCCATGTAGGAGGCCCGGGCCTCGGCCAGCATTGCGCTAGTGAGGTCTGATCGCCCATCGAGTCCCGCTGTGACCGAGTAGGTGAAGTAGTCGGCCGCACCTTCACCCACCCACCTGGTTTCTTCGAAACGGGGCAGGTCTGGGTTCCCGCACCAATTAGGCAGGCGCTGTTGGAAAGCATGGTAGAGCTCGTGGATGACGACATGGCGGAGGTCCACATCTGACCATGATGAGCTCGCCGCTACAGCGACAAACCTCGTCTCGAAGCAGGGATCGGGTGCGGTAGCCGCATCGGCACCACCCTCCAGCCACAGTCTGAGCCGATTCAACAGTTCCTGTCGGAGGTAGCGGTCCCCTCCGACACATGGATCCGAGAGCATCCATGCATCGATCTCATGCAGCAGGCTCTCGATCTCGCCCTGCGACATCACGACCTCGTTGACCGTGAAAGGTGCACCGTCGAACCTCTCGAAGTCAGGTTCATCGCTGATGTTCACTCCTATGGGCCACACCACCACAAGGATGTTTGCCTCACGTCCCGCCAGGCCATCCTCTGCTGCATTGATCCAGTCCTGCATCTGCCCGATGGAGGTGCCGGTCCGGTTGAGGAGCCCGATCGATCCAGGTCCTGAGGCAAAGGTCGTCGGCGGGGCCGCAGCAGTCGTGGTCGCCATCACCGTCGTCGGCGGGGCCGCAGCAGTCGTGGTCGCCATCACCGTCGTCGGCGGGGCCACAGCAGTCGTGGTCGCCATCACCGTCGTCGGCGGGGCCACCGTCGAATCGGTTGAGTCTCCCCCGCTGCACGCGCCGCACAGCAGGAGAACCGCCGTCATGCTGGTCCCCTTCAAGGCGACCAGCATTGCACAACCCTCACAGGGCGGTCGGGTCAGCCCTCCAAAACCGTCACCACGCCGGTTTCGCCGTTCACCTCGACGAGTGCCCCATCGGGTATCCGCTTCGTCGCACCGGTGGCCGACACGACACAGGGAATACCGAGCTCGCGGCTCACGATGATGGCGTGGCTGAGAGGCGCACCGACATCCACCACTACCCCTGAGGCGGGCACGAACAGCGGTGTCCAAGATGGGTCGGTCAGAGGTGCAATCAGGACGTCACCGGGTTCGAGGCCTGTCGGATCGTGACTGTCCAAGAGCACCCGAGCCCTCCCCCGGGATACTCCCGGACACCCCGGCATCCCCTGGATGGACTCTCCCGGTCCGACCGGAACGACCTCGACAGAATCTCGGCGCGGCCAGGTTGACAGGGCGGGCGCCTCGCCGAACACCACAAACGGCTCCTGCAGCTCGCTCACCTCGTCGAATATGGCCTGTCTCTCCTCGATCAACTCGCGCCAGCCGGTCGGGTCCTCCACGATCTGGCGACTCTCAGCAAATGCCAGCATGCCGTAACTGGTCACCGAGGGGAACACTTCCTTTTCGACCATTCGCCTGCCGAATTCCAGAAGGGCCATCCGGGCCTCGTGAACCAGCTTGATGCAGTTGGTCTTGGTGCGTTCCCGGCCCGGCATGAAGACCCCGGCTGATCCCAGAGCTGCACCAAACTGCCCCTGAGCCTCAGGGTCAGCCGCGAGCATCTCGTACATCTCGGCACCGAGACGCTCCCGGTCAGCTGCCATCCGGGCCTGGTTCCCGACAGGGGCTGCCGTTTCGGGTGAAAGGCGCATTCGGTCGATCGCCGCCAACGCCAGGTTCGGATCTGTCTCCCACGTAGGGCAACTGGTTTCCCACTCGTTGGGTCCACGACAGCCGTAGGCAAACAGGAACTCGTCGAAGGCAGCGACGAATGCCACCGCCGACGGATCATCCAGGGCACGTGTTCGTCCGTCCAGATCGTCCAGCCCCGCGTCGAAGGCAGCACCCAGGGAATCGCTGGCAGAAACCATGCGTCCCAGTTCCCACATCGCCATTGACGGCGCAGCCGACTCGACGTCACCCAGACCGGCCAGCAGCTTCAGGGCATCCTGGGGCCGCCCGAGGGCGGTGCACACCTCGGTGATGATGCCCGCCGGGAGGGTGGCCAGGAGGGTGATGAACAGGTGCTGTGCAAACAGGTGGCGGAAGTTGGAGTCCAGGATCCCCTCGGCCCACTCCAACAGCTCCAGGTCAGACATTGCAGCGAAATCCGGTCGGCTCGCCCGAAGGGCATCGACGGTCGCCTCGTCCTCGGCAACCTCCGTGAGACCATCGGTGGTCAGCGCCCACCCGAAGGTCGCTCCGATACGTGCCTCTGCTTCGGGATCGGCATCATCAGGGTGAGCTTCATAGTCAGGAATGCCGGGCTGGAGTCCGAAGAACTGGGCGTCGATGTCGGCGGCGGACAGGCCGGGCGCACGCTCCCCGAAGATGCGCATGATCGAAGCGTTCAGGTACGCGTAGCCGCCAAACACGCCGAGAATCACGGGACGGTCCGGGTCGAACTCGTCCTCGGTGAATGCCCCGATCTTGATGTACGAGTCCCGCCAGCCCATCTCGGCCATGCGCACGCCGTCTGCGTTGGCGAACGCGAAGTCAAACGAGCTCATCGCCACCGGGTCGGGAAAGACCTCACCCACGTTCGCACGGGTCCAGAGCGGAAAGCGCTCCGAAGAATCTGTGCCAAGGAAGTACTTCTCAGCCATTGGTTGCCCCCGGTTCTGCAGGGCATCCACGCCCGTGCTCAGTGGCCGGACGCCACGGCACGGCGACCGGCTGGCCTCGGAGTGTGTCACAGGCCTCCCGGTGGAATCCAACGGGCGGCCTGAGGGGCCGGGCGGCGGGGTGGACCGTACTGGACTTGAACCAGTGACCTCTCGCGTGTGAGGCGAGCGCTCTAGCCAACTGAGCTAACGGTCCGCAGGCCGACGAGGCTACAGCCAGGTCCCTCCTGCAGCACCGGCGACGCTGCTCCCCACGGGGTGCCGCGCCCCGGTACCGTTACCTCCGTGGACGCCATCTGCTGCCCGGGTTGTGGCGAAGAAGAAGACCTGTCAGGCGCCCGGACCGGTCAACCCGGAAACGAGGAGATCACCGTCACCTGCGGGTCGTGCGCCCTCGTCTGGGAACGGGACCTCACCCCCACCTGTCCCACCTGCGGCTCAGACGATGTGCGACCTGCCCTGCGGTCGATTGTCGAGAAGTCAAGGGGCACCCAGTTGTCGATCCAGTCGATGCAGGTCGTGTATCTGTGCAGGACCTGCGACGCCGAGGAACTGGCGGTTTGGAACCAGAGCAACACCCCCCTGAAGCCAGCTGAGTTGCCGGTCGACTCGGACTGAGGCTGGTCCCTCAGGAAGTTGCCAACCGCTCAGCCAGTCCCTGAAGGCCGGCCACAAGGCTGCCCTTGACCAGCACCGAGTCGCCTTCGCCAAGGTTGAGACCGGCTGTGGCTTCCATGACCTCGTCCACACCGCCCATTGCTTCTATGCCGTACAGGTCCGTTCCCACAGCAATAACCTCCAGGCCAAGCTCGGCGGCCAGGGCAGCAATCCGCGTGTGCTCATCGTTGGACTCGTCCCCCAGCTCAGCCATCAGGCCAAGAAGCGCAAGCTTTCGGCCTCTGCCCGGAAGAGCCACCAGTGCCCTGAGTGCTGCTTCAACCGACGTGGGGTTGGCGTTGTAGGCGTCGTTGATCACCACCAGACCCGACGGTGCCGTGCTGATCTGCATCCGACCGGGAGACAGCAGGGCCTCGCCCAGGCCGACCGCCACTTCTTCGAGAGGAATGTCGAGCACCAGGCCGACCGATGCTGCAGCGAGGGCGTTGTCGACCATGTGAGCCCCCGGCACCCCGAGACGCACCTCTGTCCGGCCCCACGGTGATTCCAGGAGGAAGGTCGCGTGGAGGCGGCCGTCGATGCTGACCCCCGACGCCCGGACCTCGCCCGTTGCCCCGAAGGTGATCCGCCTGGCACGGGTCCGGCCTGCCTGAGCCATCACCTCTGGCACATCGGCGTTCAAGATGGCGCAACCGTCAGCCGGTAACCCGTCCAGCAACTCGCCCTTCGCCCTCGCCACGGCATCAACGGGTCCCAGAACCCCGGTATGAACCGCTGCCACGGTTGTGATGACACCGATGTCCGGCCTGGCAACGGCACAAAGAGATGCAATGTCGCCCCCCTTCCTCGCCCCCAGCTCCAACACCAGCGTCGCCGGGTCATCGGGTGCATTCAACAGGGTGAGGGGCACCCCGATCTCGTTGTTGTAGGACCGGGGGCTGGCATGAACAGGACCTCCCCGGGTCAGCACGGCCGCGGCCATGTCCTTTACCGAGGTCTTTCCCACCGAGCCGGTGATACCCACAACCGTCCCCTCCACGGAATGCCGGGCGTGTGTACCGAGCATCATCAGGGCACCTGCGGTGTCTTCGACATGGACACCGGTCGCCCCGGCGTACTCCCGGCCGTTGGAGGTCAGGTAGGCAGACGCCCCCGCTCCGATGGCATCGTCGATGAAGTCGTGACCGTCCCTCTCGGCAACCAGGGGCAAGAACAGGCAGGCGGACGTCACCGACCGTGAGTCCTGTGTGGCGCCGTCCAGTTGCACGTCGTCGCCGAGCAGTTCTCCGTCGGTCGCAGCCGCGACACCTGATGCAAGAAACCTCACGGGGTTGAGTCTCCCAGCCCCGGCCGCTCGTGCGGTGCCACCCTCCGGGTGCCGTACCCATGTTCCCGGCAGGTCCTACGATGCCGCCGTGGACGATGTGGCCAGAAGGAATGACTGACATGGAGGAAAACCGCCTCCTGGTGCTTCTCTTTGGCGGCCAGAGCGCCGAGCACGACGTCTCATGCGTATCAGCGCGACACGTCCTCCAGGCGGTAGACAGATCCCGCTTTGACGTGTTGCCCATTGGAATCGGCAGGGACGGTGGATGGTCCCTTGCGACATCAGCTGTCGATGGGCTCGAGGCCGGCACGCTCCCGGATCGCCTGGATCCGACCGGGCCCGCTTGGGACCCCCTCTTGCGACTCAGCGAGCTTGCAGACACCGGGCCGGTCGTCGTGTTTCCGCTTCTCCACGGGCCACTGGGTGAGGACGGGACCGTTCAGGGTCTCCTGGAGTTGGCTGATGTCCCCTACGTGGGTGCCGGGGTTCTGGGCTCCTCACTGGCAATGGACAAGGTCGCCACGAAAGAGATCCTGCATGGACATGGAATTCCCCAGGCCCGCTACAGGGGACTCCACGTCGACGACCTCGACTCACCTGGGACCGATGCCAGGGCTGCGCTGACACAGCGTCTGCTCGCAGAGTTGGGGCCCCAGGTGTTCGTCAAGCCTGCCAACCTGGGGTCCTCCATCGGGGTGATGAAGGCAAGCGACGCCACCTCCCTCGAGGTCGCGCTCGAGGTGGCCTCGGGTTACGACGAGTGGATGATCGTCGAGGAGGCCATTTCCGGTCGTGAGATAGAGATGGCCGTGCTCGGAGACCGCGTTCCCCAGGTTTCCGGCCCCGGCGAGATCCGTCCAGGTGGGGAGTTCTACGACTATGCGGACAAATACGAGGACGGAACCGCCGAGTTGATCGACGACCCCGACCTAGATCCGGAAACCGTCGTGAGGTTCCAGGAACTTGCTGCGCGGGCGTTCATCGCAGTGCGCTGTTCGGGTATGGCCCGCATCGACTTCTTCCTTCCAGATGATGGACGCGGGCCACTCCTGAACGAGGTCAACACGATTCCGGGGTTTACCTCCATCTCGATGTATCCGAGGCTCTGGCAGAAGGCCGGGCTTTCATTTCCGGCGCTGATCGACAGGCTTGTCGACATAGCCGTTGAGCGACACTCACGTCAGAGGCGCAACACCAACCGTTGAGTCAGTCCCGAGGGTCCAGGGACGAACGCAGAAAGTTGAGGAGTTCTCTGCGGCGCTGCACAACCGGCCGCAGGGTCGGTTCAATGCCCGCTGCGCGCAGAACCTCTGTCTCGGTCGCTACCCCGACGACGGTGGAATAGGCGCTTATCAATAGCAGTTGGGCGTCGGCGCGTCGCATTCGACCTGCAGCCATCTCGCCCTCGATCCAGACCCTGGCCCTCGCCATCATCGGTTCCATGTGGGTCCTGAGGCGCTGGGCCCCCGGAGATCCGGGCCTGCTCACCTCGCGCAGCAGGCCCAGCATCACCGGTTGTTCGAGTGCAACCCGAAACACACGCCGCACTAGGGCCTCGACGCGGTCCCAGTCGCGGTCGGCACCGCTTAGAACCTCGTCCATGGCACCGGTCAGGTCGCCTGCGCATCGGTCCACGACTGCGTTCAGGAGGCCCCTCTTTGAGACAAAATGGTAGAGAATCGTCTGCTTCCTTATGCCCAAACCCCTTGCGAGGTCGTCAAGGGAGGTTCCGTCGTAGCCTGCAGTCCCAAATGAAGCCAGGGCGGCATCTTGAATCTGGGCCTTGGTATCGGAGCGGGCCTGGATACGCCCCTGGACCCGTTCCTGCACCCGGTCCTGTACCCGCTCAGGCGTAGGCCTGCCAGCCTCGTTGTCCACAGCACCACGGTAGCCGTCTCTCTACCAACTGGTAAAGACCCTTACCATCTGGTAGACAAGGTGCCGTGATCGCCGATTCCCTGGCCGGGCGCCGCATAGCCATCACCGGAAGTACAGGCTTCCTCGGAACCGCCCTCGTCGAGAGGCTGCTCCGCTGCGTACCCGGCTGCGAGCTGGTCCTAATCGTCCGCCCCGGCCGACGTGGAGCCCAACGAAGGGTCGACCGCGACATCCTCAGAAACGATGCCTTCGACCGTCTCAGAAATGACATGGGGAAGGATGCATTCGAAGAGATGGCCGCTGCCAGGATCACAGCCGTAGCCGGCGACGTCGCAACCGACGGCCTCGGCCTCGACGATGCCGGCCGCCAGATCCTTGGAACCTGCGACCTCGTCATTCACTCCGCCGCGATTGTCAGCTTCGACTCCCCCCTTGACCAGGCGGTCGAGGTCAACCTGCTGGGCCCCGTGCGAATCACCGAGACCCTCGCCGATCTCGGAGCCTCGCCGCACCTCGTCGCTGTATCAACCTGTTACGTGGCCGGCAGTCGACGAGGAGCCGCTCCCGAGGAGCCCGTCAACGAGAGCCCCTTCTTCGTCGATGTGGACTGGCGAATCGAGGTGGACAGTGCCAGGCGCATCCGCCACGAAACCGAGGGCATGAGCCGCTCCCCCGAAAGCCTTGCCGGCTTTCGCGACGATGCCCACGACGAGCTGGGGGCGGCCGGAATCCCCGCTCTGGCGGCCAAGACCGAACAGCTCAGGTCGCGCTGGGTTGACGACAGGATGGCCGAGGCCGGACGCTCCCGTGCCGCATCACTTGGCTTCCCCGATGCCTACGCCTACACCAAGGCCCTCGGCGAGATGGCCCTGACCGAGACAGCCGGCGACGTGCCGGTGAGCATCGTCCGACCATCAATCATCGAATCAGCCCTCGCCGAACCCTCCCCCGGATGGATTCGCGGCTTCCGCATGGCCGAGCCGGTCATCATCTCCTACGCACGGGGCCTCCTAAAGGAGTTCCCCGGAGTCCCCGAGGGCACCATCGACGTCATACCGGTCGACTACGTCGTCGCCGCAATTTGTGCAGTGGCAGCCCGCGGCCCCGTGGATGGTGCCGACATCGTCCAGGTCGCCTCTGGCAGCGTCAACCCTCTCAGGTACGGACGCCTCGTCGACCTGGTTCGCTCCTGGTTCACCGACAACCCGATCTACGACGAGCACGGCCAGCCGATCTCGGTCCCGGAGTGGTCCTTCCCCGGCAGAGGCAGGGTGAAGCGCCAACTGGAACGCGCCGGAACCGCCCTCGACCTCTCCCGCAAGGTCCTCGACAGGTTGCCGATCAGGGGCAGACAGGCTGAGGTCGCCGTTCGTCTCGAAGAACAACGGGACCTTGTCGAACGCGCAATGGGCTATGTGGACCTCTACGGCGCCTACGCCGAATGTGAGGCCGTCTACCTCCTAGACAGGCTCCTGACGCTCTGGGACTCCCTGGACACCGACGACAGGGCGGCGTTCTGCTTTGACCCCAGGACGCTCGACTGGGACCACTACGTACCCGAAATCCACCTCCCGTCAGTAGTCAAGGCCGGGCGGGTCCCCATGAAGCCACCTGTCAGGGGTGCCGAGACACGCTCCGACCGGCTACGGCGCCAGGTGCTGGCTCCAGAACGACACATCGCCGCCTTCGACCTCGAAAACACCCTCATCGCATCCAACGTGGTGGCCAGCTTTGCCTGGCTTGGCAGCCGTCACCTCTCCAGAGGAGACCGCATCCGCTTCGTGCTCAAGACAATGGCAGAGGCACCCACGCTCCTTGCCCTCGACCGCCGCGACCGCAGCGACTTCCTGAGATTCTTCTACCGGCGCTACGAGGGGGCACCCATCGACCGCATCTTCGAGGACTCGGCCGAACACTTCAGCGACCTGATCCTCTCCAGGTCCTTTCCCGCCGGAATCCGCCGGGTGCGCGAACACCGGGCCCTCGGACACAGGACCGTCCTCATCACAGGAGCCCTCGACTTCGTTGTCGAACCCCTCAGGCCGCTGTTCGACGACATCATCAGCTCAGAACTCGGAGTAGCCGATCTGGGAGACGGAACCCCCGCCTACGACGGCCGCATGAGGGCGGCGCCACCCACCGGAGAAGCCCGCTACCAGGCACTTGTCGACTATGCCGACCTCCACGGTCTTGACCTTCGGGAATCGATCGCATACGCCGACTCGGCCAGCGACCTGCCGATGCTGGAGGCAGTCGGTTTCCCGGTCGCCGTCAACCCAGAGACACGCCTTGCCAGCATTGCCAAAAAGCGCGGCTGGCTGGTTGAAGACTTTGCCAAATCTCCAGGGATGACCCGCCGGGTGCTTCCTCTGGCACCACCCGTCTCGGCAACCGCAGCCAGGAACAGCGCATGACGTCAACGCTCACGGGACCCCACCGATGAAGGCGCTCGAGTTCCACCGGAACATCCCTCGCTTCGCTGCGGCCAGGATTGCCGGCGGCCTGACCCCCGGAGGCGGTGCCAGCGTGGGGCCACTCCACCTCGCCGACACCGATTCGCCGGAATCCCCCGGTGAGAACTGGGTGGTGGTTCGACCACGGCTGGCCGGAATATGCGGATCAGACCTGGCAACGGTGAACGGAAAGTCGGCACGCTACTTCGAACCCCTCGTCTCGTTTCCGTTCATCCCGGGCCACGAGGTCGTCGGCGACCTCGACGACGACACCAGGGTCGTCCTCGAGCCCGTGCTCGGCTGCATCAGCCGGAATATCGACCCCACGTGCGGACCATGTGCCGACGGCAGGCTCGGCAACTGCGAGCACGTCACGTTCGGTGAACTGGAACCCGGCATTCAGACCGGTTCCTGCCACGACACCGGTGGAGGCTGGGCGACCTCCTTCTACGCCCACACCAGCCAACTTCACCCCGTGCCCGACGATCTCTCAGACGAAGCAGCCGTAATCGTCGAACCGGCAGCCTGCGGAGTACACGCCGCCCTAATGGCCGGGGTACCAGACAACGGAACCGTTGTTGTGCTCGGCTCAGGAACACTCGGCCTCCTCACGATCGCCGCCCTGCGAGCCCACACCACACCCCGGACAATCCTCGCCACCGCCCGCTACCCGGAACAACGCCTGATGGCCGCTGAGCTTGGAGCCGATCTCGTGACGGCCCCCGACGAGGTGCGACGTGCGGTACGCCGAATGACCGGAACCAGGGCGGTCAACAAGGGCGGCGACCTAGACCGCCTAAGCGGCGGCGCCGACGTGGTGATCGACTGCGTTGGTTCCTCGGAGAGCCTCACCGACGCAATGGCCATCACCCGCCCCAGAGGCAGGATCGTCCTCGTCGGTATGCCGGCAACGGTCAGCGTGGAGCTGACACCGCTATGGCACCGAGAGCTGGAACTGGTCGGGGCCTACACCTACGGAATCGAGACCCTCTCCGACGGCAGCAGTTCCCGGACCTTTGACCTGGCGTTCGACCTGGTCCGTACCGCTGACCTGGGCCGGCTGGTCACCGCCACATACCCGCTGGACCGCTACCGCGACGCCATCCAACACGCATCGGCCGCCGGCCGCCGTGGAGCCGTAAAGATCGCATTCGACCTTCGGAGCGAGAAGGAGCGTTACAGGCAATGAGCAACGGAAGACACCTCGCCCCAAGGCCGGGCTTCGTCCTCGACGTGGACAGGAACAGCCCACCCATCGTGTTCCACCATGGCGAGGGCTTCAAGTTGGAAAAACTTCCCGCCGGCCGTTCCAGGGTGATCTACCCCGCCGAGCCACTCGAAGGGCTCCCCGATCCGGACGGAGCCATACGCCACGCCCTCCTGAACCCAATCGGCGACTCAGAGCCCCTGCCCTCCCTGCTCCGACCCGACATGAAGCTGACGATCGCCTTTGACGACATCTCGCTTCCCCTGCCGCCCATGCGCCGCCCCGATATCCGCCAACGGGTAATCGAGGCCGTCCTCGACATCGCTGCCGAAGCCGGTGTAGATGACGTACACCTCATCGCTGCACTGGCCCTCCACAGGCGTATGACCGAGGACGAGTTGCGCCACGCCGTCGGCGATCGTGTCTACGACGCCTTCGCACCCAAGGGGCTCCTCTACAACCACGATGCCGAGGACCCCGACGGCATGGTCGTTTTGGGTGAGACCCCACACGGAGAGGCCGTGCAGTTCAACAAGCGCGCCGCCGAGAGCGATCTGGTCGTGTACGTCAACATCAACCTGGTGGCGATGGACGGCGGCCACAAGAGCACCGCAACGGGCCTAACCGGCTACACCAGCCTTCGCCACAACCACAACGTCCACACCATGCTCAACTCAACGTCGTTCATGGACCGTGACAGCTCCGCGCTGCACGCCTCAAACTGGCGCATGGGCAAGGTGCTTCGGGACGCCGGCGTCAAGATCTTCCAGATCGAGACCACCGTCAACAACGACACCTTCGGCCGCGAAGGCCCCCTCTCGATGCTCCAGAAGAGGGAGTGGGAGTGGTCGGGCCGAGACCGGGCAACGTTTCTGACAATGCAGCAGGGTCTCAAGGTCATGCCCACGAACCTGAAGCGAAAGGCGTTTGGAACCTGGCTGGCCCCATACGAGATGACGTCAGTTCAGGCCGGTGAGATCGAGGCCGTTCACGAGGTGACCACAGCCAACGTCTACCGCCAACATCTCGTCCCGGTTGAGGGCCAAACCGACATCTTGACCATGGGGCTCCCCTACATCTGCCCCTACAACGTGAACTCGATCATGAACCCGATTCTCGTGATGTGCCTTGGCCTGGGCTACTTCTTCAACCTCTACCGGGGCCGCCCTCTCGTCAGGGAGGGAGGCGTGGTGATCATCAGCCACCCGACCCCCTGGGAGTTCCATCCGGTTCATCACCCCAGCTACATCGACTTCTTCGAGGAGGTCCTGGCCGACACGACGGACCCCGGCGAGATCGAAAAGAAGTACGAGAAGCGCTTCGCAGAGGACGAGTGGTACATCCACCTGTACCGCAACTCCTACGCGTACCACGGAGTCCACCCGTTCTACATGTGGTATTGGGGGGCCCACGCCCTCAGCCACGTTGGCCGCGTGATCATTGTCGGTGGCGACACACGCGCCGTCAGGCGGATGGGATTCCAGCCTGCCTCAACACTGGCTGATGCCCTCGAGATGGCCAGCGACGTAGTCGGACCTCAGCCGACGATCACCCACGTCAAGAACCCGCCACTCCTTATGGCCGACGTGACGTGAAGGAACCCGCCAACGATGTCTTCTGAGACTGCTTCCTGATGGGGCCTCCCTCTCTCACCCTTCGCGCAGCCAGGTTGCGTTCGCTCGTCGGACGCCTCGGTTTCCCGTGGCGTTCCGCTCCCGTGCCCGCCGGGGTCGAGCCCCCTCCCCCCACAAGGCTGCTGCAGGCCGATTACGACACGGCCTGGGCCAGGCGCTATCCAGCGAGGGTCGTCAGGGCATCATTGGTCGAGACGGTGATGAGGTTCGTCATGTCCGTCGTTGCCTCACCCGCCCGCGAGGGAACCGACCGTCTGAACACGGTTGAGGGCCCGGTGGTATTCATCGCCAACCACCACAGCCACGCCGACACCCCCCTGCTGCTGACCTCAATCCCTGATCCGTGGCGTCACCGCCTGGTGGTGGGTGCCGCCGCCGACTACTTCTTTGCCACCCGTCTGGGAAGTGCGGTGGCGGCGCTCCTGATAAACGCCATCCCCATTGAACGTACGAAGGTGGGGCGAAGGTCGGCGAATCTCGTAGCCGACCTCATAGACGACGGCTGGAGCGTGCTCATCTTCCCCGAGGGCGGCCGAAGCCCCGACGGATGGGGACAGCCCTTCCGTGGCGGTGCCGCCTACCTGGCCATCCGCTGCGGCGTGCCCGTGGTTCCCATTCACATCGCCGGAACCGACCGGATACTCCGCAAGGGGCGCATCCTGCCGAGCAGGTCCAGCACCACGGTGACGTTTGGCGACCCGCTCACCGCTAATGCGGGTGAGCACGCCCGCGGCTTCGCAACTCGGCTCGAAGCAGCGGTTGCATCACTGGGTGACGAGGCCGCAACCGACTGGTGGCGGGCACGCCGGCGTGCTCACGCAGGAACCTCACCGGGCCTGACAGGACCGGAAATAGGCGCATGGCGTCGCGTCTGGGCGCTGGGCGACAGGGGCAGGAAGTCTCAGCGGCGCAAGGTGCTCTGGCCGGACCTCTAGGGCCTCTCAGGCGGTAAGGCGACTGCTCAGGTGCTCGACCAGACCTTCGATCGGAATCCGCTCCTGTTCCATGGAGTCACGCTCGCGCACGGTCACGGCACGGTCATCGAGCGTGTCGAAGTCGATTGTCACGCAGTAGGGCGTGCCGATCTCGTCCTGCCTACGGTAGCGGCGACCAATGGCCTGCGTCTGGTCGTAGTCGCACATCCAATGCGGTTGAAGTAGCCCCAGAACCTCGTTGGAGGGGTCAATCAACTCGGCTTTCTTGGAGAGCGGCAGAACAGCGACCTTGTAGGGGGCCAGCCTCGGGTCAAGGCGAAGCACAGTTCGGGTGTCGTCCCTGACCTCTTCCTCGTCGTAGGCGGCCATCAGGAAAGCCATTGCCGTGCGGGTGGCGCCAGCAGCCGGTTCGATGACATGCGGCACATACCTGTCGCCGCTATTCGGGTCGTGGTATTCAAGCCGCGCCCCGGAACTCTCCGCATGGCGCAACAGGTCGAAGTCGGTCCGGTTGGCGATGCCCTCGAGTTCGTCCCACCCCCACGGAAACAGAAACTCCACGTCGGCGGTTGCCGTGGAGTAGTGGCTCAACTCGTCGGCCCCGTGTTCACGAAGGCGGAGGCGTTCCTCGGGCATGCCGAGGTTCAGGTACCAGTCACGTCTGGCATCACACCAGTACCTGTACCACTCGTCGGCCTCGGCGGGAGGCACGAAGAACTCCATCTCCATCTGCTCGAACTCGCGGGTCCGGAACACGAAGTTGCCAGGGGTGATCTCGTTGCGGAATGACTTGCCGATCTGGGCGATGCCGAAAGGTGGCTTCTTGCGGCTGGTGTTCAAGACGTTGGCGAAGTTGGTGAACATTCCCTGAGCCGTCTCGGGACGCAGGTAGACCTCGGCTGCGGAGTCGGCCATGGGACCGGCATGGGTCTTGAACATGAGGTTGAACTGGCGTGCCTCGGTGAACGAACCTGCCTTGCCACATGCCGGGCAGGTGTCAGGGTTGTCCAACTTGTCCTGGCGGTGGCGGGCACCGCACTCGCGGCAATCGACCAGCGGATCGGTGAAGTTTGCCAGGTGACCCGATGCCTCCCAGACGGCAGGCGGCGTGAGGATCGAGGCGTCGAGACCCACGACATCATGACGCAGCTGGACCATGGTCCTCCACCACTGCTCCTTGACATTGCGCAACAGGAGCACACCAATTGGCCCGTAGTCGTAGGTGGAACGGAACCCGCCGTAGATGTCGGCCGACTGGAACACGAACCCGCGGCGCTTGGAGAGGTTCACCACCTTGTCAAAGAGGGTCTCGTCGTTAGCAACCATGGCGGTGCAGGGTACCGGCCACCACAACGGCCCAGATCCAGGATCGGAGGAACCTCCCCGACCTGATGATCGGCCAGACTGGACGGATGCAGAACACACAGGCCGACAAATCCGGGGATCCGACGGCGGTCCTCGGGCGACGGCTCATTGCATGGGTTCTCGACAACCTCATCATCGCCACCCTCTTCACGGTCATCTTGCTGTCTGGTGCCGAGAGCAGGCAGGTCCCCGTTGACGTTGAGAGCAGCGATGCGTGCGCCGAACTCTTCGGTACAGAGGAGGGCTGCATCGTCATAGGGGACGAGGCATGGCAGGTGGACGTCGGGCTGGGAGCCACGCATGTACTTGTTCCGACGCTGGCCTTCCTCGCCAACCAGATCCTCCTGACATCTTTTACCGGGTTCAGCCTCGGAAAGGCCGTCACCGGCCTACGGGTGGTCCGCAGGTCAGATGGCGGCCTACCGGGGCTTACCGGTGCTGCCGGCCGAACACTTCCCTGGATGATCCCAACCGTTCTGGGTCTGCTGGCACCGGTCATGGTGGTGATCGAGATGGGCCTGACGGCGACCAGCACAGGTCACCGGCGCCTCGGCGATCGAATCGGTGGCACCCTCGTGGTGGACCGCAGCATGACAGGAGCCACACCGGTCGTCCCCGGGCTTGATACCCCGGGTCGACCAACCTGACCTGACCCCAGCGGCGGTCAGGCTCTCTCCATCACCCGCCGTGACTTCATTCGGCGCTCGAGGAGATACTCGACGGCCGCAGTCGCTGTCGCATCCACCTCATGGCAGACCTCCGGGTCAACCACGGCGAGAGCATCGGCGAGGCCTCCGCCCAGAACCGCCCTCATGACCGCCAGCGCCGCAGCCGACACCGGCCGGCCCCGACGGCAGTCCCCACAAAGGGTTCCGCCCTCGCCAAACTCAACGGCTACAAGCGGCCCCTGGGACCCGCAACGAACACAGGAGTCAAGGTGCGGAGCCAGACCCTCCCGGGCGAGCAACTTGAGGTAGAAGGCCGGAACCAACAGAGGGGTCGGGTTGTCATCGAGGGTACGTAGGGCACCCAGCAGCATTTCGTAGCGGTGACGGTCGGGCTCACCATCTGGAGAGACGGCGTCGACCACCTCGAGGAGGGCAGATGCCTCGCTGAAGCGGTCCGGGTCAGAACGGACGCTCTCGAACCTGTCGATGGTCTCAGCCTGCGTGACTATGCCCAGGTCTCCCCTGCCCGCATAGAGCTGCAGGTCCACGTGGCTTGTGGGCTCGAGGCGTCCGCCGAACTTGCTACGCGTCTTGCGCACACCCTTTGCAACCGCACGCACCTTGCCGTATTCCGGCGTGAGCAGCACCACGATCCGGTCGGCCTCACCAAGGCGCCATGTTCGAATCACCACGCCCTTGTCGCGGTAGAGGGTCACGGCTCTCCGACACCACCAAAACGCCGGTCACGATCCTGGAACTGCTTGATCGCGGCGTAGAGGTGCTCACGCCTGAAATCTGGCCACAGCGTCTCGCTGAACACCAGCTCGCTATAGGCGATCTCCCAGAGGAGAAAGTTGGAGATGCGGTACTCGCCAGAGGTTCGGATGACGAGGTCCGGGTCCGGCATCTCGGGGTCATAGAGGTTTCTGGCTATGGCCTTCTCTGTGACCCTCCTGACACCGGAGTCAACCATCCGCTGGACTGCATCAACCAACTCGGCCCTGCCGCCGTAGTTGAAAGCGACCGTGAAGGTCAGGCCCGTGTTTCCACGGGTCATCTCCTCGGCGTCGTCCATTAGGCGCACCAGCCGCCGTGGCACCCGGCGGTCGCGTCGACCGATGAATCGGATGCGCATGTTCCGCTCGTGCATCTCGTCACGGCGGTTGAGAAGAATCTGCTCGTTGAACCTGATCAGAAACTGCACCTCGTCGGCCGGCCGACGCCAGTTCTCGGTGGAGAATGCGTAGACGGTGAACCAGCCGACACCCAGGTCGTCGGCCCCTTCCAGCACATCGAACAGTGACTGCTCGCCCGCCGTATGCCCCTCCGTGCGGGGCAGGCCTCTCTGTTCGGCCCAACGACCGTTGCCATCCATTACGCACGCAATGTGCACGGGGATCCGTCGGGAATCCAGGTCGGACGGCAGCATCCTCGAAACCTACCCCCTCTCTGGCCCCCGCCGGTGGCGCAGCCGACCCGTAGAGTCCACCTGATGGGTGCCGCCGACGATGTTTCAATAGCCCTCGAGGAGGTCACCGGGTCCCTCCCCGGCGGAGGCGAGGTGCGCCGTGGCCAGCGCTCGATGGCCCTCGAGATCGCAGAGACAATCGATGCTGAGCGCCACCTCGCCATTCAGGCCGGAACGGGCACCGGGAAGACGCTGGCATACCTGATCCCGGCAATCCTGTCGGGTCGACGGACAGTCATTGCCACCTGGTCAAAGGCACTGCAGGACCAGATGGAACGGTCGGACCTTCCGTTCCTGACAGAACACCTGGATCGCACCTTCAACTTCGCGATTCTCAAGGGGTGGGACAACTACGTGTGCCATGAACGCCTCGATCAATTACGCCAAACCCGCCACCAACAGGTGTTCACCGTGACCGGACAGCAGCCCGATGAATCCCAGATCGTCGAGATCCTGGCCTGGGCCGACGTAAGCACCTCGGGCGACCGTGCCGACCTGCCGTTCGAACCCTCCCCCGCCACCTGGTCGACGGTGAGCGTCGGCACCGACGACTGCCTCGGGGTGAGCGAGTGCCCCTTCGCATCCGACTGTCGCCCGGCCATGGCACGCAGACGCGCTCGCGATGCCGACATCTGTGTCACCAACCACCACCTCTACGCGGTCGACGTGGCACTTGACGGACTGCTCCTTGACCATCCAGACCATCCCCATGAACTGGTCGTATTCGACGAGGCCCACCAGTTGGAAGAGGTGTTCACAGCCACCTTCGGATTCCAACTCACCGCAGGGCGCTTCCGCTGGCTGGCCCGCCTCGCCAGAACTGCTGTCGAGGGCGAGGATCTTGTCAGCGGCCTCGAGGACGCCGCCTCCAAGTTGGCATCGTGGCTGTCCGACAATCCCAACAGAAGGCTCTCCGCAGACACCGGGTCCGATCTGACACATGTCCTGGATCTCGCCGAGGCCCGCTTGGACCGTGTCCTGATCGCTGCCAGAACGGCAGTACGTGGAATCGACACGGACTCCGAAAACCCGTCAGAGCAACGGCGGCGACGGCGTCTGAGCCGCGTGGTAAACGCCGGAAGCCGTCTCATCGGCGACATCCGGTTCGCCGGAGAACTCATCAGAAAGCCCGGAATGGGCAGGGGCACCGGCGACGAACACCTGGCATGGGTTGAGCAGTCCGGCACCCGTCCGGCACTCCGTGTCGTGCCGATCGAGGTGGGACCCCGCCTGGCGAAAGACCTCTGGCCCCGGCGAACCGCAGTCCTGACAAGCGCCACCCTTCCCGTCAACCTGCCCCAGCGCCTGGCCATGCCATCGCCCGAGACCAGCACGGTCGACAGTCCCTTCGACTACGAGAACCAGTCCCTGCTCTACTGCCCGACCCACATTCCCAGCCCGGCAGAGGACGAGGCTGCCTGGTCCGCCGCCATGTTGGTCGAACTCGAACGGTTGATTCACGCTGGAGGAGGTCGAACCCTCGCCCTGTTCACCAGTTGGAAACGCCTGCACGAAAGCGTCGAGACGATCAGGCCACTCGTCCCCTACCGGGTACTCGAACAGGGAGACCTTCCTTCCAGAAACCTTCTCGAGGACTTCGCTGCTGACGAGTCGGCCTGCCTGTTCGCCACGCGAAGTTTCTGGCAGGGAATCGACGTCCCCGGCCCATCCCTGGGCCTTGTCGTTATCGATCGGATCCCCTTTCCGCGACCCGACGAGCACCTCACGAAGGCATGGCGCGACAGGGCCGGACTGGACGGCTGGGGCGCTGTCGACCTGCCGCTCGGTGCCCTCAGGCTGGCTCAGGGAGTGGGCCGCCTGATCCGCTCCCGCAACGATCAGGGTGTGGCAGCGGTACTGGATCCACGCCTCTCCGCTGCCCGCTACTCGGGCGCCCTGCTCGATGCCCTTCCACCGATGCGTCGTACATCGGACCCGGCTGAGGCGACCGCTTTTCTGAAAGGCCTGTTCTCGTAGGCGGTCTGGCGGGGCCCTTGTGGTTCCCCAGCGTCAGTAACCGAGACGATCCAGAGACTTTGGCCGTCGCTGCCAGTCCTTGTCGACCTTTACTGCGAGCTCCAAATAGACCCCATCGGGCAGTTGGGCCCGCGCCCTCGTCCCGACCTCTTTGAGTACCGCCCCCTTCCTACCGATGACGATTCCCTTCTGGGAGTCTCTCTCAACGAGAATCTCACACCTGATCCTGGGCCAGTCCCACTCAGTGACACGGGTTGCGATCGAGTGCGGTAGTTCCTCCCTCACAACGGCCAGGAGCTGTTCTCTGACCAGTTCGGCCACCCAGAACGCCTCCGGGACGTCAGAAACCATGTCCTCGGGGTAGTAGCGCGGGCCTTCTGGGAGACGCTCCAAGACATGCTCGAGGAGGGCATCCACGCCTCTCCCGGTCTTTGCGGACACGGGGAAGTACTCGTCGAAGTCCAACCCGGTCGCTTCGACCAACTGCCCGATCACCTGATCCCTGCCGACCGCGTCGGTCTTGTTGAGCACCAGGATCGTCCGTTCACGGGGAAGATCCTCTGCGATGAAGCGGTCTCCCCTGCCGATCGGAGCGTCGGCCTCCACGAGGAACAACACGACGTCCATGTCTGAGAGTGCTGCCCTTGCCGTGTCGTTGAGGCGCTCACCCAACAGCGTCCGCGGCTTGTGAATGCCCGGCGTGTCACAAAACACTGCCTGCACGTCTGGCCTCGTAAACACACCGCGCACCTCTGTGCGGGTGGTCTGCGGCTTGTCGGAAACGATGGTCACCTTGGTGCCCAGCATCTTGTTCAAGAGGGTGGACTTGCCCACGTTGGGCCGGCCGACCAGGGTCACGAACCCGGAGCGGTGACCCTCGGGTTGCTCAACCACGCTCCCGTCGCCGCCGCTGGTTTCCTCCCCCTGACCCGGTGCCATTATCCAGCCACCTGAGTGCCGATCCGAATCTTCGTTATCCGGCGCCCGATCACCTGCTCGACACAGAAACGCCGTCCTGAGAGCTCGACTGCCTCTCCCACCTCGGGGACATGACCCAGAGCATTGAAGATGAGACCACCGACGGTGTCCCAGTCGCCATCGGGGAGGTCTTCGCCCAACAGGTCGTTCAACTCATCGACAGGCATCCGCCCGTGCACCCGAATGTCGCCACCGGCGAGCGACTGTGACAACGGTTCCTCGCTGTCAAACTCGTCGACGATCTCGCCCACAACCTCCTCTAGCAGATCTTCCATCGTGACAAGGCCGGCCGTGCCCCCGTACTCGTCCACAACCACTGCCAGATGGAAGCGCTCCGACTGCATCTGCCGCAACAGGTCGTCGGCCTTCATGGTCTCAGGGATGAACTTCGGAGTACGGGACATCTCCAATACGGGTTCACCGCTCCGGCCGTTCAGGTGCGCTTTCGCCAGATCCTTCACGTGAACGACCCCGACGATGTCGTCGATTCCGGTTCCACTCACGGGTATGCGACTGTGACCACCTGCGACCGCCTCCTCCAGCGCTGTCTTCACCGTGCATCCGTTCTCAACACCGACGATGTCGGGACGGGGAACCATCACCGCCCTGACCAGGGTGTCGCCGAACGCGATCACTGACTCGATGAGCTCATGCTCCTCCTCATCGATGGAATGGGTCGCCAGGGCCCTGTCGGCGACAGCCATCAACTCCTCTTCGGTGACCACCGGACCGGCCTGGCGGGCGAATCTGGGAAGCAGACGATCAGAGACCGAGGCGAGCAGGGTCGCTGCCCAGAGGAGAGGCCGGAACGAGGTGGCTGCACCAACAACGCCGATGGACCAAAGAGCGACCTTGTCGGTTCTGCGTAGGGCAATTGTTCGTGGAAGGGACTCAGCCACGACGAACACCAACATCCCGAGCAGAGCCACCAAAGGGGCCACCCAACCTGCACCGAAACGCGAGTAGGCCCAGCTTGCGGCCACACCGACCAGAGCCATGCGACAGATGACAAGGCCCAGTACCAGAGGGCGAAGGGCCTCGGAGCGCTGCTCCAGAATGCCTAAGAGGCGTTTGACACGGTCCTCATCGGCTGTTCCATCTCCGATGACCTCAGCCCTGGCGCGGCCGATGTGGACAAGGCTGGTTTCGGCGGCAACCAGCACTGCTGAGAGCCCTGTTGTCAGAACAAGAACCACGAGGAGCACTACCTCGGTGATGCCCATCAGCGACCGAACCCGTCCAGAAGCTCGCCTTCCCGCTTCTGCATGAGCACCCGCTCTTCAGGCTCAAGATGATCGTGACCCAATAGGTGCAGGATCCCGTGCACAAGCAGCAGCGACAGTTCGCCCACAAGGCCATCACCTTCCGAAGCCTGAGCGGCTGCCACCGCCGGACAAAGCACCACATCTCCCAACAGCACCGTCATGTTGGCTGGAACCTCGCCAGGGTCATCCAGGGGGAAGGCCAAAACGTCGGTCGGGCCGTTACCGCCCATGTGTTCACGGTTCAGATCAGCAATCGCGTCCTCGTCAACCATGTGAACGGTCAACTCCACCGGTCGGGCACCATGGCCTTCGTCGACAAGCACGTGTTCTGCGAGTGCCACCCAACGCGCCGTATCACCTGACACATCGTCAACGGCAGTCAGTGTCCGCGCGTCGACGATGACACGCGGGCGGGGTTCAGGAGGTTCCTCTTTCATCGGGCGCTCACGCTTCGACGGATGGTTGTCTGGGCCCATCGGAGCCGGCTATCTCGTAGGCCTCGACAATGTCCTGGACGATCCTGTGTCGAACGACGTCGTGGCTGCTCAGATGGACGAAACCCAGACCACTGATGCCGCTCAGGATGGTCTCTAGGTCGGCCAACCCGCTTCGCCCTCCGGGCACATCGGTCTGGCTGATGTCGCCGGTCACGATCACCCGGGATCCAAACCCCAGCCTGGTCAGGAACATCTTCATCTGTTCCGGGGTGGTGTTCTGGGCCTCATCCAGAATCACAAAACTGTTGTTGAGGGTTCTCCCCCTCATGAAGGCCAGAGGCGCCACCTCGACCTCACCACGCTCAAGCAGTCGCTGAGCTGTATCCATGTCGAGCATGTCGAAGAGGGCGTCGTAGAGCGGACGGAAGTACGGGTCCACCTTTGCCATCAGGTCACCCGGAAGGAACCCGACCCTCTCACCGGCTTCGACCAGCGGCCGGGTCAGCACGATCCGGTCAACCTGTCCGGCCTGAAGCGCCTTTACGGCGAGGGCCACTGCCAACCAGCTCTTACCTGTTCCGGCAGGTCCCATTGCGAAGGTGATGACGTTGTCGGTGGCAACCTCGACATAGCGCTTCTGGCCTGCGGATCTGGGGCGAATCGGCTTGCCCCGCGAGGTGCGAAATATCTCGCTGGTGAGTACATCAGAAGGCCGCTCATCGACGCGGACCATGTCGATCGCCCTCTCAATGGTTCGGGCGTCAACCGTCAGGCCTCGTTCAAGAAGCAACACGAGTTCGTCAAAAACGCGCCGCACGGTGTCAGCATGCTCGCCGTCGATCGTGATCTCGTTGCCACGAACATGTATCCGTGCGTCAGGGAACTGTTCTTCGACCTGGCGCAGCAACTCGTCGCGTTCACCCACCAGCACGGACATCAGGTCGTTACCGGGAACGCTCAGCTTGAGGGTGGTCTCCTGCATGTGTGCACAGAGGCTACCCCTCCCGGACCTCGAAGGGCAGCGGCTACCCTCGGTTCATGGTCGCAGATGATGGCCGCTCACAACCGGAACAATCT
>JACNLA010000041.1 GCA_014381745.1 Actinomycetota bacterium | reverse complement strand
GCCATGTCTTCCCCGACGGACCCCAGCCCACCGGCGACCGCTACTGCATCAACTCGGCCTGCATCACCCTCGAGCCCGACGCAGACGAAGCCTGAGGCTGATCAGCGAACGGCCACCCTTAGCCCCCGTGCCTCGCCAGCAGGCGCAGGCGCAGCAGGTTCAGCACCGAGATCACCGTGAACTGGCGTGTCCTGACCCGGTCGAAGGGGAACAGCACCTTCACCGCCTCGACCTCGCCGTCAACGCATGTGGCCATCCAGACCGTCCCGGGCTCCTGCCCGTCCTGGGAGTCGGGACCGGCCACACCGGTGACCGCCACCGAGACGTCGGC
Source organism: Actinomycetota bacterium (assembly GCA_014381745.1). GTDB lineage: Bacteria > Actinomycetota > Acidimicrobiia > Acidimicrobiales > MedAcidi-G1 > UBA3125. Next base: position 28,529 of record JACNLA010000041.1, on the reverse strand, counting down.
ACCCAACACCCGGCAAACACCCGAGGCCATGGCGACAACCGCCTCCTCGCTGACCACCGGCCCCTCGGGCACACCCAGCAGGTCCCTCTTCACGTCACCGGCATAGGCGACCACCGAACCGCGAAAGGCGCGACTGGAACCGGGCACATCGGTCAGGCGGGACCCGATCAGACCCCCGGTCAGCGACTCCGCCGTGGCAAGGGTGAGGCCCTGGGCAACGAGCTCATCAAGCACCACGGACTCCATGTTGGCGCCGTCCATGCCGAACACGATTGGGCCGATGATTTCACGAACCCTGGCCTCTTCATCTTCGAGGATGGCCTCAACCTCGGCTGAGGTTGCGGCCTTGGCCGTGATGCGCACCTTCAGGCCCTCCATGCCGCTGGCCAGGAACGCCAGCGTTGGGCCACCCTCGACGTCGAGGCGGTCGATCTCTTCAGCGAGCAGCTCAGCCAGGCCGGACTCGGACTGGCCCCAGGTGCGCAGCGTCCGCGAGCCGATCACCGACACCGAACCAGCCCGGCGGCGAAGGTCGGGAAGGATCGTGCCCTCCAACATCTCCTTCATCTCCCACGGAACCCCCGGAACCGTGTAGAGCACCTTGTCGCCAACGGGACAGATCAGGCCCGGTGCGGTTCCCGGCAGTTCCGCCATGGCGGTGGCGCCAACGGGCACGTCAGCCTGACGCAGGTTGTTGGCCGGCATCTTCCGGCCACGGCCGGAGAACCTGGCTTCAATTCGGTCAACCAACGCCTGGTCGCGCTCCATCGGCACACCCATCAGCTCCGCCACAACCTCGCGGGTTATGTCATCCTGGGTGGGACCCAGCCCACCTGTCACGATCACGGCATCCGCCCGATTCAGTGCCTCCCGGAACGCTGCCAGCATGCGCTCACGGTTGTCGCCCACCGCCGCGTGGCGGTGGCAGTCGATTCCCGACAGGGCCAACTGCTCGCCAATCCAAGCCGAGTTGGTGTCGACGATCTGCCCGAGCAGCAGCTCAGTGCCGACCGCCACGATCTCACACAGCACGACGCCTATCCGCCCCTACGAGCCAGTTCTGCTGGTAGCGCGGCTGCCATCCAGCAGGTACTGGGCACCGGTCACGAGCGTGAACCCAACGGCTACCCAGAGCACCGCATCGACAAGAAGGTCGGCACCCTCGAGTGGCGGGAACACCGCCAACATGAGCGCCAGGCCCTGAATGCTCGTCTTCCACTTGGCCGATCGACGCGCTGGGACCGCCAGGCCGCGTCGCACGTACCAGAGCCTGTAGAACGTGATCACGACCTCACGCACCGTCAACAACACAACGGGAAGCACGGTGTAGCGCTCCACCGCCACGAGGCTGATCGCCACCCCGATCACGACCACCTTGTCGGCCAACGGGTCAAGGAATGCCCCCCACCGGCTGACCGTGCCCCGTCGACGGGCCAGAACGCCGTCAAAGAAGTCAGAGGCGCCAAGCAGTCCGCCCAACAGGAACCCACCCCAGGAGGTCCCACCGCTGTCCTCGGCTGCCAGCACCATCCCGAATAGCACCGGGGCAAACACCAGCCGTGCCAACGTGACGAGGTTGGCAGGGCTAACCACCGTGCCAAGGTGACGTGTGACCCTCATGAGGCCACCAGATCAGGACCGATCGCGCCGGTCACCGTGAGGGAGGCGAACTCCCCCACAGGAAGCTCCCGGGGCACGTGCACCACACCGTCAATCTCAGGGGCCTCACGGTGGGTGCGTCCCACACCGGGCTCATCGACCAGCACGATGACCTCGCTGTCGATGAGGGCGTCACGACGCCCCGCCGTGATTGCGTCCTGCAACTCGCCCAGCTCACGCATGCGCTCGGCCAATAGGTCCGGGGCGACCCTGTCGGGCAGGCCGGCTGCGTGGGTTCCGGCCTCCTCGCTGAAAGCAAAAAAACCGCACCAGTCAAGGCCGACGTCGCCGACGAACGCCAGCAACTCATCGTGGTCCTCTTCGGTCTCACCGGGATAGCCCACTATGAAGTTGGATCGAAAGGCGGCGTTCGCATCAAGGTTCCTGATGTGGTCGATCCTTTCACGGAAACGCCCGCCGTCGCCCCACCTACGCATGTTCCTGAGAAGCGACCGGGAAACGTGCTGCAGCGAGAGGTCGAAATACGGGACACCGGTCGCCAGCACGGCGTCGACAAGGCCGTTGGTCAGGTCCGACGGGTAGAGGTACAACAGGCGAACCCGGTCGACACGATCAGCCACGGCCTCCACCAACGGAATGACCGCCCGCTCGCCGACACCCTGGTCGCGCCCGTAGGAGGCCAGATCCTGGGCAACAAGGACCACCTCGCGAACCCCGAGGGCATCCACCTCGGTGAGGATCGACTCGATCCGACGGCTGCGTTGTGGACCCCTAAAGGTCGGGATGGCACAGAACCCACACGACCTGTCACAGCCCTCGGCGATCTTCACATACGCCCATGGTCGCGGGCTGACAGGACGGGGAAGGTTCAACAGGTCAAGGACCGGCACGGGATCGGCCTCCGGACGGCGCCCCAGCGTCACCGGCACCCCAAACCCGGCAACAGAGTCGACCTCGGGCAGCGTGTCGGCCAACTCGTCGCCATAGCGCTCGGCCATGCAGCCGGTCACGACCAGACGTGCCTCATCCCGCCGTTCATCGGCAAGGGCCAGAACCGTGTCGATCGACTCCTGCCTGGCCTCTTCGATGAACGCACAGGTGTTCACAACAATCAGGTCGGCGTCACCGGGACTATCGGTCGCCGTCATGCCGTCGGCCGTCAGCGTTCCGACCAACTTGTCGGAATCGACCTGATTCTTGGGACACCCCAGGGTCACCAGGTGGTAGCGCTTCTCAGACATACCCGGGCAAGGCTACGGGAGGCGGAAGCCGGCCGACTGCCCCTTCAGGCCTCAGGTGACTCCCAGTCCCCTCGCCATGAACACGATCACCCCCGCATAGGCGCCGAGAAGCACGACTCCCTCGATTCTGCCAACCCTGCGGCTCGTCGACATCATGATCAGAACCGCAACCGCCACGGCCACCATCATGATCACCCCCCATGTCTGGAGCCTGATGTCGGTCACGACGCCGGGACCAGCCAGGAACAGGGAAGCGCCCACCGCAAGGCTGTTGAACAGGTTGGAACCCATGAGGTTGCCGATTATGAGGCCCGTCTCTCTCCGTCGTGCAGCCGCACCGGCCGTCACCAACTCGGGCAGGGAGGTGCCGACGGCGACCATCGTGAAGCCCACGAAGCCACCCGACCAGCCCATGTCCTCAGCAATGCCCTTGGCTGCCTCAACGACGACCCAGGCCCCACCTACCGTCCCGACCAGGCCGCCAACCAGAGGCAGCCACGCAACAACAGGCCCGACCTGACCGAACGGTTCCTCCTCGGCGAGGTGTCCACCCATGCGCACAACCATGTAGAGGGCCACGACTAGCAGCACGGCCAGAACCGCTCCCTCAGCCCTAGTCACCTCACCCTGGACGAAGATTGCGAAGCAGACGACTGCTCCACACGACAGCACCCCCTGACGCAACAGCCCCCTGCCGATCACCACCGGATGGATCAGGGCAGTCGCCCCCAGAACGAGGGTCAGGTTGGCGGCATTGGAGCCGACCACGTTGCCGATCCCGAGGTCCACCTCGCCGCTGAAGGCCGCAATGGTGGACACGACCATCTCCGGGGCACTGGTACCGAACCCGATAACCAGCGCACCGACCACAACAGTAGAGACGTTCATGCGGGCCGCCAGGCCCACCGCTCCGGCCACGAACTGGTCGGCGGCCACGGTCAGCACTGCCAACCCGACGATCAGGGCAACCAGGTCGACGATCACGCCAGCGAGACTACCGGCGCGCGGAAGCGGCCTATAGCCCCTGCTCGTTCAGGTTCTCGAGGCCCTCTTTCCCAACCAGCACCTCGCGGGCCTTCGAACCCGTCGACGGCCCCACAACCCCGGCCTCCTCCAACTGGTCCATGAGCCTGCCGGCCCGGGCGAACCCGACACGCAGCTTCCTCTGGAGCATTGAGGTGGACCCCAACTGGCTGGCCACCACCAACTCGCGGGCCTGCTGGAACAGGTCGTCTTCGTCTCCGGTATCTCCGACCGGTGAGCGGTGCGAATCATCGGTGATCGATCCGGACGGCGAATCCAGGATCGGGAGCTCCGAGGTGACCGGAGGATCATCGTCGCCCTCGAGAATGTCGTCGACCTGTCGGGTCCATACCGAGACAACCTGCCTCACCTCGCCCTCGCTCACCCACGCACCCTGGATTCGCTGCGGGGTGTTGGAGCTGGGTCCCAGAAGCAACATGTCGCCCTGACCCACCAGGCGCTCGGCGCCCGGCTGATCGAGGATCACCCTGCTGTCAGCCAGGCTCGACACGGCAAACGCCAGGCGAGCGGGAATGTTGGCCTTGATGACCCCTGTGATCACGTTCACCGAGGGTCGCTGGGTTGCAACCACCAGGTGGATGCCTACAGCCCTCGCCATCTGGGCAAGGCGGCAGATCGAGTCCTCGACATCGCGTGCGGCCACCATCATCAGGTCTGACAACTCGTCGACGACTATCAAGATGAAGGGAAGCCTCTGGTAGGCAAGCGGCTCACCGTCGTCATCGGTGACCCCGAGAGGGGCCTTCAGCTCGCCACGGTCGTAGGCGGCGTTGTAACCGGCGATGTCACGGAACCCGCAGTCAGACAACAGGCCATAGCGCCGTTCCATCTCGCGCACTGCCCAGTGGAGGGAGTTGGCAGCCTTCTTGGGGTCGGTGACCGGTGCGGTCAGCAGGTGGGGTACGCCCTCGTACTGACCCATCTCCACCCTCTTGGGGTCGATGAGAATCAGGCGAACCTGGTCGGGGGTGGTGCGCATGAGCACTGATGTGACGAGAGAGTTGATGCACGACGACTTACCTGCACCGGTGGCTCCCGCAATGAGCAGATGGGGCATGGTGGCGAGGTTCAACATCACGGGCTTGCCGTCGATGTCGCGTCCGATAGCTGCCTCGAGTGGATGATGCGCCTTGGCTGCCGTAGGCGAGGAAAGGATGTCGCCCAGGGCGACGACCTCGCGCTCCTCGTTGGGAACCTCGATTCCGATCGCCTGCTGCCCGGGGATCGGAGCCAGGATACGAACGTCGGCTGCCGCCAGGGCGTAGGCGATGTCCTTGTTGAGGCTGGTCACCCTCGCCACCTTGACCCCATCGCCCAACTGCAACGCGTACCGGGTCACCGTCGGCCCGACGGTCATGTCGATCAAACGGGTTTCGACACCGTGGGCGGACAGTGCCTCCTGGAGGTGGTGACCCCGCTCCTCGATGGCCTTGGCGTCGATGTCGTGGGTCTCGCTGCGCGAGAGGATCGACACCGGCGGAAGGCGCCACGTAGAACCGGCAACGGCAGGCCCCAACTCGATCGTCAACTGCTCGCCGCTGCCGCCAGGCGCCTTGGTCCGGCGTTTCCGCTTCTTTGGTGCCGGATCATGCTCTTCGTCTGAACTGGCTGCTGGTGTCTCAGGTTCAGGTTGGGGTTCAGGCACGGGTTGGGGCACATGTGGCGACTGCTCCTGGTGGATCACCACCTGTGGGCCGTCGGAGCCGGGGGCGCTGAGAAGGCTCTGAATCCAGTTGCGTAATGCACGACCCAGCGGCACCAGCCCTGCCAGCAGGGCCCGGCCCGACTGGCGGGAAACCACCACGAAACCGCGGGCCGCCTGACTGGCCGACGTGCGGGTGATGACGCCCAGCGCCACCAGGCCAACCCCTATCAGGATCAGCACCGCTCCAAGTGTGGCCACGGCGGCATCCAGCCCACCACCCACCGCAAGACCCAGCAGGCCACCGCCGGCACCCAGGCCGTCGGCCCCGTCGGAAAGACCAGGTTGACCCCTTCCGAGATGGAGCAGGCCGGTGACGCTCACCAGGGCCATGAACAGGCCCACGGGCAACCGCTTTGTAATCTCGCCGAACTCGCTGCGCTCCCGGAACATCGCCAGGCCGGTTGCGACCATGGCCACGGGAAGGCCGACCTTGGTCATGCCAACGGTCCAGCCGGCACCGCTGTCGATGACCCGTCCGACGATGCCGGCCTTGCCTAGGTAGATGGAAAGGCCGGTCAGCAGACCGCCCAGAACCAGACCCAGGCCCAGCAGCTCGTCGGCCCTGCCTGCGAAGGCTGCCCTTCCCATCCGTCGCAGGAGGGACTCCCTGTCCTTGTCCTTCCCGCGGCGGTCAGACCGCCCAGCGTCAGGGGCGTCTGCCGGCCCGGGACCGTCGTCGCGGTCCTTTCGGTCTCGGCTTTCACGTCGCGTACTACTCGGCTTGCCGGAGGATCCCGAGCGCGCTGATCTTGTGCCCACAGCGGCCTCAACGTACCACCGGCCGGTGACATCGCCGGGGCACGCCAGGTGTCGGAACGGGTCAGCGAACCTCCACGACCGGAACCAGGGCCGGTCGTCGACCCGTGCGCCGCGACACGAGGCGGCCTGTTGCGCGGCGCGTCAGCCGGGCGAGTTCCTTAGGGTCACGCTCTCCGTCGGCCACCACCGGCCCCAGCGCCCCGGCGACGGCCTCGGCCACCTCGCCACGCCAACTCTCACGCTCCGATGGTTCGACCCAACCCCTCGTCTCCACGAAGGGTTCACCGACCAGACGCCCCTTGCGGCCATCAACAACCACCCTCACCAGAACGAAGCCCTCGCCTGAGAGGTTGCGCCTCTCGTCAAGCAGGTCCTCGCTGACCGGGTTACCGGACTCGTCGACCATCACATAGGTGTCGGAGACACGGCCACGGTGCGAGATTCCGTCATCGTCGAGCCTCACCTGGTCTCCGTCGGTGCAACGCAGAACCCGTTCGGCCGGCATCCCGCGCTCCAATGCCAACTCGTGATGGGCGACAAGGTGTGAGTACTCACCGTGCACCGGAATGAACAGGTCGGGATCGGCGGCGTCGTGAAGTGCCAGAAGCTCTTCGGCCTTGCCGTGTCCGGTTGTGTGGATACCGATCTGGCCGCTGTGCACCAGCTGGGCTCCCCTTCGGGCGAGGGCATTGTGGAGGCGGCCGATGCCTGCCTCGTTTCCGGGAATCGGATGCGACGAAAAGACCACCGTGTCCATGTCGCCGATCGTCACGAACCGGTGACGGCCCTGCCCCATCAACGAGAGCGCCGCCCGGGTCTCACCCTGTGACCCGGTGCAGACAATGCAGGTCCGGGCTGGGTCCAGGTCATCCAGATCGTCCTCGGTGGCGAACACGGCCTCGGGTATTCGCAGCAGGCCCAGGTCCCGGGCCAGGCCGACGTTTCGAACCATCGACGGACCCAGCACGACGATGCGGCGACCCGTCTCAGCCGCCGCATCAGCGATCTGTTGAATCCGGTGAACATGGCTGGAAAACGCCCCGACGATGATGCGCCGACCCTCATGCTCCTCAAAGACCGCCTGGAGGACAGGACCGATCTCTGACTCGGAACTGGAAGCACCAGCCGAACCAGCATTCGTCGAGTCCGCCAGCAGGAGGCGGATTCCGTCGCCGGCAGCAAGGTCCCGGAGGCGAGGCAGGTCGGTGACCCTTCCGTCAATCGGGGTGTCATCCAGCTTGAAATCGCTGGAGTGGAGGATCAGGCCCTGCGGTGTCCCGAACAGCGTCATCAGGCCACTGGGGGTGGAGTGGGTGACGGGAAGGAACTCGCAGTCAAACGGACCGATCTTGTGCCTGTCGTGGTCGTGGAGTTCGATCAGCTCGGGCACCGGCACCCTGGCTGCCTTCAGCTTTCCGCGCACCATTCCAAGCGTGAACGGCGAGCCGTAGATCGGGAACGACATCTCCGAGAGCAGGTAGGGCAAGCCTCCTATGTGATCCTCGTGGGCATGCGTGACAATGCATGCCTCGATCCGGTCAGCCCTCTCCCGCAACCAGGTGAAGTCAGGCAACACGGCATCGACCCCAGGCAGGTCATCGGGAAAGAGTTGCCCGCAGTCCAACATGACGATCCGGCCATGGGCCTCCAGGGCGGCACAGTTGCGGCCGATCTCGCCGAGACCACCAAGGAACGTCAGATGTACGGGTGCTGCCACGATCGTGTCCCTTCTGGTCGATGCGGCCTCAGCCGCGACCGAGACCCACGAGCACCCTGCGGGCCTCGTCCTGCAGACCTTCGGGCTCTGGACCCATCGGCAGTCGGCAGTCGCCGCCCGGCATGCCGAGAACCTTCATCATCGCCTTGGTGGGAACAGGATTTGGGCGGAGATCTCCGGACTCGAAGTCATAGGACGGGATCAGCCGACGGTTGATCGCTGCAGCCTCGGCCGGGTCGCCACCGAAGAAGGCGGCCACCATCGACACGGTTTCGGGAGTGCACCAGTGCGATGCCACGCTGACCGTTCCGACGGCACCGACCGCCAGCAACGAGAGCGTCAGGCAGTCCTCTCCGCTGTACACGTCGAAGCCGTCAGGAGCCGCTGCTATCAGGCGGGCAGTTTCTGCAACGTCGCCGGCTGCGTCCTTGACCGCCACGATGTTGTCGACCTCGTCTGCCAGACGCAGGATCGTGTCGGTGTCGATCTTGCGGCCCGACCTGGGCGGAATGTCGTAGAGCATCACGGGCAGGTCGGTTGCAGCTGCCGTAATGGTGAAGTGCTCGATCAACCCGGCCTGTGACGGCCTGTTGTAGTACGGGGTCACGTCGAGAATGCCCGCCGCCCCGACCTCGGCACACATCTCGGCGTTGCGAACGGCGGATCTGGTGTCGTTGCTGCCGGCACCAGCCACGACCGGAATCTCCACGGCCTCGACGACTGCGGCGATCATCTCGACCTGCTCACCCTGGGTAAGGGTCGGAGACTCGCCGGTGGTCCCTGCCAGGACCAGGCCGTCGTTGCCCTGCTCCTCCAACCAGCTGGCCAGGGTCACGGCACCCTCGACGTCCAGGGAGCCGTCATCGGCGAAGGGGCTGATCATCGCGGTCAGCACCCTCCCGAACCTGGGTTCCATCAGAATCCTCTCCAGCCTGGTGTCATATGGCCTCTGCCTCGCTGGCCCTCGGAATTCCGAGGGTGGCGAGGAAGTTCTCGTGCAACTCGAACCAGACCGTGTGGTACGACTCGATCATCGGCTTGGTGAACCAGTCATGGTCTCCGGCCATGACACGCTCCAGTGCGCTCCCGAAGCGCCGACCGTAGCCGTCATAGCGGTGAAGTAGTGCCGCCAACTCCACGGAGATGGGTTGGACAACCTCGTCAAACTCGGCCAGGCGCTCAATGACCGCCGCGTCGTACTCGGCATCGGTGTGGTCGTTGATGACCCTGTCGCCTGTCGGATTACCTGTCGGAGGCCTCATCTGCCAGTCGGTGCACAGTTCCAGGAATCCGTGGTTGACGGCCAGGAAGTCCTGATAGGCGGAATGGACGCCGTCGCGACATCCGGAGGCTTCGAGTTCGGCGGCCAGAAGCGACTCGCCATGGCCACGGCCCTCGGTTGTGAGCATCCAACCCGACATTCGGCCATCCCTGTAGCGGACGTTGCCGGCCGACTCCAGACGGCCCAGCCAGCCCTCGACCTCGGCGATCTCCATGGCTGCGGCATCGGCCACGAGATGCGTGTCGACGAACCCGCGAACTCGTAGCGAATGCAGGACACGTACCTCTGGATGGCTCTCGTGGGGCATACCGCTCACGCTAGCAACTGCCCCTCACGTGCCTTCAACCCCGAGGCGTTCGTCGCGGGCGATGCGGACAACCACCAGTGGGTAGCCGACCAGGGCAATGAGGGCGAAGACGAACCACTGGACCGCGTAGCCGAGATGGGAGCCGTCTGTGAGGTCGGGAGATGGGGGGCCGAGGGGATAGTCGACAGCCGACGCACCAGAGGTCGCCTCGATGTACACAGGCAAGAGGGGCACAGCCCAGCGCTCCGAAAGCCCGACCAGGTCGATCACGTCCACCTCGTCTCCGTTCCCACTCCGGCTGGTCCTGGTCGTGCGGACACGCCCCGTTACGACCGCCTCGCCATCGGGAACCGCCCAGTACCGCTCCTCACCGCCCAGATACGCCTGTCGCGGAAGGAAGCCACGGTCAACGGCAACGGGACCTGCCCCGCTTTGAAACAGGGTCACCACGTTTACCCCGGGCCGACCATCGCGGGTGCGGTTCGCGACGTAGACCTCCCGATCGGGGTCGAACGTACCCGTGACCTGAACTCCCATGTGGACCGATGCCTCCGGATCTGCCATGTCGACCATCTCCATAAGAGGCCCGGCAGGCTCCGCCATGCGCTCCTCCACAAGGGCATTGGCGACCTGACGGTCATCGAGACGGCCGAGTTGCCAAAACCCCAGGTTGACCATCACGAAGAACGCTGCGACCACCAGCACGTGGGTCAGCAGCCACGCCGGCCGCAGGAGTCGGTTGACGGGCACCCGGCGAAAGGGCCTCAGAGCCCGAGCAGGCCGTCCAGGCCCACGTTCAGACCGGACAGCGTCGACACCTGGCGAACAGCCAGCAGGACACCCGGCATGAACGAGCTTCGATCCGTCGTGTCGTGTCGGATCAGAAGGGTCTGTCCGGTTGTACCGAGCAGTACCTCCTGATGGGCGACCATGCCCCGCATACGCACGGAATGGACACGGATGTCGGCAGGGCCGACGCCGCCGCGGGAACCGGTCAGAACCTCGCGCCGTGTCGGGTCTTCGGCCCAATCAGCTGAAGCAGCCGCCATCCGTTCCACCGTCGAGAGAGCCGTTCCCGACGGTGCATCAACCTTCTGGTCGTGGTGGAACTCGATGACCTCTGCGGTGTCGAACCACGGCGCGGCTACCTCGGCGAAACGCTGCATCAACACGGCACCTATGGCGAAGTTGGGCACCACGAGACAGTTGCTGTCGACGAAAGCTGACCGGAGCACAGCGAGGTCGTCGTCGCTCAGGCCCGAGGTGCCGACTACAGCGTGGATGCCGGCCTCGGCCAGAACCGGGAGATTTCGGCAGCTGGCCTCGGCGACCGTGAAGTCGACAGCCACCTCTACACCTGCATCGACCAGGGTCGCGATCTCGCCCTCGACCGTCACCCCGTTCAGAACCTCGCCGGGTGCAACCGGATCCACGGCAGCGACCAGGACCATGTCGTCGGCTTCGGCTACCGCCTCACAGACAGCAGCACCCATTCGGCCACCGGCACCAATCACACCCACTCGAAGGGTTGGAGCGTTGCTCATATCGGCGAGGTTAGCGGCCGCCTACCCCGCCAGAGGGCTCGATTCGCAACCCGGGTGTCAGGATCCCGGTCCCACCCGTGCCTCGACAGCCGTCGAGGTGAGAACCTCGGCCAGAACAGAATTCACCTCGTCGAGGGTAATTCCCCTCAAGAGCGACACGTAGTCGTCCAACGGCAGGACCCGGCCAAGCAGGCTCTGACTGGAACCCAGCCTGGCCATTCGGCTACCGGTCCCCTCAAGGCCCAACAGGATGGACCCCTCGAAGCCGTCTCTGGCTATCTCTAGTTCTTCCGGCGTTATTCCCTGAGCCGCCACCTCGGCAACTTCGGCGGCGATGACGGTGGACAGTTCCTGGGACTTCTCTGGGGACGTCCCGGCGTTGACCGACACGAGGCCCGTGTCCTGGTAGCCACCCATTCCAGCAAAGACGCTGTAGGCGAGGCCACGATCCTCGCGGACGGTCTGGAACAGGCGGCTGGACAAGCCGCCTCCAAGAATGTGAACACCGAGGGCCAGGGCATGGCGCCTGGGGTCGGTGCGGGGCAATCCACGCCATCCCCATGCCATGTGCACGGCCTCGGTCGGTCGAGAAACCGATCGGCCCTCAGCCACCTCGGGAAGAAGATCGTCTCGAGTCGGGTGTTGAGCGCCACAGCGGTCCGCGAAAGCCTCGGCAACCTGATCAACAAGCATGGAGTGGTCAACGTCTCCGGCAGCCGCCACCACCAGGTTCGGCGACCGGTACCAGCGATCGTGAAAGTCGACAATGTCGTCGCGACCCATCGCGGTCACCGAGTCGGCTGTACCAAGGACCTCGCGCCCAAGCGGGTGGTCGGGAAACACCGCCTCGTAGAGGAGACTCCCGACCACGTCATCGGGATCATCGGCGGCGAGGTTCAGCTCCTCGAGAATCACCCGCCTCTCACTGTCGACATCTTCGCCACGCAATGCAGGCATGGTCAAAACATCTGCCAGCAGGGATGTGGCCATCTCCTGTCCACCTGCCGGAACACGAGCGTAGAAGGCGGTGTATTCCTTGGTGGTGAAGGCATTCATCTCGCCACCGGTGGCGTCCACCAGCTCAGCTATGGAACGCGACGACCTCTCGTCGGTTCCCTTGAACAGGAGGTGTTCGAGGAAGTGGGATGCGCCGGCGATCCCGTCGTGCTCGTCACGTCCGCCCACCCCAACCCAGACACCGACCGAGACCGAGTGGGCGTCCGGCATGCGCTCAGACACCACACTCGGTCCATCGGCAGGCCCGTCAGAGGGCACGGTCAGCTCGACCACCGGGAGGGTGGCCGACCTGAGACCCCTCGGAGGGCCCGTTACGGGGTATGTGCTCAGCGACCCCGCCTGCGACGACCGCCACCACCACGGTTGGTGGGTGCGGCGACGCCCAGGTCGCCGTGGACGGTCTCCAGTTCGGCGCTGAACGCCGCCTCGAAGCCGACCTCAACGCGTCCGGCAGAGGCCGGCTCATCGTCGACGCTGTTGTAATCGTCGTCGTCGTCATCATCGTCATCGATGTCGTCGTCGGATCCGGAGTCGATGTCGTCGTCGGATCCAGAGTCGACGTCGTCGTCAACCGGGTCGCTGTCTGACGAGTCGACATCGGTCTCGACGATGTCCTCGGCGGGCTCGTCTTCGGCCTCGGGCTTCTCAGCCGGCTCGTCGCCTGCGGGCATCAACGAGATCTTGCCGTTGGGGTCGACGTCTTCGACAACGACCGTCAGCGGCTGTCCCAGTTCCAGGACATCCTCGACCTTGTTGATGCGCTTGCCGCCACCCAACTTGGAGATGTGGACCAGACCGTCACGGCCGGGAAGGATGTTGACGAATGCACCGAACTTGGTGATGTTCACAACACGACCCTCGTAGACCGCTCCAACCTCGGCGGTCGGCGGGTCCACGATCAACTGGATCTGACGCTCGGCTTCGGCCACGGCAGCACGGTCAGGCGAGGCGACGGACACGATTCCGACCATGCCGTCATCGTCGACGCTGATGTCGGCACCGGTCTCAGCCTGGATGGTGTTGATCATCTTGCCCTTCGGCCCAATGACCTCACCGATCTTCTCGATCGGAATCTCGAAGCTGACGATCTTCGGAGCGTTCTCGCCCACGTCGTCGCGTGGCTCGGCGATCGCCTCAGCCATGGAGGCCAGGATTGCCTGGCGGGCATCCTTGGCCTGGTTGAGGGCACCTGCCAGAACATCGGCAGGAATGCCGTCGATCTTGGTGTCCAACTGGAGGGCCGTCACGAAGTCGGCGGTACCGGCAACCTTGAAGTCCATATCGCCAAAGGCGTCCTCGGCTCCCAGAATGTCGGTGAGGGTCACGTACTCACCATCCAGGTAGACGAGACCCATGGCGATTCCGGCAACCGGAGCCTTGAGAGGCACACCGGCATCCATCATCGAGAGGCTCGAGGAACACACCGACGCCATCGAGGTTGAGCCGTTGGACGACAGAACCTCGGAGACGAGACGCAGCGTGTACGGAAACTCGTCGAAGGCAGGCAGGACCGGCACGAGGGCACGCTCAGCGAGCGCACCATGGCCGATCTCACGCCGCTTCGGGCCCCGCATGAAGCCGGTCTCCCCGGTGGAATAGGGGGGGAAGTTGTAGTGGTGCATGTAGCGCTTGCGGTCAACGGGGTCGATTCCGTCAATCATCTGGTCCATGCGCCCGGTACCGAGCGTGGTGAAGTTGAGCACCTGGGTCTCGCCCCGCTGGAACAAGCCGGAACCGTGTGCGGTGGGGATGACCGCCACGTCAGATGACAGCGGTCGCAGGTCAGACGTTCCACGCCCGTCAATGCGAACACCGTCGGACACGATTCGTGCCCGGACCACGTCCTTGGTGACGGACCGGATGGCAGCGCTGATCTGGCTGTCGGCTCCGTCAACCTCGGCGAACTGCGGAAGCAGTTCCTCGATGAGGGCGGCCTTGACAGCCGCCTCGGCAACGCCACGGTCGGCCTTCACGGCGATGGTCTGGGTCTCGGCGATTCGATCCCGGCCTGCAGCCTCGACCGCCGCCCTGATCTCGTCGCTGTAGTCGACGGTGACCTCGTAGGGCATGATCTCCGGTGCACCCACAGCCTCGATCAGCTCGAGCTGCATCTCGATGACCTCGCGGATGTACTGCTTGGAGAAGTCCAGGCCGTCGGCCAGCACCGCCTCGTCAACCTTGGGGGCACCAGCCTCGTAGGCGTCGTAGGTCGAGGCGGTACCGCCAGCCTCGACCATCATTACGGCGACATCGCCGTCCTCGAGCAGGCGACCTGCCACGACCATCTCGAACGCCGACTCCGAACCCTCTTCGTAGGTGGGGTGTGGAATCCACTCGCCCGCTGCCGACCATGCGATGCGCACGGCACCAATGGGGCCGTCGAACGGGATGCCGGACAGCATCAACGCCGCCGAGGCGCCGTTCAATGCCAGGACATCGTGTGGGTTCTCCATGTCGGCACCCATGACGGTTCCGACCACATGGACCTCGTTGCGGAAGCCCTCTGGGAACATCGGCCGCAAGGGGCGGTCGATGAGCCGACAGGTGAGGATTGCCGATTCGGGTGCACGACCCTCACGACGGAAGAACGAGCCGGGGATCTTGCCGGCGGCGTACATCCGCTCCTCGATGTCAACGGTCAGTGGGAAGAAGTTGGCACCCGGACGGGGCGACCTCGCTCCTGTGGCGGTCACCAGAACGGTGGACCTGCCTATCTGTGCCAGAACGGCACCGTCGGCGAGGCCGGCCAGACGGCCCACCTCGAACGACATTGTCTTTTCGGTCCCGCTAAAAGTGCGGGACACGGTCTTTACTTCAGTCATTGTTTCCTCTCTTGTTCCCGACAGGAATTCCTCCGGCCGGGACGACGTCCGCTCCTTGCGGCAAACCGGGTGGGCCTTGGCCGCCAGCCTCCAGTTGGATACATCCCGACCCGGTCACCTCCGTGGGAGGAGCCTGTCGAGCGGCATGCAACTGGCACTGATGACCTCCGGCACCCGGGGTCGTCGTTTTGGTTGTCGGTTCCGTTGGTCCGGCCCCCGACAAGGGATGGACAGCCGGTTGGCCGTCCGGTTCCAGGTACCCGCCTACCGGCGCAACCCCAACTTGGCGATGATCGCCCGATAGCGCTCAACGTCATTTGCCATGACGTAGTCGAGCAGCCGTCGGCGGCGACCCACCAGCATCAACAGGCCTCGCCGGCTGTGATGGTCCTTCTTGTGGACCTTCAGATGGCCGGTGAGGTGGTTGATGCGGTCACTCAGCAGGGCTATCTGCACTTCAGGAGAACCGGTGTCGGTCTCGTGCAGCTTGTGCTCTGTGATCGTGTCGGCCTTGGGGGGCAGGTTGGTCGGCATCGGTACCTCGGGTATCGGACCCGGCCTCATGGCGCGCAGTGCGTCGCCGGAAGCCATACGGAGGGCCGGAGGTTTCGGATCCGACCCCGAACGACCCGGTTGGGCCGTCCACGGGCGCAAAGACTACCAGCGGGTGGTGTCATGCCCACCCAACAAACACTCGAGTGGTCAGACCATCAGACCAACTGTTAGGGTCGCCGCACCGACAGGCCTCGACAAGGGAGCAACCGTGTCCTACCCGAACACGCTCGTCTTCATCGACATTCCATCCACCGATCCGGCTGCGGCCAACGCCTTCTACAGCGAGGTGTTCGGCTGGGAGGTCGAGGAACGCATCCCGGACCTGTTCCACAGGATCGTACCTGGACAGAACTTCAAGGTCGACGACGGCTCCCAGGGCCCGACCGGCAACCTCCACATGGGCCTGTACAACGCCACCAACGCCAGACCCAACCCCGACCCCGAGGCAACCGAACCCCGACACCTCAGCCCCGGTGGGCGTTCCATCAGAGCCTGGATACTCGTCAGCGAAGACGACTCCTTTGACCGCATCCTCGAAGCTGCCGCACGGCTGGGTGGTACCGAACTCTGGAGAAACCACTTCTGGACGGAGTTCGGCGGGGCAAATGCCTCGTTCCTTGACCCTTGGGGCAACCAGATGCTGCTGTGGCAGCACCTACCCGACGCGGAGCAAGATGAAGAGACCCACCAGGCCGTCGGCGAGATCAACCTGCCCGACGGTTGGACCATCGAGTAGCGGAGACGCAGAAGGTAACGACATGACCGAAGACACCTACTCCGTTCACCCGCCATCGGCCCGCTGGACACACATTGCACTCCGGGTCAGCAACATCGACGCCACGATTGCGTGGTACACGGAACACACCCCCCTCTCCCTGCTGGCCCGCCGCGAGGACGAGTTCGGCTACGGAGCGTGGCTTGGACACAGCGACAGCGTCGAGAACCCGTTCCTCCTGGTTGTCTCCCAGTTCTTTGAGGGCAAGGACCCCTTCGGGGACGCTCCCCACACGGTCCTCGGCCCATTCGCACACATAGGTATCGAACTGTGCAGCCGCGAAGACATCGACGCTGCTGCTGCGACCGCCGAGGCCGACGGAAGCCTCGCCATGCCTCCGACCCAGATGCCACCGCCGATCGGCTACATCTGCTTTGCACGTGACCCAGACGGGAACACCATCGAGTTCTCCTACGATCAGGGTATATACGCCACCGCCCAGGAGGTCTGGGGATAGCCACCGACCCCACCTCCGTTGTCGCCTCCTATCTGGCCGCGTTCGAGACTGGCGACCCCGAGACAATCGCGGCACACGTCGGCGAAGACTTTGAAAACGTCCACACCAGCGCTCTGGGCTCGTCCTGTAGTGGCCGGTCGGCCTATCTGGAACGCCTACCCGCCTTCCTGTCGATGTTCGAGGACCTGAGGTACGAGCTCACGGAGACCTTCGCCGACGGCGACAGGGTGGCTGCCGCATACAACCTGCACGCCACCCGCGAGGGCGAGACGATCAAGATTCCGGGAATGTTCAGGTTCACCGTAGAAGGTGGCCTGATCTCCAGACGGGTCGACTACTTCGACAGCCTCACGTTCCTCCGCCAGACCGGTCAGGCCTGACACCTCAGAGATCGTCAGCCAGATGCCCCAGACGGGACCGCTTTGTCGAAAGATAGCGCTCGTTCTCAACGGTCGGCTCACTCCACAGCGGTAGGCGACCAACGACCCTCACGCCCAACTCAGCGAGGCCCGACACCTTTGCCGGATTGTTGGTCAACAGCTCGACCGAAGCGACTCTGAGCCTGGAAAGGACCTCTGCAGCAACGCCATAGTGGCGTTCGTCCGCAGCGTGGCCCAACTTGAGGTTGGCTTCGATGGTGTCGAGGCCCTCGTCTTGCAGTCGGTAGGCATGAAGTTTCTGGGCGAGCCCGATTCCCCTCCCCTCGTGGCCACGTAGGTAAACCACCACGCCACGACCCGCCTCGGAGATTCGCTCCAATGCCATTTCCAACTGTGCGCCGCAGTCGCAGCGGCGGGAACCGAAGACATCTCCGGTCAGGCACTCAGAATGAACCCGCGTCAGGACCGCTTCGCCGGCGACATCGCCAAGCACCAGCGCAAGGTGCTCCAGCCCGTCGACCAGGCTCGTAAACACACGGCCCTCGAAGGTACCGAACCGGGTTGGAACCGGAGCCGTCCCGTCCTCCGACAGGAGCGTTGCTTCCGACCACAGACTGTCCTCGACTCTGTCGCGACCCGCACTGATTCCCTCCACTGCATCACCTACCGCTGCGGTACCCACAGATCAGACCTCAAGCATCGCAGCAAATCGACGCCGCCATTCAACAGACGCCTTGTCAGCCTGGACGCTCACCAGCCCGGTCTGAGTCATCGGCAACTCACCAGACAACCGCTCGAGCATGACCCGGTCCTCCTCGCCAATCGCCTTATCAAACTCGATCACCTCGTCGCCGGGCACATCGAAGTCGTCATTCCGCCAAACCACGAACGTGAAGTATGACGTGACCTCGTCGATCGGTGTGGAGACCAGAAGCAGGATGTGTTGGAGACCGGTGTCGTAGGCGACCGTGCTCCTGACCGTCAAGGGAAGGCAGAAGCCGGTGCTCATAACCCTGCCCACGACGGCCTCCGACGACCCTGACGTGATCTGGGCTTCTTCCGGGTTCTTCGCCACTACCTCGTACCTGTAGCCGTGATAGCCACCATCGAGATCCTCCAACTCGATCGGCGGGACGAGAGGCGGCTGGGCACCTCCGAACGTGCCAGTGTGCACGAATGGAAAGTGGGAGATGTCGAGGAAGTTGTCGACCATCCTGGTGGAGGCGACGTGCCAGATCTTGACCTCCGTGTTGATCCGCCTGAAGGATGGATCACCGTCAACCGCCATCTCGGGAATCGGGGCCCCAGGCTCACCTGGACAGACCCACACCAGCCCATAGGCCTCCTCAACCCTGACCGTCGATAGATGCGCCTTCGGCGGAACCGGAACACCATCGTCGGCCGACGGAACCTCGCGACAGCGCCCCTCCGCGCCGAAGACCCATCCGTGGTAGGGACATGAAAGGCAGCCGTCCGTAACCGTCCCCTTCGAAAGCGGGGCCTCCCTGTGTGGGCACCTGTCCGGGGCCGCCACCAGAGAACCGTCCTGGTCCCGCCAGAGCACGTAGTCGTCTCCCAGGAGGCGCACCGGGTGAGGGCCGGGAGCCACATCGTCGGCACCGGCAACCACATGCCAATAGGAGCGGAGGGCAACTGAGGAGATCAGGTCTGACTTTGTCATGGGCGCAGAATACAGCCCAGCTTCACTAGTGTCCCAACCCACCGGAGGCCCGATGACAGACCTGATCGTTGCTGGAACGCTGCTCACGATGGACCCTGACCGGACCATCTGGAACGATGGCGCGGTGGCCGTGGCAGACGGCCTCATCCAGCGTGTCGGCAAGAAGGCTGACCTGATTGCAGAGCACCCGGGCGTCCCCCTTCTGGGAGGAGACAACTGCATTGTCACCCCAGGTTTTGTCAACGCACACCAGCACCTGACCGGCGACCGCCTGATCCGCTCCTGCATCCCAGATCACATCCCAGCCCAGGAAGCCATCTACGACTGGGTGGTGCCCGTCCATGCGGCACATACCGGGGACGACGACGAACTGTCGGCGACGCTATCGCTGCTTGAAGCGGCCGGGAACGGCATCACCACCACGGTCGAGGCCGGAACCGTCGCCCACCCCGAAAGGGTCGCCGCTGCGTTCGAACGGGTGGGGGTCAGGGGCTCCATCGGAACCTGGGGATGGGACCAGGGTGACGGCCCTTTCTCCGCCCCAACCGCCGAGGTAATGGATGCTCAGCGGACCGTTGTAGAGACCTACCCAGCGGGTGGCTTGGTGGCGGGCTGGGTGACGCTCGTCGGACACGACCTTGCGTCAGACAGTCTGTTTGCCGAGGCGGCCCAACTCGCACGAGATGCGGGCACGGGCCTGACCTTCCACATGTCACCGTCAACGGATGACGGCGTGGCATTCGCCGAACGGTCCGGCAGACGGCCGATCATGCACCTCGCCGAGCTTGGTGTGCTCGGCCCAGAGACCCTGATAGCCCATGCAGTACACATCGACGACGACGAGCTGGCCGTGCTGATCGAAACCGGCACTGCTGTCTCCTACTGCCCGTGGGCCTACCTACGGCTCGGGCAGGGGGTCAGCGGCTCGGGGCGGCACATTGAGTTCCTGGCACGGGGTGGCAGGCTGGCCCTCGGCTGTGACACCGAAAATGCTGGAGACGCCATCGACCCGATCCGGGTGGCAGCTCTCGCCGCCGGGCTGGCACGGGACACATCGGACGATCCCGCGTCCTTTGGCGCGCATGCAGCTCTCGACCTGTTGACGATCGGCGGTGCTGAGGCGATCGGCATGGCCGATCGGATCGGTTCGCTCGAGGCAGGCAAAGCCGCCGACCTGGTGGTCCACGACCTGACCGGGATCGGCTCCATCCCGAACTCGGTCGATCCGGCAATGCAGCTGCTATGGAGCGGCGACGGCCGTGCCGTCAGAGACGTGGTCGTGAACGGAGTTCACGTGATTTCTGGCGGCCGCAGCACCCGACTCGACCACGCTGACCTGGCTGAAGAGGCGACGGCATCGCAGCACCGACTCCTTGATCAGGCAGGCCTGTCGCCAGCTCCCCGCTGGCCCGTCAGATAACAGGGAACTTGGCCCTATCGGGCAGACCAGACCGGGCTACCACCGCCTCGCCGGCATCCTGACACTGCGCGTAAAATCGCTCCTCGTCAAAGGCGGTGATTCTGCCGTCGTCGACGACCCTTCTCCCGTCCACGAAGACCGTGTGGACTCCTCGGCCGTCGGCCGACCAGACCAACTGGTTCATCACGTTGTGGAGCGGCCGCCACTCAGGCCGGTCCGTGTCGTGCAGCACCACGTCAGCCAACTTGCCTGCCTCGAGCGAGCCGATCTCATCGACCATCTGCATCGCCTTGGCTCCACCCAGGGTTGCCATCTCGTAGGCGGTCTCGGCCGGGAACATCTGAGGGTCCTGTCGTGCATCCTTGAATAGCCCGGCAACCAGGTACGTCGCCCGCATCAGATCCGAGTAGTTGGAGGCGTTGTTCCCGTCGGTGCCAACAGCCACGTTTATGCCAGCCATGACCATCTCGGGGAACTTGCCGACCTTTGTTATTCCGTAACTCACCTTCAGCGCCGTCGTCGGACAGTGGGCCACGTGTACACCGGTTCGGGCCATGGCCTCTAACTCCCGGTCATCCACCTGCACACAGTGGGTGATGACTACGTCGTCGCCCAGGACCCCTAGTTCCTCCAGGTGAACCATCGGTCGCTGGCCGAATTCGGCCACGAAGCCGTCGGGGTCCAACTGGGCCGGTGACATGTGAAAGCTCATACCTGTGCCGTGTTCTGTCGCCAGTTCCCGGGCGGCACGCCACAGCGGATCTGAGCAGGTCGTGTGGCCCACAAGTATCGACCACGCTCCCAGGCGGCCGTGAGCGTGGGACCGGTGATTTTCCAACTGGTGCTGGAGAAACCCGATGGCCTCATCAGTGTCCTGTTTGTAGACATCCGGCTCAGGTGGGAGGTCCCAAACCCAACGGCCCAGACGCCCTCGGATCCCGACCTCTTCAAGCCCGTCGAAGACCTCGTCGAGATACCGGATCGTGCCGGCCTCAAGGAACGTGGTCGTGCCGGATCTGAGCATCTCGACCGCGGCCAACTGCGCCGACAGCCTCTCCTCGGCTGCAGTGTGAACCGAGTAGAGAGGACACAGCCACTCGAACACGTTCTCAACAAAGGGGGTGTCGTCGGGCACGTAGCCGCGGGTCAGTGGCTCGCCAGTCACATGGATGTGGGCGTTGACCATCCCCGGGGTGACGACGAACCGGGCGCCACCAACCGCCTCAGCTGCCTCGAACCTTTCCTCGATGTCGACAGCCCTGCCAACGTCGACGATCCTGTTCCCCCGGATAGCCACCGCACCGTCCCGGATGACGTCCCGCGTCGAGTTCATTGTGACCACGTGGCTTCCCAATATGAGGGTGTCAACTCTCTCGGCCATTTGTGTCCTCCGTTGTTCTTCCTGTATCAGCGTGGCCTGGTGGCTACATAGGCGAACTGGAAACCAATCGGCTCGATAAGGCGTATGGCTTCAAAGCCGGTCCCAACCAGCCAGCCGACCACCTGTTCGCCGGTCAGCGGAAAGCCCTTCACCGTGCTCGCCATCATGGTCATCCCCATCAGCACCGCGTGAGGGTTGAACTTCCTTTCGGGGTCCACGAAGTAATCCGATACCACCACCCGGCCGCCGGGACGGAGGGCAGCAAAGGCCCGCTCGACAAGGTGTCGGGCACCGTCCTCTCCCTCGGTCCGACAGACGTGCCCCAGAACCACCAGGTCGAACGACCCCTCCTCCAACTCAACCTCATGGAAGTCGCCCGCCAGGAACTCGCACCGGTCTGAGACCCCATGCTCGGCCGTCATCCGCTGAGCCACTCCCAGTACTCCCGAAAGGTCGTTAACCACAGCGGTTGCATCCGGGCACGCCGTCAACACGGCGATGCTCCACGGCGCCCCTCCCGCACCGAGGTCCAGTACCCGCGGTGCCACGAGGCTCGAGTACCTGATGAACATGTCGGCACGCGAGGCCGCTCGGAAGATGGTGGTGAAGGTTCCCTCGACCAGGGGGACATAGAAGGCAGCCGGATCATCATCGATCGGCGTCTCAGGCCGCCCGTTTCGAATCGTGTCAGCCAGGCCGATCCAGTTTGTGTGAGGTCCTGGTGCTACCGGGATCAGGCCCACCATCGATGCCTCACCGTCACTCGTCAGGTACCGCCTGGCAACGTCGTTCAACCCGTACACATCGCGGTACTGCTCCAGAAGGCCGAGGGCGACCAGGGAATCGAGAAGCGCCTGCAGGTGGGCGGTGGAAACGCCCAACTCGGTCGCAACCGGCTCGATCATGGTTGAGCCGATCCGCTCCAGGGTGTCGAACACGTCGAGGTCCAGAGCTGCAAGCAACAGGTGATAGGAGGCGAAGCCCTCTATGACGCTCCACACGGGCGAGGCAGGCGGTGGCTTGTAGTCGACCCAAGGGCGGCCCTTGCGGGCCATCGAGTGGGTCTTTTTTATTTCGGGGTAGGGAGCGTCGGCCATGACCACCTATGGGGTCAGCAGGATCTTGCCGAAGAAGTCACCTGAGAGCATTTTTTCCTGTGCAACCCCGGCATCGGAGAGGTGATGTACCGAGTCGATCGCAACCTGGTACTCGCCTGAACAGAAATCCTCCCAAGCCGGGCCGAACTCCTCTGGGCGGTAGGGATCGGATCCGTGGATGGAGATCCCCGAGTGGAACACGTAGCCGAGCGAGGGAATCGTCGCCTCATCACCTGAGGCATTGCCGCAGTTGACGAGCCTTCCGCCTATCCCAATCGAGAACAGAGACGCTCCAAATAGCGCTGTCCCAACACAGTCCATAACCATGTCCACCCCGGCGCCGCCGGTCGCTCCGCGAGCCCATCCGGCCACATCACCGGTCCTGTTGTTCAAGACGTGTGATGCACCAAGTTCGAGGGCACGCTCGCACTTGTCGTCGGTTCCAGCGGTGGCCAGGACGGTTGCGCCGGCGTGACTCGCCAACTGGATCGCGGCAACACCGATACCTGAGCCGGCGGCATGAATCATCACGCTCTCACCTGCCTTTAGGGCTCCCACACGGAACAGCGCATGGGACGCCGTGAGATAGCAGGTCGGAAACGTTGCCGCATGTTCAATCGGCATTACGTCTGGAACGGGATAAGCGTGCGAGGCCGGAACCAGACACCGCTCCGCATACCCACCGTCGACGGTCGCGCCTATGACACCAAGATCCCCGTGCAGGTCACCCATGCCGGCCAGTCTCGAGTTGTCGGCCACACCCGCCAGTGAGGGATCCACGACGACCCTGTCCCCCAGCGATAGCCCCGTCACCTCATCGCCAACCTCTGTCACGGTGCCGGCGATGTCCATCCCAGCTATGTGGGGATAGGTGAATCCCGGCATCTGGAACCAGCCGTTCCTCTGCAACACGTCAAGTCGGTTCAGCGCCGTTGCTTCCACATCGATCACGATGTCGCCCGCACCGGGAATCGGATCAGGCACGTCGTCGTAGCGGAACACCTCTGTTCCACCAGGCTCTTCGAAGTACATGGCCTTCATCGTCACCCCGTTCCGGGAACAGGTGTGTTGAACCTCACTTGAGCCCCCGGATGAACGGTCGGGCCAGAGCCTCGGGCTGGCGCACTGCGTGGGCGAACAGGGCCATCGCCACAATCGTCACAAGCGCCGGAAGGGACGACAACATCTCGTTGTTCAACTCGTAGCCGAGGCCCGGCAGGGTAAGCCGAAATGAAAGGACGGAACCAAACAGAAGGCACCCGAAGATCGCCCCCCGTAGGGTCCATCCACCAAAGATGACGGCCACGAGGGCTATGAAACCACGACCGGCGACGATGCCCGGATCGAACCTGCCTACCTGCCCCAACAGCAGATATCCGCCTCCGAGGCCAGCGCTAAGGCCACCCAGGTAGATCGCCTGACGACGACGAAGGTTCACATCTATTCCGCTCACATCGGCTGCCTGCGGATTCTCTCCCACCGAACGGACCTCGAGACCCCAGCGGGTCCGATGCACCAACCAGGCAAATACCGGCACCACCAGATAGATCAGATAGAAGGGCCACGGCTGTCCGAACAGGGCCGGACCTACAAGTGGAATGTCAACCAGAAGAGGAACCTCGACCACGGATGCCGTCCGAGTGGACGGCTCCCACTCCGATCCCAGGAAGCCGACAACTCCGAGTATCAAGATGTTGAGGGTCAGCCCCACAACGAACTGGTCAGCCGTGAGCCTGTGGCTCATTTCGGCCTGTACGGACGCCACGGCCGCTCCTGCGACGGTTCCAGCGAGGAGGCCCACCGCCACCGATCCGGTGGTGTGATATCCCATGGCAGCGGCGAATGCCCCGGCCAGGATCATCGCCTCCACCGAAATGTTCAAGGTTCCTGCCCGTTCAGCCACCCACTCACCGGTTGCGGCGAACGCCAGCACAACCGCGAACCTGGCCGCAGCGGTGTATGCGGTATCTGTCGTTCCGACATCCCACACGGCGGACAGGAAACCACCCATCAGACCCTGCTCCCAGCTGCCGCAAGGGCCCGGCGCCTCTCACGGATGAACATGATCGCCGGGGGGAGAAGAAGGGCCAAGACGATGAGGCCCTGAACTACGTCGGTCACCCTACGCTCGATGCCCGTGGACGCCAAAAAGCCCGACCCGGTTCTCAGGCTGGCGAACACGAAGGCCATTGGGATCACGGCCAGCGCCCGGTTGTTGGCTACGAGCGCCACAAGGAGACCCACCCAGCCGATGCTCACCGAGAACCCTGAGACCATCCGGTAGTTGGCGAAGTCGCCACCCGTCAGCATGAGAGCCCCGGCAAGGCCGGCGAACCCGCCTGAGGCCAGCATGGCAACCATTCCCTGCACCGATTCGCTAATCCCGAACCTCCGGGCGACCCGTCGATTGTGCCCCACGACCGTCAAGCGGTAACCCCACAGGGTTCGGTTCAGCATCCACCCGATCAGAAGGACGACGGCGATCGCAAGGAAGGCGCTGATGGCGAAGTCGTTCCCGAACAGGGTGATCCTGGGCATGCGTGTATCGGCCGGCAGTTGCTCGCTGACCAGGTTCCGGTTGCCACGCTTGGCCTCTGAGTCGAGCAACAGCCACGGCTTCTTGAGGCCGTAGCCGACGAGGTTGGATGCCACCGACACCAACAGCAGCGTGGTCAGCACCTCGGGGACCTTGCGCCAGTAGCGCAGGCCGCCCGCCAGGCCGGACCAGATGGCGCCGCCCACGATGCCGGCAAGCAGGATGGCGACAAGCACGATGGGACCTGGTCCTGGAATTCGAGTGCTGGCGAATGTGGCAAATGCGGCCCCTACGAGCAGCTGCCCCTCCTGGCCGATGTTCACGAGGCCAACTTTGGTGCTGATTATCGTCCCTATCGCCACCATCGCCAGCGGCACCGTGACACCGATCGTGCCACCCCATCGTCCAGGCTTACGGACGCTGCCGTCAAGGAGCGCTCCTCCGACGGTGGACCAGTCAGCCCCGACCGCCTCGACGATGAGTCCTGAGATGACGAGGGCAGCAAGACCACAGCCGGCATAGAGAGCCACAACCTCGACCACGCGACCCTGTGCGGTTCGGGCACTCACAGGATGTCACCACCCATGAGGCGGCCAATCTTCTCCCGGGTTGCCTCGGAACGGGTCATCTCCCCCGTCACCTGGCCTCGGTAGATGACAAGGACCCTGTCGGCAAGTTCCAGAATCTCATCCAACTCGCTTGAGATGAGCAGGATCCCGACACCCGACTCAGCGGCCTGCCTCAACTGGTCGGTCATGTACTCGATCGCTCCGACATCAAGGCCCCTCGTGGGTTGTGCAGCAACCAGCACCTCGGGCTCAGCGGTCATCTCACGTGCCAGGACCACCCGTTGCTGGTTCCCGCCGGACAGCGTCCACATCGGTGCGTCAGGCCCGGTACACATTATGGAGAATCGCTCGATCAGACCGTCAGCCATCTCCGCCAGCCCGGACCCGTCTATTACACCGTGAGATGACATACCGGCCGGGTCTGACAGCATGAGGTTCTCGGCAACAGTCATTTCCAGAACGACTCCCGAATCGTGCCGATCCTCGGGGATGACGGCAATGCCGGCAGCCAGGGCCTTACCCGGTTGGCCGACATCAACAACGGACCCGTTCACCAAAATTTCCCCGCCATACCTGTTCCGCAGTCCCGAGAGCAGGTCGGCAATAACCCGTTGGCCATTTCCCTCCACCCCCGCCAGGCCCAGGATCTCCCCTGCCATCAGGTTGAAGTTGAGGTCGTCGAGTTCCAACAACGCTCCAGACTCCCCTACCTCGACCTTCCGGAACTCAAGTACCGGTGGGGAACCACCCCCGTCAACGACCGCCCGGACACCGGTGTCGACAGGAGTCATCTGCTCAGCACCTCGCAGCCTTACGTCACGACCGACCATCGCCCTCGCCAACGACCCGGCATTCGCCTCGGCGGTGACGAACTGGTCAACTACCAGACCGTTCCTCATGATCGTGACCCGATCGGTGACATCAAGCATCTCGGTCAGCTTGTGGCTGACGAGCGCAACTGAGCGGCCCTCCCGTTCAACTACGCCACGCAGGGAGCGGAACAGGTCATCTGACTCCTCTGGGGTTAGCACCGACGTGGGCTCGTCGAAGATGAGGATGTCCGGCTCACGCCTAAGGCACTTCAGGATCTCAACCCGTTGGCGAAGCCCGACCGGGAGGTCGGCAACCAGCGCATCCGGGTCGATTCTGAGCCCGTACCGTTCGCTCAACTCTCCTACAGCGGTCCTGACGCCGGGCCGACTCAGACGACCGGTGTCACCGAGGGCCACGTTCTCCCAGACGGTGAGAGCCTCGACCAGGCTGAAGTGCTGGTGGACCATGCCGATGCCGAGGGCGGCAGCGGCAACAGGGTCAGTGATTCGGGCGGGTTCTCCATCGACCAGGATCGATCCCGAGTCGGGAACAACCAGACCGATCAACATCTTCATCAGGGTGGACTTGCCCGCCCCGTTCTCTCCGAGGATCCCGTGGATCTCTCCCCTGTGAATGTCTATGTCAACCGCGTCACATGCGGCGACGGCTCCGAAACTCTTGCTCAGGAGGCGTGTGCAAACGGCCGGTGGGGGCCCTGACGCAGCAGGACCCCCACTTTCCAGGCCGTTTTCAGCCTTGGTCAACTCGCTCAGTAGCCGTATGCCTCGGCCTTAATGGCTCCAAACTCGGCGTCAAAGGCTCCGCTGGCGATGTCGGCGTATACGGCATCCATTGCCGCCTGCTGGTCTGCGGTGGCGTTGCAGATGACCGCTCCCGGTTCGGGATCAACGCCAACCTTGAACACCTTGGTCTGACCCTCGGTCACCGACCCGCTGAAAATCTGCGGGAAGATGGCCGCCACGTAGTCGCCGCCGTCGAACCTCACGGCAATGTCCCACGTCAGGTCGCCCTCACGTGTACAGACATCGGACGGTCCGGCGCTGAGCGCTGCCACACCGTTCTCGTTTGCCAACTGGACGATGGCCTCATGTGCACCACCCAGATACGGGTAGACCACACCAACGCCCTCACCCATAGCGGTGTTGAACGCCTCGGTGGCATTGGGCACGTTGTCAAAGTCGTACGGGTAGGCGCCCGTCGGCACATAGGTGACGGTGAACGACGGGTCAACCGCAGCCAACCCCATCTCAAAGCCCCTGAGGGCCTCCATCTCGAAGTTCAGGTCACAGCAGCCGATGAAGTAGGCGACCGTCGATCCACGCTCCTGAAGCAGCAGACCCGATGCGTACCCGGCCGAGTAGCTGATCTCGGAGCTGTCATCAAGGCTCTGGGCCAGGCCCGGAAGCGACTCGAACCCGGCACCACAGTTGCAGTACCAGAAGATGTCGGAGTACTTCTCTGTCAGGTCCGGAAGCGGTTCGGCAATCTCGCTTGCACCCACGATGATGATGTCGACGCCCTGTTCAGCGAGGTTCGACAACTCGGTAGCAGCATTGGCAGCCTCGATCTTGTCGACCACGATCGGATCCTCGAAGCCATTCTCGGTGGACAGCCTGACTGCGGCATCCACCACAGCCTGGTAGTAGGCGCCGTCATCAGCAGGTCCGGCAGCGGCCACACCGATGGTGATGACACCATCACCGTTGGCGTCGAAGGCCATGTAGTTGGGGCCGTATTCGGGGAAGCTGATGGAGGTGTCGATGAACTCGTTGGTCATGATGTCACT